>CAYOYY010000028.1:0-39771 GCA_964408295.1 uncultured Desulfobacula sp. | reverse complement strand
GGTCAAAAGAAGCTGTCCGAAATCAGGATCATGGCCCTGATTGCGTTTCAGCAGGGCAAGCTTCATGATCTGCCTGTATTGTTCCCGGCTGATAGTCCCGTATTTCAGGGCCAGCGCAGGCAATGAAATGCTCTGATCTGCCTGTTCCAAGAAAGGTGCTTTCAATTAGGTTACAAGTTAAAACCAGACTATGACCTTCAAATTATGAATCAGTAAAAACAATACTAAAGAATCCGGGTTAAATCAATATGGGTTTCAAAATGCTGCCCTAAAAGTTCGTAATCCTTTTCCCTTTGGGAAAAAAAATCATCAGGATCATGAACAATATCAGGGCAGATATTGTTCAGCCATTTTTCTGCAATTTCACCTGTATCAAAAAAGCCATGGATATACGTGCCTGCAATTCTTCTGTCCTCTGTGACACAGCCGTCCATGTCAGCACAGTCAATATTGTTTCTGGATATTATATCAAGAAGCGGAGCGCCTCCATGCAGAACAGTCCTGCCCATATGGATCTCATATCCATGGCCCTGAATGCCTTCCCATGCAAAATTACTCAGAGTTGTTGTCTTTGGGGCCTGTAAAACAGTATGAACAGGCAGCAGCCCCAGGGCCTGTGTTCTGCCGGGTTTTCCCTCAAGCCCGTCTGGGTCTTCAACCCATTGACCCAGCATCTGGTATCCTCCACAGATTCCAAAAATATGACCGCCTTTTCTGTGATATGCTTCAAGAGCCTGCCTGAAATTTTTCATGATCCATAAAAGGTCGGAGCGTGTATTTTTTGAGCCTGGAATTATCACTGCACTGAATTTTGACAATCTTTCAGGGTCATCAAAAAAAATTGTCTGGATCTGTTTTATTTTTGAAAGGCTGTGAAAATCTGTGAAATTTGCAATATGGGGCAGGCGTATTATTCCAATACAGGGTTTTTCAGGATGTAATTCGTTGAAATTATTTACTTTTTCAATTTCAACCGAGTCTTCTGCATCAATTCTGAAATCTGAATACCATGGCAGAACACCCAGAACTTTTTTTCCTGTGCGCTCTTCAATCCATCTGACTCCGTCCCTGAAAAGGGATATATCCCCTCTGAAGCGATTGATTATGATGCCCTTGATCATGTCTCTGTATTCCCTGTCCAGGCATTCCAGAGTACCCACAACCTGGGCAAAAACACCTCCTCTGTGAATGTCGGCAACAAGGATCACATCAGCGTCAGCATACCTGGCCATGGGAAAATTGACAATATCACTGGACATCAGATTGACTTCAGCACACGAGCCTGCGCCTTCCAGGATAATGCGCTGAAACCTGTGTTCAAGGCGGTCAAAGGCTTCACAGGCTTTTTGAAAATAAAAATCCCTGTTTCTGTGGTAATCTGCTGCCGTGTGATCACCATGGACCACTCCGTTTAAAACCACCTGGGACTGTCTGTCTCCGGTCGGTTTCAAAAGAACCGGATTCATGTCAGCATGGGGCACGATTCCTGCCGCTTCAGCCTGGACAATCTGGGCCCGCCCCATTTCAAGACCTTCCGGAGTAATACCTGAATTGTTGGACATGTTCTGGGCCTTGAAAGGAGCCACCTTTACGCCTTTTTGTGCAAGCACCCTGCACAGGGCTGCTGCAACAATGCTTTTGCCCACGTCCGACCCTGTGCCGAGAACAGCAATATTTTTTTTCATCATTTTTCTATTCCGACCCTGGCCATTACACCCTTATGATAATAATGCCTGATTTCCTTCATTTCAGTAACAAGATCAGCCCTTTCAATTACTCCGGGAGTTGCGCCCCGGCCTGTAATGACAAGCTCGACATTGTCAGGCTTCAAATCCATCAGGGCAAGAAGGTCCTGCTCTGAAAAAAGCCCGCACATCACAGCAACATTTGCCTCCTCGGCAATTACAAGATCGTGCCTGTTGTTCTCAAGGATTTCACAAAGTTTCTGATACCCCGCAGCTCCTGCTTCCATGTCTTCGGGTGACGGGGCTCCTTTTACAAATTTTCCAAGGCCGTATTGTTCCACTGTAATATTGTCAAACTTTGATAATGCCTTGATTTCAGAATAATCACCCTTTTTGAGAAACTGTACAATATATACGCTGAGACCGGCGCCGGCAGCCCGTATGGCAAGGCCAAGGCTTGCCGTTGTCTTGCCTTTGCCGTTTCCGGTATAAACCTGAATATAGCCTTTCATGGAAAAGCCTCCTTATGTGTTTCATATGGAATATTTCAAACCATATCCCCTTGGAGTAAATAAAAAATCAAGATATCGTTCTGATGCACTGGATCCGACAAATATCACTGTCTGCATGCCCACTTCAGCCTTGTCCAGTTGATCCAGGGTGGTAAAATATATCTGCTGATTGTCACGCATTGCCCCTGTAACCACGGCAACTGGGGTTTTCCCGTCTCTGTGCTCCATCATAAGCTCTGCTGCCCTGCCAAGCTGCCAGTTGCGTTTTTTGCTTTTAGGATTATAAAGAACAATAACAAAATCAGCCATGGCAGCACAGGTCAGCCTTTTTTCAATTTTTTCCCATGGAGTCAGAAGATCGCTTAAGGAGACTGCGGCAAAATCATGGGTCAAGGGAGCGCCTGCAAGGGCAGCGCCTGCAGCAAGAGCTGGTATTCCGGGAATTATTTCAAGGTGCAGAACCGGGTCTTCATCGGGCCTGCCCTCTTTTTCATCCATGCGTGCAAGCTGTATCCCCCTTTGTCTGCATATCTCAAATACAAGGCCTGCCATGGCATAGATACCTGGATCTCCCCCTGAAACAAGGGCACAGGATCTGCCTGACATGGCTGTTTCAATGGCCTTGTCAACCCTGTCCACCTCTTTTTTCATTCCGGTTGAAATAATCCTGGCATCTTTGACAAGTTCGCTGATCAAATCTATATATGTTGTATATCCTGCCACATAATCCACAGTTTTCAAGACCTCAACAGCCTTAACAGACATATATGCGATATCCCCCGGCCCCGTACCGACTATATAGAGAATTCTCTTCTCATTGCCACTGCCAGGGTCACGTTTGGGGTTTTTCTCTTGGCCATTATCAGTTTTCCCTTGTTTCCGGACAGAATTGCTGCTGCTTCGCATACGCTTTTAACTCCTAAATGTTTTTCAACAATTTCCGATGGATTTTCAATTGTCTCCACAGAATTTAATTGTTCCCTTGTAAAAAAGTCCACCTTTATTTTCATATCTTCAGAAAAAGCAATCAGCCCCTGTTCATCCTGTTTGATATCTGAACTTGCAAACCTGTAAATACTTTTTACTGACCAGCCCTGTTCCTCAAATATTTTTAAAAGAAAATTTTCAATTTCATGGGCAGGGGTATTTCTGTTGCATCCTATGCCCACAGTCAGAACAGGGGGGCGCAGGATCATTGTTTCACGTGGAACTTCACATATTTCATGGGAACAGAAAACAGCAGGCGTTTCTGTGCAGTCCTGCGTGCCCTGAACCCACATGGAATCAGAAATTTCATTTTTTACAATATCAAAGGGATCATATAAAAAAACAGGCTTTTTCTGAAGAAAAGCCATATTGATATTTTTAATGTTATAAGGGGTCTGAATATAAAGGCTGTTCTTTTTTGCAATCATGTCAATGGCAGGAAGATTATTGACATCAGTCGCCGTTGTGATGACAGGCACTGCATCAACAGCACCTGCCGTCTGCACGGCAAGTTCATTGGCTCCGCCGATATGCCCTGACACAAGGCTTATGACATACTGACCATTGTCATCCATGACCACGACAGCAGGATCTGTAAGTTTGGATTTCAGCATGGGACAGATCAGCCTTACAGCTATTCCTGTGGAAAAAATAAAAACATGCCCTTTAAATCTGTTAAACTCCTGCCTGATCCTTTTACCAAGCGAGGAAAAAACATGAATATCCCGGCCTGATACAGGGCTGCTGACTGAAGTCGATGAAACAAACACCACAGAGTCTGATATCCTGTCCTGAATTTTCAGGGCAAGGGCATACCCTCCTGAAGTGATTGCCCATATCCCGATCCTGCCCTGTGTGAAATCAGCCATCCTGATGCCTGTATCCGTGGGAAAATGCAGGATCATACAGTTTTGACTTTATCATATCCCCTGAAACCATACCTGCTTCAACACATTTACCAACTATTATGAGAGCATGTCTTGTTATGGAATTTTCTCTGCATATTTTTTCAAGCTCCCTGATCTTCATGGTCATGATCTTTTCTTCAGGATGACTTACCTTGTATGCCACGGCACACAGGCTGTCTTTTCCATAATGTTTTTCCAGTGCTTTCTGAACCCCTGAAACATGGGCCATGCTCAGATACACAGCCATGGAGGCTCCGTGAGAGGCCAGGGATTCAAAATTTTCCGCATCAGGAACCTTTGTTCTGCCTGAAATCCTTGTTAAAATCAGGGTCTGGGTCAGATCCGGCAGAGTGTACTCCATGGACATGCTTGCAGCTGCGGCAAATGCAGCAGTTACCCCTGGAATCACTTCATAGGGAATGCCCAGCCTGTCAAGTTCCCGCATCTGCTCAAGAATGGCGCCATATAATGACGGATCTCCTGTATGAAGGCGCACCACCCTTTTACCTTCTCCATGGTAATCTGCCATCATTTCAACAATCTGGCCCAGGTTCATGCCGGCGCTTGACACGGTCCGGGTATCATCTGCCTTCCAGCACAGCACAGCTTCAGGAACAAGAGAACCTGCATATATGACAAGATCTGCCTGTTCCAGAGCCTTTGATGCCCTTACAGTTATAAGATCCGGAGCCCCAGGGCCGGCTCCTGCAAAAATAATCGGATTTGAGTGTATTTTCATATATCCTGCCTTGAATCTGGTTTTATTCCGGAAATAATCCAGACAGGATTCAAGGCATCAAAACGCCTCCCAAAAGGCATTTTTTTTGATCTTGAAACCTGAACCTGGACAATATCCGGGTTAAAGTTCAATTGTTCCAGCATATTTACGGCTGGTTCAAGAGTCTCAATTAACACGGTATTTATAACAATCACCCCTGACGGGCAAAGGCAGCGGCATGCAGTTTCCACAACAATGCCAATATCCCTGCCGCCTCCGCCGACAAATATCCTGTCCGGAGCTTCCATGTCTTCAATGCCGCAGGGAAAGGCTTTGTTCATAACCCTTATATTTGTACAGGCAAAATTTTCAATATTGCAGATAATATCATTTATCCTGTCTTCATGTTTTTCCACGGCATAAACCCGTCCATACGGCAGTTGAAGGGCCGCTTCAATACTGATGGACCCGGATCCTGCCCCTATGTCCCACAGGACAAGGTCTTTTTGTGTAAGCCTTAAACGGGACAGAACAATGCTTCTTATTTCAGATTTTGTTATAAGGCCCTTTTGACGGGCAAACATGGAATCAGGCATTCCTGTATGATGTGCACAAGCCTGCCCTGGCATTTGGGCATCTGATTTCTTAAGAATAATGACCAGATTGGGATCTGCAAATTTTTGCTCTTTTACCTGATCACATGAATCAAACCAGGTTATTTTTTCCTTTTCAGGGCTGCCTATATTTTCAAGCACACACAGCCTGAAACAGGTCAATCCCTGCTTTTCAAGGCCTGAGGCAATATAATGAGGGCCTGTATCAGGCCCGGTCAGGAAAACTGCCTTTGTTTCATTTTTCAAATCTGCAAACGAAAAAGACTGCTTGTGTTTTGCATGAAAACTTACAATTTTTGCATCATGCCATGGTTCTTTGATCAGGGCAAACCCCGCTGATACAGATGAGATATTGGAATAAATTCTTAAATATTTTTTATCAAAATATGAAAGCATTGTGGAACCGATACCATGAAACAGGGGATCTCCCGATGCAAGCACAACAATTTTTGCTGTGTGCATCTTTTTTTCAAGGGTCTCCATCAAATCGGAAATCCGGCCTGTAACAGTAATTGTGCATTTATTCTGTGTATCAAACATGGCAAGCTGTCTTTTTCCTCCCACCAGGACATCACACTCATCAATCAGCTTCAGATGCCTTGGGGTAAGATCATGCCTGGAGAGTCCAATACCTATTATATTTATCGGATTCATTTTTCTATGCCGCCATATAATAAAGGGTTCCCACAATAATTATACTGACCACCCTGAACAGCTGACCGGATAATAACAATTGCAGTCCCATTTTGGGAGAAAAAATTCCCATGTATCTTGGGAGCTGATGACGAAGCGCCCTTATGGGAAATGCAAGCACATTGCCGCACAAAAGCGCTGCAACTGTCTGCGGGACAGTAATGACTCCTGCATGCATCAGTGCGCCTGCAGCGGCAAAACCTGATGTAAATTCAGCAGCAAAACTTAAAACAACAATAGACAGGGACTGCACAGGCATGAATTTAACCGTGAGCACACCTGCAAGAGCCTTGTTCAGGTAGATGAAAAATCCGTTCACATTCAGGATAAAAACCAGAGTATAAATGGGCAGAACCCATATAACAATATTAATAATCCGTGCCGGCAGTTTTTTTCTTATTTTTGCAAAAATTTTACCGATATCCCTGTTCCTGTTGTCAGAAGAAATCCGGGCAATGCTGCTGTCAGATGTTTCACATTCAACAATTTTATTGCGGTTCTTCAGATAAAACCTGCCAAAAACGAGAAAACAGGCGGTTCTCAAAAGCGTTGCCACAAAGGTTATCACAAAATACAGCGCTCCTGCATAACCTGTCAGGGGCAGAACAATGAATACAGTTGTGGGAAGATGAAGAAAATATGCGGGAAACTGGTTTATGTAATTTGACAGAAAAAGCTGGGCTTTGGTAATTTTACGGTCCTTGTAGAAATCCAGCAGCATTGCATTTGCACTTGCTCCTGATATGAAGGCCGTTGTAAAGGCAGCGCTGCACCTGTCACCAAGATTTGAAAACCTGAAAAAAGGCCGGGCAAGAACAGCCACCTGACTTGTCCACCCGAAGCTTTCAATGATCTGGCCTGCAAAAAGCCCCACAGAAATGAAAAGAATCAGCCTTGCAAGGGGTATTAAAAGCCGGTTCAGGCAAAGTTCAGGAGTTACAGTGTCAAAATAACCAAGGCTGAAAACAAAAAGGCCCAGGGTAAAAACCAGGGAAATTCCAAGCCCCTTGTAATCAGGTTTTTTTCCGTGTTTCATTTTGCCGCCAGTATCAATGTCCAGTAGTCAGGAGCTCTTTTTTCAAGGTTTTCAAGGCTTTCAATAATCTGCTCATTTTCACGTCCGCACCTTGAAACAGCCACGCAATTATTGTCAAGCCCGGTTTCCCTTAATGCCCTTGTGATGTCTTCCATGTTTTTATATGCCTTTACCACAGCAAGATTTTCAATGTCTGCTATTTTTCTTATCCTGTCTCCTCCAAATGCTCCTGATGTTACAAGCAGGGACTGCTCTCCTTCAACAAGTATTCTGTTAAGGCGGGCAGAAGCTGCATGAAACGAGGTTATTCCGGGAACGGTCTCAATATCTGCCTCAGGCATCACAGATGCCATTTTCTTCAATATATATCCAAATGTGGAATATGTCATGGGATCGCCCAGTGTCAGAAAAACAGCGTTTCTGCCCTGTTCCAGCTCCAGTGCTATTGTTTCTGCGTTCTTTTTCCAGGCAGCCTCAACTTCTTTTTCCTCCTTTGTCATGGGAAAGGATAGTTTAACAACCGGTACATCCTCTGCAATATAATCTGATGCAATTTCAACGGCCAGGCTGTAGGCATTTCTGGTTGATGCAGCAGTAAACACAATATCAGCCTGTTTAATGACTCTTACAGCTTTTACCGTTATCAGCTCAGGATCGCCCGGACCGACCCCGACCCCGAACAATTTTCCATATTGTTTCATTATTAATCCTTGTCTAAGTTCTCATGTGTAAAAATATCAGGATAAAGCAGTTTTCCAATGAACACAATTCCTTTATAAAGCCTTGGAACCGGCCTGGACACTATATCCTCATCTATCAGAAATATCATGTTGTTTTTAACGGCTTTTATAACACCAAATCCCGGCTCTGCCCTGATCTGTCTGACCGTGACAGGATTCATCCTGCCTTTCTGAGCAAGAAAAACATCAATTAATGAGGCTTTTGCCAGAATATGCTCTTTGCCGTAATTTGCAATGTTTGTATTCCTTGAAGCCTTTGCATCGGCAGCAACATTGATTCCGCCTGCGGTTTCAAGGGCAAAGATCTGAATGGAACCTGGAGTAAATGTTTTCATTCTCTTGTGAATGGATTGAAAATATACTCTTTTCTTTGATTTCAGATGACTTGTAAGTTTTTTTATGTGTGCTGTTCTTTTCCTGAAATCATTGACCATCTTTTCTGCCCTGCTGGTTTTTCCTGTAAGAAGGCCCAGTTTAAGCCAGTATTCATACATGTCATCAATACCTTTTGGCTGAAGGGAAACTATTGTAATTCCTGATTTTTCAAGGCGCTGAATCAGTTTTGGATAGCCGTGATCTATCATTGGCCGTATCAGAACCAGATCAGGATTCAGAGCCAGAAATTTTTCAGGATCATCATGGTATGACAATCCAGGCTTTTTATTTACCTGCAGCGGAAACCTGTCATTTATGCTGACGCCCACAATATGATTTTCAAGCCCGAGATAATAAAGATTTTCAGTATGGGCTCCATAAAGAGATATTATTCTGGTGAAGGGTCTTGAAAATTCAATCTTCCTTCCTTTCTGATCATGCACAGTCATGGCACAGGCACCGCTGAAATACCCGCTCACAGACACAAGAAGCGCAAAAACCAGAATATTTAAAAGCTTAAACCGGCGGAAAATACACCTGTCTTGCTTTAACATGTTCATTGTATTCAATGACACAGTCCACATGAAAAACCTCCTTTATGGTATCTATTGTCAGAACATGGCTGGAATCTCCAAAAGCCCTTATTCTGCCGTTATCAAGCATCAGCAGGATATCTGACCAGGCTGAAGCAAGATTAAGATCATGAAAAACATTGATTACGGTTTTGTTACGCCTGATCACAGCCTGCTTTACCAGGTCAAGCATTTTTAAGGTATGATTGATATCCATATTGGAAAAAGCTTCATCAAGCAGAAGAACAGGGGTATCCTGGCAAAGCGCCCTTGCAAACACGCAGCGCTGCCGCTCTCCGCCTGACAGTTCTGTGATTCTGCGATTCTTAAGATGCATGATCTCACAGGCTTCCATGATTTCATTCACCCTTTCAAGGTCTTTTGCAGACGGAGAAGAAAACCTGGGAATGTAAGGATGCCTGCCCATGAGAACAATATCCTTAACTTCAAAGGGGAAATTTATATCATAATCCTGGGATACAAGCGCAATATTACGTGCAAGCTCTTTTCTGGAAAAAGAATCTATCCGGGCATCATTCAGAAGAACCCTGCCCCTTTCAGGCCTGACAAAGCCTGAGACAAGATCGAGAAGAGTTGTTTTACCACTGCCGTTAGGTCCTATTATGGAATAAAAGCATCCTGACTCAAAGGAACAGCTGATATCTGAAAGCACCTCTTCCCGGTCATAGGCAAAACAGATATTTTCCAGAACTATCTTCAATTGTTTTGCCCTATTTAAGCCTGGTACGCCTGAATATCCAGCAGAAAACCGGGCCGCCTGTCAGGGCTGTCAGAACTCCGATGGGAATTTCATGGGGCAGGACAGCGCGGGTAATGGTATCTGCAAACAAAAGCAGCAAAGAACCGGCAAGCATGGAAACAGGGATAAGCTTTCTGTTGTCAGGGCCTGTGACAAACCGGATCATATGAGGAACAAGCAGTCCGACAAACCCTATGATTCCTGATACTGACACACTGACCGCAGCCAGCATGGTTCCTGTGACAAGCAGAATAATAACTGTTTTTTTAAGATCAACCCCAAGGCTTGTTGCAGACTTTGTTCCAAGGGAAATCAGGTTCAGATCCCTTGCAAAAAAAACAGCCACAGCAAAGCCTGTGCAAAGGAAAACAGCAACCATTGAAACATCAGCCCATGTTTTGGACGCAAAACTGCCCATGAGCCAGAAAATAATGACAGAAACCTGTTCATCTGCAATGAATTTCAAAAAACTTATACCGGCAGAAAGAATTGCTCCCACAATAATGCCGGACAGGATCAGGCTGTTTGAAGAAAATCCTCCCATGGGGTTTTTTGATGAATATGATAAAAATATAACCAGAAGCAGAGTAAGACATGCTCCTGCAAAAGCAAATGCAGGCACAGAAACAAAAGCTGCATTGAGATTTAAAATAATGGCAATACTCGCTCCAAAAGCCGCACCCGCAGACAGGCCAAGGGTATATGGATCTGCAAGCGGATTAAGAAGTATTCCCTGAAACAATACCCCGGATACGCTCAAAGCCGCACCCACCAGGGCGCAGGTCAGTATTCTGGGAAGACGTATATCAAATATGACTGTTTTAAAAACATGATTGATTTTGCAGGTTTCTTCTGTAATGCCAAATATCTTATCTCCCAGGATATAAAGAATCTCCCTGACAGGAATCCTGATATATCCCATTGAAAGGGACAGCAGGATCATAAGGAAAAGAAAAAGGGAGAAAAGGACCACCAGATATCCTGTTCTCCCCTTTGATATGGCAACCGGTACACTCAAATTAATGCCATAATCTTGCAGCTGTCCCCTGAAGACCTTGCCGGGCTGACTTGCGTTCCACGTGAAACAAACAGTCAGAAAAGAGTTTTAACATCTGTTGCATAACAAATAACCCCTTATTTATCCGTTGCTCTTAACAATGCAAGACAGGGCATTAACAAAAAACCCATACCAGTGCTGGTATGGGAACCGTTTTTTTCCTCATAATTTTTTGATCTGCCCTGAGCCTCGCAAGGTCCAAAATCAAAACATTCAGGCAGGTATTCTGACTCCCGGATCAATTTACTTACCACTCCTTCCCGTTAAAATCCAACAGTGGCATATGTGGTGTTCATACCCGGTCACAGCGGCGGGTCCGTTCCTGAATCTCACAGGATTCCCTCTTAAACTGCACGCACAGTAACCTGAATGTTACTAACAATATGTTGAATAATTTAAACTGTCAAGAAAAAAATCCATGCCCGGCACAGGCTGGATTACCGGTATGGCCTTTCATGTGTTTATTCCGTCAATGACATCCGGTATCGGCCCCATTGAATCAGCAACAACAGTTATCTGTATGACATTCATTGGCCCCAAAGAGACACCCTGGCCTGATCAACCATTTTTCTGGTTTCCTTTTTTCTGTTGGCGGCAGCCCGAATTCTGGATTTTCCTTTTAATTCATATAAATGCCTGGAAGATATGCCTGAGTCTGAAATAAAACTGTCAAAATCAAGCCCAGATTAAAGCCTGAAGTCAAGGTGGATAAACCACATTTTCAGTATTTCTGTCATACATTGCCGTGCATGATCAGGATATGAAAATATCCCGGTTCAGAACATCCATGTCACTGAACCCGGCCTTAAGGGAAAACAGAACAGACAATATGGTGGCAAAAAATTCTGTATAAAAGATGGCAAACATGATTGCTATCTGGTATTTGATAGCCACAATGGGAACTGATCCGCCAAGGATCTGACCTGTCATCATGCCGGGCAGGGATACAAGCCCTATTGTGGCCATGGACGCAATAATCGGTGTGATAGCGGCAAGAAAGCTTTCCTTGAAATACGGTTTTAAAGCCTGAATTCTGCTGTTGAACAAAGAAAGAGCAAAAATATATCCGTTTTCATCTTTTCTGATTCCGGTGTAAAAATTGTTAAGCCCTATTATGATGCTGCGCAGGCAGTTTCCAAGGAGCATTCCCCCTACGGGAATGAGATATTTGGCTTCAAACAGGTTGTCTATGCGCACAACAACTGCATTGAAAAAAAACAGCATTAAAACAAAGGGAATCAGAAGAGAGAAAAACACAGGCGCAAAAAACAGGCGCAGCTTTAAATTGCTGGATTTTAAAATGGACTGGCAGGCAATGGAAACCATTATCAGAAGATACAGGGAATTGAGCAAAGGAGAATTAAACCTGAAAAGATATTCAAGATAGATTCCCACAAAGCTGAGCTGAACACACATTCTGACAATTGAAGTCAGAAGGGTCCTGTTGATGCCAAGCTTAAGACGCGTATTAATATAAATAACCGGAACCAGAAAAACAAACAGAGAAGCAAGTGATAAAAACCCAAGATCCTGTGCACCATTCATTTTATATTACAGCCTTTTTATTTTAATTATATTGTTTTTTTTCCATATTTCATCATGGGAAATAATAATGACAGTATTATCTTCACGGCTCAGAATATAATCAGCCACCCTGTGCTTCATGTCATCATCAAGAGCTGATGTGGGCTCGTCAAGAAGCCATACAGGCCTGTTCAGAAGAAAACAGATCAAAAGGCCTGCGCGCTGACGCTCGCCCCCTGAAAGATCCTTGATATTCTGATCAAAAATTTTGCCGGACAGATCAAGCAGAGACAGGGTCTGTTCCAGCCTGTCAGAATATTTCACATTATTGAAACTGAAAATCTCTTCAAAAATATCCTTAAATTTTTCTTTTCTAAGGTCAATATCCTGGCTCAGGTAAAAAATCCCGGATCTGATTTTTCTGATGTTTTCCCTGTTCATTTCAAGGCCGTTAACTCTCACCCTTCCTGAATCAACATTCTGGAATCCGAGAAGAATTCTGAAAAACGTTGTCTTTCCTATGCCTGATTTTCCCTGAATTAAAATTTTATCATTTTCATTCACAGCAAAGGAAAAATTGGAGAAAATATTTTTATTTCCACGGGCCAGACAGATATTGTCAAATTCAGCAACCAGCATTGCAGGACCTCTTCAGTATAATTCATGTCAGAAGAATTTTTTCACCCATTCCACAGATACCATATTTGCCTGAAAAAACAAAACAATTGTATTTTTAGGGATTTACCTGTATCTTATATGGCTTGCTTGGTATCATATCATTAGAGGACATATAAATTCCATGAAATTTGAATCATATCACATATCAGAATCAATAAAAAAGAATCTGGCAGCCCTGGGATTCAGGCGGCCTACAGATATTCAGTACAAAGCCATACCTTCAATAATGAAGGGTGAGGATGTAATGGCAATTGCACAGACAGGCACGGGCAAAACAGCAGCCTTTGCAATTCCCATAATAGACAGGATACACAGAAACAAAAAATCAAAACGTTCCCGCGGAATCCAGTGCATTATAATGGTACCCACAAGAGAGCTTGCAATCCAGACAGACAATGTTTTCAATGAGATTGCAAAACATACACGGGTAAGAACAATGGCTGTCCATGGCGGAGTTGACCAGAACCCCCAGATAAAAAAACTTGCCAGGGGCACGGACATACTGGCGGCAACTCCGGGAAGGATGTTTGACCTGATAAGCCAGAAAGTTATAAAACTTGACCATGTAAACACACTTGTGCTTGATGAAGCTGATCAGATGCTGGATCTTGGATTCATAGACGATATCCGCGCAGTGAAAAAAAAATTGACAAGACGCCATCAGACCCTGTTTTTTTCTGCAACAATAAACAAGGAGATAAAAAAGCTTGCATTTTCCCAGGTGAAATCTTCTGCAATACGTATCCAGATTTCCCCTGAAGACCCTGTATCAAAGAATGTATCCCATTTTGTCAGCTTTGTTGAAATGGATGACAAACGCTTTTTTCTGCGCAGGTTTATCCGGGACAATCCTGAAGCAAAAATCATTGTATTTGTCAGAACAAGGGTGCGTGCTGAACGTGTTGCAAAAGCCCTTGCAAGGGTAAATATTTCATGTGAAACAATCCACGGGGAAAAAGACCAGAAAGACAGAATAAGCATAATGGACGCCTTTAAAAAAGGCAGAAACAATATATTGATCGCAACAGATGTAAGCGCACGTGGAATTGATATTCCTGATGTAAACTATGTGATAAACTATGATCTTCCAGAAAAAAAGGAAAACTACGTTCACAGGGTGGGAAGAACAGGAAGAGGCATAAAAAAGGGAGTTGCCCTGTCTTTCTGCAGCAAAGAGGAAAAACAGCTCCTCAATGAAATCCAGCGGTTTTTAAACAAAAAGATTGAAACAATACCCGTGTCCAGGCAGGATTATGCAGATATTGTCAAATACGCTGACACACCTGACACCCAGGCCATCCGCGAATTTATTCTGGAACACGAAAAAGGGAAAAAAAAGAAACGCAGAAAGAAAAAATCATGAAAGATTCATCCAAAGGCCAATGGAAAATCACTGACAGAGAAATGTGGAAAAACAAAGCCATGGCATTTGTCACAAGATCGCACAGGCATCTGTGGGGAAAAAACAATGAAGATCCTCTTGCATTTTTATTTTTATGCGGACTTGAAAATCAGTTTGCAAAGGACATGATTTTCGGGTGGAACAAGTTCGGACAGAAACGCTCACCTGAAAACTGGGGCCTTTGCAATGAATCCTGCCCCACTGAAAAACTGTTTCTTCCTGCCGGTATTGTGGTGCCGTATATAGTTAAAAAAGAATTGAAATCTGTTTTCATTCATTCCTATGACAAAAATGCAACATACATCATTCCAGGCAGTGCCACCACCTTTCTGACACTTGAGCACGGGCCGTCCCTCAGAAAAACCATACGGGCTGACAATCTTTTCAGGGGCCTTAAGCTGTTTCAGGACACAGAAGACTGTCAGGTAATTATTCAGGGGCCTTTTTCATTCTCATGTTGACAATGGCCACTCCAGTCACAATAAAAAAAATGGACGCAGCAAGCCAGGAAGTTACCACATCGCCCAAAAGCCACACCCCGAAAAAAACCCCTGCAAGGGGCATGATGAAAATAAAGGAATGAAGGGCTGTGGCTCCAAATCTCTGCAGCAGGGTATTCCAGGCAATAAAACCGAACGAGGCTGTTACAAGGGACTGGTACAGCAATGCCTTGACTACGGTTGCATTAACCTCCCTGATCATCTGGCCGTCCCATAAATACCCTCCAAGAAAAAAAAACGGCACGCCAAATATCATGGGATATATGGTAATCTGAACAGGTGTGTAGTCTGATATGATCCTTTTTACAAACACAGCGCTTGAACTCCACAGGAACACGGCAAAAAGAACTATCAGATCGCCCTTATACAATTGCCCTGCCATATCCTGCCTATCCAGAAAAAGGAACAATACCCCCATGAATCCAAGAGTTATTCCAAGGCCTTTTTTAAGGGAAATGCGGTCGCCCGGAATGAAAAAATGAGCCATGATAAGAACCATAAAGGGAAGAGCATTTGAAATAAGTGCCCCGTGAGATGCTGTTGTTCTGCCAAGACCAAGATAAAAACATGAAAGCTGGACAACAAAAATTGCAGACAGGATCAGCATCTGCCCAAGCTGCCCGGAAGAGAGCGCAAGCCTGATCTTTCTCAGCCTTGCCCATATATAAATCACAATGGCAGCAATGCCAAACCGTATTCCAGCAGCAGTGAACGGGCCTGTTCCGGTAAGACAGAATTTTATGGCCACGGGATTTGCCCCGAAAAGTATGCACACAAAAACAGTCAGGGCTGATGCCCTTGCAGTCATATCATCATTGCGCAACAACAGACAGATCTCCTGAATATATGATCAACTTTATTTCAAAAACCTGATACAGTTCTGAACAGCCGTGAACGCAGTGCCTATGGATAATCCTGTTCCGCATCTTTCCCTTGCAAAATCCTGACCGGCAAGGATTGAGCCTGCTGCAAACAGGTTATCATAAACCAGCCTGCTGCCGCGGCCAACCGGCCTTAGAAATTCATCGGTTTCAATTCCGGCCCGGTTGACAGCATGGCCGTTTAAATCAAAAAATTCATGAGCATGCCATTTCTGCCTGGTATCAGGCTGACTAACAGGCAGGTCAAACAGGGGTTCATGAATCTTTGTGCGGCCTGCATAAAGCCCTCTGCCAATAAAGCGTCCGGTTGCAAGCAAAACTGTTTTTGCGTGGACAATAACAGGATTTGAAGAGTCTGACAATTGACATTTAAACTTATTTTTACCTGAGCGCAGAACTTTTATAACCCGGCTGCCCTGCATCATGGTCACGCATGAGCCCCTTACAGCCTCTGTCAGAGCCTGTTTCAGCCTTATGCCAGGCACTGAGACAGGAGATGTGGGAATTTCAAAAATCTTCAGGTTCAGCTGATTCTCCAGTGCAGCCAGGATGGTTTCACAATGGTTAAGCCCAAGAACAGCAGGCAGTCCGAGAAATTTTTCTCCCTTTAAAACCTGATATACAGCCTGTGCCAGCCTTTCCTGTGTCTGCCCGGTCTCAAGGCTCTGCGCCATAAAAGGCGTGAACAATTCCCTGGTGTGCCCAAAGCCAGGAAACTGAATATAGGCGGATCTGAGACCAGGCCAGGTATTTTTGAGCATTTCCCTGAAAAAAACAGGAGAAAATTCCCTTAATCCTCTGAAACCAAGAATCAGACAGGCAGGTTTTTCCCTGAAAACATGATGATTTGTCTTCATGGTCACAGGAATCCTGAAACAGGGACGAAGCGTGCCAAAAGGAGTCATCACAAGGGAGTTTAATTTTTCATATCCTGTATATTCAAGGCCGCTTTTTTTCAATGCCTGAACCAGCTCGCAGAATGCCCTGTCAAATATCTGTGCAGGTATTGATGCACAGGGATGGTGCGGCATATGATTCTTCAGCCGGGAAAGCATATCCCAAGGTTTTTTTGTAATTTTGCCCTTTTTTGTTAAAGAGATTCCCCAAAGATCCATAAGTCCGCTTGAATACTCAATTGTGCCCGGCCCTCCTGCGACAATTGCATTTATATTCCGCTTTGCAGCAAACACGGCAGCGCTCATGCCTGCCATGCCGGCGCCAATGATCATAAGATCGGTTTCAATATCGCAATATCTGTGTTTCATTGAAGATCAAGCCCGTAAAAACCGCAATACACAAGCTCACACAACTGGGACTGAACAAGCTGCCCGTCCCACAGCACGGTACGCTGCCCGGCAAAGCGCTCGTTTAACAGATCCTTTATATTAAGGATTCCCTCATCTGCCTTAAGATAATTTTCATCATACATAAGACCTGTGACACGCTGACTGCAGAAAGTTCCCTGACAGGCTCCCTTGCCAAGCCTTGAATGAATGCGCAGCGCATTCAGATCAGCTTTTTTCCTGTTCTTTTTAAGCCATGATATGAGCTGTTCAAACTGGGTCTTGAAAATCATTTCACATTCACACAGAGTGGTATCTGATTTTCTGCCCTGGCCTGCCCACAGCTTAAATGATATTCCAGCTTCTGTCATTCTGCTGGGAGAATCCGATTTCAGCGGGGTCTGCGCTGTTGTGCTCCGTGCTTTGCAGTTCAGCTTTTCAGCAGCAAGGTCACCTGCTTTTTCCGCCATCAGCCTGAAAGTTGTCAGCTTGCCCCCTGTGATCGTGATAAAATTTTCAATTCCGTCTGATTCATGGTCAAAAAGAGTAAACCCCCTTGAAACAGCCCTGTCATTATCCAAATCTTCTGATTTCCTTGTAAGGGCCAGGGGCCTGATTCCGGCATATGCCCGTATGAAACGCGCATGTTCAAGCTCTGGAACCATGGCTTTTGCCTGGTCAACAAGAAGATCGGTTTCCTTAATTGAGGGGCGTATTACATCAGGAGAATCAAGATGCACTGATGTTGTTCCGAAAATTGATACTGTTCCGCCGGGAACCAGTATATCTCCGTCATCAGGCGGCCTTAACCTGTTTATCACATGATCTGCAATCCTGTTATGTGTAATGAGAAGGGTTCCCTTTGAATACACCATGTCAACCCGGACGCCTGCAAGGCCTGCAACCCTGCCTGCCCATGCGCCTGCCGCATTTACAACAACATCTGCCCTTATCTCAAAAAATCTTTTATGAAGAAGATCCTGCGCCACCACCTTTGTGATCCGGCCTTTTGATCTGACAAATTTTACAACCCTGCACAGATTGAAATACCGGGCATTGTGTTCAATGGCCTGATTCATGTTCTCAAGGCTCAAGTGAAAAGGATCAACACTGGCATCCTCCACCCTGAAAGCTGCAATGATGTCCTTTGAAAGGCAGGGCTCAAGCTCAAGAGCCATGGCAGGGCTCAATTGTTCGCACAAAATTCCTGCTTTTGTGCATAGCTGGGCAAACCGGTCTATATAATTTTCATCATCACCTTTTACCGCAACATAGAGCCCGCCTGTTTTTTCAATGCACTGGGGAGCAATTTTTTTCAAGATATCAGACTGTTTTTTACATTCACGGGCAGATTCAGGATCAGAAAGAACATATCTTGCTCCACTGTGCAAAAGCCCGTGGTTCCTGCCCGAAGCCCCGGCATTTATATTTTCCTGCTCAAGAACAATGCAGCCAATACCTCTCAGGGCAAGATCCCTGGCAAGCCCGGTTCCTGTAATGCCGCCGCCTGTGATAACCACCTCGGTTTCAAAAAATTTGTTTTCAGGCATTGTTTTAAATCCAGTCAAGAGTACGCTGAACAGCTTTGTTCCATCCCTGCACCAGGTTTTTTCTCCAGTTTTCATCCTTTTGCGGAATATATCTTGAATGAACAGACCAGTGTTTTTTCAATGCTGCAAAATCAGGCCACACGCCCGTGGCAAGGCCTGCTGCATAGGCAGCACCCAGAGCTGTTGTTTCAGCAATCCTGGGCCGGATCACCTCAACATTTAAAATATCTGCCTGAAACTGCATCAAAAGACGATTTTTCACCATACCGCCGTCAACCTTCAGATGCTTTAAACACCCGTGTCTGCCGGATTCCTTTTCAATGGCATGCACAATATCCATTGTCTGGAACGCGCATGCTTCAAGAACAGCCCTTGCAATGTGAGCCTTGTCTGCAAATCTTGTCAGGCCTGCAATGATTCCCCTTGCATCAGATCTCCAGTAAGGGGCAAAAAGCCCTGAAAACGCAGGCACAAAATACACACCTCCATTATCTTCTGCACGGGCGGCAAGTTCCTCTATTTCACCTGATTTGCTGATCAGCCCCAGATTGTCCCTTACCCATTGAACAAGTGCGCCTGCATAGGCAACAGAGCCTTCCAGGGCATAACAGGGCTTGGTGTTTTCAATCTGATATGCCGGGGTCGTCAAAAGGCCGTGATCTGAAAACTGTGGTTTTTCTCCTGTGTTCATCAGAAAAAAACACCCGGTTCCATATGTGTTTTTGGCTTCCCCAGGCTCAAAACAGGCCTGGCCGAACAATGCTGCCTGCTGGTCCCCAAGCACACCGCCAATGGGCACGGCAGCTCCAAAGGGCCCGTTTTTCATTGTTGTTCCAAAGGCTGTGGAATGGGAAGAACTGACAATCTCAGGAAGAGCATGCCTTGCAACTGCCATTGCAGACAGAAGATTTTCATCCCATTCAAGTGTTTCAATATTCATCAGAAGAGTTCTTCCTGCATTGGTGACATCGGTTGCATGCACGCCTTTTCCAGGGCCTCCTGTAAGATTCCACACAAGCCAGGTATCCATGGTGCCGAACAATATATCTCCTTTATCCACCCCTGCTCTTACACCTGAAACATTATCCGTGAGCCATTTTATTTTCGGGCCGGAAAAATAGGCAGCAGCAGGAAGGCCGGTAAGGTTTCTGAACCATTTCTGCCCGTATTTTTCTGCAAGCCTGTCGCAGATATCTCTTGTTCTTGTGCATTGCCATACAATGGCATTAAAACAGGGCCTGCCTGTGTTCTTATCCCAGGCAAGAACCGTTTCCCTCTGATTTGTCACACCTACGGCAGCAAGATCTTTCCCTGAAATTCCAGCCATTTCAAGACCCTGACGGATCACATGGCAGGTATTTTTCCATATCTGCAAAGGATCATGTTCCACCCATCCGGGCTTTTCACATATCTGATCATGCTCTTTTCTGCTTATTGCCCTGACTTTGCCGGACCGGTCAAATACAATGAAACGCGTGCTTGTGGTTCCCTGATCTATTGCTCCCATGTATTTCATGATTTTTATCTCCAATCCAATCCATAATATGTTCAGTCAGGCAGCAGACAGGACAGCCGGGCTATTGCAGGCCCGGATCAGTTCTGAAAACCGGACTGCCGTCAAAATCAAATATAACAGCCCCTGTCCCCAGCCTGCCCCTGGAAAATTTCATGGCGTTTTCACAGATTTTTCTGCCCACATATGAAATCAGCTCAGGATATCCGGGATATATGTATGAAAAAGCATGACGGGCAGTGTTGCAGTTTCCAATACTGGCCTGCAACGTCCTGTTTCCCGTGATATCAAAGGCCCATTTTGCAAGTTTATCAAGGGTCAGCTCTGAATTTGCAGCATGGGTATGTTCAAATCCAAGGGCCATTTTAACGGCCTTGCCAAAAAATACAGTATGGGTGACTTCTGTTATTTCAGGCTGGTGAACTGCCATATCAATGGATGCCCTGAAAAAATCTCCTGTCTGAATAAAAGCTTCCTGGCTGAAACTGTCAAAAATTTCATGGCAAAACGTTCGCTTCTCCTGCCCGTGGTGAATACAAGATGTGTAATGCCGTTTGCAGCGGCAACTGAGACACTCGATCTTATGGTGGCAATATAGGCATCATGGGACATGGGCACAACAATTCCTGTTGTGCCGAGTATGGAAATGCCTCCCACAATTCCAAGTCTTGCATTCAGGGTTTTCTGTGCCAGAATTTCGCCCTCAGGAACAAAAATTTCAATATTTATATTTTCACTGCCGGAACCAAATTTTTCCAGAACCTGGGAAACCGAATTCATGATCATCTTTCTGGGCCCTGGATTTATGGCAGGTTCCCCTACAGCAAGCTCAAGGCCCGGCTTTGTTACCCTGCCCACTCCCCTGCCTGCTCCAATAAATACCCGGGTTTTTCCTGAATCTGATACACCAAGCCTTACCCTGGCTCCGATCCTGGCTTTATGGGTTATATCAGGGTCGTCTCCTGCATCCTTGATCACAATGGCTTCAAATGTATCACTGGATTTTTTCTCAAGGCTGTCTATGGGAATAATTCCTGTTTCCCCGTTTAAAAAACCTATTTCAACTGAATCAGGAAAATCTGAAGAAAAAAATGCAACAAGACAGGCTTTTACTGCGGCAGCAGCAGCAGTTCCCGTTGTAAACCCTTTTTTCAGTTTTTTGGGTGACATCTGTATGTCCTGAATTTCCGGCAGTTTTCAACAAAATATTCTGCACATTTTTCATTGCTGCCAAAATGAATATGAAGATAGCTGCCAAGGGTATTATGCACCTGATACCCCTTAAGGGAAAGCACCTGGCCTTTTCGGCCCGTGACATTATAAACATCTGACACACCATCTGCATCCGGGTTTTCAAGGGAAGAATAATGAAATTCATGACCCCTTAAAACAGCGCCTTTTTTTCCTATGACTGTATCTTTTGCAAGGGTGATTTCCCTGTACCCAAGTGATCTTAAGCGTTTTGACATCCTTACATGCATATCAAAGCACCCTGTCATTGGATACCTGTGATCTGAATCTGCATCGCAGAGGCTTTTGCAAAGAAACATGAACCCGCCGCATTCTGCATAAATCGGCATGCCTTCACGGCTTTTGGTCCTGATTTTGTCAAAAAGATCTGTGCGGCAGGATAACTGCCCGGCAAAAACTTCAGGATATCCGCCTCCAAGATAAAGCCCGTCTGCGTCACAAGGAAGCCCTTCTCCTGCAAGCGGAGAAAACAGTTTTATCCTTGCTCCTGCATTTTCTAAAATCTCAAGATTGTCAGGATAATAAAAACAAAAGGCCCTGTCTCTTGCAACGGCAATAACAGGGCCGTCTTTATCCTGTTTTTTCTTTTCTGCAATATCTGCCGGCTCAAGCGGATCAAGACTGCTGACAAGGCCGTCCATGTCAATATGGTCACGCACCATGCCTGAAAGTGCTGAAAGCATGTTTTTTTTTATCTCAAGCTCATCTGAGGTCACAAGGCCAAGATGCCGCTCCGGCATCACAATATCATCATTGTAAGGCATGAACCCAAGGCATTTTGTCTTACAGCTGGCTTCAACTGCTGTTTTCAGGTATTCATAATGGCGCAGGCTTCCTGTTCTGCTGAAAATAACACCTGCAATTTTAAGGTCAGGGTCAAAATTCTCAAATCCCTGTACAATGGCAGCAGCACTCCTTGCCTTGCCCTTTGCGCTCACAACGAGGACAACAGGCAGGCCAAGCCATTTTGCCATCTGAGCTGTGGACCCGTGTTCTGATTTGCCGTCAATCCCGTCAAAAAGCCCCATGACACCTTCAACCACAGCAATATCACAGCCCCTTGCTCCTGAAGCAAAAAGCTTTTTGTTATATTGCTCTGACAGCATCCACGAATCAAGGTTAATGCTGGTTCTGCCTGCTATTGCCGTATGATGCCCGGGATCAATAAAATCAGGGCCGACCTTGAAAGGAGCAACTTTAACGCCTTTTTCAGCAAGAAAGGCCAGAATCGCAAGTGTAATGGTGGTTTTACCGGTTCCGCTTCCAGTGGCTGCTATTACAAAACCTTTGATGACTGCCTCCGGTATTATATCAGTCCGCGTTATAAGCCATAATGGCAAGGGCATTTACAATACTTGCCGCCACATTTGATCCGCCTTTTCTTCCCCTGTTGGTGATATGGGGAAAATCAAGCTTCATGAGCTCGTCCTTGGATTCCGCAGCATTGACAAATCCCACGGGAAATCCAATGACAAGGGCAGGGTCTGCCTTTTTTTCCCTTATAAGCTCAATAAGCCTTAAAAGGGCTGTTGGAGCATTGCCCACAACATAAATCCCACCCTTCATGTCGCGGCAGGCTGCGTCAACAGCAGCAACAGCCCTTGTTGTTCCGTTTTGAGCCGCCTTTGCACCAATATCAGGGTCAGCCATCAGGCACTCAACCCGCCCGCCAAAGGACTGGATTTCCATTTTCCTGATACCAACCCTTGCCATATTGGTATCTGTAAAAATCGTGCACCCTTTTTTTATGGCTTCAATGCCCTTTTGCACAGCTCCCGGAGAAAACCTGACGGTTTTTATATATTCAAAATCCGCAGATGTATGAATCATCCGCCTGACAACTGCCCACTGATCTTCTGGAAACCCGTGGTCGCCTGCTTCTTCTTCGATTATTCTGAAACTTGTATCTTCTATTTCCTGCGGTTTCATGGCAGATGGCCTTTAATTTATAATTATGCAATTTTTACATGGATACCACTAATTGTTCCGGTTTTGCAATATTTTTCAAAATCGCCGGCAATTCCGGGCAGGATCGGGTGAGAATGGAAAAAGGAGCGGGCTTTCCGCACTTGAAAGCTTAAAACATGCGAAAAGCCCGGGTCTGGCAGTTTCAGTGTATGCCTTTCATGAAATCAGGCTGGAGAAAGGCGGGATTCGGGTATTCATAAAAACCTTTTCCGGTTTTAACCCCGAGATTTTTCTTTTCAACAAAATCTTTCAGATATTGCGCATTGGCCCTGCGTTTGGGATCGTCAAGCTTGCGCGCCCAGTAGTCTGTTATCTTGTAGACGGTTTCAAGCCCCACTGAATCCATTATACCAAAGGGGCCGACAGAGGTTTTCATTATACCCATCCATGCCCTGTCAATGTCTTCGGGTGAAGCCACCTGCTTTGATGCAAGGCTGAGGGCTGCGGCCAGAAGTTCCGTCAGCATGGTATTGAACACATATCCGTGCTGTTCCTTTTTCAGGACAATGGGATACTGGTCAATGGCACGGCAGAAATCAGAAATGGCTGTCATGGTTTCTTCACTGGTGCCGGGATGGGGCATTATATCCACCACATTGGTAAGGGAACAGTCATGAAAATGCAGAGCTGCAAACCTGTCCGGCCTTCCTGTGGATTCAGCAATCATGGAAGGCACCAGGGTAGACGAATTTGTGGTGAATATCGCATGAGCCGGACAGATTTCGTTAAACCGGGAAAAAACCTTTTGTTTGAGTCCAGGATCCTCAGGCACGGATTCGCTGATAAAATCAGCATGTCTGCCGGAAGATTCAGGATCTTTGGAAAAATTAATCCTCAAAAGCCCTGATTCTGCTTTTTCAGAATCCATTCTGCCCTGGGATACAAGTCTGTCTGCAAGCTTCTTTATCCTTGTTCTGCCCTGATCAAGAACCTTGTCCATGACATCATAAATTATTACTTCAAATCCTGCTGCAGCACAGGTCAGCCCTATC
This sequence comes from uncultured Desulfobacula sp., assembly GCA_964408295.1. Taxonomy (GTDB): domain Bacteria; phylum Desulfobacterota; class Desulfobacteria; order Desulfobacterales; family Desulfobacteraceae; genus Desulfobacula. Next base: position 15,572 of record CAYOYY010000028.1, on the reverse strand, counting down.
TGGAGGCCCATTGTTCCCGCCCCCAGAATCAATACATTTTTTATTTCATTGGTGTTCATTCAATTATTTCCTTTAATTTCAGTCAAAAGAAGCTTCATTCATGGCAACTGCCGCATCAGACATGGTCTGGACGGAAGCAAGCCTGCCCATTGTCACAGGCAGTATGGTTTCCATGAAAAAACGCGCTCCTGTAATAATTCCCTCATAAAAAACAGTTCTTCTGGAAGACTGTTTTTTCTCAAGTGCCCTGACAGCAGCAATGGCCCGCCATAAATGCATCCATCCCATAACCACATCACCTGAAGCTTCAAGAAAAGGATGTGCATTGGCAAATGCTGCATTATATTTTTCAGACATGGCAGTGGTTCCAAGCTGCATGGCTGTCATGCCAAGGGATTCAACAGCTTTTTCAAGTGAATCTGACATGGACTTTAAGCAGTCATTTTCTTTTGCCTGTGCAATGCAGGTTTTTATTTTATCCAGAAGAGCCATGAACACTGCCCCTTTTTTCATGGCAAGCTTGCGTCCCAGAAAATCCATTGCCTGAATTCCGTTTGTACCCTCATAAATGGAGGCTATTTTCACATCCCTTACAAGCTGTTCCACAGGAAATTCCCTTGTATACCCATATCCGCCAAAAACCTGAACCGCCTGGACACAGACCTCAAATCCCCTTTCAGAACAATAGGCTTTTACAACCGGGGTAAGAAGATCAACCATGTCTGATGCATGCTGCCTTTCCTGTTCTGTTGAAGCATTGTCTTTTCTGTCAATGCACAGCCCTGTATAATAGGCAAGGCTTCTCATGCCGTCCACATGAACTTTCATCCATGTCAGCATTCTGCGGACATCAGGATGACGGATAATGGGAACTGGTTCTGCCTCAGGATTTCTGGTTTCAGCTATATCCTTGCCCTGGACACGCTTTCTTGCATAATCAAGGGCATAAAGATATGCAATGGAAGCTGCTGTGCTGCCCTGGAACCCCACACTTAGTCTTGCTTCATTCATCATATGAAACATGATGGCAAGGCCCTTGTTTTCCTCTCCAAGAAGAAAGCCCCGGCATTTTCCCTTTGATCCAAGGGACATGGAACATGTGGCAGATCCGTGAAAACCCATTTTTTCCTCAATTCCAGTACACTGGACATCATTGGGCTGTCCCAGTGTTCTGTCCATATTGACCCATATCTTGGGAACAATGAAGATTGAGATGCCGCGTGTACCCTCAGGCGCTCCCTCAATGCGGGCAAGCACAGGATGAATAATGTTTTCAGCCATGTCATGTTCGCCGTCTGTAATGAAAATCTTGCTGCCTGTAATGGAATATGTGCCGTCTTCATTTTTTCTTGCGCTTGTTGTGATGGCTCCCACATCCGAACCAGCCTCAGGTTCGGTCAGAAGCATGGTTCCTGACCATTTCCCTGTATAAAGGTTTTCAAGGAATAATTCCTTTAAGGTGTCTGTTCCGAAAAGTTCAATCATTTTGCCTGTGCCGTGGCCCATGTGAATATATCCGCTTAAGGCATAATTTGCTCCCACAATATAGTCCATCACAGCCATGCTTATGAGAAAAGGCAGTCCCTGGCCGCCCCATTCAGGATCTTCCATAACAGAGGTCAGCTCTGCCTGACGCACTGCCTTTCTTGCCCTGTGAAAAGATTCAGGCACAAAGACTTTCCCGTTTTCAAACCTGGCTCCCAGCCTGTCTCCGTCTGCAAGGGTTGGTAAAATCTCTTTTATGGCAAGCTTTCTGGCCTCTGAGATAATCATGTCAAAAGTTTTCTTTGAAAAAGCACTGAATTTTTCACATTCCAGTAATTGTCCTGCTTTCAGTTGTTCATAAAGAATAAAATCTATTTCCTTCTGATCTGCAATAAGTTGAGTCATTGTGATTCTTCCTGTTATTTTTACAAAATTCAGATGAGCATTCCGCCGTCGCAGATAACATGGGTTCCTGTGGTAAAAGATGCCGCGTCCGACACAAGATAAAGCACAGCTCCTGCCATTTCTTCAGGCTTTGCATATCTTCCCATTGGAATCTGGTCCACAGCATATCTGCATATTTCCTCTGAAGAAATTATGGCGCTTGCAAAACGTGTGTCAGTCAGGCCCGGCAAAAGTGCGTTGACTCTGATTTTTTTCGGGGCAAGCTCCCTTGCAAGGGTTTTTGTCATGTTGAGCAAAGCTGCCTTGGTTGCAGAATAGATCCCCTGGAAAACCCCGGGTTTTATTGCATTGACCGAAGACACATTAACAACAGCACCACCGTCCTTCATCAGAGGAACTGCATATTTTATCATGAAAAAAGGACCTTTGAGGTTTACATCCAGGGTTTTGTCCCATACACTTTCTTCTGCCGTGATCATTTCCCCGAAATGGGGATTGGTTGCAGCATTGTTCACAAGAATATCCAGTTTTCCATATTCTTCACCTATTTTTTCATACATTTGTCTGATCTGGCCAGGATGGCCTGTATGGCATGCCATGGGCCGGGCTTTAAACCCGTTTTCCCTTATTTTTTCTGCTGCCCTGTCAAGATCTTCTGGTTTGCGGCTCACCAGAATACATTCTGCTCCGTACTCTGCAAGCTTTTGGGCAACTGCAAAACCTATTCCTCTGCTGGCACCTGTTATGACAGCAATCTTTCCTTCAAGACTGAAATCTTTCATATTGTTTTTTGTTCTCCATTTATTTAATTATGTTCCCTTAACTTGTATTTCAAAACCTTCCCTGTCGGGTTTCTTGGAAGATTATCTGTTATTTCAATAAATTCAGGTATCTTATATTTTGCAAGCCTGTCCGCAAGATAATCCTTCATGGATTCGGAAGTGACAGAGGCCTGTTCTGATATTTCTATAAAAGCCTTGACCCTTTCTCCCAGGGCTTTGTCCGGAACCCCTATCACAGCCACTGCCATTACATCAGGATGTGATTCAATGGCTATCTCTATTTCCCTTGGATATATGTTTTCTCCACCCCTGTTGATCATGTCCTTTTTCCTGTCAACAACAAATAAAAACCCGTCTTCATCCAGATATCCGATATCTCCTGTATGTAGCCACCCGTCAACAAGGGTCTGGGCTGTGGCTTCAGGATTGTTCAGGTAAGCTGTCATTGTATTTTCGCCTTTTATACAGACTTCACCTTTTTGTCCGGCAGGAAGTATTGTATTGTCAGGATCCATGATTTCTATTTCCTGTTCAGGCATGGCAAGCCCGCATGAGCCCGGCTTTCTTTTGCCTGCCGGAGGATTTACACTTGAAACCCCCACACATTCGGTAAGCCCGTATCCTTCAATAATCTCCACATTGAATTTTTCCCTGAACCCTTTTATCAGCTCAACAGACAAAGGAGCTGCCCCGCTGAAGGCAAACTTCAGCTTAAGCTTTGACATATCCAGTTTTGAAGCATCAATTGAATAATAAACATAATTGTACATGGCAGGCACTCCCATGAGAATTGTGATATTGTTCTCAAGGATTGCAGGCCAGAAATCAGCAGGAGAAAAGGCTTTTCTTATGCACAGGGTCTGACCCATGAATGTTATGGGATATGTCCACACCCCAATGGGATTGATATGATACATGGGCAGAAGAACAAGCATGGTTTCCTCGTCGCTTGTTACAAGCCCTATGGCTGCCATGCCACGGCAGACTGCAAGCTGGCCCTTGTTTGACAACAAGATTCCCTTGGGAAGGCCGGTTGTTCCGGATGAATACAGAAGCAAAAAAGGATCTGAAGGTTTCTGCGGAACCAGGGTTTCATCAGCAGGATACCTGTCAAAAATCTCTGAAAGGGTAAGTTTCGCTGTTGTACACTCATGTTGTGCATCTGTTTTGACTTCCACTACAAGAGGCTTATGCCCTGCAAGCTCATATCCCTTTGAAAAAGGTTCCATGAACTCGCTTCCCACAAAAACCACTACAGGTTTTGAATCATCAAGCACATGAGCAATTTCAGGCCCCACAAGCGCAAAATTGATCACTCCTGCAATGGCACCGATTTTCTGGGCTCCGAACATGGTATAATAAATTTCAGGAGAATTTGAGATCATAAGGGAAACCACATCCCCTTTTTTCACACCCTTTTCCTTTAAAAAATTACCTACCCTGTTTGCGCGCTCGTTTGTCATGGCATAGGTAATTTTCTGGTCATAATATATGACATGGGTTCTGTCCGGTATTTCCTGTGCCCTGACCGTAAACATCTGGGCAATGCTGTCAAATTCAAGGCGCTTGTTTTTCAGGGCATCCATGTCTTCAAGTCTTGTAACCGGCATTGGCAGGCGCTGTGATTTATTTTCCATGATTTATTTTCCTTTCCCGCTGTCTGTTTATATTGAATTCAGATAAAAAGCTCTGTGGTTCCTTATATTCAGCTGGCTGAAAAAAGCCTGGCAGGATTTTTTCTGATAATGGTATCAATCTGGTCATCACTTACTCCGGCTTTTTTAAGGGCAGGAATAATATTTTTAAACAGATGGGAAGGATGCCAGTCTGCAATCAGGGGCAGGGCCTGTTCAGGCAGGTTAAGGGGCCTTCCAAGCCAGTTTATGATATAATCATGGGAAAGCATCAGCCTGTCTGCAAATCCCTGTCTGACAAGCTGTGCAATAACCTCATAGCGCTGCTCATCCATGGGACATCCAACAAGGCCCTGAAGCCCCATTCTGTCCCATGAAACATAAACACCTTTTTCAATAACTGCTGTCTGATAATCAATATCCAGGTTATCGCTCATATGACCTATCTGGATTTTTGCCGGATCAACACCTTCTGAAATGAGAAAATCCGCCTGCTCAGGGCCCATGGTGCCCTCCTGGGTATGGGTTATGACCGGCACGCCCGTATCTTTCTGAACTCTGGCAGCAGCAGAAAAAATCATTTTTTCATAATCTGTTATAACACCTTTGCTTGACCCGATTTTTATCACGCCTGCCTTTATGCCTGTATCCTGTATTCCCACAGTGATTTCAGTCATGAAAAGATCATAAAGTTCCCTGCTTATGTCTCCAAGGCTGCTTCTGAATTTCCAGTATGCTGACGAGCCTTCTTCCTCAAAATAATACCCGGTTGAGCAGATGATGTTTATTCCGGTTTTTTCTGAAACCTGCCTGTAAACTTCGGGACAGCGGCCGCTGTCATTGGTTGTTGCGTCAACATATGTTGAAAGGCCAGAATCCTTCAGCTGGTTAAACACTTTAACTGTATTGTCCACAGCAGATTTGCGGTCAAAGGGAGCCATGGTCTGATCGCCCTCCCATCCGGGATAACCAAACACAATATGTTCATGCATTAATGCAATTCCAAGTTCATCCGGAGAAACCGAGCCTGTTACAGTGTTTACCATTGTTTTTGCCATGACTTGACTCCTTTGTTTTGTGGTGGCGATATATTTATATAAATTACAGCCATGAGGATTCGATGACTCTTGTGGCTGTTTTCTCAAGACCTTTCACAACATGAATCAGAGGGGCAAACCGCTTGTTGGTTGTAATCCCGTTGAAATACCGGTAATAAATCTGCTGGGCAATAACTGCCAGCCTGAACAGGCCAAAGGCATAGTAAAAATCAAATTTTTCCGTGCTGAGGCCTGTTTTCTGTTCATAATAATCCAGAATCTCCCGTCTTGTCATGGCTCCCGGAATATTGGTGGGCATGGTTCTCATGATCTGCATGTATTCAGGATCATCTTTTTCCACCCAGTAGGCAAGGGCATTGCCAAGATCCATGAGAGGATTTCCGCAGGTGGCCATTTCCCAGTCAAGAACTCCGGTTATTTTTTCAGGCCAGGAAGAATCCAGAACAACATTATCCAGCTTGTAGTCATTGTGTACAAGGCATGGCCTGTCTGTATCCTCCGGCATTTCAGCTTCAAGCCATGACATGATCTTGTCAAAATCAGGAGCATCTTCTGTTTTTGCCCTGTTATAGCGCCCGATCCATCCTTTTACCTGACGCCTCACATATCCTTCTGGTTTTCCGATGAAATCAAGGCCTGCCTCTTTTATGTCAATGGAATGGATACGGGCAAGCAGGTCTGTCAGGGACATGCACAGTTTTCTTGCCTGATCCGGTGAAAAGGACAATCCTCCTGGAAGATCCTTTCTTAAAATGATTCCTGAAAGTTTTTCCATGACAAAGAAAGGCGCACCAATGATGCTTGTATCATCTGTATATGCAAGAGGTTCAGGACAATAGGGGAAAACAGGGTGCAATGCCTTCAATACTCTGTATTCGCGGCCCATGTCATGGCCTGCCTTGACCTTTGCCCCGACTGGCGGGCGGCGCAGCACCATTTTAGTGCCACCCATATCAACAAGATAGGTCAGGTTGGAATATCCGCTGGGAAACTGGGTAATATTGATATCTCCGGACAGGCCTTTGATATTTTTTTGCAAAAAAGCTTTTACCGCTGCAGGATCTATTTCCTCTCCAGGTCTTACATGTCCGGCTTTGTCTGTTATCTGCATTATATTTTCCTTTTATTTGGCTTTACGGGTTATCAGACAAGGCAGAAGGATTCCACAAGATCCACAAGATGGTCTGCAAACTGATCCACACTTACCTTGAGTTTTTTATATTTCCACCGTTTCAGGTACCATTCCTGCTGCATTGCCTTTATCATGCATGCAGTAAGCTCATGGTTGCCGGGCCTGAAAATACCCTGGCTTTCACCATCTTTCAGGATTCCGGCAAGAATGTTCTGGGTATGGTCTTCCATGGATTTGGCAGCCTCAATATTCCTTGCTTCCATGAAAGTGAAATAAAACCAGGGCCTGAACAGTTCTGACAGAAAGACATGGGCCTTGATAACTGCCCTCAGTCTGTTGCGCGGGCCTTCATGGGTTTCTGAAACCTGTTCAAGATCTTTTTTTATTATGGCCCACCCCTGGGTCTGAATAATCTGAAGAAGTGCTTTTTTCCCTTTGAAATATGCATACAGGGCTCCAAGGCTCATGCCTGTCTTATGGCTTAAATCCCGCATGCTCATGGCCTGAAAACCCTTTTTAAAGGAAATACTGAAAACAGCACTGAAAATTTTTTCCAGGTTGTTTACAGCTGTTTTTTCCTTTTTGATCTTAATGGTATCCCTGTTGTTTCTGTAAACCTCAAGCGAGATATCCTGGGCTGAAGCCCCGTAGATTTTTTTAAATTCCCTGTAATCCATGCTGGTCCTGTTTTCCGGTTCTGTATTTTTTAAGTATCTGTTTTGCAAGCGAGGTCTTGTGAACCTCGTCTGCTCCGTCATATATTCTTGCTGCACGTTCATGGCGGTAGAAAAAAGCCAGAATGGTGTCATCTGTCATGCCAAGGCCGCCATATGCCTGCAGAGCCCTGTCAACGATCCTGTTCATTGTATTTGCCACAACAAACTTGATCATGGAAATGGAAGACCTTGCCTTTGCCGCCCCTTCATTATCAATAAGCCATGCACTGTGAAGGGTCATGAGCCTTGCTGCCTGAAGCTCTGCTGCAGACTCTGCAATCCAGTTGCGCACTGTCTGGGTGCTGCCAAGGGTTTTCCCGTCAGTGGAAATCACCCTTTCTCCGGCACGCCTGCACAGAAGATCAAAGGCGCGCTGACAGATGCCAAGCCATCTCATGCAGTGATGAATCCTTCCCGGCCCGAGCCTGTCCTGGGCTATGACAAAACCCTGGCCTTCCCGGCCCAGCAGATTTGTTACAGGCACCCTGCATGATTCAAACAGGATTTCACCGTGACTGAAATAATCACTGCCTTCATGGCCCATGACAGGTATGTTTCTGACATGGTTGAATCCTTTTGTATCTGTCGGAACAATAATCATGCTTGCCTGAAGATACGGAGGAGCATCAGGATCTGTAACTGCCATTACAATGGCGAACTGCGCTCCGTCTGCTGCCGTGGTATACCATTTATGCCCGTTGATTATATATTCGTCTCCCTGTTTTTGTGCTGTTGTTTCCAGCATGACAGGGTTTGACCCTGGCATGTCCACCTCGGTCATGGCAAAACATGAACGGATATCACCCCTTACAAGGGGATTTAAATAGACCTGTTTTTGTTCCTGAGTGCCATGAAGATGCAGAATTTCAACATTACCTGCATCAGGTGCCTGGCACCAGAACACATAATGACCCAGAGGACAGCGTCCCAGGGCTTCTGACACAAGCCCGTGCTCCAGCAGGGAAAGACCCATCCCTCCACACTCAACTGGAAAATTTGGGGCCCATAATTCCATTTTCCTGACCATGTCCTGCTTTTCACGGATCACAGGCAGAAGGTCCTTAAAATCCTTTGCAAGAAATTCAGGCTCAAGGGGTATCAATTCTTTGTCCACAAATTCGTCAATCATTCCAACAATGGTTTTTATTTTATCTGAAACCTTAAAATCCACTATAATCTCCTGTATTGTCTGGTTGAATTTAAAATTTTGTCGGCCAGTTGGCCAGCCTGTGATCTGACACAGGTTTTTTCAGATTTCCTGCTGCAATTTCCAGCGCTTTTATAATATAATCCCGCGTGGATGCAGGATCTATCACGTCATGAATATCATACATTCCAGCAGCTCCGAACGGTGATGTTTCATTGATCATGGCCTGTACAATTTCATCTCTGCTGCCGGTATTTTTTAAATCGCCTGCCACCACATTTGCCGCAATAACAGGATCAACAAAGCTCATCTGAGCTGTAGGCCATGCAACAATGAAATCAGTGGCACATCCTGAGCCTGCCATGTTCCAGAATGCCATTCCATATGATTTTCTTATGATAATGGAAATCTTGGGAACACTCACCTGGCCAAGGGCATTCATATAATTCATTACCCTTGCTGCAACCTTTGATTTTTCAGCCTGCCTGCCCGTCAGAAAGCCTGGAATATCATGAAAAAACACAAGGGGAATATTATAGGTGTCGCAAAGACAAAGAAAGCTTATGACCTTGTCAATACCGTCCGTGTCCATTGCCCCTGCCATCACCATGGGCTGGTTTGCAATCATTCCAATTGTTTTCCCGTTTATTCCTGCAAGGGCTGTTATAACTGATTTTCCAAAATCAGGTTTAAGCTGAAAGATGCTTTCCCTGTCTGCAATGCATTCCAGTATTTTTATCATATCATAGGCACGGTTGGTTTTTTCAGGAAGAATGGACGAAACCTGGTCCATGTGATCGCCTGAACCTTCAGGGACAGGGCGGCAGGATGGCAGTTCGTCAGGATGGGACGGCATATAGGTTAAAAATTTTCTTATGATTTCAAAGCAGTGTTCTTCATCATCAGCAACCCTGTCAGCCATTCCTGTGATTTCACTGTGAACTCTGTATCCGCCAAGTTCTTCATCTGAAACCTGTTCGCCAAGGGCAAGCTCCAGCACCCGCGGTCCTGACACTCCCATGGCTGTTCCCTTTACCTGAACCACAAAATCAGACAGACATGCCATCCATGTCGGCATTCCATAGCATTCACCCATGATGGCTGTTATCATCAGGTTTTTTCTCACTCTGCTCATTGTGGTTACAAAGGAATCAAACCCTCCTCCGCCAAAGGATGCAAGGCCGCGTGAACCCATGATATCAGGCATTCTTGCACCTCCAGCCTCACCAAGGTAGATCAGGGGAATACCCTTTTGTGAAGCATATGTCTTGAGCTGCTGCTCTTTTTTAGCTGCAATTCTGGATGAAGTTGCAGCCATTACAGTAAAATCATTTGCTGACACAGCCACTTTGCGGCCGTCAATCATGCCGTATCCTGTAATCTTGCTGTCAGCAGGTGTTTTTATCTCCATTCCAGGCATGTCTGAATGGGCAAACCTGCCCATTTCAAAAAATGAATCTCTGTCAAGAAGTCTGTCTATGCGCTCACGCGCAGTGTACCGCCCCTTCTGATGCTGAAGGCGGATCTTTGCTTCACCGCCCATTGCCAGAATTCTTTTTTCTTCTGTTTCCAGCACATCAAGGGAATTTTCAGCTTTCATTGGCTTTTAATTCCTCCTCCTTTAACTGCCTGCGCAGAAGCTTTCCTGTTGCAAGAGTTGGAAGGCTTTCCCTGAATTCCACATATTTCGGGCATTTATAGGAAGACATGTTCTGCTTTGCCCATTTTATCAGGCCCTGTTCATCAAGATCAGAGCCTTTGACCCTGATTATATATGCCTTGACCACTTCTCCCTTTGTTCTGTCCGGTACTCCTATCACTGCCGACTGTGTAACCTCTGGGTGTGAATTGAGTAAAAGTTCCACTTCTTCAGGATACACGGAAAATCCTGAAACCTTGATCATTTCCTTGACTCTTCCCAGAAGACACAGATACCCGTCTTCATCAAACCGGCCTATATCGCCTGTATAAACCCAGCCGTCAACAAGAGTCTTTGCCGTTTCTTCAGGCTTGTTCCAATATCCCTTGAACACGCCGGGATTTTTAAGAACTATTTCGCCTTCTTCTCCGGGCGGCATTTCCATGCCTGATCCGTCAAGATTCATGATTTTAAATTCAGCTTCAGGGCCTGGGATGCCGCAGGTATCATATTTTATTTTCTGCCTTGGCATGAAAGTATCAAGGGTGTGGGTTTCGCTTAATCCATAAGCGCCTTCCACAAGCAGGCCTCCGTTGGTGAATTCTTTCCACTGGCCTGCAATATCCTTTGTCAGCTGAATTCCAAAAGATGAGGTAAGGCACAGCTCAAGACTTGAAAGATCATATTTCTTTGATTCAGGATCAGCCATTATGCCCACATTCATGGGAACAGCACTGTACCAGAAATCAGTTTTGTACTGTGAAATTGCCATGACTGCGGTTTTTACATCAAACATGGATAAAAGAACCTGGGTTGCTCCTGCATATACACATGATGTCAGGCCTGCCAGCATGCCGGCAATATGAAAAACAGGCATGGTAACAAGACATACAGTGTTTTGTGTCATGCAGGTTATGGCAACTGTGGACGCAGTCTTGAAAAGTGCAGAATAAAAACTTAACATGCATCCCTTTGGAAGCCCTGTGGTTCCGCCTGTATACTGGAAAAGGCCGATATCATTTTTCATGTCTATTTCAATGTGGGGAATAATTTCATGTTCCATGTTCACGATATCCATGAAATCGTCTGTACCTTCAATTTCAGATTTTCTGATTTTCATGTGCTCGATCAGGGGAAGTTCAGGGGTTTCAGGCAGATAATCATTAAGGTTTGTAACCACAACCTGTCTGAGCCCGGTTTTTTTTCTTACACCCTGGACAACGGGCATGAAAAGATCAAGGCATACAAGAATTTCAATGCCTGCATCATTGAGCTCATATTCAAGCTCCATTTCCCTGAACAGGGGAGAGCAGGGGCAGACAATGGCTCCTGTTTTCTGGATACCGAAATGTGCAATGGCATACTGGGGGCAGTTGAGCATGAAAATACCTACTCTGTCGCCTTTTTTTATTCCCTTTAACACAAGATAGGCAGCAAAACGGTCAGATTCTGTGTCAAGCTGGCCATAGGTAAGTACTCTGCCATAAAAAATTATTGCAGGCTTTTCAGGATTTTTTTCAGCATGAATTTTTAAATATTCATGAATGGGCACAGGGCCATGATTAAAGGAAAGTTTTTCGGGAAGATATTCCGGCCAGTTTTTCATCCATATTTTTTCCATTGTTTTTCTCCCTGCATAAAAATTGATTATTTTAATCAGGCCTTAAGTTCCTCGTCCCTGAGCACACGGCGCAGAACCTTGCCCACATTTGATACCGGAATTTCATCCCTGAATTCAATAACAGCAGGACGTTTGTATCCTGCCATGTTCTTTCTGCAGAAATCCATCATCTCTTCAATGGTCACTTTTTCCCCGTCTTTTATCCTGATGAAAGCCTTGACTTTTTCACCGCTTCTTGAATCAGGTATGCCAACCACAGCCGCAAGTTCCACGCTGGGATGCGTATACAGGATATCCTCCACATCTCTTGGATAGACATTAAACCCTCCCACAATGATCATATCCTTTTTACGGTCTGTGATGGTTATGTAGCCGTCTTTGTCAATATGGCCTATATCGCCTGTAAGAAAATAGCGGTTACCGTTTATATTAACGAAAGATTCTTCATTTGCATCAGGGCGTTTCCAATACCCTTTCATGACCTGGGGTCCGCATACAGCGATTTCACCATCTTTGCCCCTGGGCATCTCTTCAGACCAGTTTTCAAGGCCAAGTATTTTTATATCTGTCCCAGGCAGGGGAAAGCCGATGGAACCAATTTTTCTTGTTTCCCTGAATGTGGGGTTTGTACTGACAACCGGCGCTGTTTCAGTAAGACCGTATCCTTCAAAAATAATGGCTCCTGTTTTTTCTTCAAACTGCCTGCACACTTCAGGAGGCAGGGGGGCTCCACCTGAAAAACAGCCCATGAGAGAAGATAAATTATATTTATCTATAAGGGCATGATTGGTAAAAGCCACAAAAATGGTGGGAACCGCAGGCATGAAAGTTGGCCTGTATTTCTGGACAGCCTTTAAAACTTCTGTAAAAGGAGGCTTTCCAGCTCTTGGGTCTGGAATGCAGATCAGTTTTGCTGCAAGTTTTACAGCAACAAACAACGCAACTGTGATACCAAAGCTGTGATACCAGGGCAGAACACCTAAAAATGTATGAAATCCACCTCCATAAAGGCGTTCTGGTTTCTTTCCCTGCCCGTGGACAAACCTGCCGAACTCTATAATGGCAAGAACATCATAGGTGAAATTTGTGTGGGTAAGTTCAGCTCCCTTTGGAAGTCCTGTTGTCCCGCCTGTATACAGCATTACAGCAGTATCGTTTTCAGGATCTATGCTTACAGACGGAGGCTTGGGATCTGTTGAGGCAATTATATCATCAAACATGAGGTGACCCGGCTGTATTTTATCTGCCTGCGGGATTTTTCCCAGAAGCCCTCCTAAAAACGACTTAAATACAGGAAGATATGATTTTATACTGCATACAATAATAGTATCAACATCAGTGCCTTTTACAGCTTTTACAGTATTGGGATAAAAAACAGGATGATCCATGCAGAACACAATTTTTGACCCTGAATCTTTAAGCTGATGATTTAATTCAGGCGGAGTATAAACAGGATTGCAGTTGACAGCAACGGCTCCTGCCTTGAGTATGCCAAAAAGAATCTCAGGAAACTGTGGAAGGTTGGGCAGAAAAATAGCAACCCTGTCTCCCTTGCAGATACCTTTTTCAGCCAGAAATGCAGCAACCCTGTCTGCTGCGTCCTTTACCTGTGCATAGGTTCTTGATGCACCGTTAAATATTGTAAACGGCAGATCAGGATGGTTTTTAGCACTGTCATCGAGAAATCTGTACAGAGGAAATCTGTAATTTTCACATTGATGTGCCACGCCCTCAGGCCAGTACGGTGTGTTCCATGCTGAGTCATTCATTTTATGCCTCCCTGGTATGGATATCAGATATGAGTGTCATCTTAGGAAGTTAAAAAATTAATGTCAACAAAAAATGAACGAATGTTCGTTATTTTTTGTTGACATGTTTTTTTCCACTTAAATTGAATGATTCAAAATTTATCGGGCAGGGTCAGGCATATTTAAAAATGCCTGGATAAATTCAAGAGCATCTTCTGTGATGCATATGTCAGAATGACGGAAGATGGGGGCTGAGGGATTTTTATTTATACTGACAACATATTCCGAATCCTTCATGCCTGCAATATGCTGTGAAGATCCTGAAATACCGCATGCAATATAAACCTGAGGTGAAACACTTGAGCCTGTAATGCCCACCTGATGACCATAACCTATCCATCCCATGTCAACAAGGGGTCTTGATACTCCCACAGCTGAAGAAGGCAGTTTTTCTGCAAAAGCAAAAATTTTTTCAAGATTTTCCCTCTCACCTATGCCCCGGCCTGCGGCAACAATGATTTTCGCATTTTTCAATGCCTGATTTTCGCAGGTTCTGCTTGAAAAACTGATATGCTTTATACGGGGTTCTTTACATGATTCTGTGTTAAAATATATTTTTCTTATCTGTGTTTCACCACTGTTTTCAGATTCACAAATATCAGATGAAAATGCGCCCGGCATTATGGTAATAACAGCAGAAGCTTCAGGATCTGCCCTTACAATCATGTTTTCTGTATTATTGTAAACAGGACGTGAAAACAAAATTCCCCTGCCATCTGGTTTTATGCCGTTCACACCTGATATGGAATCAGATCCAAGTCTCAGCGCAAGTCCAAAGGCAAAATCACGGCCCTGAAATGTATTTGCAGCAAGAATATATGAAAACGGGCCCATGGTTTTTACAAGCCTGTCAAGACAGAAAATATAAGCCTCTCCTGTATAATATTCAATACCGTCAATCTCAAGTATTGTAATATCAATCCCTTTATTCTGTGCTGTTTTTTCAGCATCTGGCAGATCTGATACGCATGGAACCACCATGTGAATATCAGGAACATCGCTGTCACATAATAATGCCTCCTGTATTTTACGGGCAGCAGCAACAAGCTCCCATGTTATATCCCTGATTTTTCCGTCAGAAACTTCAGCAATGACAATTATCTGTTTCATATCAGATTTTTCTGCCTTAAAAATAAATATACCTGTTCAGCCTTTTCCTGTAGTGACCCGGCCAGAATTCTGCCTGCTCTGGTTTTTTCTGGTGCTTCAAATCCAGCACAGGTAAGATGCCCGGCATTGCAGTTAACTTGCAGTTCATCAATTTCAAATGATAAAATATCTTTTCTGTCTGCCTTGAGCATCATGGAAAGACTTGGATAACGCGGTGTGTTGATTCCGGCCTGAATGGTAAGCACGGCAGGTATCTGTACTGAAAGGGTTTCCCTTGCACCATTCTCAAGTTCACGTTCAATTTCAATCTTTTTTTCTGAAAAAAAATGAACAGAAACAACACCTGTCACACAGGGAAACCCCAATATTTCAGCAAGCATGGGGCCTGTCTGTCCTGACATCATGTCTTCTGACATAAGCCCTGTCAGAACAAGATCATATGATATTGTTTCAACTGCATGAGCGATACATGAGGCTGTCACATAAGATGACGGATATTTATAATCTTGTGCAACAATATGAATTGCATTATCAACACCCATGCCAAAGGCCCTGCGTGCGATTTTCTGCGCACTTTCAGGGCCCAGGGTAACAACATCAACAGCAAGCTGTGGTTTTTCATCTGCCAGTAAAAGCGCCTGTTCAAGAGCATGGGCATCAAATCTGTTTATTTCACCTGAATCAAGCTGTTTTATACATACAAGAATCCGCATGAAACAAACATATATCTATCACAGATTCATTTCAAGCAAAAACGAACAAATGTTCATTTTATATAAATATTAAAGATCAATTTTCTGCAAAATAATTTTTTCTTGCAATACCTGCAAGACCGAGAAGTCCGGCTCCAAATATCATGATTGCACCTGGCTCAGGAACGGCAGATGGTGAAAAACTGCCAAAAGCCTGAAGTTCACCTACAGAATAAGCATTATCTCCAGCTGTTGAATAAATTTTAAGATAGCGCGCTGTTACAGATGAGCCAAAAATGGCTGTTATCAACCCGGCACACATTTAATTTTTTTAAATATTTTT
>CAYOYY010000027.1:0-40536 GCA_964408295.1 uncultured Desulfobacula sp. | reverse complement strand
AATTATATAATATTTTCGAAGATTTTGCCACTCTTTTTAGTAAAACTTATGAAATGTTCGGGATAGTCTACAAACTTTACGGACTAACCAAGGAAAAGATAAAAATCGTGGAAGAGGAAGAAAAATGAGTGGTGACAAAAAGAACATTATCATTTACAACACGGCTGACGGCAAAGCCTCTGTTTCCTTGTACGCCAAAGACGGTATGGTGTGGATGAACCAGAACCAGTTGGCGGAACTTTTTGACACCTCCAAGCAGAACATAGGCCAGCATATAGCTAACATACTGAAAGAAGGGGAGTTGCAGGAACATTCAGTTGTAAAGAATTACTTTACAACTGCCGCTGACGGCAAACAATACAACGTTACTTTTTACGCGCTGGACATGGTGCTGGCCATCGGCTTCCGGGTGCGGAGCAAGCGGGGAACACAGTTTCGTATCTGGGCCAACCGCAACCTGAAGGAATACATGGTCAAGGGTTTTGTCATGGATGATGAACGCTTGAAAAATCCCGACGGCCGTCCTGATTACTTTGATGAACTGCTTGAGCGCATCCGGGATATCCGGGCTTCCGAGAAACGTTTTTATCAGAAAGTGCGCGATCTGTTTTCTCTCAGCAGTGATTATGACGCCACGGACAAAGCCACGCAGATGTTTTTTGCTGAAACGCAAAACAAACTGCTCTATGCCGTAACCGGCAAAACGGCTGCTGAAATTATTGTATCACGGGCGGATGCGTCAAAGGAGAATATGGCGCTTACTTCCTGGAAGGGCACGATTGTTCGCAAACAGGATATTTTTATCGCCAAAAATTATCTCACTGAAGATGAGATAGATACTCTGAACCGTCTGGTGGTCATCTTTCTGGAAACAGCTGAATTACGTGCCAAGCAACGCCGGGATCTAACCATGTCATTCTGGAAAGAAAATGTGGATCGCATTTTGGAATTTAATGATAAACAGGTGCTCATCGGCAAAGGCTCCATCTCCAATGCTGAGATGAAACGGAAAGTCAGAGAAATTTATTCTGAATTTGATGACCGGAGAAAAGCCTATGAAGCAGATTTGGCGGATAAACAGGATGTTCAGGAAATCGAGGATATTATAAAAAAACAGAATAAAGGCCTATCCAAAATGTAAGAAACAAATCATTGAAAAAATCGATAAAAACAGAATCAGATGGCGTATGAATTGTACGGGCTTACCAAAGGACGCAAAACGGCTGCCCCTGAGTTATAACTAAAATTTATGGATTCAAGCTGTATTGCCATATCATATTTCCTGATTTTTCCAGTTAAAATATTTGATAATGACAATATCATAACAGATTGAAATTTCCAATGCCTGGTTGACAGATCTGCCCTGTCCCTGGTACATGAAAGCAAAAATTATCTGTTAGAAAATTTGTTTACAGGCTATGAATTTAATAGAAACAGCTTTGAAAATAGCGTTAGATGCTCATATAGGCCAGACTGACAAGGCGGGAGAAATTTATATTCTTCATCCTCTGAGGCTTATGAATAAAATGGATCATGATTATGAAAGAGCAGCAGCTCTGCTTCATGATGTTATTGAAGATTCATATTACACATCTGAAAAATTGAAAGAGTATGGAATACCGGATGAAGTAATAGAAGCTGTATTATGTCTGACTAAAAACCAGGGTGAAACTTACGAAGAATTTATTGAGAGGGTCAGGCAAAATAAATTAGCAAAGGCGGTAAAAAAAGCAGACCTGGAAGATAATATAAATATTTTAAGGTTAAAAAAACTCGAACAAAAAGATTTTGACAGGTTGAAAAAATATCATAGTGCGTGGAATAAATTAACCAGCACATAACGGGACAAATATACAAGGACAGTTTGCTGACATATAATTTTTGACTCATGATAAATCCTGGTGTATACTGCCCAAAGATAAATTGAGCCTGAATTCTATTCTTATCCTGTTTCTGGTTCTGACGATTTTTAGTTTTATAAATCCTGATATTTTATCACAAAGAGAGGATCAGCCATGAAGGATCAGTCTTCCCGGGTATTTCTCCAGAGGGCAAGGGTGATGACTGCGCTCAGACGGATGATGTTCATCTGTTTTGCCGCAGCTGTTGTTTATTCTCTTGCAGCCGTTGTGTATTCAACAAAGGTTATTTACAAGGTCAAACTCAATTATGCCGTCATTCTTGAACAGTTTGACGGGAAAAGACAGGCCGTGACAGATGTCGGCTGGCATTACAGGCTTCCGTTTTTCACCCGCATTGAAAAGGAAGTGCCCCTGATGAACCAGAACCTGTTTCTGGGAGGAAGCTCTGCGCCCATCAGAATTATTTCAAAGGAAAACATTGCTCTGTGGGCATCTGCCATGATGACTTTTGAGATAAAGAACCTTACAAGGTGGGGAATTGAAAACCTTTCTCCTGAGATTCTTCTGCAGGGCGATTTTGACGGTATTGTAAAGGATAATCTCCAGGCCCATCAGGTCAATACTTTGATAAGCAAACGAGAAAAAATCAAGGAACTGATTTTTCAGGCCCTGAAAGACCGGCCAATCAATAAAGACGGGCCCACGATTGAAAAAAAATACGGTATTGAAGTTATAAGTTTCGTAATCAACGAAACAAGATTCGGGGACAAGCTTGTTGAGGCGACTGAGGAAAAAAAGAAACGCCAGCTCATTGCAGAGGCTGACAATTATGCGGCTGACCAGGAAGCTGCACGAATAAGAAAATTGTATCATGCTTATCTGGAAGGGATCAGGGCGCTGCACCTTGCGCTTGGCGGCAGGGAAGGCCAGCCGGTCAATCCGGCCCTGCTTGAGTTCCTGTCACAGCAGAAATGGGCAACTGCCTATGCCAAAAGCCCGTCTTCGCAGAAAACATTTGTGCTTCACGGCGCAGGGCCGGAACCCGGTCTGACCCTGCCTCCCATGCCGGGCAGCAGGCCGGTCAGAAACCTTGAGGGCGCCAATCCTGCCGGATTGCCCGGGCCTGAATTTAAAACACCCTAGGTATCCGGAGAAGGATATGGCAAAAAGAACCACAAAAGAAAAAATACTGATCCGTCTGCCCGAGGAATCCATAAAAAGGATAGAAAACCTTGCTGCATCATGGAGCTATGATACAAAGGCTTTTGTGAGATCGCGCCTGAACCAGTACAGACCGCCCCATCCTGTGATAATGTTTTTCAAGGAACTGTTTTCCCTGATTTTTTTCATGCGCCGCAAGAAAAGGACGATGAATGTCCTGAACAATCCTGAAATCCTGCGGGACTGGAAAAAACGCTTTCTTTATTCAGGACAGACCAATCCTGCTGCATCCTGGAACAAGATCATTGAAAAGGAGCTTACAAAATCTGAATATCATTATCTTATTGCAGTGCTGGACAGGGAACTTACAGATCTTCATGTGCCTGTGGAGCTTGAGGAAACCTTTACCAAAATTTACAGGGCACACATAAGAAAGGAGCACATTGAGGACAGGGATGTGCCAAAGGCTCCCATTGTGCTGATAGAAGGGACATCAGGCAGCGGCAAGAGCGCAACGGTCAGGGAGGCGCTTGAAAAGGTCATATTCAGAAACGAGGTGATTCCTGCAATTGACTGGAAAAAGAAAAGAGCAGAGATTCTTGCAGGTCACAGCCTTTTTACAAGCCTTGAAGATGTTGATCCTGAATTTGCAATAAAAATTGCAAGAAAGAAGAAACAGGCTTTTTACAGCAGGCTTGCCAATATACCGGTCATACGCAGGATTTTTAAAAAACGGATCATGGACAACCTCACATATTTTGAAGAAAGGGGGATAGTTGTGGATTCTTCAATTATAACCCCCAATGATTACCAGACAGCATTGTCAGGAGAACCGGGAAACTATTTTAAAAAAGCCATGGGCCATCCCAAGGTAACTTCAATAAGACATATAGAGGAAGCCCATTCAGCTTTTGGAAAGTCGGAAACCAGTCCGGGCAGCAGTTCAGGCGCTGAAAAGCAGCAGCGTACCCTGATAGATACGGCCAATATCGTGCTTGACGAAATTATTGACGGCAGAAGAGACTGTTTTGTGATTGCCACAAGTGATCAGACACACAGGTTTGATTCTGCCATATACAGAAGATTTGTTGAAAAAGGCTGCATCATTGATATCTCGAAATACTGGATGAATGCTGATAATCTCAAGGAAATCATTTTCCTTGAGATTAAAAGGCATCAGATTCCTTCAGGATGTTCCCATGATTCCCCGGTTCTTGATGAGGCAGCAAAGAAGATTTATGCCATTTTCAGGGAAAGAAGCCTTAAAATCAGCCCTGCCTATGTAAGAAAGCTTGTTGAATCCATTATCCATATCAGAGGAGATTTCCTGCTTGAGTTTCTGGATAACAGCATTCTGATCAGAAGCGCATTTCAGCTTGTTGCAAAGAATGTATACGGCGAATTGTACGGCAAGGTGGTTGACCGTATGGACAGGACAGTTCAATGGGAAGAATATGTTGGCGATATCAAGGATAAGTTTTCTGAAATGGCAAATAACTGCTTCAGCTACGGCATCAGCGAAGACAAGGGAGTTGTGCTCACAGGGCCGCCCGGCAGCGGGAAAACCTTTCTTGTCAGAACCTGGCTTTCCGCCAACCTTAATGTGCATGATATTGCCACAAGCCCTTCTGCGCTCCAGGATCCGTCAAGCCCTGTTCACGGTGCTGTTGCCAATCTTGAAAAGGTTTATGATATCGCGAAGATGATTGCACCCACAATCATCTTCTTTGACGAGGGAGATGCGCTTGCACCAAGAAGAAGCGCCACAGGCGGACAGCCCTCGGATGCGCTTACCAATAAATTTTTAAACATAATTGACGGTGAAATTCCGTTAAACAAGGTATTCACGGTTCTTACAACCAACCGCCTGGATATACTTGACCCTGCGCTTATCAGGTCAAAAAGGCTTAAAACCCTTGAAATATCAGGTCATATGAGGCAGAAGGATATTTTTGACATAATTATAAAACAATTTGACAACACTCCCCATAAACGCAGGTTTGAAATAGAGAAAATAATTGAAACAGCCCAGGGGATCTGTAACACTCCTGCAGACTATACCTCGTTCACGGAAAAAGCCATTGCCCTTTGCAGCACTGAATACAAGGTACTGCTCAAGCTGCGTCAGCTTAAAGATTCCTCAAACCGGGAAAAATGCGATTTTATCAAGCTCAATTTCAAGACAATCATGGGCATACTTGATGCAGTAAAGGCTCCGCCTCTGATCAAATCCAAAATCAAAAATGATCTGAACAATTTTGTTGATCATTATGACAGGATTCTTTCCAGTGTGGATCATATTACTTCAGAAGAAGATTACCCCCTTGTTGAAACCCATCTTGAATCTGCCAGGCGTGAGATTTCCCAGAGCCCTGTGAGAAAGGGATCTGTCCAGCTCAATGAATTTCTTGAAACAGAACTCAGCAAGGAGCCCCAGGTGGGTTTTATCATAGGTGTTGGTGCAAATGACATGACAGGAATGCTTCTGCCCATTGCCACAAGCCTTACAGCCAAGGTTGAGGGTTCTCCCATTATTGTGACAGGCGCTGTATCATCTGCCACGGCAGGCTCGGCACAGCTTGACATGGCAGTGCAGATGACAAGGCAGTCAGCCCAGGAAGCTCTTACAATGGTGAAAAACTATATTCAGGAACTTGCGCCTGATTACAGCATCCCATGGATTTTTGGCGATTTTCTCAAACGTTATTCCCTTCATCACCAGTTATTGTCGGCTTCCTATAATGTGGGCGGGCCTTCAGCCGGTTATGCGCTTGCTCTTAACACTCTTTCCGCACTTTTGCGCCTGCCTTTGTGCATTGATTTCGGGATCACGGGCGCCCCCTGGACAAAGGGAGTAAGAAAGGATCAGGTGGGAGGCTCAGTCATCATAGGCGGGCATCGTAAAAAGACAGAAAAAGTGCTTCTTTATTTAAGGCTTATGTACATGCCTCTTCAGAATTACAAGGATCTTGAAACTGAATTTTTAATGGGATACTGGCAGCGTGGCAAGGATGTCATTGCAGTCACTCATTTTGCTGATCTCATGCCTGAAGTGGTATTTTTAGATGATGAACATAACAGGCTCAGGGAAAAACTCATTGAAATGCGCATAAAATTTAAAAATGAAAAATATTATGCCGGGAAAAAAAATTCTGGTCTTAAGGAAAATATCATAAAAACAAAATCAAAAATGCGAAAATATGCGGAAAAACAGATTCTGAAAAGGGTCAATGCCATACGCAGGTATCTGCTTGACCCTGAAAGGGAAAAATATATTTCCCATGAGCAGATTTTTAATAAGTACATGTGATCCGCCTTAAAATCACCTGGCCTGTATTTTTCAGATATCCTTTTCTTCAGATGAAAGAACAGAGTGCATTGCCTTGAAAAGCACGTCTTTTTTAACCGGTTTGGTGACATAATCGTCCATTCCGGCTTTTATGTAACGCTGTCTGTCTCCGCGCATGGCATTGGCAGTGAGGGCAATAATGGGAATATGGGTATTGGTCTGTTCCTCAATTTTTCTGATTTCCATGGTTGCCTTTTCACCATCCATTACAGGCATCTGTATATCCATTAAAATAAGATCAAAATCGCCTTTTTTATATAATTGAACGGCCTTTTGCCCGTTATTGGCTATGGTGATGAAATGCCCTGCTTTTTCAAGCATGATGGAAACCACTTTCTGGTTGATCACATTGTCTTCAGCCACAAGAATTTTCAGCCCTGCCGGAACATGGTCTCTGTCTGCCATGTTATGTTCATCAGACCCTTGTTTATTCTTTTTTATCTCAGGTTTTCCAAGGGGGAGCGTAAACCAGAATACCGATCCTTCGCCAATTTTGCTTTTCACACCTATGGTTCCCTTCATCAATTCAGTGAGCTGTTTTGATATGGCAAGGCCCAGGCCTGTGCCGCCGAATTTTCTCGTAGTTGAAGGGTCAACCTGGGAAAACAGATTGAACAGGTCTTTGGTGCGGTCCTCTGGTATGCCTATGCCGGTGTCTTTTACCTCAAACATGAGGCAGCATTGGTTTTCAGATTCATCTTCAAGCTTGATCCTGATGAGTACCTGGCCCTGTCTGGTGAATTTTATTGCATTGCCCACAAGATTTATCAGAATCTGCCTGATTCGCGTGGAATCTCCGGACAGAAGATCAGGAACATCCTTTTCAATGAGATAGAACAGTTCAAGCTCGTTTTCAAATGCCTGGGACGCAAGCGTATCTATTATACCGTCCATGAGTTCCTTGAGGCTGAAATCTATGATTTCTATTTCAAGTTTTCCTGCCTCGATTTTTGAAAAATCAAGGATATCGTTTAATAATGTCAACAGGGCATTTGCACTGTGAAGGCTCGCTTTTACATAACGCTCCTGTTCCTTTGAAAGCTGTGTTTCCATGAGAAGCTGCTGCATGCCGATAACTCCGTTCATGGGCGTTCTGATCTCATGGGACATGTTGGCAAGAAAATCTGATTTTGCCTTGTTGGCTGCTTCAGCGCTTTCACGTGCTTTTATCAGATCCTTTGTCTGTTTTTCTATCTCAGCTTTTAATTGTTTTGCATATTGTTCATGCTGTTCAAATTTCTGGGTGAGAATTTCCATGTTCTTTTTTTCAAGCAGCCTGAACTTTTTATCCATCTGAGTCTTTCTGGTCTGTGCGATCTGTTTTTCTTCTTCAAGATCTTCCCTGGTCAGAAATGCTTCACATATCAGAGGTATTACCCTGAAGGCAAATTCAATGGCCTTGTCATTGAATCCTGTACAATCCATCAGGATTGTTGATTCAAGCCTGGAAATCATGTGGACAATGACCGGGTGTGAAGAATTTTTACCGGCAATACAGGTTGGGCTGTCAGGTTCTGCCATGGCTGAAAGATCAAGCGCCTTTGAGCGGTCAATTCTAAGACCATGTTTTTTTGGCAATATTGTGCGGCCTTTGCCGGGGATTATGCAGAATCTGCATTCCGGCAGCCTTGCCTCAATAAAACTGCAGAACTTTTTCTGATCAGATCTTTTAACAAGCTTGTCATTAAAAAGAATTTTATCTAAATTCATATCCTATTCCTGATCCAGCAAAAAAATGGAATTTGCCTTCTGAAGTTCTCCGGGTAAATCAGCTATAATGGTCTTATAATCCTGAATTGATGTATGCATATGATTTATCAGGGATTCAGGAAGAAAGATTTTCATGCCCGGCAGAGGCATGTAACCTAATCTGTACGACAGATATTCTGCAAGTTTTATGATTCCTGTGCCTGTTTCAGGTTCAAGTTCCGGTATATCCTTGTGGTGGTCACGGACAGCTTCCATGATTTCATCGGGAAGGTTCCAGTCCTGTGCAATCTGAAACCCTATGGCGGCATGATCTGTTCCTATGGTGAGCCGTTCACATTCATCAATCTGCTTTTTCCCGAGGTTGTGCATCTTGCATGCCTGCATGAACAATTCAGGCACAACCTGATCCTCAATTATCATGCCTATATCATGGATCAGCCCGCATAAAAAAGAGCTTTCCCCCTTTATGCCGAAAATTCTTTCGCTTATCATCTGTGCACATATTCCTGTTGCTGCACAATGAAGCCACAGATCTGTTCTTGAAAACAGGTCTTTGTTATCCTGCCCGTCCTTGAGAATATTTTTCACGACATCCATGACAATCATGTTTCTCAGATTGTCCATTCCTATGAATGCAAGGGCTTCCCGTATGGTGTCAACCTTTGTGTTCAGGGCATAAAAAGAGCTGTTAACGGTTTTAAGAACCCGGAGCACAAGAATGGGATCAAGTTTTATAACCTCTTCAAAATCCTGAAGGCTTTTTGAACCGTCCGAAATCATGCGTATAAGACGGATGGCAACGCCGGGCAGGGTTTTCATCTGCTTCATATTGTTTATTATGGTACCGGCATCGGGCATTGGCTTGATTTCCTGGTTTTCGATTAATTCCTGTTTATTGCCGGAAAACTGAGAGTATCAGGCTGTTTTTTAATGAAAAAGATGAAATTTTATTTGTTCATGCATTGAGTTTATCGTAAAAAAAATGAAATTGCAACACCATGGCATCTTCTGCAGTATGTTATGCATGAATAAGATAACAGCCTTAATGCATCAGTTTGAGCATAAGCGGCAAAGCAGTCATTGTTCCTATGGATGAGCCGAGATTTGTGAATATGACCACAAGAAGGATTCTTGTGACATTGTTATGCCAGAACCCTTTTATGGAAACTATATCTTCAGGTATGGATTCAAGATCCTTTACCTTTGGCTTTCTTGAAAAGGCTTCAACCAGGCCGGATACCCAGCCTGCCGCAATCATGGGATTCAGGGAGGTCAGGGGCGCTGCAATAATGGAGGCAAGGATGGTAAGGGGATGTGCAAGGGCAAGGAGCGCTCCGATGCCTGCGAAAATACCATTGGCTGCAATCCATACCCAGATCATATCCGTGCCCACGCTTTTGCCCTTTATGAAAAAACCTGCTGCAAACAATACAGCTATGGCACAGGGTATGGCCCATTTCAGTATCTTGCCTGCAACACCTGCCTGCGGCACCCTGTTCAGTTCGTCAAGATCAATTTTTTCTTTGCCCATGATGTATTTTTTTATGCCCGGAGCATGTGCTGCTCCGACAACAGCCACTATTTTACTGCCTGGAGCTGTTCTGATTTTTTCGGCAAGAAACCTGTCCCTTTCATCTATAAGGGATTTTTCAATTATCGGGTGGGCCTTTTTCACATCAGCCAGAAGAGTCTGAAGGATATCTTCCTGCTTCATTCTTTCAATGTCCTCTTCATCGATTTCGTCTGAAAGACCTAAGGAAAATATTATTGATGCCATCAGCCTGATTTTTTCCCACAGTCCCATGCCGCGCCATACCCTGGTAAGAGTAATCTGGATTTCACGGTCTGCCGGTACAATTTCAGCATTTATTTCTCTGGCTGAATTGATGGCATTGATCATTTCCTGGCCCGGCCTGATTCCGAATTTGTCTGCCATTTTTTTCTGAAAAGATGCCAGCAGAAGGTTTATGAACAATAAAAGGGCTTTTTTCTGTTTTATGACTTTTACAATATCCATGTTGCGCCATCTGTCAGTATCCTGGACAGATGCAAGCCTTGTGCTGCAAAGCTCCACACAGACTGTGTCAGGTTTGTGCTCATGTATTATCTGATTTACAAGCTCTGCACTTGCCTTTGATACGTGAGCTGTGCCTATGAGAATTATCTGTCTGTCATTGCATGATATTTCACTGACCATGCTGTTTTCTGTGTTTGTGATATCTGACTGGTTTTCCATGAACCGCATGCCCTTTTAAATAATTAAAATTGAACCGTATTATAACCATTAAATTATTCATGGCAATACAAAATAAGCCAGATTCTTGACCTTGCCCCCGGGTTCTGGTATTCAGGATTTCATGAAATCAATAGATGAACAGATATTAAGAGTCACAAAGGAAATAGTTGTTAAATTCATTGAGATGGGAAGATTGTCGCCTTCCAACATACATGAATCTTTTAAGGACATTTATTCCACTGTCAATGAAACCGTTAAAACCAGTGTGAACGGCACAGCCTTTTCCGATGACCGCCAGGACTGAAGCCTGTTTTTTAAAAAAATAAATTCACAGGGTGGTTAGGGAAGCTGCAGGGGGCACCATGCTCAGAGAAATATCCATCAGAAATTTTGCGGTCATTGATGATGTCAAAATTGGCTTTCACAAGGGCTTTTCAGTACTGAGCGGCGAAACAGGGGCAGGCAAGTCAATCATTATTGAAGCTGTTAATCTGCTTTTAGGGGCAAGGGCGTCTTCCGATCTTGTCCGGGCCGGCAGTCAGGCTGCTGAGCTTGAAGCATTCTTTGATATTGATCCAGACTGTGCTGCCGCATCTGTCCTGGCAGATCAGGCAATCAGCGCATCAGACGGGCTCATGATCCGCAGGACGATTTCATCTTCAGGCAGGAGCCGTATTTTTATCAATTCAAGACAGGCAACTCTTGAGCTTTTAAAGCAGGTTACGGCAGGTCTTGCCGGAGTTGCAAGCCAGCATGCCCATCAGGGACTTTTAAAGGAAGAAAATCATCTGGATATTCTTGATGAATTTGCAGGAACAACAGGCCTGAAAGAAGAGGTCTCAAAATTATATGAGCAGATTGTTCCCATGAAAAAAAAGGCAGAAGAGCTTAAACAGAAACTTGCCATGGGTCTTAAAGACCAGGAATTCTTGATTTCCCAGATTGATGAAATCAATGATGCAGCACTTCTGCCTGATGAAGATGAAATCCTTGAACGAAAACGCAGGTCTCTTTTAAATGCTTCCAGAATTTTTGAGGCTGTAAACCGTTCTGTTCATGAGATTTATGACAGGGAAAATTCAATTGCCGGACAATTGTCTTTTTTAAGCAGCGAAATTGAAAAATCTGATCCTGAAGATGAGGAGCTTGGAACCATTACTCAGCGTATTTCCTCTGTTGTATTTGATCTTCAGGATATTGCAGAAGAATTAAGGCTGTTTTCCTCTTCCATCAATCTTGATCCTGAAGCGCTTGAATCTGTGGATCAGAGACTTGACCTCATATCAAGGCTGAAAAGAAAATACGGAGGAACGCTTGAGGATGTGTTCAGGGCATATGAGTCCATGTCAGACAGGCTTGGCAGCTTTGATAAAATTAAAAATCAGATAGATGAACTGGAATCAGAAACAAGGTATCTGCTGGATCAGATCGGAAAAAAAGCTGCTGAATTGTCAGAATACAGGAAAAAAGCCGGGCAACAGATATCTGTGCTTGCCGGAAAAGAGCTGAAAGATCTTGAAATGAAAAGAGCGGAATTCTCTGTCCGTCTCTGGCAGCTTAAGACAGACAGTTCCAGTGACATTTCAACCCCTGACGGTATGAAAATAGGGCCTTCAGGAATTGACAGGGCAGGTTTCTTTTTAAGGTCAAATCCTGGTGAAGATTTCAAACCCCTTGCAAAGATAGCCTCAGGAGGGGAATTGTCCAGGATAGTTCTGGCCCTGAAAGCTGTGCTGTCAAGGACACATTCCCTTGAAACCCTGATTTTTGATGAAGTGGACGCAGGCATAGGTGGAGCAACTTCTGAAAAGGTGGGCATGAAATTGAAGAAATTGTCAGAATCTGCCCAGGTGATATGTATAACTCATCAGGCACAGATAGCAAAATATGCTGATCATCAGTTCAGAATTTTCAAGGAAGTGGAAGACGGGCGTACATTCACCCGCATTGTGCCTCTGGAGGATGAAGGGTCAAGAATTTCGGAAATTGCCAGAATGATAGGCGGTGAAACCATTACAGATGCCACACTTGCCCATGCCAGGGAACTGCTTGGTCAGGCATCAATATCTTGACAAATTGCACAGCATGATTATTCTAGGTAATTATCGAAAATCTGGATAAAGGAGTAATTATGCCCATATATGAATTTAAATGTTCAAAATGCGATGAATTTTTTGAAGTTATTATAATGTCTTCTGATGATGACAAAGCTGTTGCCTGCCCCAAATGCAAATCAACCGAGTTTGAAAGAATAGTTTCAAGAACCAATTTTACCATGGGAAGCTCATCCGCTTCCGGGGCATCCGGGGTTCAGACCCAGGAACGCAACTGCTCCAGCGGATCATGCACCACCTATACCATACCCGGTGAGACCAGATAATATCCGGCAGTACCCTGGAAAAGGTTATCTGCAGACCAGGAATCGCTTTAAGGCACCATTGCCGTATCCGTGCCTGCCTGTTTCTGCTTTTGTTTTACAGATTATGTGACATATATGCCAAAGGAGGTTTTTGTGAAAGAATATGCCAAACTTGTGATCGACGGAAAGGAACTGACTCTTCCTGTTATTGAAGGTTCCCAGGGAGAAAAAGCAATAGACATCAGAAAGCTGAGGCAGGAAACCGGTTATATCACATATGATCCTGGATTCGGCAACACCGGAACGTGCAGGAGCACAATCACCTACATGGACGGAGAAAAGGGAATTTTAAGATACAGAGGGATTCCCATTGAAGTTCTGGCTGAGCGTTCCACCTTTGTGGAAACAGCTTTTCTTCTGATAACAGGAAAGCTTCCAACCAGGGATGAACTGACAAAAACATCGGTTTATCTGAATGATTTTTCTCCGATTCATGAAAACATGAAGGCATTTTATCAGAATTATCCTCCCAAGGCTCATCCCATGGGAATATTGTCCGCCATGGTCAATGCCATGAGAAGTTTTTATCCGGAACTCATTGATATTGAAGAGGAGATGAACAAGACTTATCTTCGCCTGATTTCCAAGATAAGAACAATGGCGGCAATGGCATACAGGATCTCAAAGGGGGAAAGGGTTGTTTACCCGAGGCCTGATCTGTGTTATTGCGCCAATTTTCTGAACATGATGTTTGACAATGTCGTGATACCCTACAAGGTTGATGAAGATGTTGTAAGGGCTCTTAATGTTTTCTGGATCCTGCATGCAGACCATGAGCAGAACTGCTCCACCACGGCTGTAAGGGTTGTGGGAAGCGGGAAAGTCAATATATATGCCACAATCTCAGCAGGTATCTCAGCCCTGTGGGGGCCTTTGCACGGAGGTGCCAACCAGGCCGTGATCAATATGTTTGAAAGGATTCACAATGACGGTCTGACCATCAAGGAATGCCTTGCAAAGGCAAAGGACAAAAATGATCCCTTCAGGCTGATGGGATTCGGGCACAGGGTTTACAAGACCTATGATCCAAGGGCAATCATCATGAAAAAAATGGTTGACGTGATTCTGCCCAAGCTGAAGCGCAGAGACCCTCTGCTTGATATTGCAAGAAGACTTGAAGAGGCAGCTCTTGAGGATTCATATTTCAAGGATAAAAATCTTTATCCCAATGTTGATTTTTATTCAGGCATTGCACTGCGCGCCATGGGAATTCCCACCAATATGTTCACTGTAATGTTTGCAATCGGAAGGCTGCCCGGCTGGATAGCACAGTGGAAGGAGGATGTGGCTGATCCTGAAATGAAGATATCGCGGCCAAGACAGATCTATACAGGAACAAAGCTTCAGGAATATATACCCATTGACGAGCGGTAAGCCTTATGTGCGCAGCAGAAAACAGGAACGATGCTGAAGGACCTCTTGTTATTGCGCACAGAGGGGCAAGAAGCCTGGGTCCGGAAAATACCATTGCTGCTGCCAAAATCGCCTTTGAAACAGGTGCTGATCTATGGGAAACAGATGTCAATATCACATATGACGGATATCCTGTTCTTTTCCATGATGAGACCCTGCTGCGGTGCTCAGATGCAGAGTCTGTGTTTGCAGGCCGCAGCTCATACAGGGTGTCGGATTTTACCTTAAAGGAGATACTGAGCCTTGATGCAGGCTCATACTATGGGAAAACAGATCCCTTTTCACAGATTGCTTCCGGCAGTGTCGGGCCGGAAACTGCTGCATCATTTGCTGGCGAGGCTGTTCCGACACTTGAGCAGGGGCTTTTGTTCACTGAAAAAACAGGCTGGAAAATCAACCTTGAGCTTAAATATTTCCCCGGCAGCCCGCGCTGTTTACTGATACCGGACAGAACCATTGATGCTTTGCGCAATACAAAGATTGATCCGGGCCGTGTGATTATCTCTTCTTTTCACCATGACTGGCTTTTTTATATAAGAAAGAAATGCCCTGGAATTGAGATTCAGGCCCTTGTGCAGGACAATGATATAAAGTCTTTTGATTTTATAAACAATGAATTTGATGCATGCAGTATCAGTGCAGATGCTGTGGATACCGGCATGGTAAGGGATTTGAGCCAGCAGGGAGCAAGGATCAATATCTTTACCATAAATGATCCTGAAATTTTCTCATGCTTTGCGGATATGGGAGCAAACGGCATATTTACGGATTTTCCCCAGGTCTTTTCCTGCTCAGGCAAATATAAGAGCCGGTAATATAAAGGAAGGTTTATCATGAAAATTGAACCCGGAAAAACATGTATAGGGTTTGCAGGCCTTGGTGTCATGGGCAAAAGCATGGCCGGACATATTCTGGATGCAGGATATGAACTGCATGTGTACACAAGAACAAAATCATCTGCTGATGAACTGATATCCAGGGGATGTATATGGGAGAATTCAGTCAGGGAGCTGGCACAGGCATGTGAGGCTGTGATTACAATTGTGGGCTTTCCCGATGATGTAAAACAGATCTATTTTGGAAAGGACGGGCTGCTTGCCAATATGGATGCAGGCAATATTGTAATTGATATGACAACATCGAGCCCGGAACTTGCTGTCCGGATTTATGATGAAGCGCGGAATGCAGGCATAATGGCGCTTGACGCTCCTGTTTCAGGCGGAGATCTGGGTGCGAGAAATGCCACTCTTTCCATAATGGCAGGCGGTGATGAAAAAGCCTTTTCTTATGCCTTGCCCCTTTTTGAGGTCATGGGCAAAAATATTGTGTTTCAGGGAGGGCCTGGAGCCGGCCAGCACACAAAAATGGCAAACCAGATTGCCATTGCAGCAGGCATGGTGGGTGTATGTGAATCCATTGCCTATGCAGAAAAAGCAGGGCTTGACCCTGAAAATGTGTTGAAAAGCATAGGCAGCGGTGCAGCAGGGTCATGGTCTTTGAACAATCTTGGGCCCAGGATGATTAAAAAGGATTTTGAGCCCGGGTTCTATATAAAGCATTTTATAAAAGACATGAAAATTGCTGCACGTTCCTCGGAACAGATGGGGCTTTATACCCCTGGACTTGAGCTTGCCCTGTCCCTGTACGGGAAACTTGCAGCAAAAGGTTTTGAAAATAAAGGAACCCAGGCTCTGTTCAGCCTGTTTGATTAATCCTGGCTTTCTGTCTGACTGCTGCTGCCCCTGGGCAGTATAAGATTCAGAACAACCCCGAGTATGCCTGCAAGGCCGATTCCCTGAAGCTCAAACTGGCCTGCTGAGAAACTCATTCCACCTATTCCGAAAATCAGGATCAGGGCAACTATGGAAAGATTTCTTGCTTCCATGAGATCCTGTCCTGATCTTACCAGAGTATTGAGGCCTACAACCATTATGGCGCCGAACAGCAGAAGCATGATGCCGCCCATTACAGGTGCTGGTATTGTCTGAAGTGCTGCTCCAAGCTTTCCCACAAATGCCAGCAGAATGGCGGCAATTGCAGCCCAGGTCATTATTGCCGGGTTAAATACCTTGGTAAGGGCGACAGCGCCTGTAACCTCTGAATAGGTTGTATTGGGAGGCCCGCCAAGAAAAGATGCAACAGAGGTTGCAATTCCGTCTCCCAGCATTGTGTTCTGAATTCCCGGGTCTTTGATATAGTCCTTTCCCGTGACTCCGCCTATGGCTACAATATCCCCGAAATGCTCAATGGCAGGCGCAATGGCAATCGGAACAATGAACAGAACAGCCTGAAGATTCCATTCAGGAAATACAAAATGAGGAATTTCAAACCATGGAGCCTTGGCAATTCCGGAAAAATCAACAAATCCAAATGCCAGGGCTGCAATATATCCTGCGGCAATGCCGCATAGAATGGGTATGAGCCTGAATACGCCTTTGCCCATGATTGAGACAAGAACGGTTGTGGCAAGCGCAAGCAGGCCCACGGTCATGGCCTGGGTATGGGGAAAAAGCACGGCAGATCCGTCTCCTGTCTTACCCATGGTCATATGAACAGCCACAGGCGCAAGAATAAGTCCTATGACCATGATAACAGGGCCGGTTACTATGGGAGGCAGCACTTTTTCAATTATATCGCTTCCCTGCACCCTTATAAGCATACTTAAGATTATGTACACAACTCCTGCCGCAGCAAGGCCGCAAAGCGTTCCTGGAATGCCCCATGTTTTGACTCCATAAATGATCGGGGCTATGAATGCAAATGAAGATGCAAGAAATATGGGCACCTTGCCCCTTGTGATCACCTGAAATATCAGGGTTCCAAGCCCTGCTGTAAATAATGCAACATTGGGGTCAAGTCCTGTGAGCAGGGGCACAAGTACCAGGGCTCCAAATGCGACAAACAGCATCTGTGCGCCGAGAAAACAGTCTTTCAGCCTGAAATTATAATCAGAGGGATCCGGGTTGAAATTTGCCATTTGTATTTTTTCCTTTTTTTATTTGGTTCCAAAAATTTTGTCACCCGCATCACCAAGACCGGGCAGTATATAACCAATATCATTGAGGCATTCATCAACACCTGCAACATATATGTCAACATCAGGATGCTTTTCCTGAACCTTTGCAATGCCCTCAGGCGCTGCAACAAGAAAAAGCCCTTTTATTGTCCTGCATCCAGCCTCCTTGAGAAGATCAATGGTGGCAATGAGTGTGCCTCCTGTGGCAAGCATGGGATCCAGTATCAGGGCTATGCGCTGATCCATGGAGCTTGCTGTTTTTACATAATACTGCACAGGCTTGAGGGTTTCCTCGTTTCTGTAAAACCCCACTACACTGACCTTGGCAGACGGGATCAGGTCAAATACTCCGTCCATCATGCCAAGTCCTGCCCTCAGAATCGGGACAATAGTGATTTTCTTGCCCTTGATTTTTTCTATTTCAACCTTGCCTGCCCATCCCTCAATTATTTTTTTTTCAGTTGCAAGATCCTTTGTGGCTTCATAGGTCAAAAGCCGTGCCACCTCAGAGGCAAGATTCCTGAAATCCTTTGTGCTGATGTCCTTCTGGCGCATCAGGCCGAGTTTATGTTTGATAAGAGGATGATCCTCCACAAATATAGTCATTTTTCCTCCTCGTAAATGATATTTGATTCCGGTAAAATTCAATAGGAAACTATTAGAATCATTGAAATGAGTCAAGCAAATTAAACTGGTTTTTAAATTGCACTGCAAATACTTTGTTGAATTAATTTTTGTTTTGTGCACAATGGATCAGATGATTGAGGAGCCTTATATAAAAGTTGCAGTATGTCTGCCTGTGATGCACTGGTATACCTATGCCGTCCCGGATCACCTGAGAGCTGCCTGCTGTCCCGGCATGCGCGTGCTGGTTCCGTTCGGTAAAAGACGTGTCACAGGATACATAGTTTCAGGTCAGAAACATTGCGGTAAGTTTGCAGTGAAAAACATACTGGATATACTTGATGATTATCCCATGTTTCCTGAATCTGAGATACCGTTTTTTCAATGGATTGCAGACTATTATATTCATCCGCCCGGAGATGTCATAAAGGCGGCTCTGCCTGCAGGTCTTGACACTCATGATGTGTCATGTGTCTTTGTAACAGAGTCTGGCAGAAAAAAAATTCAGGATCAGGGCCTTGGGCCGGGTGAGGCGCAGGTCATTGAGCTTGCGGCAGAGCGCGAGCCCTGTTCCTTGAAATATCTGAGACAGAAATCCGGTATTCCCGGCATCAATGCCCTTGTCAGGAAAATGGAATCAAAGGGGCTGATCAGAATTTCATCTGTAATGAAAAAGGGCGGCCCTGTTGTAAAAAAGGAAAAATTCATACTTCCTGGCACTGGAAATGAAACCGGTCTTAGAATGTCAAAAAAAAGGACAAAGCTTCTTTCCATTGTGCAGGAAAAAAAAGAGATTTCCCTTACAGCCCTGAAAACATATCTGCCCACTGCGCCGGTCCTTGTAAAGCCTCTTGAAAAGGCAGGGCTTGTTAAAATTGTTCTGCGCCGTGTTTTCCGGGATCCTTTTGGTGATCCTGTGGAACCTGACATAGCACCTGAGCTTACACAGGAACAAAAAGAGGCTGTTGCGCAGGTCCAGAATGAGGCTGGCAGAGGTTTTGTGCCCTTTCTTTTGTTCGGGGTTACAGGATCCGGCAAGACTGAAGTCTATATGCGCCTTGTAAAAGATGCTGTTGACAGTGGAAAAACCGCCCTTGTGCTTGTGCCTGAGATTTCCCTGATTTCCCAGACTGAAAGACGCTTCAGGGCAAGGTTTGGAAACAGGGTCGCTGTCATTCATTCCGGTCTTACAAAGGGGCAGCTTTATGATCAGTGGAGGCAGATTGCCCTTGGCAGGGCTGCCATAGTTATAGGGGCAAGGTCTGCACTTTTTGCTCCCCTTGATAAAATAGGGATTATCATTGTTGATGAGGAACATGATGCTTCCTACAAACAGGAAACAGGGCTTAGGTATAATGCAAGGGATCTTGCAGTTGTCAGGGCAAAAATGAATCATTGTCCTGTGGTGCTGGGCTCGGCAACCCCTTCTGTGCAGTCGTATTACAATGCTGTTTCAGGCAGGTTCAGGCTGCTGAAACTTGAAAAAAGAGTAAATAAATATCCTTTGCCTGAAATTGATATTGTTGACCTTAAAAAATACAGGGATGAAAGGCCTGATGCGAAAATTATCACCCCTGAACTTTACAGGGCTGTACGTGCCTGTCTTGACAGGGGTAAACAGGCATTGATCTTTCTGAACAGAAGGGGGTTTGCTTCTTCTGCCGTGTGTGTTTCATGCGGCAGTATGCTTTTATGTGAGTATTGTGATGTAACAATGACTTTTCACAGATCAGACAATGAATTCAGGTGTCATCTGTGCGGATTTAAAAGGTCTGCTCCTGTCACGTGCCCTTCCTGCAAAAAAGGAAAAACAAAACCTTTTGGATTTGGAACTGAAAAGGTGGAAAAGATCATGAAATCCCTGTTTCCTGATGCAAGGGTGGCAAGGATGGACCAGGATACCACATCCAGGAAAGGGGCGATGCTGGGCCTGCTTAAAAATATCAGGAACCATAATGTGGACATAATAGTGGGAACACAGATGCTTGCAAAGGGCCATGATTTTCCCGGGATTATTCTTGTGGGTATTGTATGTGCAGATCTTTCCTTGAGCCTGCCTGATTTCAGGGCAGGGGAACGCACTTTTCAGGTGCTGGCCCAGGTTGCAGGCAGGGCAGGCAGGGCAGACATGCCTGGAAAGGTGATAATGCAGACTTATAATCCTGACCATTTTATTATTGAAATGGCGGGAAAACAGGATTTTCCAGGTTTTTTCCATAAAGAGCTGCCTTTCAGAAAAGCATTGAAATATCCTCCGTTTTCCAGAATGATTCAGCTTAAAATTTCAGGCACCGATCCTGACAGGGTGAAAGAATATGCGCTCAGGCTTGCCGGTATTTTAAATTCCATGGTTAAGGCAGATAAAAAATTTTTAGGAAAAATGGATATCATGGGGCCTGTTGAGGCATCCATTCAGCGTATCTCAGCCCGGTTCAGATGGCTGATTCTTTTAAAAAGCCCTTTTTCTTCCTTGTTGAATGTTCTTGTTAAATCCATGATGGATGATCCTGGATCAACACCTTTGGCCGGTGTCAGCATGACTGCCGATGTTGACCCGTATTCCCTGATGTAGCACGTCACAGGCTGCACTGTTCTGTGCAGCCTGTGACGTTGCCGGGTTCCTCCTGCTATACCCGGTTAAGGGCAAGGTAGGGACCAAGATTGTCATCATGTCTGTCTGACAGAAATTTTGCACTCAGGTGTTTGTCTTTTTTTGCCGTGACCACAACCTGTTTTGTTACAATGGACTGTTTTACATCATCCAGCACAAATTCAAGCACAAGTCTGATGCCGGGCGGAATTTTGTGGGTTATGTTGGTTTTAAGCATAAGGCCTCTGGAATTGAGTTTTTTCACTATCATTTTGCCGCTGCATTTTATTTTATCGTCATCTGTGGCAAAGGTTCCCAGAAGCTGGGTGTGATGTATCGGCTCAGGCTGCTGTTCCAGTACAGCAATATATTCATATCCGCATCTGCATCTGCATTTAACCTTGTTGGGCCCTGGTTTTATCCTGTATCCTGAAAGCTGCATTGTCTTTTCTGTGCTGCATTCAGGACAGATGAACCTGGCTGTATCAAGACTGTCAACAAGTACTTTGAACTGCATTTATAACTCCTGATTTTATCTGAGTCTGAAATTTTACACACTTCTGAATATTCATTAATTCATTTTTTATGCCACAATTAAAAATACCATTTGATCTCATTGAAATTATTATATATATTGAAGCTCTGATATGGTTTATTGATATGGTTTTATGCCTATGTGGTTGTATTTCATGCAAATTAGTTGTATTTCATGAAAATTATTATATTTAACTATGACAGGAGAGCCAATGAATCGTGCCGGTCTTGAACTCTTCAAAGAACTTAATCTGGAAGCATTACAGAAAAAATTTCTCAATTCTCTGCTCAAGATTCAGAACGTCAGAAGAGGTTCAATCTGGATAAGAAAGAATAATGCCTATGTCTGTGTGGAAGCTGCAGGAGCTGAAAGCGAACGCATAAAGGGAGTCAGCCTGGATATAAACCAGCCAAGCATTGTGGGCTGGGTGATTGAAAACAAAAAAATGACAGTGGCTGAGACAAAAAGTGACAGGCGGCATTGCAAAGAGGTTGAAGACCATATTGCAGTGAAAAGCAGCATGATACTGTGTTTCCCTCTTTTTTTCCGTGACAGGCAGGTTTATGGCGCTGTGCAGGTTATTGATACTGCAAGGGGTAAAACCAGCCTTAACCTGGACAGGGCCTATCTGGAACAGCTTCAGAACCTGGTTGATATCTGTTCCATTGCTCTTAGCAATGCCATTTTAT
This sequence comes from uncultured Desulfobacula sp., assembly GCA_964408295.1. Classification (GTDB taxonomy): domain Bacteria; phylum Desulfobacterota; class Desulfobacteria; order Desulfobacterales; family Desulfobacteraceae; genus Desulfobacula. The sequence goes on along the minus strand of CAYOYY010000027.1, from coordinate 18,932 downwards.
ATTCCAAGGAAAAGAAAAAAGCCCTGAGCCTCAGAACTGCACTTAAGCAGGCAGAAACAGGGACAGGCATGATAGGTCAGAGCCATGGTTTCCGCAGATGCCTTGATCTTGTGAAAAGTTATGCAAAAACAGGATTCCATGTTCTTATCACAGGAGAAAGCGGTACAGGCAAGGAGCTTGTTGCCGAACGCATTCATAATTCAAGTGAAAGAAGAAACAAGCCGTTTCTGGTGCAGAACTGCAGTGCAATTCCTGAAACCCTGCTTGAAAGCGAATTGTTCGGTTATAAAAAAGGGGCATTTACAGGAGCTGTTTCTGACAGGACAGGGCTTTTTGAGGCAGCAGACGGAGGAACTGTTTTTCTGGATGAAATAGGAGACATGCCAATGAGCATACAGGCAAGTCTTTTGCGCATACTGCAGAAAAATGAGATCAAACCGCTTGGAGAAACAAGGTCAAAGGTGATTGATGTCAGGATAATTGCAGCCACGAACAAGGATATCAAGCAGATGATTGCCGAAAACCGCTTCAGGCAGGATCTGTTCTACAGGCTGTCTGTCCTGCCTGTGCATCTGCCGCCTTTAAGGGAAAGGCGTGAGGATATTCCCCTTCTGATCAGGCATTTTCTTGAAAAGGAAGCACTTAAGCTTGACATGCCTGAAAAGAAAATTTCCCACAGGGCCATGCAGGTTCTGGTATCCTATCCATGGCCGGGCAATATCAGGGAACTTGAAAACCTGATCCGCTATCTCATGGTCACAACCGAAGATGAATACATAGAGCCGGTAGACCTTCCTGTGCATGTCACAGAACGTGATCAGGGACTTGAACCCTATTGTGCACATCCTGCTTCATCAGGCGACTGTTCCGGTCAGTTTGAGAATATGCTCGGCGCCATGACCTGGCCTGATCTTGAAAAAAAATATGTCAGGGTACTTCTGAAACGCAATAACTGGAATATAACCTGGGCTGCAAAAGATGCAGGCATAAACCGTTCCACCTTTGCTTCAAGGATGAGAAAACTTAAAATTACCCGCAGTCCCGGGAATGCAGATCTGAATAATTTCTGATAAATTCCGTGATAATTTCTGAAAGCCCTTTTGACCATGCTGCTGCAAGCCTGGATGGGTCAGGGGAATCCATGGGTATTTTACGGGTATAGGTGCGGCTCATCAGAGGACAGAAACCCTTTGTATTTTTTCTTTCCAGAATCATATGAATTGCAATAACCGCTTCAGGAGATTTTCTGTTACGCAGGTCTGCGTAAAGCGCAGTTATCCTGCCGGACAGGCGCAGATCAATATTGTTTTCCATGACGCCTGGAACAGATCTGAAATATGGCGATGACCACAGGGCCTTTGCAGTTTTTTTGCTTATCAGGACGGAAGGGCAGCGTATGAACTCATTATAATAATCCTGCCTGAGCTGATTTGTTTTTATCCTGTAAACAAATGAACATGAATCATATTCCGGGCTGATGGAAAATTGTTTTACAAGAAGAGAGCTGCCTGCATCAAAGTGGTTATTGTATTGGGGCGCAGGTTGGACATCAAGATCAAAAAATTTTTTTTCAAGGGTGATTTTTTTTGCTTCAGTGCATCCTGAAAACATGGATATAAGAACGGCTGCAATGCATATCAGGATGATGGTGTTCTGTTTTTGTCTCATTTTTGTTTTTCCACGGATATTTTTTCAGGTGGTTTTTCAAACAGCAGTCTTCCGGGATAACGCCTTATGTCCTGGCTTAATTGTTTCAGGTTCTCAGAGGTTGTTTCAAGGTTTTCCAGAATATTTTTTATCCTGTCAGCATTCAGCCATGTCAGGTTTTCAATTCCCGAAGCAAGGGCGCCGGTTTTCCGGGCTGCCTGCTGAAAATCTTTAATGGCATTTATCAGGGGAGTGCCTGATGCATCAATAATTGTCCTGATGCCTTTAAATGATGCCCTGGCATCATCTGCAAGTTTAACAGCTCCCGGAGATTCAAGTATTGAATTGATTTTTATGTCTGTTTTTTTAAGTTCTTCAAGCAGGGATGCAGTAAGCTTTGATATTTTTCCTATATCAAAGGATTCTGCCTTATGGTTAAGCGTCTTTAAAAGGGATGCAATATCTTTTGTCATGGCCTGAAGATTGATAGCAGCAAGATTGTCAAGAATCTGGTTCACGGAATCCCCGAATTGTTTCATATTGCTCCGGCGTGACGGGATATAGATGTTGCGGGGTTTCCATGACAATACAGGCTGATCTCCGGTATTCTGGGGCAGATAATCTGTTTCAAGATAAGCAGAACCTGTCAGCCCCTTGAAAGCAAGCTGAACCACAAGTCCGTTCTCTATTGCCCTGTGAACGCGCTGCTCAGTGGATTTGCCTGTCTGGCCCAGACAGATGCCGTCTTCCAGCGCAATCACCACAAGCACATAATCGGATTGCACATGGTAAACCCTTGCAGCACTTGTAATGGATTTTACTGTCCCGATCTTAATGCCCTTGTATTTGACTTCTGAGCCTGTGCTGAGCCCCTGCACGGATTCATTGAAGCAGGTTTCTGCAAGAATTTCCCTGTGAAAAAACCTGCCTGCCCCGAAAACGATCAGAAAAGCGGCACCAAGGCCAAAGGCAATGATGACAAACAGGCCCAGTTTGAAAAAATCAGGTTTCTGGCTCATTTTTCACCTTTATCAATTATTCTGTTAAAAAAATTATATGCATATGGATTGCCAGGGTCATTTTTCATCTGTTCCGCAGTGCCCCGGGCAATGATTGTCTTTGCATTTTTTTCCAGCATGATAACCCGGTCTGAGATTGCATTTATACTGGCAAGCTCATGGGTTACAATCACAAATGTTATGCCGAGCCCTGATGCAAGCTCCTTTATCAGCATATCCAGTTCTGCGCTGGTGACAGGATCAAGCCCGGCTGAGGGCTCATCCAGAAAAATAATGGCAGGGTCAAGGGCCATGGCTCTGGCAAGGGCAGCTCTTTTTTTCATGCCGCCTGACAGTTCCGCAGGCATGAGAAAGGCAGAAGCCTCAAGCCCGACCTGTGCAAGCTTCATAAGGGCAATGTCCCTTATCACTGAAGGATCAAGCCCGGTAAATTCGCAGAGAGGAAGGCTTATATTTTCCAGCACGGTCATTGAACCAAAAAGAGCACCACTTTGAAAAGCAACTCCTATCTGTTTGAGTATATCTGTTCTTTTTCTGCCTGATGCCTGGGTCAGATCCTCATCAAGGATTGCAATTTTTCCTGAAACAGGGGGGACAAGCCCTGTCATATGTTTTAAAAGAGTGCTTTTGCCGCATCCCGAGCCTCCCAGGATGACAAAAATTTCTCCCTGATACACCTTGAAACTGACGTTTTCAAGCACAGTATAATTGTCATATCCGGCAGTAAGGTTTTTTATTTCTATGACGGTTCTGATGTCTTCATACTCCCAGGTAATAATAGATAATGGAAAAAATTCCGTCAAACACCACAATGAGAATTATTCCTGTCACAACAGCTTTTGTGGTGGCAGTTCCCACGGCAGAAGGCCCGCTTCCTGTCTGATACCCTCTGATACACCCGGCTCCTGCAATGAGAATTCCAAAAACAAAACATTTGATAAGCCCGCCTGCAAAATCACCCACCCCCACAAATGAGGCCACATGAGTGTAATATGCGATTACAGGATAGCCCATGGATATGATTACAAGCGCTCCGCCGAGAATTCCTGCAAGATTGGCAAACACGGCAAGCAGAGGAGTTGTGAATGTTGAGGCAATCATTCTCGGCACAATAAGAAAACGTACAGGATCAAGGCCCATGACATTCAGGGCATCTATTTCCTCATTGATTCTCATGGTGCCTATTTCAGCTGCAAATGCTGAAGCCGACCTGCCTGCAAGCACAATGGCGGTCATCAACGGCCCAAGCTCCCTTACCATTGAAATTCCGATAAGGTCTGCAACATAAAGCTCAGTGCCGAACATTTTCATGGGAATGGCAGCCTGAAATGCCATGACAAGCCCCACTATGAAACTTATCAAAACTATGATGGGAAGCGCATTTACACCGGCCTGTTCTGCCGTATGAAATACGTCCTGCCATCGTATGCCTGAAGGATGAATAAGACTTCTGACAAGGGCAAGAAAAATTTCTCCTGTATATGAGATGAACTGTTTTGCCTCTTCCATTGCCTGCCACAGGCGCATGCCCTGTTTTTCCACACAGGACAGTTTCTGTCTTGATTTTCTGTCCTGAATATTATGCTGCCTTGTTTTTCTGGCAAGACCGATCAGGGACGAGTGATCCGGTTTAAGCCCTGAAATGGTTACAGGCCGGTTTTCTGCGGTTTTCATCCTGGTTTCAAGATGACAGATAAAGCTTGCTCCTGCCATATCCATGGCCCTGATTTTTTCAAGGTCAATAATGGATGATCCTGATGCCTGTGCAGGAAACTGTTTTATGAGGCTGTGCCATGCATCAGGGACAGTGGCTGTATTGAGATCCCCTTCAAGATGCAGGACAGGCCCATCATCTGTGTGTGAAATATTATATCTGAAATATCCGGCCATGAACTTGCGTTACCTGAGTATAAATCCTTTTGACAGGGGATCATCAGGATGCACCAGAAACTGATGAATTCCTGTAATATATGCGCTGCCTGTAACTTCCGGAATAACAGCCTCATATCCGCCAAACCGTGTTTTCTTCTTTATTTTTCCCTTAAATTCTGTGCCAATGATACTTGCAATGTTAATGCAGGTTTCAGGTTCAAGCTGATTTTTTGCATTCAGAACAGCAAGCCTTGCGCTTACTCCTGTTCCTGTGGGGCTTCTGTCCACTTCGCCGTCTGCAAATATGCAGCAGTGCCTTGAATGCACATTGCTGTTTTCAGGCCTGTCCACAAATATGGTGCCGTACAGGAAACCAAGGTCAGGTTCAAAGGGATGGATTATTTTTCTTGAATTCATTATGGCATTCTTTATACGTCTTCCGCAGTCAATGAGCCTGGAAAAATATTCAGGACTACATGACAGGCCCAGGTCTTCTGCATTGACAAAAGCATAGAAAGCTCCTCCGAATCCAAGGTCATATGTAATTGTTCCAAGTTCCGGCACCCTGACCTGCGCGTTCAGGTCAGGGGCAAATGATGCCACATTTTCAAAGGATACTGATTTTACCATTTTATTTTTTATTTCAGGCATGGCAGTGACAAGGCCGGCAGGAGTGTCAATGCGGATTATGCCGCCTGTTGTGTCCGGGCTGACCATACCTGTTTCCACGGCAATGGTCGTGACTGCAATTATTCCATGGCCGCACATGGTTGAAAAGCCCTCATTGTGTATGAACAGAACCCCGAAATCAGCAGTTTCAGTCACAGGTTCCGTGATAAAGCATCCGTACATGTCAGCGTGCCCCCTTGGTTCAAACATGAGAATTTTTCTGAAATTATCCAGGTGCTGCTCTGCATATTTTCTTTTTTCAAGTATGGTGGCTCCCTCAGGAGATGGCACACCGGATGTTATGACCCTGAAGGGCTCTCCTGCTGTATGGGAATCAATGGTTGTAATTTTTTCATATATATCAGAAGGCTTAAAATCTATCATTTTATTCAATTCCTTTTTTTAACGGCAAAGCTTATCCATTCTTCCCTGCATATTGTCTGTGTTATGCCAAGGCAGCAGGATTCAAGAGCTTTTTTTATTTCATCTTCCTGTTCTTTAAGTATACCTGAAAGTATGGCAGTGGATTCTTCTGTCATTCTCTGCGCAATCATGGGCAGGATCTGTATGATGACGCCTGCAATTATATTGGCTGCAATAAGCTTGAACGGCCTGATCCCGGTGGCTTCAATACCTGCGCATTCAAGCTCGTATGTTTCAGGGTTTATTTTATTGATTTCAAGATTTCTGCCTGCCACTTGAACGGCCAGTTCATCAGTGTCTATTCCTGTCATGCGGCCGGCCCCAAGTTTTGCAGCTGCAATCATTAAAATGCCTGAACCTGTGCCTATGTCAAGAAAATCATCTCCTGCGGCAAGATTGGATTCAATGAGTTCAAGGCACATGGCAGTTGTGGGATGGGTTCCTGTGCCAAATGCCATGCCAGGATCAATGTGGATTACAATTTCATTTTTTCCCGGCGTATATTCTTTCCATAAAGGTTTTACAACCAGCTTGTCAGTGATTCTTGTGACCTCAAAGTATTGTTTCCATGCCTCTGCCCAGTCTTCTTCATCAACAGGGCGTATTCTGATTCTTGTCTTAATTCCATATTCAGAAAGTTCAGAAGCCTTTTTTTTTATTTTTTCAATGATGATATCAGAGGAATCAAGCAAGGGAAGATATCCTGTCACAGAACAGGTTTCAGGCTGAGCCAGCGTGTCAGTGCCGAAACCTTCATCAGGTTCAGGTATGGGCACATTGCAGACAACACCCTTGAGGGAGAATGAAAAAAAAATATTACAGACAAGTTCCTCTGCAATAGTATTGTCTTTAGATTCGAACAGAATGGTTATTTCATTGAATTTCATTGAAAAACAGCTCTTTGTTGTATTTTGGATAAAAAAAGATTATTTTTCATATTCTGTTGAATGTCAAACTTAAATTTTTTTTGCAGAGGATTCATGGTATTGAATCCATGCTGTGACCGGGGCTTAAAAAAGAAAAACAATGAACAATCCCTATGAAAATCTTTATATTTACTATCTTGATGCTGTTCCTGCACAGGACAGGGCATTGCAGGCCCATGAATCTTTTCTTGGTACATGGGTGGAAGAAGACATGTGTTTTCTGTTTTTTTCCTGTGCTGCTGATGATGCGCTTGAACACATTCTTGATGCCAATCCGGATGTAAACCTGGTTGACAGGTTTGAAATGACAGGAGAGCAATGGCATGGTGACGCAATAGAACCCTATTATGTGGAAAATCTGTGCATTTTCCCTCCCTGGAATGAGCCTGATTCCCTTGACAGGGGCATGAAAAAAATTGTGCTTGATCCGGGTGTTGTCTTTGGAACAGGCAGGCATCAGACCACAGAAGACTGCCTTTGTCTTGTGCACAGGCTGTGTACAAAATATGAAATAAATTCTGTTCTTGATATAGGTACCGGAACCGGGCTTCTGTCCATGGGCGCTGCCGTGCTGGGCTGCAAAAAGGTTATGGCCTGTGATTTCAATTTCCTTGCTGTTAAAACTGCCTGTAACAATATAAAGCTGAACAGGCTTGAAAACAGGGTGGTGGCATTTCAGGCAAGGGGGGAACAGGTTTTGTCCATTGCCTGTGACCTTGTTGTGGCAAACATACATTATGATATAATGCGTCATATAGTTGAAGATCCATTTTTCAGAACTAAAAAATGGTTTATCCTGTCCGGGCTTCTGAATTCAGAAGCCAAGAAGATTCTTAAAAAGCTTGAGGACAGCAAAGCCATGATAATGGAACGAAGATGCCCTGATGGTGTATGGAATACAATTCTTGGACGATTCTGAAATATTTTGAAGCTCATATATCCATATTTTAAAAAAAATATCTATAAGATACTTGCAGGAATCCTGTGCATGGTGCTTGTGGACGTGGCTCAGCTTGTCATTCCACAGATTATCAAAGCTGCTGTTGATGCACTTGACATGTCCATGTCCAATCCTGCTGCTGTGGCCCGTCAGTGTGTTTTTATAATTTTTCTGGGCCTTGGCATGGCAGTGCTGCGTTATTGCTGGCGCAATCTTTTAATGGGCAGTGCAAGGGATGTTGAAAGGGGAATACGCGATGAAATTTTCAACAGGGTAATGTCCCTTGACATGGCCTGTTTTGACAGGATCAGAACAGGTGATATCATGGCAAGGGCCACAAGTGACATCAATCATATACGCATGGCCTTTGGATTCGGTCTCATTGCCATGGTGGACACGATTCTGCTTGGCGGCTCCACCCTTGCCATCATGCTTTTTACCCATCCTGAGCTGACCCTTGTCTCCATGATACCAATGCCTTTTCTTGTCATCACTACAAGAATACTGGGCAGAAAAATGTATGCCCTGCATGAAAAAGCACAGAAATCATATTCAGAAATGACCGAGCTTGTACGGGAAAATTTTTTTGGCATACGCATTCTAAAGGTTTTCAATTTTGAAAAATTCATTAACCGCAAGGTTGCAGATTCTGCATACGACTATTTCAAAAAAAACCTGAAACGGGCAGTTGTAACTGCATTGCTCAAACCTTTGCTTGGCTTTTTCTTTAATCTGTCCACCCTTGTGATTGTGGTGTATGGAGGCTTTCTTGCAATGAAAAAAATAATAAGTCCGGGCGAGCTTGCAGCTTTTATCCAATACCTTGCAATACTTGCATGGCCTGTTATTGCCATTGGATGGATGACCAACCTGTTTCAGCGTGGAATGGCTTCACTTGAAAGAGTCAATCAGCTTCTTGAGACAGAGCCTCTGGTCAGGTCTCCTGAAAATGGGATTGATTTCATTGAAGCAGTCAGAAATATCAGGTTTGAGAATGTCTGGTTCGCCCATGAACAGAAAACTTTTGTCCTGTCTGATATCTGTCTTGACATACCTGAAGGGGCATGCATCGGCATAAGCGGGCCGCCCGGTTCAGGCAAGACAAGCCTTGTAAACCTTATTCCAAGGCTTTATGACACGGATCAGGGCAGAATTCTTTTCAGCGGCAGGGATATCAGAGATTTTGATCTTGATTTTTTAAGGCAGAATATCGCACTCATGCCGCAGGAGCCTTTTCTTTTTTCAGGAACCATTATGGATAACATTGGCATGGGCAGTGAGATTGACATGAAAAAACTTGAATCCATCCTTAAAATCTGCTGCCTTGAACAAACCATTGAAAAGATGCCCATGGGCCTGGACACAATTGTGGGAGAAAGGGGAGTGACCCTTTCAGGAGGTCAGAAACAGAGGATCGCACTTGCACGCACCCTGATTCAGGAAAAACCCGTTATAATACTGGATGATCCCATAAGCCAGGTGGATACAAAAACCGCTTCAGCAATAATTTCAGGCATAAGTGCAATGAACCGCAGCACAACATGGATAATCATTTCTCACAGGATTGCAGCTCTGGCAGCCTGCGACATGATTCATATAATGGAAAGGGGTACAATAGTGCACTCAGGCACTCATGAACATCTTGCCAAGATGGACGGATTTTATCGCGATGCCCTGCGTGTCCAGCAGTTTGAGGAGAATTATGAGCTCTGAATTTGCCGCAGGAGAAAGGGAGATTTCAATAAACACAGGGCTTGCCGGAAAATTGTGGCCTTTTATCCGGCCTTACAGCGCCATGCTTTTGATTACAACCCTGCTTGTATTTGCAGTCACTTTTTTTGAACTTGCCCTGCCTGTTTTCACGCAAAAGGCCTTTGACGGGTTTGTTCTTGCAGGCTCAGGCGGTCATACCAGTATTTTTGGGATTGAAATCGAATCATTCAGGGTTTTTTCCATTGTATTTGCATGTTTTATCCTGTCATTGTTTGTGGTTGATTTTGTCCAGAGCCTTTTCATGGAATATACAGGCCAGAAAATTATTCTTGACCTGCGTTGCAGGCTGTTTTCCCATATGACGGCACTGCCTGTTGCTTTTTATGATAAAAATTCCAGCGGAAGGATGGTTTCCAGGGTTGCAGGCGATGTTGAAAACATGAATGAGATGTTCACAAGCGTTCTTATTTTCATATTCAGGGATATTGTCCTGATGGCAGGGGTGCTTGTGATCCTGTTCTTAATTGATACAAGGCTTGGCTGGTTCCTGTCCGGGCTTGTGCCTTTAATTGTCATAAGTGTTATTGTGTTTTCAAGGGTTCTGAGAACAAGTTTCAGAACCATACGCAAAAAAATGGCACAGATCAATCACAGCCTTGCAGAAGCTGTGAGCGGCATCAGGATAATTCAGACAACCTCAAGCAGGCAGAGATTTGTCAAAAGATTTGAGCAATTGAATTTTTCCCTTTTCAGGGCAAGCCTGTTTCAGATCAGAATGTTTTCCATATTCATGCCTTTTATAGGATTTCTCGGCGTTGTAAGTGTGGCACTGATCATATGGGCAGGCAGTTTTGATGTTGTGCGCTATAACATGACCCTGGGTGAGCTTGTGGCATTTTTAAGCTATATGAAACTTTTTTTCAGGCCCCTGAGAGAATTGTCTGAAAAATTCAATCTTTTGCAGAACGCCCTTGCATCAGCAGAGCGGATTATTGATGTGTTTGATGAAAAGCCGGCAGACCAGCGGACAGCAGAACACAGAAACCATATTGGCACAATTCATGAACTTGAATTTGATCATGTCTGGTTTTCATATGCTAAAAATCAGCATGTGCTTGAAGATGTTTCATTTCATATGAAAAAAGGCAGCTCCACAGGCATAGTGGGCAGAACAGGATCCGGCAAGACATCCATTGTCAATCTGATTACAGGGTTTTATTCTCCTGACAGAGGCAGGATCATGTTCAATGGTATTGATCAGGCATCCATAAATATTAAGGATATCAGGGCCAGGACAGCTCTTGTCATGCAGGATTCTCTTCTGTTTTCAGGAACAGTGCGTGAAAATATCATGCCCCCGTATAAAAAATGCAGAGATTCATGGCTTGAAAAGGCTCTGGAAGATGCAAACTGCAGGTTTCTGTCTGAAAAATTTTCCGGTCTTGATACCATTATTGAACAGGGTGGAAGTCCGCTGTCCAGCGGGGAAAAACAGCTTGTATGCATTGCAAGGGCATTTGCATTTGACCCTGACCTTATTATTTTTGATGAGGCTACCTCGTATATGGATTCCCGGTCTGAAGCCATGGTCCATGAAGCCTTGAAAAACCTGATGAAAGGCAGGCTGTCCATAATAATTGCCCACAGGCTGTCCACAATAAGAAACTGCGATTCAATCATTGTTCTGCGTGACGGCATCATACGGGAACAGGGTTCGCACAGCGAGCTTGCAGCCCTGAAAGGTGAATATTATCATCTTCTGGGAAAGGAATCCGCATATCAGCGAAAAAGCAGCCCGCAGTGAAATAATACCTGTTTAACAGTTCTGGGGTTTTGGGTTGACTTCATGGTATTGTTATAATAATTAATGGTTTAACCATTTTATTTTTTGTTAAACAGCCATTAGAGTATGTACCTTGGCCGGTAAATATGATATATTTTTTTATTTATGGATTTTTAAAATATTTTATTTGAGGAGTCATTGAAAATGGGTCAGATAACTCTTAGGGAAACTAAAACCCTTGACTATGAAAAACCTGCCATCAGTAAAGGGTATACAGATCAACTGCTGAGGATTAATCTTGATGCGTCTGATATTATTATCTCCCCGATCGAGGAAAAGATAAAAAATAAATTTATCGGCGGCAAGGGATATGACCTGTGGTTTATGTGGAATGCTGTTTCAGGTGATACAAAATGGAATGACCCTGAAAATGCTATCTGTATTTCGTCAGGCCCTCTGGGCGGTACTCCGGGATATCCTGGCGGGGGCAAGAGCATTGTAACATCAATTTCTCCTCTGACAGGCGCTCCCATTGATTCAAACGTGGGCGGGTATTTCGGGCCTTATAAGAAATTTTCCGGATTTGATGTCATACAGCTTGATGGAAAGGCCAAAAAAGATACTGTGATTCTGATTGACGGAATTGAAAATACAATAAAAATATTTGAGGCAGAGGAACTGCTCTGTGATGCATATGAATTATCTGATGCCCTGACCATGTATTTTGATTCTGAAAAACCGGGTAATGTGTCTGTGGTTACGGCAGGGCCTGGTGCTGAAAATACTTTTTTCGGGTGCCTTAATTTTTCCTGGTTTGATGCAGGCCGCAAATGTGTGAGATATAAACAGGCAGGCCGCGGCGGAATCGGCACCGTTTTTGCGGACAAAAAGATCAAGGCTCTTGTGGCAAGGTGCGGAGCTGTGTCCATGAAATCCAATATGCCGGCTGACCTGGATGCTCTGAAAAAAGTTACCAAAGCCCATGCAAAGGAAATTCATGAGCTTGATCCCAAACAGAACAGAATGGCTCTTGTGGGAACCACACATCTTGTTCCCATAATGAATGATCATGACTGCCTGCCTGTCCATAATTTCAAGTTTGGCTCACATTCTGAAAGCAGGGTGATAGGCGAGGAAGTCTATGAGCATATCTTTCACAAGGGTTTTGACGGATGCTGGAAAGGTTGTGCTGTTGCCTGTGCACACGGAGTAAAGGACTTTTCACCCTTTACCGGGCCGTACAGGGGTAAAAAGGTTTTTGTTGACGGGCCTGAATATGAAACAGTTGCAGGATGCGGCTCAAACCTGGGTATCTTTGATGCCCATACCATACTTGAAATCAATTTTTACTGCGATGCCTATGGCCTTGACACAATTTCAGTTGGAACCTCCATTGGATTTGTCATGGAATGTTTTGAGAACGGTCTTATCACAACAGAACATACAGGCGGGATGGACATAAGTTTCGGCAACCGCTCAAGCGCCCTTGAAATCATTCATCAGATGGCACAGGGCAAAGGATTCGGCGCCATTGTCGGCAAGGGAATCAGGCAGATGAAGGCTGTGTTTGCAAAGGATTTCGGAGCTGATCCAAAATTTATGCAGGATATAGGAATGGAGTCCAAAGGGCTTGAATTTTCCGAGTATATCACCAAAGAATCTCTGGCACAGCAGGGCGGATACGGACTTGCCCTCAAAGGCCCGCAGCATGATGAAGCATGGCTGATTTTTCTTGATATGGTTCATAATTTCATGCCCACATTTGAAAACAAGGCAGAAGCCCTTCACTGGTTCCCCATGTTCAGAACATGGTTCGGGCTGTGCGGGCTGTGCAAGCTTCCATGGAATGATATTGTTCCTGAAGACAATAAGAACAATCCTGAACCTGCCAAGGTGCCCAAGCATGTGGGATGGTATGCAGATTTCTTTTCTGCTGTAACAGGAAGGAAAACAAGTCCTGAAGATCTCATATTCATGAGTGAGGCTGTTTATAATTTCCAGAGGATTTTTAATCTCAAGATGGGCTTTGGAACAAGGGAGCATGATACTCTTCCATACAGGGCAATGGGGCCTGTTACAGTTGAAGAATACAAATCACGCCAGGACCGTTATGATACTCAGCTTAAAGAGAAATACGGCATGGATATTGATTCAATGACCACGGAAGAAAAAGTTGCTGCTTTGAGAAAGAACCGCGAAGAGCAGTATGAACGCTTAAAAGACGCTGTATATGAGCGCAGGGGATGGACCAGCAATGGTATTCCCACACTTGAAACTGTCAGACGCCTGGGAATTGATTTCCCTGAAGTTCTGGAAGTACTGAAGAAAAACGGTGTCAAATAGATTCCATGATAGAAGTTGACGGCAGAAAACTGCCCTGGTCTGATCATATGACCATTGCCAGCCTGCTTGCAGATCTAGAAGAAGAGTTCTGTGCTGTTGTCCGCATGAACGGCAGGCTTGTCTCAAGCCCTGATTTTGAGACCACCCATGTGCCGGACGGGGCACAGATCAGACTTCTGCCCCTTGTTGCCGGCGGGTGACACTTTTTTGTTTTTTTACTTCACAAACCACTGCCTGTCTGTTAAAACCCTTTGAGAACAGACAGGCAGTTAATTTTTTAGACATTAAAGAATCAGGCGTTTGAAACATTTTTTTTCATTCTTAAAAAATCTTTTTTCCAGGAAAAAACCCCGGAATCAGTCTGTGGCAGTTCCCGGTATCAGGAAAACAGAACACCCGCCCCGTTCACATGAAACTGAGCGCAGATCTGCACCGCGCCACAGGCAGGGGCCCCCTGCACGAAAAAAAAAGAAAAAATGGTCACTTGATGATTTCAGAGTTGAGCCTGCCGAGGGGCAGACACGGTTCCATGACCTTGGACTGCCTTTGAACATAATGCATGCTGTGGCTGATCTTGGTTTCAGATACTGCACTCCTGTTCAGGCAAAAATGCTGCCTCATACTCTGAAGGGAAAGGATGCAACTGCAAAGGCCCAGACAGGAACCGGCAAGAGCGCAAGCTTCATTATCACCATTATTGCCGCATTTCTGGCAAAACCTGTTAAAAAGCGCATACATTATCCAAGAGCGCTGATACTTGCGCCCACAAGGGAGCTTGTTCATCAGATTGAAAAGGATTTTAAGGCTCTTGCAAAATACACGAACCTGAGAATTGTTGCTGTTTTTGGCGGAACCGCCTATAAACGCCAGCAGAATCTGCTGAAAGACAGACCAGTTGATGTGATTGCTGCAACTCCGGGGCGTTTCATAGATTTCATGGAAAAAGGCCTTATAAATCCTTCCCGTGTTGAGATTGCTGTTATTGATGAAGCTGACCGTATGCTTGATATGGGCTTTATCCCGGACGTGAGAAGGATTATATACAAAACTGCGCACAAGGATAAAAGGCAGACCCTGTTTTTTTCCGCAACCCTTACAGATGATGTGCTGAGGCTTGCTGAGAGCTGGTCTGCAAAGGATGCTGTGCGCATAGAAATAGATCCTGAACAGACTGCATCTGATAATATCCGTCAGCTTGTCTATATCTCAACGGAAAAGGATAAATTCAAGCATGTTTATAATCTGATAATGGCTGAGAACCTGACACGGGTTCTTTTGTTTGTGAACAGAAAGGATACGGCAAGAGATCTGGCAGCAAAATTTCAGGCTCTGAAACTCAAATGCGGTGTGCTTTCAGGAGATGTATCCCAGGATAAAAGATTCAGGGTGCTGGAAAATTTTAAAAACGGCAGAATCAATATTCTCGTGGCAACTGATGTGGCAGCCAGGGGTATTCATATCAAGGATATAAGCCATGTCATCAATTTTGATCTTCCACATGAGCCTGAGCACTATATCCACAGGATAGGCAGAACAGGAAGGGCAGGAGCCAGTGGAACTTCAATCAGTTTTGCAGATGAAACCAGCTCCTTTTTCATCCCTGAGATTGAAAAGGTGCTGGGATATAAGATACATTGTCAGTATCCTTCTAAGGTACTTGAAGCAGACCTGCCTGAGTTTACCATAAAAAGACGCAGGCCCTCCCCTGGATACAGGAAGAAAAAATTCAGCTCAAAATCCAGAAATTTTCGCCCAAAACGCAGACCCAACAGGCCTTCTTCTTCAAAATCCTGATTTTATGTTCTGAATTTTGATATATCAATATTAAGTCGTTTGATGATTTTCTGGATCGATGCCCTTTCAAGGCCGCTCATTCTTGATACCCTGGAAATATTGCCCCTTGTCTGTTCAAATAACTGGGTCAGATAGTTTTTTGCAAAAAGATCCAGAACCTCCTTTTTTGCATCCCTGTAAAGGGGCAGGCCCCTGGTCTCAGGAATGATCTGCGTATCTGATTTTCCCTCCACAAGATGAATGAGGGAAGCCGTGATACACTTGCCGCTGGAAAATACAACAAGCCTGCGTACATAATTGAGCAGTTCCCTTACATTGCCGGGCCAGTTTCTCCGGCTAAGGATGCTTAAGGCAGCAGGATCAATATTGATGGGTTCCATATCAAGTTCCTGGCAGGTTTCAAGTATGAATTTTCTTACAAGCAGCGGGATATCTTCCTTTCTTTCCCTTAATGGCGGAACTTTCACGCATAGAACATTGAGGCGGTAAAAAAGGTCATGCCTGAAACTTCCATCGGCAATTTTCTGTTCAAGATCCTGGTTTGTAAGAGCAATGATTCTTACATCAGAAGTTTTTGAAGTACTGCTTCCCACAGGTTTGATTTCCTTGTCCTGAAGAAATTTCAGCAGTTTTACCTGGATTGAAAGGCTTATATCTCCTATTTCATCCAGTATCAGGGTGCCTTTGTCAGCTGCCATGAAGAAACCTTCACGGTCTCTTTGAGCCCCTGTAAAAGCCCCCTTGACATGACCGAACAGCTCGCTTTCAAGGAGCTGTTCCGGTATGGCCGGACAGTTCAGCGTATAGCAGGAGGCTTTTTTTCTTTTTGACAATCTGTGAATAAGCTTTGCTATGTATTCTTTTCCGCTTCCTGATTCACCTGTTACAAGCACGGTATAATCGGTTACAGCAATGGCTGTGATCTGTTCCAGCAACTGCTTCATGGCCTTGCTTTCCCAACGGTCTGTCCATTCTGCGCTCAGATCCTGTATGATTTCCTGGAGCCGCAGATTTTCCCTGGCAAGGCTGTAATGGTCCAGGGCTTTTTCCACTGTGTGGTAAAGCGCGTTTCTTTCAACAGGTTTGGTGATAAAATCCCATGCACCTGTTTTCAGTGCATCAACAGCGTTTTCAATGGTGCCGTATCCTGTTATCATTATCACGCGCAGGTCAGGGTTGATGGCAAGACCTTTTTCCATGAGTTCATGGCCTGAGATGCCGGGCATGCGAAGATCAGACAGCATGATTCCTATCTCATGGGTTCTGAAAAACCCCAGTGCCTGATCGCCTGACGAGGCTCCCAGAATATTCATTGTGCTGAACCGGTTTTCAAGGCTTCTTATAATGCCTTTTAAAAAGTCCTTGTCATCATCAACAACCAGTATGGAAAAATCCTTTTTCATTATTGCATGCTCCGGTTCATTTCATGTCAGGCGGCAGGAAACGAAATATCAAACCTTGTTATGTCATTACTTTTAACATTGATTTCCCCACCAAGTTCACTGACAAACCCGTATATGACAGAAAGGCCTAAGCCAGTGCCTTTGCCCACTTCCTTTGTTGTATAGAAGGGGTCAAATATATGGGCAATTATATCGTCCGGAATACCTGGCCCGTCATCTTCCATGGACAGGACAACCCTTCCGTCCGGGGAAAGGGCGGTGGCAATATGAATGGAGCCGCTGCCTTTTTCTCCGATGGAATCAAAGGCATTCAGCCACAGATTGGTAAGAATCTGCTCAAGTATTGCTGCGTCACATTTTATGTCCGGCAGATTTTCGGCAAGGTCTGCTGATACTGCAATATTTTTTGATGCCCCCTGGGTTCTGAACACTTCAAGCTCGTTTGCAACCACTTCATTTAAACTGCATTTTCCCGTAATAACCTGTTTGGGCCTTGCAAGATCAAGCAGGTTCTGGATTACCTTCTGAACAGATCTTGTATGTTTTGAAATTACCTCTATGTCCCTGTGAACTTTTTTGTCATCCACAGCATCTTTTACCAGATCTGCATAGCATTGAATCACTCCCAGGGGGTTGTTGATTTCATGGGCTATGCCGGCAGCCATCTTGCCTATGGCGCTCAAACGTTCTGTCTGCTGCATTTTTTCCTTCATCTGCTTTTCCATGGTTATTTCCCGTGTGTATACAACTATTCTTAAGTTTGAGCGTTCGCGGCACGGGAGAGGATACAGGTCAATGGCAAAATAGCGGTTGTCAGATGTTCTGATTTCCTTGGCAAGAGGTTTTTTCAGTTTTATTACCTGATCCAGGATATCGCATGTGCCGTCGGACAGGGATCTTCTGTATAGAAATTTTTTGAGATTTTCCTCCCGGTTCTGGTTTGTGGGTCCTGCAAGAAGGCGTTTTCCTGCTTCGTTGGCAATGATGATATGCCCGTCCGAGTCAATCAGCAGCAAAGGGTCTGATATCCCCTCAAAGATTGACTGCAATGTGTCATTCTGGAGCCTTATGTCTGAAAATGCCTTTATGTTTTCAATCAGGATTGCCATCTGCTGACCAAGCGCAAGAAGCACAACCGGGTCAAATTCTCCGGGGTCAGGAGGGGATTCCCATGAAATACACAGAATACCCCAGTGTGTGTCAGGTGATTTTATGGGAATATGAAGGCTTTTTCTTTCAAACATTACTTCATCTTTCCATAAAAGCTGCCTTATGTGCGGGTTTATCTGTATCATGTCTCTGTCATGCTTCCATACATAGAAATTGTCTGAAACAGCAGTGCAATGGTATACAACCTGCCATGCATCAAAACGCCTGCCAACACTTTCAAGCACTGCCGGTATGAGCTGACCTGCATTTTCAAGGCTTGTGAACCCTGCAAGCATATCCACAAACAGCCTTACGTCTGAGAGATGCTTTTCAGCCTCAGTGTTCAGTTTTCTTGTTCTTTCCTCAACTCTTTTTTCAAGGTTCTGGGCATAATCCTCCAGTTTGTTTCTTGTCTGTGCCAGGCATTGTGCAAGCTCTCCCACTCCTTCGATAAGCCCTTCGATTTCATCTTTGCGGCTAAGGCTGTTGATGATTTCCTGCTCCTGGGTTCCTGAAAAACAATTTTTAAATATATGAGTGAGTTCATGCAGGTTTTTCATTACAAGTCTGTCAAAGAAAAGGCTTATAAGACCTGCAAAAAGCATGATGCCAAGCAGGTATAATCCCAGATAATTCAGGGTGACATCCATGACAGGCCCCTTGATTGTATCAACGGGGAACCCTGCCACAACCACGCCGCCCACCTGGCCTGGCCGGTAAAAAAAACCATTTGTTCTGCCATAGATTCGGATAAGTTCGGAAGGGGCATCTTCCGGTTTGCCATGGCATTGCATGCATGATTCCGTGAATGTTACAGGTCTTGCAATAAGATGATATCTCTTTGTGCCAACAAGGGTGTCATCTTCCCAGGTTTTTATTTTTTTGTTGCGGTCAAACATCTGAATGAGGCCTGTTTCAAATGTGTTTGGAGCAGAGTCAGGATTTCTGGGCCGTATTGAGACCCGTCTGTAATAATATCTGCGCGCATCCCTTGTGTTGAGACCTGCCATGATCTGTCTGGAAATATAGGACGAGGACATTGCCTTAAGGACAAATCTGCCGTTGGGCAGAACCTTGAACATTTCCGGCCTCAGCTGGGTTTTGACATAATCCTGGACAGCATTTGAAAGGGCAAGCACCAGCCTGGAACGCTGGCTTATCTCCGATCTCATGACTGAATTGAGATGAAAATATATTATGACAGTTATGCACAGTCCAAGACCCAGTGCAAACAGAACAAGACCTGCAATA
>CAYOYY010000026.1:40328-40658 GCA_964408295.1 uncultured Desulfobacula sp. | reverse complement strand
TAAAACCGGAAAGGCAGGCATAAGCCTTGTCCCTGTATTGTTCATGGCTCTGATCAGGCATGGTGAAAAGAGCATGGTGGAAGGTTTTTTTGCATCAACATCCATAAATTCATGTGAAGATGCGGAAGGATTCAAAGGATATGCCGCTTCCCTTGAGGATGCGGAAAAATTGTATTCATAATATTTGTGACCACCCTCAAATTCAAGGAGACCAAATGCATAAATTATTGAATAACAGCCCTGGTGAGAAAATAATGCTCCTGGGAAATGAAGCCATTGCAAGAGGCGCTGTGGAGGCTGGGATCGGATTTGCCACTACCTATCCTGGCA
>CAYOYY010000026.1:0-40318 GCA_964408295.1 uncultured Desulfobacula sp. | reverse complement strand
AACCTTTTTCAGATGTCACAGGAGACTGATTTTTATTTTGAATACAGCACCAATGAAAAAGTGGCTCTGGAAGTGGCTGCGGCTGCTGCAAATTCAGGCATAAGAACATTCTGCATGATGAAACATGTGGGGCTGAATGTTGCGGCAGACCCCTTGATGACACTTGCATACGTGGGTGTGACAGCAGGAATGGTCATACTTACTGCTGATGATCCATCCATGTTTTCCAGCCAGAACGAGCAGGACAACAGGTATTATGCCAAATTCGGCAACCTTCCCATGCTTGAGCCTTCATCTGTACCCGAGGCCAAGGAAATGATAAAATATGCATTTGAGCTTTCCGAGAAGCTTAAGCAGCCTGTGCTTTTCAGGACAACCACAAGGATAAATCATTCCAATGCCTTTGTAACCTTTGGCGAAATAAAATCTGCCAAAACCCGCGGCAGATTTGAACGTGAGCCGTCAAGATGTGTTACCGTTCCTGCCGTGTCAAGGCAGCTTCATGCAAAAGTGCTTGAGAAAATGGACAGGGCAGAGGCCATTGCAGAAAATTGCGAGTTCAATTCTGTCACAGGATCCGGGAAATGGGGAATTATTGCCAATGGAGTCAGCTTCCCATATGCCCTTGATGCAGTAAAGGACCTTGGCATTGAAGACAGTACAAAAATTCTGCGCATCGGGTTTTCAAACCCCATGCCTGAAAAAACAGTCAAGGATTTTTTGAAAAGCTGTGACAGGGTGCTTGTAATAGAAGAAGGCCAGCCGTTTATGGAGGAAGCTGTAAAAGCATTTGCCCAGGAAGAGGGAATAACAATCCCTGTCAAAGGCAAGTCTCCAGAGCTTTTTTCACTTCTTTATGAATATGATCCTGCCATGGTAAGGGAGAAGATTGCTTCATATTTTGGTGTGGATTATACTCCTGTGGAAAAACTGGATACCTCTGATGTTCCTGAAATCCCCATGAGGCCGCCCAACCTGTGTTCAGGATGTTCACACAGGGCAACTTTCTATGAGATCAAGCAGGCTGCAAAGGATATGGATATTATCTGTCCCAATGATATAGGCTGCTATACCCTGGGCTTTCTGCCTCCGCTGAGCATGGGTGATTTTGTCATCTGCATGGGCTCTTCTGTAAGCACTTCATGCGGATTCGGCAGGGCAACCGATCAGAAGGTAGTATCATTTGTGGGGGATTCCACTTTTTTTCATTCAGGAATCACAGGCCTTGTAAATGCTGTATTCAACAGACATAATTTTACCCTTGTGATCCTTGAAAACGGCATTACAGCCATGACAGGGCATCAGCCCCATCCTGCCACTGACATGGAAAGATTCGGTCTTGACGGATATGGCAGGGTTAATATCGAAAACCTGGTAAGGGCAATCGGAGTGGAACATGTTGCCGTTATCAAACCCTTTAAGGTGAAAAAAAGCATTGAAATTATCAGGGAGGCCCTTGAATATAAAGGGGTTTCAGTAATCCTGTCCCAGGAACCCTGCGCTTTGTACGCAAAAAGCATGAAAATGCTCAAACCGCGCGCATTCAAGGTCTCGGACAGATGCGCGGATCACAGGGACTGCATCAACTCCATTGCCTGCCCTTCTTTTTATATTGAAAATGACAGGGTACAAATAGATGCAAATACCTGTGTGGGGTGTGCAGTATGCGCGCAGATCTGCCCTGAAAATGCCATTATACCTTTAAAAAAATAATTTTAAGACAGCAAGGGGATGATATAAAATGGAAACAACCAGACTGATCATGGTAGCAGTGGGAGGCCAGGGCAATCTTCTGGCATCCAAGGTTTTGGGAGAGGCTGCATTGATATCGGATGTGCCTGTCAGAATGAGTGAGATACATGGGATGGCTCAGCGCGGAGGCGTAGTGGAATCAGCCATTGTTTTCGGGGATGCCCAAAGCTCGATTATTTCAGATGCAGAAGCAGACATTCTTCTGGGATTTGAACCTGCCGAAACTCTGAGGGCACTCAACAGATGCAGTAAAAATACCAGGGTTATAACAAATACGGCAACACTTCCTCCCTTTACCGTTTCCATAGGTCAGGGAGTTTATCCTGACGTGGAGAACATAAAAACTCTTATAAAGGCAAAATGTGCAGAACTTGTTGCCATTGACGCCATGGATCTTGCAGTCAGTGCAGGCAGTCCCATGAGTGTGAACATAGTGCTTCTGGGCGCTTTGACAAGAACAGGCAGCCTCGGGTTTTCAAAGGAAAATATGATTGAGGCAATCAAAAGACGGACCAAGAAAGCTTTTCTTGACATGAATCTCAAGGCTTTTGAGCTTGGATTTGAGGCATCCTGAAATAAAAATGAATGAATCATCAAAAAAGATACTTGTTATCAATGGGCCCAATCTGAACATGCTGGGAAAAAGGGAACCTGAAATTTACGGTTCCCTTACCCTTGACCGGATCAACAATGAACTTGTGCGCAGGGCCTCACAGATGGGCCTGGAACTTGAGTGTTTCCAGTCCAATCATGAAGGTGCCATACTCGACAGGATTCATCAGGCCTTTGATGAAAGGGACATTGCAGGTGTGATCATCAACCCGGGTGCTCTTACCCATACAAGTGTGGCCCTGCGGGATGCCCTTGTCATGCTGTCATGTCCCAAAGTCGAGATCCATCTGTCAAATATATATAAACGTGAACCTTTCCGCCATAAATCCATGCTTGCCGATATTGTGACAGGCCAGATCACAGGATTTGGCCATCATGGATACACAATGGCCCTGACTGCCCTTGCAGACATGATAAATGAATCCTGATTTTCTTATTTTAAGCGCTACCCTGCCTGAGATTTCATATTTTCTGGATCTATATCCACCTGAAAGGAAACAGACCACAGTGACAGGGTGCACGCTTTTTTCAGGGACTGCTGGAAAAACAGTGTTTGACCTTCTTGTCTCAGGCCCGGGAGTGTTCAACACTGCACACGCATTGACAGCCTATCTTGAACATTCGGTTCCAAAGCTCATACTTGACACCGGAATAGCCGGAGTTTTCACTCAGGCGGGGTGCAGTACGGGTGATATCGGCATTGCAGCGCAGGAAAGATATGTTCATACCGGTGTAAGGAGAGAGGACAGCACTTGCCATGATCCTCTTCCCTTTGATCTGATTGAAAACAATGGTTTGACAAGACAGGGAATTTATGAATTTGATCAGGCCATGGTTGATTCATGCCGTAAAATTCTGTGCTCTGAGCCTGAAATCGGGGAAAATTCAGTTATTTCAGGCAGATTTATCACGGTCAGTGCCATCACTTGCTCATATGAACAGGCAGAAAAAATGCATAATGCATTTTTCCCTGTGATGGAGGCAATGGAGGGGGCTGCTGCCGCTCATGTTGCAATGCTTTACAGCATTCCCATGATCGAGGTGAGGTCAGGCTCCAATTTCACAGGAGAGCGCAGCAGGGAAAAATGGGATATCAGGCTTGCTTCAGAGCGTGTGGCACAGGCCTGTGCTGCCCTGTGCAGAAAAAGCATGGAACTGATATGATGAAATTTGCTGATTCACACTGCCATCTGCATGATTCAAGGATAATCGGCGATATTGATGGAATCATGAACCGGGCTGAAAAAAAAGGGGTCAGGTTCATGGTTTCATGTTCAACCATGGAATCTGATTTTGAACTGACAGCTCAGCTTGCAGATCAATATGACAATATACTGCCGTGCTTCGGGATTCATCCCTGGTTTGTGCATACTGCATCTGGAAACTGGAAACAGGTGCTTGAAAATTATCTTGTGTCGCGGCCTTCAGGAATCGGTGAAACAGGGCTTGATTTTACGGACACAGGTGCACCAAGACAGATGCAGATCCAGGTGTTTGAATACCATCTGAACCTTGCCATAAGGCTGGAGCGCCCGATCAATGTTCATATAAGAAAGGCATGGGATGCTTTTATTCATATTCTGAAGAAAACGGGCAGACTGAAGGTCCCCGGAATCATTCATTCCTATTCAGGCTCTGCTGACATGATTCCTTTGTTTGAAAAATACGGTTTTTATATTTCCTTTTCAGGCTCAGTGACAAGGCCCGGAGCAAAAAAGGTGATCAATGCCCTTAAAAAAGTTTCTTTCAACCGGTTTGTGCTTGAAACAGACAGCCCTGATATTTATCCTTCACTGCCGGACGGAAAAGGTCATGGGGTTTTTAATGAACCTTCAAACCTGCCTGAAATTGCGCGTTCAGCAGCACACAGGGCACAGGTTCCAATGGCAGAGCTTGTTAAAAATGCATATAATAATGCCGTTGATGTATTTCATGATATTTCAGGAGATGCAAAAATAGATAAATGAACCAGTTTGCAAGAACACAGCAGCTTTTGGGCAAAACTGCCATGGAAAAGATAAAAAGGGCAAGGGTGGCTGTTTTCGGGCTCGGAGCCGTGGGATCGTTTGCCGCAGAAGCCCTTGCAAGAACAGGGGTGGGAAATATGCATCTCATTGATTTTGACCGTGTTGATGCAACCAATATCAACCGTCAGATTTATGCACTGCATTCAACCGTGGGAAAGGAAAAAGCAGCTCTGGCGCAGCAGAGAATTCAGGATATAAATCCTGATTGCAGTCTTAAAATTGATTCTTCCTTTGTCAATGCCGGCAGCCTTGAAAATCTTCTGGATCCTGACACTGATATTGTGGTTGATGCAATAGACGGGCTGAATTCAAAGGTGAATCTTATTGCTGCTGCCGTAAAGATGCAGATCCGTGTTGTTTCCAGTATGGGGGCAGGCGGCAGAACAGATATTTCCATGATAAGAACAGGGGACATAAGTGAAACCTGTGTATGTCCCCTGGCCAGGGTTGTGCGAAGGCGCCTTCACAGGCGCGGAATCTATAAGGGCATTACAACTGTCTATTCCATTGAAAAACCTCTGAATAAAACCCGGTTTGATCCTGAGGACTTTTCAGACCCTCTTTCAGGTCACGGCAGGCCCCGTCCTCCCATAGGCACTGTTCCGTGGGTGCCCGGAGTGTTCGGCCTTGCCCTTGCAGAACAGGCAGTAAGGATTATCCTTGAGCTTTACTGACTTCCTCGTCCCTTAAGACCCTTCTTAAAACCTTGCCTATGTTGGATACAGGAATTTCATCCCTGAATTCAATGAATTTTGGGCGTTTGTATCCTGCCATGTTGTTTTTGCAGAATTCCATTATTTCTTCTTTTGTGGCTGTCTGTCCCTGTTTTATCTTGA
Organism: uncultured Desulfobacula sp.; assembly: GCA_964408295.1. Lineage (GTDB taxonomy): Bacteria > Desulfobacterota > Desulfobacteria > Desulfobacterales > Desulfobacteraceae > Desulfobacula. The sequence continues at coordinate 35,091 of CAYOYY010000026.1, read as the reverse complement.
TGAAGGCCTTGACCTTTTCCCCGCTTTTTGGATCAGGAACCCCCACAACAGCAGCCAGTTCAATCTTGGGATTGGTGTACAGAATATCTTCCACATCCCTTGGATAGACATTGAATCCGCCAACTATTATCATATCCTTTTTTCTGTCTGTTATGGTGATGTACCCGTCTTTGTCAATATTGCCTATATCGCCTGTGAGAAAATAGCGTCTGCCGTTGATCATGACAAAAACTTCTTCATTGGCATCAGACCTGTTCCAGTAGCCCTTCATGACCTGGGGGCCGCAGACTGCAACTTCCCCGTCTTGTCCGCGCGGCATTTCCTTTGACGGATCTTCAAGATCCAGGATCTTGACATCTGTTTCAGGCAGGGGAAATCCAATTGTGCCTATTTTTCTTGTTTCCTTGAAGGTCGGGTTCACACTTACAACAGGGGCTGTTTCAGTAAGGCCGTATCCTTCAAAGATAATGGCTCCTGTTTTGTCCTCAAACTGTCTGCATACTTCAGGCGGCAGTGGAGCGCCTCCTGAAAAACACCCCATCAGAGAAGAAAGATCATACTGATCTATCAGGGCGTGGTTGGTGAATGCCACAAATATGGTTGGAACTGCGGGCATGAAAGTTGGCCTGTATTTCTGCACAGTCTTTAGCACTTCTGTAAAAGGCGGTTTGCCCGCCCGCGGGTCAGGTATGCATATAAGTCTTGCAGCAAGTTTGGTGGAAGTCAGAAGAGCCACTGTGATTCCAAAACTGTGGTACCAGGGCAGAACTCCCAGAAATGAATGGAAACCGCCTTGCCTCATAGGTTCAGGCCCTTTGCCCTCCTCATGTATAAAACGCGCATATTCTATGATGGCTGTAACATCATAGGTAAAATTGGTGTGGGTCAGCTCAGCACCCTTTGGAAGCCCTGTGGTGCCTCCTGTATAGAGCATTACAGCAGTATCCTTTTCAGGATCTATGGACACGGTCGGCGGTTCCGGTCTGGTCTGGGCAATTATGTCATCAAACATGAGATGGCCGGGATTGATTTTGTCAGCCTTTGGTATTTTTCCCAGAAGCCCGCCCAGAAAAGCCTTGAATTTTGGCAGATAGGATTTGATGTTACAGACAATAACGGTTTTTACATCGGTATTTTCAATGGCTTTGACCGTATTGGGATAAAATTCAGGATGATCCATGCAGAACACCATTTTTGCCTGGGAATCCTTTAATTGATGATTGAGCTCAGGCGGGGTGTATACAGGGTTGCAGTTGACCGCAACAGCCCCTGCCTTCAGAATCCCGAACAATATTTCAGGAAAATGGGGAAGATTGGGAAGGAATATGGCAACCTTGTCGCCTTTTTCTATTCCGCTGCGGGCCAGAAAAGTGGCTATCCTGTCTGCTGTATCCTTTACCTGCGCGTATGTTTTTGATGCTCCGTTGAATTGTGTGAATATGTTATCAGGGTAGTCCCTGGCAGAATCATCAAGAAATTTAAATACAGGGCATTTGTAATCTTTGCACGTATCTGCCACTCCTTCCGGCCAAAAAGGGGTTTTCCATGTCTGGTTTGTCATAGTCTTGTCTCCTTGTTTTTTCAATTGGTCTGCCAGGTACGCTTAATCTTGTTCTAAACTTATACATAAGTGCTGTCATGATTGAAATGGTTTTTTTCAAAATTATGAAACCATAAAAATTTTTCATGTTGATATTGGCATGGCTCAATGGTAAATGATGATACAAACCATGTGCAATAAAGGAGATATTCATAGAATGGCAAAAAAATATTATTGTTTTTTACTGCTGGCTTTATGGGCGTTTTTATTTTTGTGCACTAGTTCCCATGCCGAAGATATCTACGTGACAGGGGTCACCAAGATTACAATGCGCACAGGCCCTGGTGTTGATCATAAGATTGTTGCCATGCTCAGATCAGGATCAAAACTTGAAATCGTGGAATACCAGAAAGACTGGACTCAGGTCAGAACATCAGGAGGAAAAACAGGCTGGGTATTGTCCCGCTTTCTGACACCCAAGGTGCCTGATGCACTTATTGTTGAAAAACTGAAAAAGGAAAACCAGGAACTTGCCGAAAGGCTGAAGGATCTTGAGGAGGCCAATAAGGACCTGACGCTTAAGAATGCATCCCTGGTTCAGATAGAGGAAAAATACAACAGGCTTAAGAAGGAATCTGCTGATTTTTTAAAGCTTGATGCAGAATACAAAAAAATACTTGCCCTTAATAATGATCAGAAAGCCCAGATAAAGGCATTGGAAGATAACCTGAACAATGAGCCCAAACTGTGGTTTCTCATCGGGCCCGGAGTATTCATAGTCGGAGTGTTTTTCGGTTTAAGCTCCCGCAGAAAAAGAAGAAGCAGCCTGTTATGATAAAGAAAACAGATTTTCTGGTCATAGGAAGCGGCATTGCAGGCTTAAGTTATGCGCTTAAGGTATCCCGCTTCGGAAAAGTCACAATAATCACAAAGAAAAAAGTTCAGAAAACCAATACTGCCCTGGCACAGGGCGGAGTTGCAGCCGTGTTCGGCAAGACAGATTCCTTTGACCTTCATATAAAGGACACCCTTGATTCAGGTGATGGGCTTTGCAATGAAGAAGTCGTTAAAATGGTGGTTGAAAACGGGCCTGAAAGGATAAGGGAGCTTGTAAGGCAGGGGGCAAGATTCAATAAAGACGGTAAAGGTGATTATGATTTTTCACTCAGCCGGGAAGGAGGCCATTCTGAAAAAAGAATTGTCTATGCCCATGACCTTACAGGCAGGGAAATAGAAGATACCCTGGTGGAAAATATTGAAAAAAACAAAAACATAACAATTCTGGAAGATCATGTTGCCGTCAACCTGATTACCTTCACAAGCAGTGTCAGAAGCGGGGTCAGAGTGACCCACCGTGAGGATGTATGCTGCGGAGCCTATGTTCTGAACAATAAAACCGGTACTATAGAGACATTTTATGCAGGCATCACCCTTCTTGCAACCGGAGGCGCAAGCAAGGTATATCTTTATACCTCAAACCCTGATATTGCCACAGGGGACGGCATTGCCATGGCATACAGGGCAGGTGCTTCAGTTGCAAACCTGGAATTTGTCCAGTTCCATCCCACCTGCCTTTATCATCCTGAAGCCAAGAATTTTCTGATTTCAGAGGCTGTGAGAGGTGAGGGCGGCGTACTCACGGACAGCCGGGGCACAAGGTTTATGGACAGATATTCCCCTGACAGGGAACTTGCCTGCCGTGATGTTGTTGCAAGGGCCATTGACACTGAACTGAAAAGAACAGGGGCTGACTGCGTATTTCTGGATATCACCCATAAATCCCCTGAATTCATCAGAAACAGGTTTCCCAATATTTATGCCAGATGCCTTGAATACGGAATTGACATGACAGCCCAGCCCATACCGGTTGTGCCTGCTGCCCACTACATGTGCGGCGGAGTGGCAACGGACATGGACGGAAAAACAGATGTCAAACGTCTGTATGCAGTGGGAGAAACAGCATGTACAGGGCTTCATGGTGCAAACAGACTGGCGTCAAATTCCCTTCTTGAGGCACTTGTCTATGCCCATGCAGCATCCAGGGCTTCTGTGGAGGAATTTGAAGCTGTCAGGGAAGACATGAAAAATGAAATATCATGTCTTGATCCCTGGAATGAAGCCGGAACCACAGACAGTGACGAAGCCATTGTGGTTTCCCATAACTGGGATGAAATAAGGCGGCTCATGTGGAATTATGTGGGCATTGTCAGATCAGACAAGCGCCTTGAGAGGGCTTTGAGAAGAATCATCAATATCAGGGAGGAAATCAATGAATATTACTGGGATTTCAAGGTGACTTCCGACCTGATTGAGCTGCGCAACCTTGCAATGGTGGCAGAGCTGATCATAAAATCCGCCCTTGCAAGAAAGGAAAGCCGGGGCCTGCATTATAATATCGGATACCCTGAAAAGGATGATGAAAACTGGCTTAAACCCACCATACTGAAAAAGGAATTTTAGCAATACCTGATATCAGGGTTTTATTCCCACAAAAAGTGTTACAATTCCAAAGGTCATCTGTCTGAATCTTATTTTTTCAAACCCTGCCTCTTCCATGATATGTGAAAATACTACAGGTTCAGGAAATTTCAGTACAGATTCAGGCAGATATGAATATGCTGACTTGTCCTTTGAAAAAAAAGACCCTATGGCAGGCAGTATTTTTTTAAAATAAAGAAGATAAATGGAACGCAGAATTTTTTTTTCAGGAGTGGTAAGCTCCAGCACAGCAAGGCGCCCGCCCGGTTTCAATGCTCGGAAAAACTGCTTGAGAGCCTTTTTTCTGTCCATTATGTTTCTTATTCCAAAGGCAATGAAAACAGCGTCAAACATGCCCGGTTTTACCGGCAGGGCAAGAGCATCTGCATTTAAAAGGCAGATGGTTGAGTTTTCTTTTTGTTCAAGTTTTTTTCTGCCAAGCTTCAGCATGCCGCGGGAAAAATCCGCAGCAATGATCCTGCATCTGCCTTTAAGAGCGGCACTTGCTTCAAGGGCAATGTCGCAGGTGCCGCAGGCAATATCCAGAATAAGGCTGTCCTTTTCAAGGTTTGCGGCCCTGATAGTATTTGTCCTCCATACAATGTCCTGGCCCATGCTTAAAAGCCTGTTTAAAAAATCATATTTAGGAGCTATCCTGTCGAACATGTCTTTTACAAAATCAAGTTCTTTATTCATCGTTGACAACCTGAATTTCTGAATTATTTTAAGTTACTTGCCAAGGCAGGTTGGGAAAGTACCATAATGAGCAGAAGAATACAATAGAACTGTTGGGGCCCATATGACGGAAAAAAGAGATTATTATGAAATCCTTGGTGTTGCCAGGGACGTTTCAGGCCTGGAGCTGAAAAAGGCCTATAGAAAACTTGCAATCAAATATCATCCTGATAAGAATCCCGGCAATAAGGAAGCTGAAGAAAAATTCAAGGAAGCTTCTGAAGCCTATGAAGTGCTGAGTGATGAAAACAAACGTCAGATATATGACCAGTTCGGACACAGGGGCCTTGAAGGGGCAGGACACTCAGGGCCAAGTGGATTTGAGGATATCTTTTCCAGTTTTGGTGATATTTTTGAGGATTTTTTCGGGTTTGGTTCAGGCGGCAGCCGCAGAAGATCACAGCGAGGGTCTGATTTAAGATATAATATGACAATTGAGTTCATGGAAGCTGCCTTTGGAACGGAAAAAACCATTTCCATTCCAAAGCTTGAAACATGCACTGAATGCGGCGGCTCAGGGTGCGAGCCCGGCACAGGCCCTGAAACCTGTGCCCATTGTCATGGCACAGGCCAGTTTATCCAGAGCCAGGGTTTTTTCAAGGTCAAAACCACATGCCCGTACTGCAAGGGCCGCGGCACCCATATTCCAAATCCGTGCAGAAAATGCAGGGGAGCAGGCAGGGTCGAGATCACACGCAAGGTTCAGGTGAAAATTCCGGCAGGCGTGGATACAGGTTCAAAACTCAGGCTTTCAGGTGAGGGAGAAGCTTCTCCTGTACCGGGAGGATCTGCCGGAGATCTTTATGTTGTGATCAATGTAAAACCCCATAAATTTTTTCAGAGAGACAATACAGATGTGATCTGTGCCATTGATATTTCATTTGTTCAGGCAGCCCTTGGGGATGAGATCATTGTGCCGACCCTTGTGGGAGAGGAAAAACTTAAAATTCCAAAGGGCACTCAGTATGGAGATGTGTTCAGGCTCAAGGGCGAGGGTATTGCCTCCCTGAGAACAGGGCGCAGGGGTGACCAGATTATCAAGGTGCTCATTAAAACTCCCACAAGACTCAGCCAGAAACAGGTTGAATTGTTGAAACAGTTTGATAAACTTGATTCAAACAAGATTTCAAACAGACTGAAAAACCTTTTTAAGAGTTTTTAAAATATTTTAAGGATACGCCCATGTTCGAACTCAAGGTGAAGACCCGTTTTGCAGGTGCCCATCAATTGACCATGGTGGGGCAGAAATGTGAAAATCTGCATGGACATAACTGGCATGTGGAAGTGTGCGTGGCAGGTGAAAAACTGAATCCTGCCGGTGTACTGGTGGATTTCGGTAATATTAAAAAAGCTGTCAGACAGGTTGTTGAAGGCGACCTTGATCACAGATTCTTAAACGAACTTGAAATATTTGACAATATTCAGCCCACTTCAGAACGCATAGCCATTTATATTGCACAAAGGGTACAGTCACTTCTGGAACAGCAGGGGCTTGGCAGGGACATACGGGTTTCAAAGGTCATGGCATGGGAATCAGATGATGCCTGTGCCACATATTTTCCTGATGAACCCTGATGGACCTGTTTATTTATTTTTGCCTGAAAGTTCAATTATGCGCCTGGCAGGTATGAGCCCTGTTGCTGCGGCAGATACAATATTGCCTGCAACTCCCGGCCCGTCTCCGGCCACATACATGCCTTTTATTGATGTCTCAAGATAATTGTTTGTTTCCACCTGGGTTGCAAAAAATTTGATTTCAGGTGCATAGAGCAGGGTTTCATCGTTTGACACACCCGGTACGGCAAGGTTGAGGCATTCAAGACCCTCAATCAGGTTAGTCAGGATTCTTTCAGGCAGTGCCATGGCAATGTCTCCGCACACAACATTTGTCATTGTGGGCTCAATATAGCCCTTGCGGATCCTGTGCCAGGTTGATCTGCGTCCTCTTTTCAGGTCTCCGAAACGCTGGAGAATGGGCTTGCCGCCCCCTATGATTGTTGCAAGTTTTCCAATTGATTCTCCATATGCCTGATTGTCTGTTACAGGCTCTGTCAGAACAACTTTGGAAAGAAAGGCAAAATTGGTGTTGGAGGATTTTCTGTCTGAATATGCATGTCCGTTGACGCATACAAAATCCTTGTAGTTCTCAAGGGATATGAATCCGCCCTGGTTTGTGCAGAATGTCCTTGTCTGGTCATCATATGTCGGAGTCTGTATGAAAAATGTGGGATCATAGATAATATTGCACAGATCATCCATTATGTCATTGTGAACCTCAACCCTGACCCCGACCTCAATTCCTCTCTGGGACAGTTTTATTCCATGCTTGTGAGCCACGGTGGCCATCCAGTTTGCTCCTATTCTTCCTGGAGCCAGAATAATATTGTCTGCCCTGTACCTGCCCCTGTCTGTAATAACTCCTGTGGCCTTTCCATCCTGCTCCATTATGTCGGTGACTTCTTCTTCAGTTTTGATTTCAAGGCCCTTTGATTTAACATAATCTGCCATCTGCGATATATATCCTGGCAGGTTGTCTGATCCAAGATGCTTCTGTTTTATTAAAAGCAGGTCGATCCCGAATTTTTTTGCTTCTTTTCTGATCTGTCTTGCCTGATCCATATCAGTGGGAAATACAGGGCCGTCCATTTTGAATTCAGTGAATATTTTTTCTGTTTCATCTATCAGGTCCATGGCAGATTCCATGGACATGAACTGTGTAAGGTCTGTTTTTCCAAGGCGGGGGATAAAATTGAGTTTCCCGTCAGAATAAAGACCTGCTCCGCCTATTCCTGCAAGTATGTTGCATGGGCTGCATTGGGTACATTTCTGAAGGTTGTGGTTGGGACATTTTCTTTTTAAGGGAGATTTTCCCTTTTCAATGAGCAGAACATCAAGGCTTGAAAATTCCTTGAGATAATAGGCCGCAAAAAGCCCTGCAGGCCCGCCGCCCACAATAATAACATCATGCATTGTATTTTCCTTAAATGGTTATCACCGAATTATCAATTCCCGGAAAAGGAGATGGAAGATAAGTGTCGGCATTTTCATCGTTTATCCATTTTTTGCCGTCAACAAGATATCTGAACTGGTAATCCCTGCCCGATGCAAGGTCAATTGTACAGGAAAAATCACCACTTTTAAGTTTTTTCATGGCAGTTGGCGCTTCAAGGTTCCAGTCATTGAATTCACCGATGATTTTAACGGATTCAGCCTGACCTATATTTTTTTTCAATACCTTGAAATGCACTTTGCATATCGGCCTGGTTTTAAGATATTTTTTGGTGAACATCATTTCCTCCCCGAAGGATCTCGCAGATATAATTCCCTGTGAAGACTGATTCAGAATTTTTTCTTTAACTTTATATTCTAGAACGCTTTTTAAAATACTGTCAAGCAAAACATGCATCTCATAAAATTTGTTGCCTGTTAGAAGGAACTTCAATAAATTTTTTCTATATTATTCCCCGGTCTGATCAGAAATAACAATTTGTAAAAAAGAATTAAATATGAAATTTTTACGGCGCTTAAACCGTTGGGAAAAGGAGAATAATGAACCGAAATAAAAAAATAATTGTGCTTTCTCATTGTATTTTAAATTCAAATGCCAAAGTTAGACCTTTGGCAAAATACAAAGGAATACTAACTGAACTGATTGAAAATTTTATGGAGAACGGTATAGGATTAATTCAGCTCCCATGCCCGGAATCAACTTACCTTGGTATGGACAGATGGGGGATGTCAAAGAATCAGTACGACCATCCATCATACAGATTGCACTGCAGGACATTGCTGAACCCCTATCTTGATCAGATAGATACATTTATAAAAGCAGATTATGAAATTAAGGGTGTAATAGGTGTGAATGGAAGTCCCAGCTGTGGAGTATCTCTTACACCCTTTGGGTTTTCCGGAGGAGTTATGGCTCCCGGAGAAAAATTTTTTGGGAAAATAGAATATATGAATGAAAGCGGAATTTTTATGGAAGAGTTTAAAAAACTTCTTTCAGAAAAAAAGATAAATTTAAAGTTTATGGCAATAAATGAAAACAATCCTTCAAAAATAGAGGCAGAATAAATGAAAAATTTTTTTTTGGCATTAATCACAATCTCATTGTTTTTCTACTTTTCAAACCCATGCTTTTCACAAGACAATGACTCATGGACTGAAATTTACAAAAAAGGAGAAATGACTGTTGGGTTCTGTGCCCAATACCCCCCTTTTGAATCAAAAATGAAGTCCGGTAAATTTATAGGTTTTGATGTTGATCTTGGTAAGGCCCTTGCTGAAAAAATGGGGATTAATGTTAAATTCACGGATGGAGAATGGCAGGGGCTTGTTGCAGGAATGGGCAAAGGAGATTATGATATTCTTATCAGTTGTATAAGTAAATCAACAGCCAGAAAGAAAAATGTAAACTTCAGTGAGCCCTATCTTGATTTAAGTGAAGTTATCCTCGTAAGAAAAGATGAAAAAGATATAAAAGAGCTTAAAGATCTTAAAAATAAAATAACTGGAGTTCAAATGGCAACAAGCAGTGAAAAAACTGTTGATGACCTTCCTGTTTTTTTTAAAAATGTAAGAAAATACAACTATACCACCGAAGCTATTCTTGATCTTAAATATAAAAGAATTGATGCTGTTGTATGTGGATATGCATATGCTGTCCTGCAGATCAGAAAAGAGCCTTCTTTAATAATAACAGGGAAACCTCTTCGTTCCAGTGAGATAGTAATGGTTCTCCCAAAAGGTGCAGATTCGTTTACACAAAAAATAAATACAGCCCTTGAAGAAATAAAAAAGGATGGCACATACAAAAAAATCTACAATAAATGGCTGGCAATAAAAAATTAAAACCCTGTCCATGCCTGAAATCTGCAGGATTTTATTAACTCATATATCACGCCGAGAATGGACGGTTTTCACTTTAATATAATAATTGATTCAATGCCTGAACTGATAGCCGGGGCAAAAATAACCCTTGTAATAACTGTCATATCTTATCTGATTGCACTTGTTCTGGGGATTTTAACAGGAACAATAAGATCAGGATCAGGTATTTTTAAAAGAATACTGAATATTTATGTGGAAATATTCAGAGGTGTTCCTCTTCTTATTCAGCTTTTCTTTATATACTATGCTCTTCCTGCTGTTGGACTGAATATCAGGAATATGACTGCTGCCTGTTGTGGTATAGGTCTATGTGGCGGAGCCTATATTTCAGAAATAATAAGGAGTGCAATTTCATCAGTTGAACAAGGGCAGCAGGAGGCTGGTATCTCAATAGGGTTGTCTAAATTTCAGATATATTACCTTGTTATTTTCCCCCAGGCTGCAAGAATTGCAATTCCTCCCCTTATGAATTCTTTTTCTTCTCAGCTGAAAGAAACATCTCTTGTTTCTGTCCTGGCAATAAATGAACTGACAAGAATGGGGCAGATGGTATACTCAAGAACATTCAGGCCGTTTGAGATATATTTTGCTGTGGGAGTACTCTATTTTGTTATGACTTACTTTGCCTCAAAACTCTCAGCTTATTTTGAAAAATATTTTTCATATCCTTGTTAACGGGACATCAATAAATGTTTCTGGTTTTTTAATCTCAACTGCGGTATTTTGTTTCATGGTGTGTTTATCCTTTTGTTTTATTTTTAGAAATCAGGAATGACTGCTTCTGAACAATCTTTCCGGAGGATACACCGCCTACACGCTAAAACATAATTTCAAGTTATAAGTCTGAAGATTATGATCTGGAAAGGCTGGTATAAAATTCATTAGAGCAATAGGTGTCAGGAGATATTATGAGTACAGTCAGACATACGGCAGAGTTTGAGATCAGTCAGCCAGTTAAAATATTGTTTCTCTGTTCAGTGCACAGAGCTGGATGATTGCAGAACCAGGGTGAAACTCAGGTATGAATATACAGGTTTAAGCAGGAAGGGTGATGAATTCATCAAGGGTTTTACATCTTCAGAATACAGAAAATTTATCAATGAGTGGAAAAATCTGCTTGAAACCTATTTTAGGACTAAAGGCAGGCAGTCCTGAGCTTTACAGGTGCCCGGAACAATGACTGTACTGCTATACCCCGGATTTAATGGAATACCTTGTCAATGAATATGAATACTGCTATAAAATCAGGCCGGGCCGTCAGAGAGGGCGGTGTCTTATTATAGAGGGATTTTTAAATTGAATAAGGACAAAAAAGGCTGGTTCATTGTTTTTGAAGGCATTGACGGCTCAGGCAAGACAACCCAGATCAAAAATATTGCAGCAAGGCTTTCAGAAATTCTGCCCAATGAGGTGAATACAACATTTGAGCCTTCTGACGGGCCTGTTGGAAAACTTATACGCAAAATGCTTGCAGGGCAGATTGAAACTGACCAGCGCACAATTGCTTCTCTTTTTGCCGCAGACAGAACTGATCACCTTCTGGACAGGAAAAACGGAATCTGCAGAAAACTTGCCATGGGCAATATTGTTCTGTGTGACAGGTATTATTTTTCATCATATGCCTATCATGCCCAGCACATGGATCTGCGATGGGTTATCCAGGCAAATTCTTTGAATGCTGAAATTTTAAGGCCGGATCTGAATATATTTATTGATGTTGAGCCTGAAGTGTGTTTTGACAGGATCATGGCGAACCGCACCAGCTTTGACATGTATGAGAAAAAGGATATTCTGGAAGCGGTAAGGGCCAATTATTTCAAAGCATTTGAGATATTGAAACATGATGAGAAAATTATTATTATTGACGGAAACCGCAGCTTAAAACAGGTTGAAGATTCTGTATTTGATGCGGTCATGCACCTTGTTGCACCGGAAAAGGTGCAGACTTGAAAAGGCAGACAAACATTATGGATAACAGAAAAAAAATCTGTGTCATAGATGGCCAGGGCGGTGGAATCGGTTCCACCATCATCAAGAAACTCAAGGCCCGTTTTGAGGAAAGCGTTGAGGTACTGGCTCTGGGCACCAATGCCATTGCCACGGCTCAGATGCTCAAGGCAAGGGCAAACAGAGGTGCATCAGGGCCCAATGCCGTTGTCCAGACGGTTAAAAAGGCAGATATCATCATAGGGCCCGTGGGGATAATCATGCCGCAGGCAATGATGGGAGAGGTAACTCCTGCAATGGCTGAAGCCGTATGCACGGCAGATGCAAAAAAAATACTTCTGCCCCTGTCCCAGGAAAACCTGGAAATAGTCGGGGTGAGCGGGCTGCCTCTGCCCCAGCTTGTTGATGAATTACTGGACAGACATCTGTGCTTTTTATCATAATAAATAGGAGTGACCTGCTATGTGTGAAGCAAATGCATATCTGATTGAAAAAGATGGTGAAAAATTGTTAATGGAGGCTGTTGACAAGGTGGAACCTGATGAGGACGGTATCCGTCTGGTTTCCATTTTCGGGGAACAAAAATTTGTAAAGGGCCATATTCATGCCCTGTCCCTTGTGGACCACAAGGTTTTTATCAAGCAATAAAATATTTTACAGATACTGCGGAAGCCCGTGAAAGTGCATGTGCTTCCGCAGTATATACATCATCAGCAGATTACCAGCCCAGGGTCAGGTATTCGTGAATTGAGTTTGCAGCAGCTCTTCCTGCTCCCATGGCAAGGATAACAGTTGCCATTCCTGTTACAATATCTCCGCCTGCCCAGACTCCTTTTTTTGAAGTCTTGCCTGTTACAGGATCTCCAACTATATTCCCCCATTCTGTAAGGGCAATGTCTGGAGTGGAATTTGTAAGAAGCGGGTTGGCATTGGATCCCACTGATACAACAACAAGATCACAGTCTATCGTAAACTCTGAACCTTTAATGGGTATGGGTCTTCTTCTGCCTGAGGCATCGGGCTCGCCAAGTTCCATTTTAAGGCATTCCATGCCTGTCAGGCGCCCGTTTTCATCGCCAAAGAACTGGACCGGATTGGTAAGAAGTACAAATTCTATTTTTTCCTCTTCAGCATGGTGAAGCTCTTCAGCCCTTGCAGGCATTTCTTCGCGGGATCTTCTGTAAACAACCTTTACTGAATCAGCTCCAAGCCTCATTGCGGTTCTTGCAGCATCCATTGCAACATTGCCTGCGCCAAGGACAACCACATTCTTGCCCCTTGCAATGGGTGTGTCATATTCAGGGAAAAGATATCCTTTCATGAGATTTGTGCGTGTCAGGTATTCATTGGCAGAGTAAATGCCGATCAGGTTTTCACCCGGAAGGTTCATGAATCTTGGAAGTCCAGCCCCCACTCCTATGTACACGGCATCATATCCTTCGTCAAAGAGCTCGTCAATGGTGACAGATGCGCCCACAACTGTGTTGCACTGTATGTCTGCGCCCATTTTTTCAAGGTTTGCAACCTCTGCTGCAACAATTTCCTTTGGAAGCCTGAATTCAGGGATGCCGTAAACAAGAACTCCGCCCGGTTTGTGAAATGCTTCAAAAATTGTTACATCATGGCCCTTGAGAAGAAGGTCGCCTGCAACGGTAAGCCCTGACGGGCCTGATCCTATTACTGCCACTTTTTTACCGGTTTTTTCAGGAATAACCGGAGTTTCACCTGATCCGTTCTTGCGTTCATAATCTGCTGCAAATTTTTCAAGATAGCCAATGGCAACAGGCTCGCCTTTTTTGCCGAGAATGCAGCTTCCCTCGCATTGAGATTCCTGTGGACATACCCGTCCGCATACAGCAGGAAGAGCATTTCTTTCCCACAGTTTTTTTGCAGCTCCTGAAAAATCACCATCTGCAATCAGTTTTATGAATTCCGGTATCTTGACTGAGACAGGGCAGCCTTCCATGCATGAAGGCTTTTTGCACTGAAGGCACCTTGATGCTTCTTTCATTGCCATTTCAGGGGTAAGTCCCAGGGGAACTTCATCAAAATTACGCCTGCGGACATCAGGATCCTGCTCAGGCATTTTTGCCCGCGGCACCTTTATTTTTTTAGGTCTGGTTTCTGCCATTACTTCCTCCGTATATACAACCGTGATTGTCTTGTCTTATTTTGCTTTTGATTGTTCATATGCCTCAAGGCTTATCTTTTCGTCATCAAGATAGGATGCCAGGCGTTTGCCAAGCTCGTCAAAATCAACTTTATGTGCATCAAATTCAGGCCCGTCAACACATGCAAATTTTGTTTTGTCGCCTATTGAAACACGGCAGCATCCGCACATGCCGGTTCCGTCGACCATGATCGGATTAAGGCTTACAAGTGTTTTTACATTTTTTTCCTTTGTGATCATGCTGCAGAATTTCATCATGGGAATAGGGCCTATTGCAACAACAAGGCTGATATCTTCCTTTTCAAGTACATCCTTTAACACATCTGTGACAAATCCATGATGTCCCTTTGAGCCGTCATCTGTGCAGATATGAAACTGATGGGATGCTGCCCTCATTTTTTCTTCCATGATGAGAAGATCATATGATCTTGCTCCCAGTATGGTTGTAACATCATTGCCGGCTGCTTTCAGTGCACGGGTGATGGGGTGGAGCACGGCAATTCCTGTGCCGCCGCCAACGCATACAACCTTGCCGGTTTTTTCAATGTGGGTCGGTTTGCCAAGTGGGCCTATCAGTGCGAAATATTCATCTCCCACCTCAAGATCCCTGAACCTTGAGGTGGATTTTCCAATAACCATATATATAATTGTTATGGTTCCCTTTTCAGGATCTGTATCTGCCATTGTCAGGGGGATACGTTCTCCTTTTTCATCTGCCTGCAGTATCACGAACTGGCCTGGTTTTGCCTTGCGTGATATTCTTGGCGCTTCAATTTCGTTAAGAATAATGGTTCCCTGAGCCATTTCCTCACGAGCAACGATTTTTGCCATTACTTCCTCCTAAGTCTAAATCTATCTTAATCAGCATCTGGCTGAAATAATTAATTCAGTTAATGCTTTTGTATGAAAAAAACAATATTAGCCTGAAAAATTTAATAAAATCAAGGAGAAAACATAAAATTCAATGCCCCATCCCTGACAGGCCTGCTATAGCTGGTTTATAGCTGTTTTATGGATATGTATATGTTGGAATTGAACAGTGTTCACAAAAAGGATCAGTGATTATTTTTTTCTTGACAGAATGAAAACTGATAAGTAAATATTACTTACCTTATAACCTTATATGAAGAGGTGTATTATGGCCCCCAGACTTACCGACCAGAGAGACATTGATTTTGTTCTTTATGAACAATTCCAGGTTGAACAATTCCTGAAAACAGATAAATACAGCGATTTTAACCGTAAAATGTTTGACCTTCTGATCAGAGAGGCAAAAAATCTTGCCTTAAAGGAGATTTTTCCGACCTATACTGAATGCGACAGACAGGGGGTGAAATTTGAGAATGGAACGGTCACGGTTCCTGAATGCCTGCGTAAACCCCACCGTCTTCTTCAGGAAGGTGAATGGTGCGCTCTTACCGAAGATCCGGAATATGGCGGCCAGGGCCTGCCTTTTATCATTTCACAGGCTGTGATGGAATATTTTATCTGTGCAAATTATATTCTTGCCACCTATCCCATTTTAGGCCATGGCGCAGGAAAGATGATTGATCTTTTTGGCACGCCTGAGCAGAAAAACCTTTTTTTAGAAAAGCTTTACACCGGTGTATGGGGCGGATCCATGCTGCTTACAGAACCAGGTGCAGGCTCTGATGTGGGGGCACTTACAACCAGTGCAAAAAAACGTGATGACGGAACATATGACATATGCGGCAGCAAGATATTTATCACCAATGGAGAGCAGAACCTTACCGAGAACATCATACATCCCGTGCTTGCCAGAATTGAAGGAGCTCCTGCCGGAACAAAGGGGATCTCATTGTTCATAGTGCCCAAAATATGGGTAAATCCGGATGGAAGCCTGGGAGAGCCCAATGATGTGGTATGCACAGGAGTTGAAGATAAAATGGGCCTGCACGGCAGTCCAACCTGCGCAATCTCGCTTGGCAGCAGGGGCAGATGCCGCGGCATTCTTCTGGGTGAACCCAATCAGGGCATGAAAATCATGTTTCATATGATGAATGAAGTGCGCCTTGAAGTGGGAACACAGGCCTTTGCAAGCGCCACTCTTGCCTATCAGCATGCGCTTGACTATGCAAAACAGAGGCTTCAGGGCCGCAGCATTGACAGTATGGCAGATCACAGCGCACCTCAGGTCCCCATCATACAGCATCCTGATGTCAAAAGAATGCTTTTAAAAATGAAGGCATATGTGGAAGGCTTAAGAAGCCTTGTGTATTATACTGCATTCTGCTTTGACAAGATTCAGACCCTGAGTGATGAAGTTAAGTGTCAGTATTATAAAGACCTTGTTGACATCCTGACTCCGGTTGTAAAGGCATATTCAAGTGAAAAAGGCTTTGAAGTATGTGTTGATGCAATGCAGGTTTTTGGCGGATACGGTTATACACGTGATTATCCTGTGGAGCAGATGTTAAGGGACTGCAAGATAGCATCCATCTATGAAGGATCAAACGGTATTCAGGCAATGGATTTTCTGGGACGCAAGATTGCAGGAAGCAGAGGCGCCATGCTGAAAGCCCTTATAACAGGGATCAAAAATGTGGTGCAGATGGCCAGAAACCGTGAAAATCTTGATGATCTTGCAGAACGCCTGGACAATGCAGCAGACCTTCTTGAAGATACAGCCGGAAAGATCAGTGCAGCACTGGTCTCAGAACATATGGCTTCTGCATTTGCATGTGCCCATCCTCTGCTGGAAGCAGCAGGAGATGTTATCATGGCATGGATGCTTTTATGGCGTGCTGTTGTGGCAGATCAGAACATGGAAAAGGGCAGGGGGGATGAAGCCTTTTACCGGGGCAAGATGGAAACTGCGCGGTTTTTCATTTTCACAATACTTCCTGTGACAATGGGCAGGCTTTCTGCTGTAAAATATGAAAATAATCCGGCAGCAGACATGGAAGAGCAGTGTTTCTAACAGTATAATACAGGAGATAAAAAACAGATGGAAGATGTAGTCATAGTATCAGGATGCAGAACAGCCATAGGGGCCTTTGGCGGTACCCTGCGCCCGCTGAACGGGGCAGAGCTTGCAGCAGTCACAATGAGGGAAGCAGTTAAGAGGGCAGGCATAGAGCCTGAAATGATTGATGACATAAGATATGGATGCTGCATGGAATCATGTGACACCCTTAATGTGGCAAGGGTTGGGGCATTGCTTGCAGGCATACCTGACAGTGTCACTGCTGTTACCATTAACCGTGTCTGCATTTCAGGAATGGAAGCCATGATTTCAGGCATGGCCATGATTCAGGCGGGCATGGCAGATATTATCCTGGCCGGGGGCACGGAACATATGTCTTCCGTGCCGTACAGCGTGCCCGGTGCCCGCTGGGGATGCAGGCTTCAGGATCAGACAATGGTTGATGACATGATTCATGCACTGCATTGCGGTTCCCATATAATTCCCCATCCTGAAGACGGGCCTGTGGATGAGACTCAGCCGCCTTTGAGCATGTTTGTGGGCAAACCTTATATTATGGGCCATACTGCTGAATTCATTGCCCAGTATCAGAATATTTCCCGCAAAGAAATGGATGAGGTTGCCTTAAGAAGCCATAACGAGGCTGAACGCGCCACAGAAGACGGGTCATTCAAAGATGAAATAGTAAAGGTCATGGTGCCGCAGAAAAGAAAAGATCCCCTTGTTTTTGACCGTGACGAGCATTTCAGGCCCGGCATTACAATGGAAGACCTTGAAAAACTGCCGCCTGCATTTGTTCCCGGTATCGGCAAGGTTACAGCAGGAAATTCTTCCGGCATAAATGACGGTTCCACAGGAATGATAATAATGTCAGCGTCAAGGGCAAAAGAACTTGGGATTGAGCCCATTGCAAGAATCAGGGCAGTATCAAGAGGAGCATGCCATCCGTCTGTAATGGGGCTTTCTCCTGTCCCTGCCGTGGAAAATCTTTTGAAAACTTCAGAATTTGCCCTGTCTGATTTTGAGCTTTTTGAAGTCAATGAAGCCTTTGCAGCCCAGTATATCGGATGTGAAAGGCAGCTTGGCCTTGACCGGGAAATCACAAATGTGAACGGTTCAGGCATAGGTCTTGGTCATCCTGTGGGATCAACCGGAGCAAGAATTGTTGTTTCTCTTATGTATGCCATGAAGAACAGAAAAAAATCCCTTGGCCTTGCAACCCTGTGCGGAGGCGGGGGAGTTTCCATGGCCTGTGCCATTGAAATGATATAAAATCTGTTATCTCCTGTCTCAAGATTGTGTTTAAAATCAGAAAAGACTGTTGTTATTGCGTCTATTCTGTTAGGGTTGCCAAGATAAACATGATTTAACAGCAAGGAGATTTTAAATGCAGATTACAAAAAAACTGGTTCTGGTTCTGGGGTTTCTGATTTGTTTTACAATCAGCGGGTTTGCAGATGAAAATAAAGCTCAGACAATTGAGAAAGCAAGCCCTGCAGAGCAGATCAGCTATGCTCTCGGGTATAATATTTTTGACCAGTTAAAGACAAGCCTGGATCTTGATCTTAAGTATTTCATGATGGGCGCAGAGGACAGCAGTGGAAACAAGCTTAAGATAAGCAGTGAAAAACTGCAGCAGCTTCTGGTTTCTGCCAGACAGATGGCAAGGGACAGGCAGATGGAAAAAATCAAAAAACAGGCAGATGCAAACCGGGCAGCAGGAGAAAAATTTCTCAAGGCCAACAGGCTTAAAAAAGGGGTTGTTACCCTGCCTTCAGGGCTTCAGTATAAAATTCTGAAAACCGGAACAGGCCCTGTTCCTAAACTGAGTGACACGGTTGAATGCAATTACAGGGGAACCCTGATCGACGGCACAGAGTTTGATTCCTCATACAAGAGGGGCAAGCCTGCAAGCTTTCAGGTTGAAGGCGTTATCAAAGGCTGGGTTGAAGCCCTTCAGATGATGAATGTGGGTTCAAAATGGAAATTGTATATTCCTGCTGATCTGGCATATGGGGACAGGGGTGCAGGTCAGGTTATCAAGCCTGGATCCACCCTTGTTTTTGAGGTTGAGCTCTTGAATATTGTCAAGTGATTGCAATGAAGGAGGTTCTGGGTATTAACGCAAGCCCCAGGATACGGGGAAATTCCAGGTTCCTGATGTCTCTTTTTACCGGGATGATGGAGCAGAAAGGCTATGAAACAAAGGTGTTGAATGCCACAGACCTTGAAATAAATCCCTGTATCGGGTGCGGCCATTGCGAGACAAAGGGCGTATGCGTCTTTAAGGATGATTTCTCACAGATTGTCCTGCCTGAAATAATGAAGGCAGATATAATCGCCATTGGATCACCTGTTTATTTTTATGCTTTTCCGGCAAAGATCAAAGCATTGATAGACAGAATCCAGGTGATGTGGTCAAGGAAATACAGGCTGAAACTGGATGAATTCAGCGGCCGCACAAGAAAGGGGGTTCTCATGGCTGTGGGTGCCACAGGAGGAAAGGACCTTTTTGACGGGCTTGATCTCACTGCCCGGTATTTTTTTGACGCGGCAGATATAAGCTCTGTTCTTTCCCTGTGTTACAGAAATATTGATGAAAAAGGCGGGATGGAACATCATCCCGCCGTTCATGATGATATGGAAAAACTGGTATCAGACCTTGCTGATTAATATGTCAGGGCTAACAATGCTCCCGTGGGCATCTTTCAGGGCCAAAAGCTCCTGTTTCTGCTCTGTCAGGATATCAAACAGGGTTGAGGGAATTTTTTCTTCCTTTGCATAGGCTTTTTCCTGAAGTTCAATACGTTTTATAATATTGTCAATATACAGTGAAAACTGCCTTGTATACAGGTCTTTTGTATATTCCTTGTCAATAATTTTCGTGAACAGGTCTTTTAAGTCTTCATATTTCGGGATATTTCCTATGGGAGTTGAAATAAAGCCTGTTTCATTGTGTGCATAGCGTTCAAGCCATGCAAGCCAGACCTTTACATCCTTTTTTTCTCCCAGCAGTGCAGGAGAATCCCCGCCCCTTGCCTGGTCTGTGAGAAAATAATTAAGGCCTGCCATTACAGGCTTGTATTTTTTATCTATTTTATCATTTCCGAAAAACTTGAACTGGGCATTCATATAATCACCCAGTGCTCCGGGAATAAAAGGTGCATTTGCCCAGGGAGCCCTTTTGACACCGGTGGCTCCGACTTCAGTTGCCGTGGCAGCAGACACAATGCATGCACCTATGACAACCCCTGCATCTGTGTTTTTGGCAACCCAGACAGGGGGCATTGTGTCAGCATCCCTGCCGCTGTATGTAAATACCCTTGTCAGAGCACCTTCAGGGTTCTGTGCTTCGTCTGAATAATTTTCAAGACACTCTGAACGCAGGGTGCACCTTGAATTGGGATGGGACATGGGAACAGGTTCTCCTTTGTCGTCTTTTTTGCCCCTGTACCATTCTCCCTGAAAATTATAACCCCTGTCAGGATGTTCTTCATTATTGCCAACCCAGTGCGGCACTTTATTATCATCAATCAGAACATTTGACCAGATAACCTCGTATCCTGGCTTGCGCAGGATTTTCATCAGCAGGGGATCGCCCTCGGAATTTACATTCTCCACGATGCCGAAAATACCGCATTCAGGATTGACTGACCTTATGCTGCCGTCATCTGCTATCCACATCTGGGCAAGGTCATCGCCGATAAATACATCCCCGGCCATTGCTGTGGTGGTTTTGCCGCATCCGCTAGGGGCGGCTCCTGCAAACCATGTTATTCTGTTTCCAGGGCCTTTGATCCCTGTGATGAACATATGCTCTGATAATTCATTGCTGAAATTTTCATAAACAGCCTTGTCCACTGCAAACCTGTGGTTGCCTTTTTTAAGCAGCAGAGTATTGCCTGCATATGTGCATTTCCAGCTGAATGTTGTTTTGAATTTCCTGTCCATGAACACCCTTGCATCGGGCAGGTCTTCCGGCCTGTTAAGGCCCTGGCTGTGAAGATTGGTGAAAAAATGCCCCCTTTCTTTCACTTCATTGTCAAAGTCGGCAAAGGCATTTCTGTATAAAAGCTCTGCACTGTGTGCAACATAGGCTGAGCTGGTTATTTCAAGGGCCGGATTTGAAACAGGAGCTCCCACAGGCCCGCGTATGTAAAATCCTATTATCATGGTCATACCCTTCATGATATCAGTCATGTTGGATCTGACCTGCCCAAGTGCAGTGGGCCTGTCCATGCGGTTGGCAAGGGAACTTACCTGATCTTCAGGATCTGCGATATAATAGGTGCGGTCAATTATTCTGCCCTGTTCCTGTGCAAGATCAAAGTGAATGGTATGGCCCTGCATGGCAAGGGTAGCTTCTTCCCTGTTTTCAAGGGCAAGATCCCTGATAAATTGTTTATCCTGTTCAGAGCCTGTGTTCACGAAAATCCGGGAAGGATTGCACAGAACAATTGAATTTGCAATGCGCTTTCGCACTGCTGGATCGGTGATTTCTGAAATTCTGGCAAGGTGTTCTTCATCCATGTATTTTTCAAATACAGCCTGTACGTCTTCAGCGGAATTTATTTTTCCCAACTGATCAATAATATCCATGTCTTGTGCAGAATCTGTCATTTTGATTATAGTCTCCTGAGTATTATTATTCATTATAAACAAGTATATTTTCTTCTAACATTAAATTTAATAAAATCAAATCTTATCTTGATTTTTTTTACCTGTCCTCCCGGGATTGTAATCAAAGCTGATCACCTGTATAAAAAAGCATTGTCAGCATATTTATATAATGAAATAAAGGAATGATTCTGATGATTTTTGCAGATCTGCACAATCACACCACAGCATCAGACGGGGATTTTTCCCCTTCAGGTCTTGTTGAACAGGCAGCTTCCATAGGCATAAAGGTGCTTGGCATAACAGACCACGATACCCTTGCAGGGCTTGAAGAAGCTCTTGAAGCCGGTAAAAAATTTAATATTGATATTGTGCCTGGAGTGGAAATATCCATCAGGTTCAAACGTTCATTTTTTACAGGCACTCTTCATCTTCTGGCATATTTCAGAACTGACAGGCTGAAGGACCAGGGCTTTGTATCGAAATTCCAGGGTATTCTTTCAGCAGGAAGAGGTGAAAAACTTGTAAGGGCAAGGGTTGATATGATCAATCACTGGTTTGCTCCGGATGGTGTTTCTCCTGTTCTTGAGCGTGAATTGAAATTTGAGGATATTGCAGATTTAAGCTCCAATGCAAGCCGCCGTCATTTTGCAATTGCATTGAAGCACAAACTCAATATCAGCAGTGAGAGAATCATAAATTCCATTATAGGCAATGACAGCCCTGCATATCTGCCTTCTGGCATTGATCTTGGGGAGGTGGCGGGCTTCATCAGAAAGGAAAGTCTTCTGGGTGTTCTTGCACATCCTGCTGCAGGCTCTTTTCCCGGCAAAGGCCATTACAGGGAGGTTCTGCCTGAACTTGAGACAGTTGAGAAAATTTTTCCTGAATTCATTGAGGCGGGAATAAAAGGGATTGAGGTGCAGTATCCCGGTCATACTGAGGAACACAGAAAGCTTATGGCATCGTGGGCGCAGAAGTACGGTCTTGTGCAGACAGGCGGATCTGACTGCCATGACAGATATGTCCGCCCGCCCGGAGTCAGCGGGATCACCAGGCAGGATTATCTTGTATTTAAAAAAGCACTTTATTCTTTTTCTCCATGCTGAACAGCAGAAACAGCAGGCCAAACCCTGATGCAGTGATTATTGAAGCTGCCAGAAACGATATTTTGTATGCATGGGCCTGGGTTTTCCCAAGATAGATCATAAAATCTGTTATGGGCCCTGCAATAAGGGTTCCTGCCGTACCCCAGCTTAAAAACAGGGTAGCATTGAATATGGAAAACAGCCTTGCCCTTTTGAAGGCAGGAATATACGATGATGCCAGTTCATATGATGCAGCAAGAATAAATACTTCTGAAACACCCATCAGAAACGAGCTTGTGCATATCCATGCCATGGAGTCCGCAATCCCTAAGATCAGGAGAGAAACAATGGCTGCAAATGAACCTGCAGCAAGAAGAATGCGTTTTTCCATCATATTGAGCAGAATACCTGTGACAAGTCCGGCAAGCACGATTCCAAGAGATCTTAGGTTGACAACATGACTCAGCACAAGTGAGGAAAGATGCGGGCCCGGATCAAGTATCAGATATTGTGCCATGGTTACGGCCACTGAATTTCTTCCAAAATGAATCAGGGTCATTGCAGCAATGAACATCATGAATATGGCTGGCGAATACCCTGAATCACCGGTATCTGATGCTGCGCCATTATTTTTTCTGTCAATTCCTCCTTCAGGCACCATTAACATGGGAAGCACAGATAAAAACATTGCTCCTGCTGAAATGAAGAACAAAATGCCGTGGTAAAATCCCCATCCGGCAAATGCAGTTCCCATTCTGTCATAGAACAGGCCGCCTGCCAGGACTCCTGCCATTCTGCCCATGCCTCCTATGCTTTCAAGTTTTCCCATGATTCTGCCCCTGTCCTGCTGCTGGTAAAGATCGGAAATCAGGGCGCTCCATCCTATGTTTGACATGGACCAGAATATTTCAATTATGCACAGACCCGCTATTATCACCCAGCCTGACAGTAATTTTGTGCTGGCAAGACGGTGGGCATACCATAGAATTATTGTGCCTGCTCCCCCAAGAATTTCTCCCCAGATAATAAGGGAACGCCTTTTCTGATACCTGTCTGAA
Source organism: uncultured Desulfobacula sp. (assembly GCA_964408295.1). GTDB lineage: Bacteria > Desulfobacterota > Desulfobacteria > Desulfobacterales > Desulfobacteraceae > Desulfobacula. The sequence goes on along the minus strand of CAYOYY010000026.1, from coordinate 11,621 downwards.
AAAATTCCCCATACATATCTTTGGGCGGCAACATTCAAAATCATGGGAAGAGTTGCAAACAATGTGGTTGCTGTGACGGAAAGCCCGAGAAAATGCCTCAGATATATGGTAAGGTAGGTGTAGAAAAGCCCGCGCCTGAACATGGCAAGCAGCTGAAAAGATGATATTCCCAGAAAAATTTTCATGACAATCCTGTTGCAATCTGTTTTTGAGTACTGGCATGGTAAAAGACCTGCCGTTCATGCCGGACGGTATTCTGTGCCGGAAGCACTCTTATATACACCAAACCTGTTCCTGTTTCAATTCATAAATATTTGTCTGGAATTGCTGACGCTTTTGTATTGAATAAATTACTTGAATACAATACCGGTTTTTTCTATACTGAATTCATATAAATTCGCAAGGCGCATTCATTTTTTCGTTAATACGCTTTTTATATTTCATAATACGCGTTTTTCCCCGGAACTGGTGACATGAAAAAACAGATTTTATTTGTTGATGATGAAATCAATATTTTAAAAGGGCTTAAAAGGAGTTTAAGGCCCTTCAGAAAATATTGGGAAATGCAGTTCGTCAGCACCGGAGATAAGGCCCTTCAACTGCTGGATGAGATGACATTTGATGTGATTGTTTCAGATATGCGCATGCCTGAAATGGACGGGATGCAGCTTCTGAACATGGTGCAGAAAAAACATCCCGGGGTAGCAAGGATAATTCTTTCAGGGCATTCAGACCGTGAGATTATAATGCGGTCTGTTAAAACAGCCCATCAATATCTTTCCAAACCATGTGAAAAGGCAATGCTTGTCTCCACTATTGCCAGAGCATGTTCACTCCAGGATATACTGAATCAGAAAAATCTCAGATATCTGCTGGGTGGAATTGCCGCCATGCCCAGCATGCCAATGCTCTATGCCAGAATACTTGAGGAGTTGAGCTCTCCTGATGCAAGCATGGCAGGGGTGGCAGCTATAATTGAACATGATCCCGGCATGACTGCAAAACTGCTTCAGCTTGTAAATTCATCTTTTTTCGGTATGTTCGGCCATATCTCGAACATAAATGAAGCCCTTGTGATACTGGGCATGGATGTGGTCAGAACCCTTGTCCTGACAATGGATGTGTTTTCGTCCCTGAATATTCAGGCTCTTGCAGTCATTGATGCTGCAGGAATATGTGATCATTGTGTAAGAACCGCTGCAATTGCCAGACAGATTGCAGGCCTGGAAAAAATGGATGCCGTGAAAACAGACCATGCAGTAATGGCTTCATTTCTTCATGATACCGGCAAATTTTTATTTGCTCAGTATTATCCTGATCTTTACCTGGAAACTGTGCAGATCATGAATAAAGAACATCTGAGTTCATATGAGGCTGAAAAAAAGGTGTTTGATGTGACACATGCTGAGGCAGGGGCCTATCTTCTCGGGCTGTGGGGACTGCCTGATGCCATAATTGAAGCCATTGCATTCCATCATACTCCCATGTCTTTTCCTGCAAGGGAATTTGAATTGTGCGGGCTTGTCCATGTGTCAGAACTTATGGAGCATCATGAATCTGTGATGCAGGGAGACTGGGGCCATCTTGAGGGGCTGGACATGGAATATATGAAAAAGGTTGGCAGGGCTGATAAAATACTGCTTTGGCGCGATTATATAAGGAACAGCAGTGGGCGGGCAAGAGTATAAGAGTATAAAACATCAGGGGTATAGCGATATATGAAAATTCTTGTTGCAGAGGATGATTATGTTTCAAGGCTTCTTGTGAAGAAAACCATCAACAAGATTGGCCATGAGGTACTGGAAGCTGAAAACGGCATGCTTGCGTGGCAGATATTTCAGGATCAGAGTCCTGAAATGATAATATCAGACTGGATGATGCCTGAGATGGACGGCCTGGAATTATGCAGAAAGATCCGGGCAGCCGGCAGGAAAAAATATTCCTATGTCATGCTTCTGACAGCCAAGGACAGTACAAGTGATCTTGTGGAGGTCTTTGAAGCAGGGGCAGATGATTATATCATAAAACCATTTAAGCCCGATGAACTCAGATCCAGAATAAAAACAGGTGAAAGAATTGTGGGGCTGGAAAGGGAGCATATCAAGCTTCAGCAGGCACTGATTCGGCAGAACAAAAAGCTTGATGATGCATTGAAACACCTTAAAACCACACAGGCGCAGATTCTTCAGGCGGAAAAGATGGCCTCAATAGGTCAGCTTGCAGCTGGTGTTGCCCATGAGATCAATAATCCAATAGGGTTTATCGGAAGTAACCTTGATGCCCTGAGTGATTATATGAAAGACCTTTTTCCCATGATAGAAGATTATCGAAAGCTTGTGTCCATGCTTAATGACTGCGGGCCCGGGGTTATGTCCAAAGACATGGAAAAGCAGATTGAGGCAATAAAGGAGCGCGAAGCAGAAATCGAAATTGATTATCTTATGGAAGATATTCCTGAGCTGCTCAATGACTGCACAGAGGGAACTGCCAGGGTCGGCAGAATAGTCGGGGATCTTAAAAGTTTTGCCCATCCGGGCAATGACAGGCAGGTTCTTGTTGATATCAACAAGGGCCTGGAATCCACACTGAACGTGGTTTACAATGAAATTAAATATAAGGCTGAGATAAAAAAAAGTTACGGCGATATTCCCATGGTGGAGGGGTTTCCCCAGAAACTGAACCAGGTATTCATGAATATTCTTGTGAATGCCGCCCAGGCAATTGAAAACAGGGGGATAATTGCAATTCAGACAAAAAGGGATGGAAATGATGTTGTGATATCAATATCAGATACTGGCTGCGGAATTGCAAAACAGGATATCCCAAAAATATTTGACCCGTTTTTTACAACCAAGGAGGTTGGAAAAGGCACCGGACTTGGCATGAATATCGCCTATAATATAATAAAGGATCATAAGGGAACAATTGATGTAAAAAGCACTCAGGGCAAGGGAACAACCTTTATAATCCGACTGCCCGGCAAAACTTAAAGACTCAGGATGATTTTTGCAGACAGACATATGACAATCTGTATTTTTGCTGCGGTGACTGTGTGGTGCATGTGCCTGTCCCAGGCACTTGGCAGGGATCATGTCTCCGCAGAAACGCTTTCATATGACACATCACAGGCAGTCTCAGTTGGCAAAGATGCAGATGTTTCGGAATTCTGGGCTGAGCTGCTGGGCTGTATTGCAGAAAAACCAGGTGCAATGTTTCCTGACTGGATAAAAATACCCCTTGAAATCTGTCTTATCCTGCTGGCGCTGTTCATAGTTTTTGTCATTATATTAAAAGGACAGATAAAAAGAGTTACAGAACAGATAAATAAAAAATCAAGACAGTTGATTGAAAGTGAGACCCAATACCGCACTCTGTTTGAATCCACTCCTGATGGAGTCATTGTCTCAGATGCAGACGGAAGAATAGTATCGGCAAACCCGGCTGCTGCAGCCATTATGGGTTATGAAAATCCTGAAGAGCTTATAGGCAAGGCTGGCATTGATTTTTATTATAACCCCGAAGACAGGAAAAAAATGCTGTCCCAGCTTATGGCAAAGGATGAGCTTAAGGATTATCAGCTGACAATCAGGCAGTTTTCAGGCAAACCAAGGGATCTTCTGTGCAGTCTCAAACTTATCCGGGATGAAAATGGTGCTGTTTCGAGAATCAATGGTATATTAAGGGATATTACAGAGAAAAAGGCACTTGAAGCTCAGTTGATGCAGGCCCAGAAAATGGAGGCTGTGGGAACTCTTGCAAGCGGCATAGCACATAATTTTAATAATCTTTTAATGGGGATCAAGGGCAGGGCATCCATTCTGCTGTCTGAAGAAAATCTTCCTGCCATGACAAGGGAACTGCTTGAAGGAATTGAAGCCTGTGTCGACGATGCCTCAGACATGACAAAACAGCTTCTTGGCTATGGCAGGGAAGGAAAATTTGAGGTAAGGCCGGTTGATATTAATAAAATTGCTGCGGATCAGGTCAGGATGTTCGGACAGGTAAGAAAGGAAATTGTCATTAGTGAAAAATATGCAGACAATTTATGGTCAGTAAAGGCGGATCCAAACCAGATCAAACAGGTGCTGATGAATCTGTTTGTTAATGCGTGGCAGGCCATGCCTGAAGCAGGCAGGCTGTGTGTTTCCACATCCAATGTGAATGTGGATGAAACATATGTAAAGGTTTTTTCCACAAGACCGGGAAATTATGTTAAAATCTCAGTGGCAGATAACGGCACTGGTATGGACAGGGCAACCCGTCAGCGGATTTTTGATCCTTTTTTTACAACAAAGAAAAAGGAGACCGGAACAGGGCTTGGTCTGGCATCTGCATATGGCATTATTAAAAATCATGGAGGATTTATCAATGTTTATTCTGAACTTGGCAAGGGCAGTGTGTTTAATATTTATCTGCCTGCCGCAGGAGAAAAAGTGAGCAAAAGACCGGAACAGGCCCATGAGAAAATTTCAAGCGGCAAAGGGCATATACTTCTGGTGGATGATGAAGAAATGATTCTTGATGTCGGCAGCAGGATGCTTAAAAAGCTCGGCTATCAGGTCACAACTGTAAACAATGGCAGGTTGGCTCTTGAACTTTACCAGGCAAAATGGCAATCCTTTGATCTTGTTATCCTGGATATGATAATGCCTGATATGGGAGGAGCAAAACTTTATGAGAAATTAAAGAAGGTAAATCCGGATATAAAGGCCCTTCTTTCCAGCGGATACAGTGTTAATGACCAGACATCTCAGATATTGGAACAGGGATGTAACGGCTTTATTCAGAAACCTTTCGGTTTAAAGGAACTTTCCATGAAATTAGGCAGTCTGGAGTTTTAGTATTCAGGCCTTATCCTGCTTGTAAGGCAGGCATGGCAGCTTCCGGATCTTAGACGGGCCGCATCTGTCAAAGAAACCACTCCTGCAATCTGCTGTTTTTTGCTGCCGGTTACAAACAGCCGGTGCAGGTCTTTTAAGATCATGGTCTTTATTGCGCTTTCCACAGGATCCTGTGCATGACAGGTGACCACAGGCTGGGACATGACTGCACTGGCCGGAATCGAGGGAGACCTCCCATGTCTGTAGCACAGAGTAACATCTGTCTTGGATATGACACCGCAGGGCAGGTGTCTGCTGTCTGTTATCAGGATTGCGCCGAATCGTGAACCTGATAGGATCTGCAGCACTGATTCAAGACTATCCCGTTCATGGCAGGATTCCACCTTTTTTGTCATTATCTCATTTACCCTGTGACGTTTGATTCTGTCTTTGCCGGAATTCTGGTTTCTATTGAAAACTGCCCTGTCGCATCTGCTGCAGTAATGATATAATAATCCCACAATATCAGGATAGGCAAGGGCTCCTGTAATTGTACCCGTGTTTTTTTCAAGAACATAAAGCCTGTAAATATGATTTGTTCTCATGATGTCAAGAGCATGATCAAGACCGTCATCAGGGCTGCATAAAATTACAGGTCCGTTCATTATCATTTTAGCAGGAGTTGATAATGCAAGTCCTGCATACCATGCGCCCATTATATCTGATTTTGACACAACCCCCACAGGCCTTTCATCGTCTTCGCTTATCAGAACGGCATTTATCTTGTATTTGATCAGGTATCGTATGCAGCAGTCTATGCTGTCCTGCGGCCTGAGTGAGATTATCTGTCTTCGCATGGCATGGCTTACTTTCAGACCGCTTAAAGTATCTTTGCCCATTTTTACATCCTTGTGATTAAATGGTTGAACAGGTCGGAAATATAGACCACGCCCTCTGGCCTGCCGCCGGAAATTACAGGAAGCCTTCTGACATGTTTTCTGATCATTATGTCAAGCACCATCATAAGATGGGCGTCCGGGCTGACCGACAATACATCCGGCGTCATGATATCTCCCACAAGGATGTTTCTTAATCTGGAGATACTGGTGGCTATGATGCCTTCAATTTCCATGTCGTTTATATTGCCCCATACTTTGACATGTTTGGGTAAAAGAAACAAAAGTATATCGTACATTGATATCATTCCGGCAATTGACCCGTCTTTTTCTGTTACCATGATACCGAAAACAGTATTCCCGCTTTTTTTTGAACTTTTGAAAATATCCAGGGCATTTAAGATGGGAGAATCAGGATTCAGGGTCTTGAAATCTGTTTTCATTATACTGGCAGCAGTTGTTTTCATTTGTACCCTCCTTTTTTTATATGGCCTGTGAAGGTCACATTAAGCCTGAGATAAGGATCTTAAATCCCATGATAACCAGAATAATGCCTCCTGCTATTTCCATATGCTGTTCTGACAGTTTCTTGAGGCGCCTGCCTGCCATTATGGCTGCAACACACATTGCACCTGTAATCACCCCTATCATGATTCCGGGATACCATATATTGATTTTTAAAACAGCAAGGCTCAATCCCACAGCCAGAGCATCAATGCTTGTGGCAATGCTCAGCATCACCATGAAGATTCCCTTTGACGGGTCTTTTCTTTCAAACCCGGTCTTCTTTTCAAAGCCTTCTGCCATCATTCTGATACCCACAAAGCAGAGCAGAAAAAATGCAATCCAGTGGCTTACAGAACTGAATCGAGCAATGAATCTGTCTCCTGCATACCATCCTGCCACGGGCATGATAAACTGGAACAGCCCGAAATGAAATGCAAGCCTGAAAACAGCCCTCGGGGTACGGGCAAAACCTGCAGCAGCAGCTGCAAGGCTGACTGCGCTGGCATCCATGGCAAGGCCAATTGCAAGGGTTATGATTTCAATGCGGCTCATATGCAGAAAAGCAAAAAAAAGAATAGAAAAACATCAGGCCGGATATTCTCCTATCCTGATTTCATGCAGCAGTACGGGGCCGTCACTTTCTTCCTGCCTGGCAAGTTCTCTGATACAGCATCTGCCTGAATTCTGATTGAGGATCATGGAACAGTGTGGGCTGACAATTTTGGTTCCTGCCTGTATCCGTTTGCTGACCTTGATTTCTGGCAAAGCGGTTTTCTTTGCTGAAAATTCAACCAGCCTGTTTTTTGTATCGGTAAGTTCCGCAGCCATGGATTCAAGCTCCCTGATCCGCCTGGTTTTCTGTGCAATGCTTGCAGCAATTTCATCCTGACGTTCAAACCCTTTATTTATCTGCTTTTCAGCCTTGACAGCCCTCTGGCGCATTTTGTCAATAGTTGCAGATAATTTCTGGTATGCTGACATATTGCCAGAAGCCTTGAGACTGCCCAGTTTTTTCTCAATATCCCTGATTTCAATTTGTGCCCTGTCCTGGATATAGGCCTGTTCTGAAATAAATGCATGAAGATCTGAATCTTCCTTTTCCAGTTCCTTTATCTCAGAGGAAAGCTCGTTAATTGTTTTTGTATGAAGATCAAGTTGTGAATCGAGGCCTGCCATGATGCGCTTGATATGCTCATCCACTCCCATTGTCAGTCTGGACGGCATGGCAGATTCATTACCGATGACTCCGGCTTTTATACCCATTTTTGCAGAAACCACTGAATTGAGAATGATTCCGTTTTCATTGATGCATGCCCCGCTCAGGTAAATTCGGGAATCAATTATTTCCCTTTGTATGATCAGGTCTCCAAATGCATTGATTTTTGAATTGTGGATAAATTTAGCCTGTATGCTTCCTTTTACATTGACAAGGTCTGTGTCCACAATACCAAGAGAGACATTCAGATCTCCTGAAATGTCGATGTGGGCTCCGTTTATCTCCTTTGCCGTCAATGAAGCGCATTTGACTTTAAACCCCTGCTTTACCGTGCCGTTTACAATTACGTTTCCGTCAAAATTGACATTACCGGTTTCAAAGCCAAGATCGCCCTTGATCTGAAATTCAGGGCATACACTTATATTTCCCAGGGCATCAAGATGAGGCTGACCTGATACTGTGGCATAAATTCTGGCCCCGTCTTCGGATATTCTGGTGCCAGGCCCTGCTGCAAAGGCTTTATCAACAGGTTCGGGAACAATAATTTCTTTTCCAAACACATCTATGCCGTGTGAGCCTGGCTCAGGAAACACTTTTGCAGCAAGAAAGGCTCCTTCATCAACATAGGGAATTTCCCCCCTGTCCTGAAAATCAATGCTGCCGTCTTCATTTATTTTACCGGCATGAAGAAAGTCAGTTGGAAAATGATACCTGACTTCAGCATCTTTCGGATATTTCGGGGCTGTGCCCTGGGCAATTATGAATGGTTCGTTTTCCGTGCCAGCTTTATAAAGCCAGGTTTCTATCTCATGATCAGGTTTTATACCGTTAATGATCCTGTGTTTTTCAAGAAACTGTCTTACATGGACAATGGTAAGCCCGGCAGGAGCTCCTGGCTTCATTTTTATCATGGCTTTTGTGTTGTCCTGTGAAAGATCAAGCTCAAAATGCACGTCAGGCTCAATCATATCCTCGGTTTTCCGGCTGATTTCAATAGTGTTGCCGGCCTTGTGCCTGGCATTTTCAACGGCCCGCAGGGCAAGTACCAGAATTTTTTCAGTGAACCCACCTGAAACGGAACCTGTATGGCCGGTTCTGATGCTTTTCAATGAAACAGTGTCAAGTTTTATCTGTCTGCTTAAAGCAGCCTTTTCAAGTACCTGCTTTATCTGAAATGTTATTCTGGTGAAAAATTCCGGCAGGTTGTCCTCTGCCGGAATTAGACTGCGCTGTTTTATGATTCTTTCCAGTACACAGGAAGAATTCTCATTAACTGATCCGCCCGCAGAGATTATCCTGGATTCAAGTATGCGGATTGTTCTGTCCCTTTTTTCAAGCCTTGCAGCATAAAGATCGTTTTTTTTCTTGAAAACATCTGCAAGCCTGAAAAGCTGTTGGTTCTGCCTTTTTGTGGTTCTTTTCAGATTCTGCTGCCTCAGTGTTTTTTCATAATCTGTACAGCATTCATTGATTCTGGCAAGAAATTCACTGTCCCTGAAAGGAAGAATCAGGCAGGAATGGATCCCTGCCAGGTTGACGGCATCTGCCAGTGCCTGGAGATCTGATGAATCTGAAATCAGTACACGCCTTGTATCAGGTATTGCGGCTTTTGCAGCGGCAAGGATTCTGTCTCCCTTGATTTCAGGCATCATATATCCTGCAACAATGGTGGAAAACGGGTGTTTCCTGCTTTGTTCAATCAAATCCATGGCATCGGGAGAGGTGCTCACCGCCCTGACATTGTATCCATTTGAAGACAGCAGCATTTTTATCCTGTTTCTTAATGAAACAGTGGATTCAACCACAAGGATTTTATGTTGTTTTGTTCTGGTTTCTATGGGAGTTCCTCTTTATGTTTTCAAGGGTTGATGAATTATAAGTTTTGGTATTTCAGGATCTTCAGTATCGATTTCCTTGAACCTTGAAGGCCCGAATTCCTGTTTGATAATCATTGAGGCCTGGGCTCCTTTTATTTTTGTTCCGGGATAAAGCTTTTTTAAAATTCTGATTTCAGCAACACCCCCGTTGTTCCCAAGGCTTTCCATGATATGCTTTTTCCGGCCCTGAATCTGCCTTATTTCATTGTTCAGGGCATTGATTTTATCTTCACATTCCCCTGATTTTTCAAGTATGCTATCCTGCTGTGCAAAAAGGGATCTTATTCTTTCATCTGCCTTGCGTACGGAGGCTTCAAGCTCTTTGATTTCTTCTTTTGATGTTTTGATGTTTTTTCTGGATTTAAGATAGTCTATTCTCTTGACAATTTTTTCCTGGGCAAGTGTCTGTCCTGCAATATCAATGTGCAGCGAATTGAATATGTTATCATACTTATTTTTTTCTTCATTTATTATATCAATATGTTTTATGCATTCCTCAATCTTTGCATCATATTCAGTTTCGATCCACCTGATATGATCATCAGATCCTGCCTTCAGGGTTGAATATTCTGACTTGCCAGTACCAACCTGTTTGAGAATCATTCCTTTTCCTGCACATATGGTGGATGCTGTAACTCTTCCGGTCTCATTGTTAAGGGCCCCGCTTATAATGATTGTTGATTCCATGATTTCCCTTGTGATCATAACATCTTTGAACCCGTACAATTTTACCCTGTTCAGAAATTTTGCCTGGACACTGCCCTGTGCCTGAATATCGGTATTGACGATCCCGTTGGATACTTTAAGATCTCCTCCTGTTCTTATCACAGCTCCGTTGATTTCATTGGCGGTCAGCTCCTCGCATTCCACGGTAAACCCTTCCCTGACTGTTCCTGTGACCAGAACATTTCCCCTGAATTTTATATTGCCTGTTTTGAAATTGACATCCCCTCTGATTGTCAATGATTCAAACACAGACACTGCCCCGTCTGCATCAATACTGGGCTGGCCGTCTCTGTCAGCTATTAGTCTGGTGCCGTCTTCCGATAATACGACTCCCTGTTTGCCCTGGAGTTTAACTTCATCTATTTCTTCTACCGGTATGGTTTCTCCGAAAATATCCATTCCCGGTCTTGGGTCTTCCATCTGTGTTTTTTCAGCCAGTAATTGACCCTTACGCACAAATGGTGCATCTCCCCTTGATCTGAAATCAATTGATCCGTCTTCATTTATGATTCCGGCAGTGCCAGGGCCTGTAGTAAAGTGATATATGATTTTTGAAGGCTTTCCGTGTTTTGGAGCAATGCCCCTTGCAATGATAAGCTTTTCATTGGGGTTTTTACAATTTTTAATAAATGCTCTTATGACTGCATCATCAATGATACCGTATTTTATAGCACTTGTCCTGATTACATTTTTGACCGGTTCAATATCATTTTTGCCAAGCATGGACAAAGGTATCCGTATCCATGCACTGAGCCTGTCCTTTGCAACTTCAAGCTCAATAAATCCACCTCTGGTGTCTGGTTTATCTGTCTGCCGGACCTGGTCTTCGGTTTTCTGATCAGTATGCGGTTTCATGGTTTTTTCCCGATCCTGGGCAGCCATTATTTCATCCCTGATTTCGGGTGAAATGGCTTTGAATCCCACCAGAATATCTCCCAGCAAAAGGGTTATGCCGCTGTTTTCAAATGTGTTCATCTGTTTGAGAAAAGCCCGGTCAATATCTTTTTTTGATACAAGTTCCCGGTTCAGCAGCATCTGTGCAAACTGCCTGTCTGATATTCTTGTCCTGATCATGGCAAGTTTGGCAAAAATACGGCTTACGTCCCGCCGCTTTAAAAATCCTTTTTCAAGCAGTACTCTGTCAATGGTCAGACTGCCGGATGAGGGCTGCAGTTCTTCAAGGGCTGCCCTCGCCTGTATGCGTTCGTTTTCGGTTATAAATCCGTCATTCACTGCAAGTTCGTCAAATTCAGGAACCTTTGTATAATTGTCTGATGTGGTGTTGGTGTCCGGTACTGAACATATACTGAAAAGGCGGTCTTCAGATGCGATAATTACATTTTCTATTATTCTGTCGATCAGATCAAAGGTTTCATCATCAAGGGTGTTGATAATGGACGGATTGACTTTGATATTTCCGGGTGAAAACTTCAGCATGTTGCGCGTGGCAATGGCCTGCATCATTGAAATCAGTTCCCTGCCGGTTATCCTGAATGCGCTTGAAAGATTTGCCGCATTCATTGTGATGGTTCTGGAGAGCAGTTCGTCCAGCCCTGCAAAATTGTTTCCAAGGCTGGCT
>CAYOYY010000025.1:0-40952 GCA_964408295.1 uncultured Desulfobacula sp. | reverse complement strand
TGACCGGGAAATAAGAATAGAGGTCGATCCGGACAAACTGGCCTATTACAGGATTCCCATAACAAGCCTTCAGATGGCCGTGGAAAGTGAGAACCAGAACACCTCCGGGGGTGCCATTACCCTTGGCAACGGCAGATACCAGCTTAAAGTGCCCGGAGAATTCAAAACTCCTGAAGAAATTCTTTCTCTTGTTGTGGCAACCCGTAATGGCCGTCCTGTTTATTTAAAGGATGTGGCAGATGTTGTGGACGGCTTGAAGGATGAAGAATCCCGCTCCAGGATTGATGGGGTTGAAGCTGTTAATATTGTTGTTAAAAAGCGGGTTGGAGAAAATATCATCAAGATCTGTGATAAGATTGATGCTGTTGTGCAGGAAGCTGAAAAAAATTTCCCTGCCAATGTTTCCATAATAAAACTGATGAACAAGTCAAAACAGATCCGCCTTATGGTGTCTGATCTTGAAAATAATATTATTTCAGGGCTTGTTCTTGTTGTGGCAGTGCTTTTTGTTTCCCTTGGGTTCAGAAATGCTCTTCTGGTGGGGATTGCCATTCCCTTTTCAATGTTTGTGTCATTTGCGGTTCTGAAAGCGCTCGGGTATACGCTCAACATGGTGGTTCTGTTTTCCCTTACACTGGCGCTTGGCATGCTGGTGGACAACGCAATTGTAATAATTGAAAATATTTACAGATACATGCAGCAGGGCGTTCCTAAAATAGATGCTGCAATGAAGGCAACAGGCGAAGTTGCCTGGCCTGTCATAGGTTCCACATTAACCACTCTTGCAGCTTTCTTCCCCATGATATTCTGGCCGGGAATCATGGGAGAATTCATGAAATATCTTCCCATTACCCTTATAATAACGCTTTCTTCCTCTCTTTTTGTGGCTCTGGTGATCAATCCGGCTTTATGTGCGTTTTTCATGAAAGACAGGCGTTCTGCCAGGCGTTCTGCCGAAGTAAAAACAGTGTCAGCAGAGCAGATCGAGAAAGCCGGAGAAAAGCCTGTTCAGGCAAAAGGCCTTATCCTAAAATGGTATTCAGGCCTTTTAAATAAAGCTCTTGATCATAAAATAAGTGTTCTTCTGGCTTCATTTGCCGTGCTGATAATATTGTTTCAGGTCTGGTATCTTAGAATCGGCATTGAAAAACCGGTTGAATTTTTTCCTCCAATTGATCCAAGAGCTGTGTATATAAACATTGAGCCTCCTGAAGGCGCAGACCTTGATTTCATTGACAGAACCGTAAAGAAAATTGAAAAGGCTGTTGCAGGGAACAGATCCGGAACATATGAGCAGGCCATGAAGCCTCAGGTGCATGAAAAAGCTGACGGCACAGAATTTATCGCACCAACTGATATGAACAATATAGAGCATATTTTTACTACAGTGGTGCAGAATTCAGCAGGATCTGTATTTGATTCCAATCTTCCGAATCATATTGGAATCCAGTTTATTGATTATGAGTACAGGAAAACTTCAACGGAAAAGGATCTTGAGGAATTAAGATCAAGGGTGAAAGGTATTGCAGGGGTTAAGATAACAGTGGATCAGCAGAAGGAAGGCCCTCCAACAGGCCCGCCTGTGAATATTGAAATTTCAGGCCCCAGTTTCAATGTTCTTCAGTCCATTGCAGAAAAAATAAAAAAAATTATTGAAGACATTCCCCATGTCAAGGATGTCAGAGATGATTACCAGGGAGACCTGCCAAGCATTCAGGTGAAAATAGACCGTCAGAAGACAGCGCTTTTCGGCCTTACCACAAGCGCCATTGGAAGTGCCCTTAAAACAGCATTTAACGGACTTGAAATTTCAACATATTATGAAGGTGATGATGATTACGACATAGTGGTTGAACTTCCTGAATCAAGACGGACAGTGGCGGATGTTCTTCATACCCTGATGATTCCTGCTCCTTCCGGCCAGATGATACCTTTATCAACATTGTCCTCTGTTGAATACAAAGGCACAATGGGTGATATTGTCAGAAAAAACAACCGCAGGGTTGTGACTGTGAAAGCCAATATTGATGATCGGAAAACAACCGGAACCATTGCCAGAATGGAAGCTGAAAAACGTCTTGAATCCCTTGAAATGCCTCCTGGATATCATTATAAATTTACAGGCGAAGATGAGGACCAGAAACAGTCCCAGGATTTTTTGACAAAGGCCTTTGTGGTTGCCCTTTTTCTGATTTTTCTGATTCTTGTCACCCTGTTCAATTCAGTGGTTCAGCCGGCCATTATCCTGACTTCGGTTATCCTGTCGTTTGGCGGTGCCTTCTGGGGGCTTGCAGTTATAAAATCTCCCTTTGGTGTGATCATGACCGGAGTCGGTATTATTTCTCTTGCAGGGGTGGTGGTGAACAATGCAATTGTTCTGATTGACTATACCAATAAACTGCGGGATGCAGGAATGGATATCAACAATGCAGTTGTGGCAGCAGGAGCCACAAGGCTCAGGCCTGTAATACTGACTGCCATTACAACCATTTTAGGCCTTCTCCCCATGGTTACAGGCATAAGTTACGATTTTCATGTCATGGCATTTTCCATGGCAAGCGAATCCAGCCAGTGGTGGAAGACAATGGCCATTGTTGTGATTTTCGGGCTCATGATTGCAACTGTGCTGACTCTTGTGGTTGTGCCAACACTTTATGCCCTTATTGAAAATATAAGACACAAGTCAGAACAAATGCGCGCCAGCATCTCAGGTGATGCCTGAGAACATTGTAATGCAGATTCATACGTCAAGCTGGTCTCTGTCAAGATGTTTTTCCCCATAGACCCTGTAAATTTTTTTATCCAGAAAAATATCAACAATATCAGGATCAAGGTGATTGTCTTTTTTCATGGATTTTAATATTTCAATGGACTGTGATAATTTCATGGGCTTTTTATATGGCCTGTCTCCCGCGGTTAATGCGTCAAAGACATCTGCCACGGCAAGTATTCTTGACTGCAGGGGCAGCCTGTCGTCTTGAATGCCTTCAGGATATCCTGAGCCATCCGGTTTTTCATGGTGTTGTGATGCATATTCAGGTACATGCGCAAGATGGTCCGGAAAGGGAAGCTGGCTTGTGATTCTGTATGTCATTTTTGCATGATGTTCAATTATTCTGCGTTCCCTGTCAGTTAAAGTGCCCATGCGGACACTGAGGTTTTCCTGCTCATCTTCGGTGAGCACAGAATATGTGTCATTTCCAAACCTGTATTTTCTGGCACCAATCTTTTTTATTTTTTCAAGTCTGTCTTCAGAAAGAAATTCCCATGGCCTGCCTGCCTGTTTTATTGTTTCAAGGTCATCTTTCAACTGGCTGATCATGTCAGAACATTGCCTGTCAAGGGCCTTGAAAACCTCTGTCTTCTGGATACCCTTTTCCAGAAGATCAAGTCTGGCCTGCAGATACTGATTTTTTATCTTTTCTTTAATCCATGCAAACCTCAATTCAATCAGGTTCATTCTGTCAAAAATGGTTTCAAGTTTGCCAGCCTTGTCCATTATATGTTCCGGGGTTGTGATTTTACCCACATCATGCATCCATGCTGCAATCAGAAGCTCTTCCTTTTTGTTCTCATCAAAATGAATATTTCTGAACCTGCCTTTGTTGTCAGTATTTACAGCATCTGCAATCATCATTGTAAGCTCAACCACACGGTTTATATGTCCGCCGGTATATGGAGATTTTTCATCAATGGCAGTGGCAATGCTTTTGATGAATGCATGGAAAAGATCTTTTAAGTTCCTGATGAGCTGAACATTGTTGAGCGCAACAGCAGCCTGTGATGCAAGTGAAGCCACAAGAATTTCATCTTCCTGTGAAAACGGCACAATCTGCCCTGATTCACTGTCCTGGGCATTCAGCAGCTGAAGAACTCCTATGGTGGATCCTTCATGGTTTTTCATGGGGATAACCAGCATCGAGCTTGTATGATACCCTGTTTTTCTGTCATATTTTCTGGTCCCTGAAAAATCAAGATGGCTTAATGATGAATTGTTCTGTACCTGGTAAATATCCGGGATATTAAGGCTTTCTCCTGTCAGGGCAACCAGTGAGGATACATTGGAATAATTGGGTTTTCCGTCAAGATAAAGCGGCACATCAGGCAGTTTGAGTTCTGTGGCCTGACCATGCCCGGCCATCAGACTGTCGTTCAGGACAATTGCAAATTCAAGGTGCAGTTTTTTTTCATCAACAATGTAAAGAGTGCCTGCATCAGCATTGCACAGGCTTTTTGCCTCTCTGACAATCATCGTGAATAATTTGTTGATGTCTTTTTCAACAGACAATGCAATTCCTATTTTTGACAGTCTTTGAATGTGTGTGGCATCATATTTATGCATGGCAGCCTTTCAAGCATGAGAACCGAATTGGCTCAGGTCAAATGTGGCTCCAATTAAGCATAAATCAGTTTTAAATTCCACAGAATTTTTTCACCATGATAATATACTGGTATGCGGAATTATGATATGCGGGGATATATTTGATTCATTGACCAGATGCCTGAATTGGTGTAATAATATCTGTCTATATCTGAATTTTCAGGTTTTGAACATATAATCATCTGGACAATATGAAAACTTTTATAAGATATTTATCAGTATCCATGACAATATGCTGTCTGGCCTGGCCTCTTGCCTTATATGCCCTTCCTCCTGTGAAGGTTCTGGTGAGCATCATGCCCCAGAAATATTTTGTTGAAAGAATCGGGGCAAAGAGAGTGAGGGCAGATGTTCTGGTCATGCCCGGTAAAAGTCCTGCAACATATTCTCCGACACCTGACCAGATGAGAAAACTTGCCAATGCAGATATCTATTTCAGAGCAGGTGTTCCATTTGAAAATGCGGTAATATCCAGGATACGGGCTGTCAAAGGCCTTAAGATAGTTGATACAAGAACCGGCATTGCCTTAAGAAGAATGAAACCTTCAGGCCATATTCATTCCGGCATATCTGAAACAGCAGATCCCACAGGCTGCGACCCTCATGTATGGATGAATCCCAGATTTGTCAGAATTCAGGCAAAAATAATGGCAGAACACCTGAGTCTCATTGACCCTGACGGCAGATCTTATTATCAGAGTAATTATGAACGTTTTGCACAGGATCTTGAAGACCTGGACATGCACCTGAAGGCCGTGCTGGGCAGATTCAAGGGAAAAACCCTGTTTGTGTTTCATCCTGCATTTGGATATTTTGCAGATGCCTATGGAATGAAACAGGTTGCAGTGGAAGCAATGGGCAGAGCTCCAAAGGGCAGGGCTCTTTCCAGAATCATCAAGCTTGCAAGAAAACAGAAGGTAAGGGTTATATTTGTCCAGCCCCAGTTTGATACAAATGCTGCTTTGAAAATTGCTTCAGCAATCCATGGGGCTGTAGTTCCCATTGATCCTCTTGCATATCAATATCTGGACAATATGAAATCCATGGCAGACATCATTGCAAAAGCCCTGGAACACTGATCTGTCATGCCATGTGATCATAAAATCATATTAAAAAATGTTTTTTTTTCCTATGACCGTATTAATATTCTGGAAAATGTAAATCTTGTTGTTGACAAAGGAGAGTTCGCAAGCATTGTAGGCCCCAACGGAGGCGGCAAGACCACACTTTTAAAACTTGTTCTTGGCCTGCTGAAACCGGACAGGGGAAGTATCATGGTCTGTGGCAGAACACCTGAAAAAGCAAGGAAAAAGATTGGATACATGCCCCAGTATGCCCATCTTGATCTGAGTTTTCCAGCCAGTGTCATGGATGTGGTTCTCATGGGAAGGCTGCGTGCCGGGAGCCTGTGGTTTTCAAGGCATGACAGAAACCAGGCTTTAAATGCCCTTGATAAGGTGGGGATGGCAGGATCTGCCTCCAGGGGATTTAATGAACTTTCAGGAGGTCAGAGGCAGCGTGTCCTTATTGCACGGGCGCTTTGCAGCCGTCCTGAGATTCTGCTTCTGGACGAGCCCACTGCAAATGTGGATCAGGAAACAGAGGAGAATCTTTTTTCCATTTTAAAAAATCTTAACGCTGAAATGACAATTCTGCTGGTATCACATGACCTTGGTTTTGTATCAAAATATGTCAGAAGCGTAATCTGTGTGAACCGCAGGGTTGTAATCCATCCCACAACAATGATGAACGGGAACCTTGTCAAGGATATTTATCATGGTGATTTTAGAATGGTAAGACATGATCACAGATGCAGTCAGGAGGGCCATGCCCATGACTGAGCTTTTTCATGCCCTGATGGATCCTGACAACATGTTCCTGCGGTATGCCTTTATCATGGGCGGGCTTGCATCGGTCTCATTCGGTATCATAGGCACATTTGTCACGGCAAAGAGAATAGGGTATCTTGCCGGAGCCATTTCCCATTCTGTTTTCGGCGGGATAGGGCTTGCCCTGTTTCTCAAGGTCAACATGGGGCTTGCCTGGTTTGATCCCATGCTGGGTGCAATTATTGCCGCTGTCATTTCAGCCACGGTTGTGGGGCTTGTCAGCCTGTATGCAAAGGAAAGGGAAGATACCATAATAGGAACTGTATGGGCACTTGGAATGGCAGCAGGAATACTTCTTCTTGACAGGACTGCCGGATATTTCAATTTAAGCTCCTATCTTTTTGGTGATATCCTTCTGATTTCAGGCAAGGATCTTGTTTATGTGGGATGTCTGGATATCATTGTGCTTGGAATATGTATCCTTTTTTTCAACAGATTTTTCAGTGTGTGTTTTGACAGCGAATTCATGTCCTTAAGAGGGCTTAACACAAGCTTTTTTTATCTTCTTCTGCTGATACTGACAGCTCTTACCATAGTTCTGCTGGTAAGAATAGTTGGTATTGTGCTGGTAATTGCCCTTCTGACGCTTCCGCCTGCAATTGCCTCATTTTATGCAGGCAGACTCTGGCAGATGATGGTTTACTCTGTTCTTCTATGCCTGTTTTTTATCTGGGCAGGTCTTGGAATCAGTTATCTGTTCAGCCTTTCCAGCGGGCCCACCATAATTGTGCTCAATGGCGCTGTATATCTGGCGCTCCTTGTTTTCCGCAGCCTGTAATCAGCATATATTTTGTTTTAACATCTTGTTTTTCAAGAATAAAAAGAGTATAAGATTTGCTTTTTTCAAAAGGAGCTGAACCTTTTGTGTTCAGAAAATATAATGAGTATGAAAAAATTTGCTGTCCTGTCTGAACAGGATGTAGTTAAAATTGTAAAGAACGGGGATACAGTGGCCTTCAGCGGATTTACTGCTGCAGGTGCTGCCAAGGCCGTGCCTGCAATGCTTGCAGCCCATGCTGAAAAGGAAGATGCCTGCGGCAGGGATTTTAAAATCAGGGTGCTTACCGGTGCATCAAGCGGAGATTATATTGATAATGATCTTGCAAGGGCAGGTGCAGTAAAATGGAGAGCTCCATATCAGGGTGGAAAGATTTTAAGGGATCAGATCAATGACCAGCAGGTGGAATATGTGGACATGCACCTGTCCCATGTGGCCCAGACCGTTGCTGCTGGGTTTGTCGGCAAGGTGGATCTGGCGGTTGTGGAAGCCACGGAAATCACGCCGGACGGCCGGGTATACCTGACTGCATCTGTGGGGGCCTCTCCCACATGGCTTGCCTGTGCTGAAAAGGTAATAATTGAGATCAATCATTACCATTCTCCTCGTCTCAGGGAGCTTGCAGATATATTTATAATCCCGCCTCCGCCCAGGAGAAACCCGATCAATGTTCACACTCCTTTGACAAGAATAGGATGGCCCTATGCCC
The DNA here is from genome assembly GCA_964408295.1 of uncultured Desulfobacula sp. GTDB lineage: Bacteria > Desulfobacterota > Desulfobacteria > Desulfobacterales > Desulfobacteraceae > Desulfobacula. Next base: position 33,195 of record CAYOYY010000025.1, on the reverse strand, counting down.
AGGTTGATCCCGGGAAAGTCATAGGTATTGTGGAAAACAATGAGCCTGACCAGGTGCAGTCCTTCAGCAGTGAAGATGAAAAAAGCAGGAAAATAGCTGAGCATGTAATAAAATTCCTGCTTGATGAGCAGAGGGCGGGCAGGATTCCACCGCAGTTCTTTCCATTGCAGGCAGGCGTGGGAAACACTGCCAATGCCGTTCTTGCAGGGCTTGGCAGGCATCCTGACATTCCGCCTTTTTACATGTATTCAGAAGTGCTTCAGGATTCCATGATGGATCTGATTGCCGAGGGTAAACTGCTGGGAGCCAGTGCCACATCACTTACAATTGTGCCGGAAAAATTAAAACATCTGACTGATAACATGAATTTTTACGGGGAAAGAATTGTATTACGGCCCCAGGAGATTTCCAATCATCCCGGCATAATACGCAGGCTTGGGGTAATTGCTCTGAATACAGCCCTTGAAATGGATATTTATGGTAATGTCAATTCTTCTCATGTGATGGGAACCCATATCATGAACGGGGTGGGCGGAAGCGGGGAGTTTACACGAAACAGCCATCTGTCCATATTCATGGCACCGTCAACTGCCAAAAACGGCAGGATTTCAACCATTGTGCCCATGACTCCCCATGTGGACAATAATGAACATTCTGTGCAGATTCTGGTGACAGAGCAGGGCCTTGCTGATTTAAGGGGGCTTGGCCCCCTTGAAAGGGCGGAAAAGATTATAGACAGCTGTGCCCATCCGGCGTTCAGGCCGTATCTGCATAATTATCTCTGCTCAAGCCCGTGCGGCCATATCTGCCATGACCTTGACCGCTGCTACGAGCTTCACCGTAATTTTATGGAAAAGGGATATATGCTGCCGGATATTGAGTCCTGAGATTATTCCGGGATTATGCAATATCCTTTTTAAAGGCTGCAATTATGGCCTTTACAGCTTTCTCAAGCATGGAACGGGGGCAGGCAAGGTTGAAACGTTCAAACCCTGCCCCGTCTGTTCCAAACCACAGGCCATGATCCAGGGCAATTTTTGCCTTCTGCTCTATTATGCTGATCCGGCGTTCTTCATTGTTTTCAAGTGCTGTAAAATCAACCCAGGCGAGATAGGTGCCCTGAAGTTCAAATACCCTGATTTCCGGCAGGTTTTTTTCAAGATTTTCTTTTAAAAATCTGAAATTTTCATGAAGATAATTAATAAGAGCATCCAGCCAGGGCTCTGCCTCATTGTATGCTGCTGTCGCTGCAACTGCCCCGAAAAGCGTGCCTCCTTCCGCACCTGAAAAACCCGCATTTTCAAGAAAAATCCGCATCTGTTCTCTGATCTTTGCTTCAGGGATCACAAGGGCTGAATGCTGAAGACCTGCAAGGTTGAATGTTTTGCTCGCAGCAAGGGCTGTAATGGAATTTTCTGCAAATTCGTCTGCAACAGATGCAAAACAGATGTGCCTGAATCCAGGCATGACAAGATCGCAATGTATTTCATCGGAAAATACAAGGACATTGTTCTTAATGCACAGATTTCCGAAGGTTTCAAGTTCATGCCTTGTCCAGACCCTGCCTACAGGGTTGTGGGGGCTGCATAAAATGGCGAGTTTCACCCTCGGGTCTTTCAGTTTTTTTTCAAGATCCTTGAAATCCATTTTATAATGATTGTTTTCAATTTTCAGAGGATTATCAAGAACCTGTCTGCCGTTATTTTTTATGGACCTTGCAAAGGGATAATAAACCGGGGACTGAATCAGTATTTTATCACCTGGTTTTGAAAATCTTTGAATGACATAGTTGACAGCAGGTACAACTCCCGGTGTCGTTAAAATCCATGATTCCGATATTGACCAGTTGTGACGTTTTTCATACCAGCGAATCAGGGCATCAAAATATGCAGAACCAACCCTGGTATATCCGTAAACCGGATGTTCAGCGCGCTCAATCAGCGCCTTTGTCACGGGTTCGGGGCATTTGAAATCCATATCAGCCACCCACATTGGCAGAAGATTTCTTCCGTCTTTTCCAAAAACATTCAATAAAACATCGGGTTCCCATTTGACAGCATCAGTTCCTGTCCGGTCAATAACCTCATCGAAATTCCAGTTTTTTTCCATTATCCATGAGTTCCAAAATTTAAATATTTATTTACAGGAGAAAGCCGTTTTGTTTTCAGCTTTCAACACATAAAAACAATCATATAACATTGAATGTGTTATCCTGTCAGCAGAATTTCATATTGTTTCCGGTAAAATTTTTGCCTTTACAAAATAAGGTCTGCATGATAGGGGCTTTATCTGTTTGATCAAAGTGTTATATCTCTTAATTAATACTAACTCAAGGATCATGGTGTTATAAAAATATGCTGGAATTTAAGAATTTAAGCCTGTTTAAGAAAATCGCTGCTATTTCTCTTATGACGATTTTATTGCTTATCACAAGTATTTATCTGTTTGTGATGCCTGTTATTGAGCAAAATATTATCCATGAAAGACAGGCAGGTCTGCAGAATGTCATTAACATGGCCTGCAGCCTTATAGACAATTATGACACCGGAATCCGCAATGGCAGAATATCCCGTGAACATGCAATAAAGGCTGCTAAATCAGATATAAAAGCTTTAAGATATGGTAAAAACAAAAAAGAATATGTTTTTATCCTGAATTCTGAAGACTGTTCCATTATCATGCATCCTGTCAAGCCATCTCTTGAAGGAAAGGATGTATCGCAGGTAAGTGATAAAAAAGGCAGATTCCTGTTCGCTGACATGGTAAAAACCTGTAAGAGCCAGGGAGGTGGATTCATTGATTATTACTGGCCAAAGCCGGGTTCTGAGAAACCCGTACAGAAACTGTCCTATATAAAATTGTTTGCACCATGGGGCTGGATCATAGGTACAGGGGTGTACATGGATGATGTAACGGCAAAGATTAATTCCATACGGATCAAAATATATGCAATACTTTGCCTGACTGTTATTGTTTCCCTGATCCTGACGTTTTATATTGCAGGTATAATAACAGGGCCTTTGAGGAAGGGGGTTCTGTTTGCCGAGGAAATAGCTGCAGGCAATTTGACAGGAACCTTGGATATTGACCGGGAAGATGAGGTCGGCAGCCTTGCAGAAGCTCTGAATAATATGGCAGCCCATCTGAATGACATGTGTGTGAATCTTTCTGAAAATGCCGGCAATTTATCATCATCGTCATCTGATCTTGCTGCTGTTTCCCGTCAGATGAATTCCTCAGCAGTTCAGACAAGTGAAAAAGTGAACAATATTTCATCTGCTGTTGAAGAATTGAATGCCAGTGTAACTTCGATTTCTGCATCCTCAGACCAGTCCCTCATGGGTGTTGACATGGTGAAATCAGCAGCCCATGAGATAAAGACAAATATATCTGAATTGACTGGCAATATGCAGAACGCCAATCAGGCAAGCCAGAATGCAGTTGAAAATATTGCATCAGCTCTTGAAACCATTAACAGGCTTGGAATTGCAGCCCAGGATATCAATAAGGTGACTGACAGTATCTATGAAATAGCTGAGCAGACCAATCTGCTTGCCCTGAATGCGACGATAGAAGCTGCAAGGGCAGGTGAATCAGGCAAGGGATTTGCCGTGGTTGCATCGGAAATAAAGGAGCTTGCAAAACAGGCTGCCAGTGCAACAGGGCAGATTGACGACAGACTCAGGGGAATCCAGGCCTCCACAAAGGATGTTGTGGAAAAAATAAGTGAAATTTCCTCAACAGTTAATGCACTTGGAGATGTTGTATCCCTGGTTACAGATTCAATGCAGGAACAGTCTGCAGCAGCAGAAGAAATAGCTGAGAACGTTGATCAGGTGTATCAGGGAATTCAGGAGATCAGCCAGAACCTGACCCAGGTAGTGGCAGCTTCTGACCAGATAGCAAATGATGTTACAGAAGTAAAACTCAATTCAGATGAAACCTCTGAAGCCAGTATGCAGCTCAACCGTTCTGCTGAAAAATTGTTTGAAATGTCTGAGGCTTTAAACAGATCCTTCAACCGGTTTGATTTTACAGAAAAAAGCATCTGATTCCTGAAATTTCAGGTTCTTAAGGTTGCAACAAGACGTTCAGGGGTCTTAAAAAAGCAGAAAATATCAAGCACATTTCTGACCACAAGATCAGCAGCTTTAAGACATGAGCATGCCAGTCCCTCTTCCTGAAGAACAGCAATGCCTGTTCCTGCTTTTTCAAGCATCATTACATCGTTTGCGCCGTTACCTGCACAAAGTGCCTGGTCAGGGCCCAGGCTGTCAAGAAAGTCTGCCTTGGCACTGGCCTGATTTTTTTCAGGAATGATTATAATATTGCAGCCTGTGCCTTTAAGCTGCTGTCTTACACTGCCAAAGGTGTCTGCAGTTATGACATGAAATTCAATCAAATCAGAAAATTTATGCATCTGTGCTTTGACGCCTTTGATCAGAATTCCGTCACAGGCTATTGTTCCGTTGAAATCAAATACAGCATGCTTTATATGCCGGATACCGGATCCGGGAATTTTTATCTGAATCATTTTTGTTTCTCCTGTTCTGTTGTCATGCAGATTTTAACTGCCTGTCCTTCATGATCATCCGGCTGTCAGCAATTCTTTTTACCTGATCCATATAGTGGGACACCATGATAATGGTACATTTCTTTTTAAGCTCCATCAGTAATTGTTCTATTACAGAAGCTGAAGTTTCATCCAGCGAAGATGTGGGCTCGTCAAGCAGAAGAATCTCAGGTTCCAGTATCAGAGCCCTTGCCATGCACAGCCGCTGCTGCTGCCCTCCTGAAAGGCTTCTTGCATCTGACTCAAGCCTGTCCTTTACTTCCTGCCATAAAAATGTGCTGCAAAGGGCTTTTTGTATTTTTTCCGATATCCGGGATCTGTCTTTTATGCCCATAAGCTTCAGGGGGAAAGCCATGTTTTTATAAATGGTCGCAGGAAGAGGGTTTGGAGTCTGAAACACCATGCCGACCCTGCGGCGCAGCAGGGTAAGAGGATAATGTCTGTCACAGATATTTTCAAATCCCCTGCCAAAATCAATTTCAATTTTTCCCAGAGCCTTTGCGCCTTCAATATTTTCCCACAGCCTGTTAAGACACATCAGAAAACTTGATTTTCCCTGGCCTGAAGGCCCTGCAATGGCAGTTATGGTATTTTTTTGAAATTCAGCCCTGATATTTTCCAGCACCATTACCTTGCGGTAATAAAAATACAGGTCATTTATTTTTATTATGGTATTTTTATTATCCATTTTCATCCCCTGTATCCTGTATGAACAGCAAGTTTTGTTCTTATCAGATGTGAAACAGCAAACAGGCAGGAACATATTATCAGAAGAATCACAGCAGCGCCATATCCCTTTGCAAGCTGTTCCGGACCTGAGTATTCTGCTGCAGTATTATAAATGTAAAACGGCAGGGCCTCAAATCCTGAAAACACAGATTCAGGCACACCAGCGGTTGCCACAGCTCCAGTAAGCATGATGACGGCTGTATCTTCTGCGCACCGGCCAATCGCAAGAATTATCCCGCTTAAAATGCCAGGCATGGAAGACGGAATAAGTACCCACATGATATTTTCAAGTTTGTCTGCTCCAAGACATGGCCCTGTCAGCCTGACAGACAGGGGAACGCTTTCAAGTGAAATCTGGGTTGTCCGTATTATATAGGGCAGCACAAGAAAACAAAGCGACAGGGATGCAATCAAAAGGCATGGGAAAATTTTTGCACTTAAATAGTGGTGCATGAATACAGTGATGGAAAATCCAAAAAGACCCACAACAATGGAAGGCAGGCCTGCAAGAATATCAAATACCAGGCTGAAAATCCGCCTTATCCCTTCAGAAGCATATTCTGCCATGAAAATACCTGTGCAAAGGCCAAGCGGGACTGCAAATACCATGGAAAGGCAGACAAGAAGCAGTGTACCTGCGATTGCCGGAAAAAGCCCGTCAAAGACCTGCTGTTTTAAAAGCAGGGCATCAATGGGATTTGTGCCGGAGAAGATAAGTTCAGCATTAAGTGCACCATATCCTTTGACAGCAAGAAACCCGATAATGAGACATATGGACAGTGCAAGCATGAGGGCGCAGGCCCATGAAAATATATTGACTATTATATCATTAAAGGATTTTTTCATCATGAATGGCTTTTGTCTGCAAAACGGGCAAGGATAACGCCAAACCCTGTCAGAAAATAAAGACATGTCCCGCATATAAAAATGATTTTAAATTCAATGCTGTCAAAATCAGCCGCGATTGTAAGGGCAATGTGGGCGGTCAGTGTTCTGGCGGAATCCAGGACATTATGCGCAAAACCAACACTGTTGCCGCTGATCATCAAAGCGATCATGGTGTCTCCCATTGCCCTTCCAAATGCCAGGATGATACCTGTCAGCATTCCGGGCCAGGCATTGGGTATGATGATGTGGGCTATTTTTTGAGATACAGTCCCGCCAAGGGCGTCCACAGCGTTAAGATAGGTTTTAGGCACTGTGTCAATACTTTGAATGAAAAAAAGAATCATTGTGGGTGAGATCACAAGCCCCAGCATTATGGAAGCTGACAGGACACACATGCCTGAGCCATAGGCAAAAATGTTTCTGACAAGCGGGACAAGCAGAAATATGCCTACAAACCCGTATATGACAGTTGGAATGGCAGTCATAAGCTCAATCAGTTTTTTCAGAATTCTGCCTGGAATGCCTGGCTGTATGAGAGTTATGAAAAAACTGCATCCAAGGCTTAAAGGAAGGCTCACTGCAAGGCTTAAAAAAGAAATATAAAAACTCCCTGCAATCATGGGCAATATGCCGAACCGCCCGTAGTAAGGCGCCCATGAGCCTGTCAGAAGATCAAGAAAAAATCCTTTAGTGATTACCGGCAGGCTCAGAATGGCCATAAATCCCAGTACAGCAATGGTAACAATGCAGGTTGCAGCGGCAGCCCAGAAAAAAAGCTTTCCTGCCATCTGGTTTTTAAAATTCATTACCTGACAGGGATAAAACCTTTGTCTTTGATTATTTCTATACCTTCAGGGCTTGACAGAAATCCAAGAAATTTTGCTGCAAGGGCTGACGGTTTCCCTTTGGTACTGCTGTAAAGACCTCTTGCAACCGGATATCTGCCTGATCTGACCGTATCAAGGCATGGCTTCACTTTGTCAAGTATTACAGGAGTCACTGATTTGTCAATATATCCGACAGATACATAACCAATGGCATAGGGATTGTTTGCCACTGCTGATTTCATGGCTCCGTTTGATGCAACAAAGTTTGCCTTTTCACTGATTTTTATTTTGTGCAGTGCTTTTTTCCAGAATACAGCTCTTGTTCCGCTTGATCTGTCACGCGTATAAATATTGACAGGCCTGTCAGCGCCTCCAAGTGTTTTCCAGGAAGTGATCCTGCCTGCAAAGATGTCCTGAAGCTGGGCTGTGGACAGTGCTTTGACAGGGTTTGCCGGATTTACAACAGGAGCGACTCCGTCAACTGCCCACTTGACCATGACAAGTCCGTATTTTTTTATTTCAGCATCTGTTGGTCTGCGGCCGGAATTGCCAATGTCAACCAGACCTTCGCCAACCTGTTTGATGCCGGCGCCTGACCCGCCTCCTGCAATGGTAATTCTTATATCAGGATTGAATTTCATTATTCTTTTTGCAACCTCTTTCATCACAGGAATATGGGCTGTGCCTCCTGAGATCCTTAATATTCCCTTTTCTCCCCTGAAGGTGTTCAGACTGTCAGTTCCTGCGGCAAAACACATACCTGCATATAATAAAGCTGATACAGCTGTCAGAAAAATACCTGTTCTTTTTAATGTCAGCAATTGCTTGATCATGTTTTCCTCCTGATCGTAAATTAATTTAAAAATGGCAGAATCATAATCCAGGATGAAATCTGAAGGCAAATTCAAAATATCACTGATAATCGGAATATGGATTGAAAAAATCGATATAAAATTCATCCTCTTGTTTTTTAAATGGATTTTCAGTATTCTGATTCATTATTCCAATAACTGGCTTTTTGTAATGGCCGAAAGGATATAGAATAAAAAATCATGTATAAATTAAGCATATATCTGATTACCTGGGCCATTGCATTCATTCTTATGGCTGCCAGTCTTCATGCGGCACAGCCCCTGAAAATCGGGGTCATACTTGCACGTACAGGAAATGCTGCACTGGACAGCAAAAACGGGTTTGAGGCTGCGGAATATGCAGTGCAGATAATTAACAGCAAAGGAGGGATTCTGCACAGGCCGGTCAAACTTGTTGAACTGGATAACGAAAGTACGGCACTGGGTTCCAGAAAAGCTGCCCTCGAAGCTGTGAAAAAAAAGGTATGCGGAGTTGTGGGAGCGGTGTGGAGCTCGCATTCCATTGCAATGGCAAAGGTATTGCAGCAGCATGGGATACCAATGATTTCCCCTTCATCAACAAGCCCTGATCTTACATTGACAGGTAGTTATATATTCAGGATATGTTTTAACGATAATTTTCAGGGAAAGGTGATGGCAAATTTTGCCCTGAACAGTCTTAATGCACAAAGGGCTGTGGTTCTCACAAACTCCAGCAGTAAATACAGCATCGGTCTGTCTGATGCCTTTATAAGGCAGTTCAGCCGTAAGGGCTCTGTGGTATGGCAGTCTGATTATATTGAGGGAACCACCAATTTTCTGCCTTTTCTTGAAAAGATCAGAGGGCTTAATACAGATGTGATTTTTGTTCCTGACCATTTCAGAGAATCAGGTTTTATAATAAAACAGGCAAGATCCATGGGAATTGCCACCATATTCCTTGGCGGAGACGGATGGCTGAACCAGATGTATAAATATGGTGGAAAGGCAATAGAAGGAAATTATTATTCAGCCCAATGGCATTATCTTTCCTGTGATCCTGTGAGCCGTGAATTTGTAAGGATGTATGCAAAAAACCATAAAACAGCTGCCCACCCTGTCATTGCCCTGGTTTATGATTCTGTAATGCTGATGGCTGACGCCGTTAAAAGAGCCGGCTCATCAGACCACAGGGCCATACGCGATGCCATTGCTTCAACCAGCAATTTTCATGGAGTCACAGGGGCAATAAAATTTGATGCAAACGGAGATCCTGTGAACAAGCCTGCCGTGATATTGAAATTTGAAAATAATGATTCTGTCTATTTTAAGCTGGTGAAACCATAATCATGTGAAGTTTATGATGATAATATTGCCGACAATCCGCAGATATGTCTTTACGTGTATTTTAATGATCATTGCAATTGTGTCGTTTTTTTCTGTTTCCGGTCATGCAGGCAGGGTCATTAGAATAGGGGCATTGATGGGGTTTACAGGACCTTATAAAACCAGCCATATTCATACTTTCAGGGCAGTTGAAATGGCTGTGAATCAGCTGAATGCTGCAGGCGGGATTTTAAAGGAAAAACTTGTACTGATCAGGCTTGATAACCGCAGTTCGCCTCTGGGCTCGATCAGGGCGGCACAATCAGCAGTGAAAAAAGGAATTATTGCCGTCATAGGCCCGATAAGAAGTTCCAACGCAATTGCAGCAGCTCCTGTTTTTCAGAATGCCCGTATAATTATGATAACCCCTACCTCCACTTCCCCTGATGTTACAAAAACAGGCAGTTATATTTTCAGAACCTGTTATACTGACAAGACCCAGGGGCTGGTGATGGCAGATTTTGCCTGTGATGACCTGAAGCTTAAAAAGGCAGTTGTTCTTACCAATACAGACAATAAATACAGTATCGGCCTTGCCGGATATCTCATGAGCCGGTTCAGGGCAAAGGGAGGCCATGTGTTGTGGGAAGGCGATTATCTGGATAAAATAAGTGATTTCGGGCAATTGATACAGAAAGTTAAATCCCTTGGTCCTGATGTTGTTTTTATTCCGGGCTACAGCCGCGATGCAGGACTGATAATAAAGAAAAGCCGTCAGATGGGTGTGAAATCAGTATTTATCGGAGGTGATGGATGGGATGAATTGATTTATCATTATGCAGGAACAGCTATTAACGGATGCTTTCATACAGCTTTCTGGCATCCTGATCTGCCTGGAAGAAAAAATCAGGATTTTGTTGAACAATACCGGAAAAAATATGGTGAAATCAAACGCTTTGACAGTGCCTCTGCATATGATGCTGTCATGGTTTTTGCAGCAGCAGCTGAAAAGGCAGGGTGTCTTGAACCTGAAAAAATCAAACAGGCCATGATGAGCATCAATTTTAAAGGTGTTGGCGGAACAATCAGGTTTGACAGAAACGGAGATCCTGTAAAACCGGTTGTCCTTATTGAATACCGCAACAACAGATCATGTTATCTGAAAACAATACTTCGCCGATAATTGATATGAAATTTTCTTTGAGATATAAAACCGGTCTTGTCATTTTTGCTTCATTTCTGATAATTTCAATTATTGTCGGCAGAATAGAGTTTGACTTTCAGGCTGAAAGATCCCGTGCCATTCTTGCAAAAGACCGCCTCATGCTGAAAACTCTCATGCAAAGCGATGAGGATTTTTTTGCGAATGAGATTTTTGAGCAGAGCATACGCGCATTGAGGATAAGAATAGATGCCATCATGAAAACAGCAGGGATGAAGCATATGCGCATCTATGACAGCAAGGGGCATCTGATGGTTTCAGATTCAGGGATTCCGCAGGACAGCAGAGCTCCTTTTTCAATTCTTGATCCAGGGTTCCGCAAAACCATGTTTCAGATTCCGGAAGATTCTGGAGGCATGATATTGAGATATTACAGACAGATCAGGGCAATAGGGGAAACCATAGGCTTTATCGTGCTGGATTATTCCCTTGAAGATCTCAGGACAGAACAGAAGAAATCATGGTTTCTGATAGGAGGTATAATCCTGACCATTTTTATCATGATGATGTTTGTTCTGAATCTGATACTGTCCTATATGATAATCAAACCCATTACAAGGCTCAGGGATACAATGGACAAAATAAGGGACAGGAAAATCAGAGAACCTGTCATTATAGACAGTAATGACGAAATAGCTGACCTGTCCGAAACGTTCAATCAGATGTCAGAGGAACTTTTAGATTCGTACAGGAGCCTTGAGGCTCATAACAGAGCACTTAAGGAAAGCGAAAAGAAAATAAACAAGATCAAGCTTTACCTGAGCAGCATAATTGATTCCATGCCGTCTGCCATAATCGGGATTGACTGCCACGGCACGATCAGACAATGGAACAGGGAAGCGGAAAAAATGCTTGAAATAAGCTCATCTGAGGCATTGGGATCCAATATTAAAGAGTATTTATCCATTACAGGGCTTGAAAAAGAAGATCTCAGCAGAACTCTCAGAACAAAACAGATACACTCGGTTAAACAGACATTTTATTCACACTCCGGTCAGTCAAAAACTTTTCAGACAACTCTTTATCCCCTGGCAGCTCCTGGTCTTGACGATATAATAATCCGTATTGACGATATCACGGAACAGGTAATGATGCAGGAAGCAATGATACATTCGGAAAAAATGGAATCAGTTGGAGCTCTTGCAGCAGGAATGGCCCATGAGATCAATAACCCGCTTGCAGGAATACTTCAGAGCGCCCAGGTCATAGTGAACCGCCTGAGCCTGGATACAGAGCCCAACAGACAGGCAGCATTCACTGCCGGCACAGATATGACCGCCATAAACGCTTATATGGAAGAAAGAAAAATCATTGCTCTTTTTTCCAATATAATATCAGCTGGCAAACGTGCATCAGGTATTGTAAAGGATATGCTGAATTTCATACGCAAGGAGTCAGGCTCGTTTGTACCATGGTCAATGAACCGTCTTCTGGATGAAACAATCAATCTTGCAGGTGCAGATTATAATTTTAAAAAACAATATGATTTCAAGAAGATAAAAATTACCAGGGAATATCAGGATGATCTGCCTGAAATATTATGTGAAGGCAGCAAGATTCAGCAGGTGTTTTTCAATCTGCTTAAAAATGGAGCCTATGCCATGAATGAAAACAAATCTCCTGGTTACTGCCCTGAATTCCACCTCAGAACCCGGGCTGTCCACGGTATGATTCAGATTGAAATCGAAGATAACGGCCCTGGCATGGATGAAGACATACGCAAGCATGTGTTTGAACCGTTTTTTACAACCAAACCAGTGGGAAAAGGGACAGGGCTCGGGCTCTCGATTGCATATTTCATAATAACTGAAGTTCACGCAGGCAGAATGGTGATTGAGCCCGTGGAAACAGGGGGCACCAGATTTGTCATCAGTCTTCCTGTCAATTCGGCTCGTGGTATTAAGAAAAGAAAGAATCACTCAGTTGGTACAGAAGATTAAGGGGATTATATTATGGATAAAGTTGGCTCCCCAGCACGGACTTGAACCGCGGACCCATTGGTTAACAGCCAATTGCTCTGCCAACTGAGCTACTGGGGAGCAGCGTCTTGTGATCAAGACTTGAATGATATATATGACTGGCTTTTTTTTGTCAAGGAAAAACAGATAAAAAAAATTGACAGGCCCTGGTATGAGGTTTATTCTTTAAATGTGACAATGAAATAGTACAGGGAGGAAAGATCATGAATATTAACAGTTTACAGGGACAGGCCGCATATAATAATACAGCAGCCCCCCAGGCTGTTGACAATGCTCAGTTGCGCAACCAGAACCTTGAAGCAGCCCGTACCGAGCTTAATGAGAAAGATACACAGGCAACAAGGGATGCATTTGAGGTAAACTTAAGCCGTGAAGCTCTTGAAACCAGGTCTGCACAGAACCGTGAAACATCAGAAGCTGCTGCTGAAACACGGGCTTCATCCCTGCCTGAGGAAAATCAGTCAGACCAGAGTGCAGCAGGTGCAAACTCAGCCAGCCAGATTGTAAATATTGTTGCCTGAAAAAATAATTAACCGGTAAATCATAATGATAACTGAAAACGGAATTGTTACATCTGCCAACGCCTCGACTGCATGGGTAAAGACAATAAGATCCAGTGCATGTGAATCATGCTCCTCAAGAGATACATGCGGAACTGCTGACAATCAGAAAGAAATGATAATTCAGGTTCAAAATACACTTATGGTGGAAAAAGGCGATAAGGTTCTTGTGGGCCTTGAAACCCGTCCCATCATGATTCTGACTTTTTTTCTTTATGTATTTCCTGTTATCCTGATGATTATCGGCGCCCTGACAGGCGAAAAGATTGCCCCGTACTTTGGCATGGAACCGTCTTTTTCTTCGGTTATAACCGGTTTTTTATTTTTTGGCATCGCTTTTTTCATCATACGCGTAAAACATAATTCCCTTTCCCGTAAAAAAGAATACAAACCCTTTCTCATACGAAAGATTTCCTCTGTCATCCCGAAACCTTGTTCCATAAGCTGATTTTTTTCTTGCCAATCAGTTCCCAATATAATATATACGCTGCCTAGTTGTGGGTTTGTCGCATAAACTCTAACCCTAACAGAAGAGAGAAGTATTATGACATCACAACGAGACCTAAAAATAGCTATATTGATCATGGTCATCTTTCTGATCACAGGAATCATATGCTATGCCTCTTTTACCCCCCCTGCACCTGAAAATCCGGTAAGGATAATGTTTCAGACCAAGGCTGGTAAAGTTTTATTCACCCATTCAGTACACTCAGGCGAATACACGGAACAATGCCTGGACTGCCATCATAACCTTGAAGATGATGAAACCTACAACTGCAGTGAGTGTCACGAAGAAAAGGGTGATGACGACATGCCGTCGCTTACTGATGCATTTCATGCCAAGTGCAAGGGATGCCATGAAGATCTTGGCTCAGGTCCGGTAGAATGTAATTCGTGCCATTCATTGTAATAATGGATGAACCAAGGCTTTTTACAAGATAAGGACTTATTATGATTAAACGATCTTTTTTCACATTAAAAAAACCAAGGCTCGCCTATGAATCTGTGGGACCTGACCCCAGGGAGCCTGAAATCATACCGGTTCCTCCCAACCTGATTGTATTGCTGCATGATCCCATTGACAGCACAAAAGAGGCAATACTGAAAACAGGTGATATGGTCAGAAAAGGAGAAAAACTGCGTCTATATGACGACAGCAGTGCTTATACGATTTCTCCTGTATCAGGTACAATAAAGCAGATTGATGTATATTCAGACGATTTTGGCAATACATCCACATATATTGTTATTCATGACGATAAAAAAGAAACCAGGGCTGAAACTGCCTGCACTGAATCCGATACTGAAATAGGGTTTGCTGATCAGTGTTTCAGGGATCTGCCCGGAGCCCCGCCTCTGGAAATCCTGGCAAATGAAGCAGCTAAGATAAACACCATAGTTGTTACATGCACGGATACTGATCTTCTGTCTACAACTCAGCAGTATATTGCCGTAAAATTTCATGATGAAATTCAGGAGGGAGCCCAGCTTCTGAAAAAGATAACTCAGGTTCCCAAACTTTGCATCGCTCTTCCTGAAACCCTGAATCTCGGGGAAAAATTTGATTCCTTTCAGATCCTGAAAATTTCAAATGAATATCCTGCTGCACTTCCTGCAATGATAATGAAAGATCACCTGAACACTGTACTGCCGGAAGGCAGAAAACCTGAAGATTTAGGCATATGCTTCATATGTGCAGAGGCTGTGGTTTCCCTTGCAAGGGCCTGGCAGAAAAAATTTCCTGAGTTTGAAAAAATTCTTACAATAATTGATAAACAGGGCAACACCCACAGAATCCAGGCAAGAATAGGAACTCCTCTAAGCCGTATTCTCAAGGCTTTCAGCATACATGTAAATGAACGGGACAGAATCGTAATAGGCGGGCCAATGAAGGGATTTGCAACTTTTACCGCCCATCATCCGGTTCAGCCTGACATGGATACAATCATTATCCAGGACAGGGACATCATACCGCAGCTGTCAGACTATCCATGTGTCAACTGCGGCAAGTGCATCAGGATCTGTCCTGTCAACATACCTGTCAATATTCTTGTCAGATATCTTGAAGCTGACCAGTATGAGGAAGCTGCTGATAAATATGACCTTGAAGCATGCATTGAATGTGGATTGTGTGCTTATGTATGCATGGCAAGGATACCTTTATTCCAGTATATAAGGCTTGGAAAACATGAGCTTTTGAAACTTAGAGCAGATGCATAATAAAATGGAGACTGCCAATGAACACCTATAAACTGACCGTGTCCCACGCCCCTTTCTGGCATGATGGAGACAGTCTTTTCCAGATGAACCTGAACATACTGATTGCTGCTCTTCCGGCAGTTGTTTTCGGTATTATTCAGTTTGGCGCACCCGCTGTGGGTGTTATCTCGCTTTCCATTTCAAGCGCAATGATATGGGAGCTTGTCATGAATTTTGTATCCAGGCAGAAAATCAGTATTGGAGACCTTGATGCAGCCGTGACAGGCCTTGTTTTTGGTATGATGCTGCCTGCCACATCTCCGTGGTGGCTTGTCATAACCGGAACCTTTGTGGCTGTCATAATCGGAAAAATGATTTTTGGAGGAATCGGGGCAAACCCGTTTAATCCTGCCCTTATAGGCATGGCATTTCTCATGCTTTCATGGAAAGTGTTTTTTGATTTTGATGCTTCATATGTTAATTATGATTTTGCCTTTACAGCTCTTGCTCCTCTGCCTGCACTCAAGTTTCACGGTGCATCCGCGGCAGCAGATCTGTTTCCTGTTGCTGATCTTGTAATGGGAAAACAGGTGGGAGCCATAGGGTCTGTATTTGGGCTGGGCCTTATAATAGGAGGTGTATATCTTATTTTAAGAGGATACATAAGATGGGAGATTCCTGTATCGTTCATTGCAGGCATTGTTGTGACGGCATGGCTTTTTCACATGATGAATCCGAAACTCTATGGCGGGCCCATGCTTCATCTATTTTCAGGATATACCCTTCTGGCTGCTTTTTTTCTTGCAGGTGAAAACTCTTCTTCTCCTGTAAATACGGTTCCAATGATAATTTATGGACTCTTTGCCGCAGTCATGATCATTTTAATGAGAAATATCGGAGACTATGCTGATGGCACTGTGTTTGCGATTCTGCTGGCAAACCTTGTGAACCCCCTCATTGATAAAATTAGACCAAAAACTTTGGGAAAGGGTGTAAACAATGCGTGAAATGATAAACATGGTAGTGGTGCTGACTGTGCTGACGGCAGTTTCAGGCGGCCTGCTTGCCGCGGTCAAGTCAGGAACCGAGCTCAGGATTGAAAACCAGATATTGAAATTTCAGAAAGCACCTGCAATCAAGGAAATTTTTCCTGAAACGACAAATGACCCTTTAAAAGAAAGATTTACAATAAAATCCGGTAAAACCGCATGGCAGATCTTTCCTGCAAAGCTTGCTGACGGAAGTGAAGCCATTGCCTTTGAAACCCATGGAATGGGATTTGCCGGCCCGGTAGGGCTCATGATAGGAATTAATCTAAAAACGGACAAGATTGTTGGTGCGCGGGTCACCACCCATTCTGAGACCCCCGGGGTAGGGTCCAGGGCAAAGGATGACCCAACCTTTGTCTCGCAGTTTGCAGGCATGAGCCTTGATAAGAAGTTTTCATTAAAGGGTGAAGGTGGAGACATTGACGGAATGTCAGGCGCTACATTCACTTCAAAGGGAGTATGTGTTGCTGCAAGGCAGGCAAAAGAGATTTTCAGGAAACTGAAACCTGAAATTTTAAAAAAGATTAAATAGTGCGTTATCATATATCAGGAGAATATTAATTATGGCACAATCCCTGGCAAAAGAATTTACAAAAGGACTCTGGGCTGAAGTTCCTCCTTTCAGGCTGGTTCTGGGACTATGTCCTACCCTTGCGGTAACCAAGACCGTTGAGAATGGAATCGGTATGGGGGTTGCAACCGCTTTTGTGCTGGTTTTTTCCAATATACTGGTTTCCCTGCTCAGAAATATTATCCCCTCAAAGGTGAGGATAGCCTGTTATATTGTTATTATCGCCACATTTGTCACGATTGTGGAGCTTTTGATGCAGGCATTTACATATCCGTTATATCTGAAACTTGGAATATTCATCCCTCTCATTGTTGTTAACTGCATTCTGCTTGGAAGGGCAGAAGCCTTTGCCAGCAAGAACCCACCCCTTCTTTCCCTTGCAGACGGGCTTGGCATGGGAATCGGATTTACTGTGGCTCTTGCAGCCCTGGCTGCGGTCAGGGAGTTTCTTGGCAGCGGCACGATCACCATCTGGGGAGGGCATCCGATATTTCAGATGGGGCCTGAATTTCACCCGTTTACTTTCATGGTGCAGGCACCTGGGGCATTTGTGGCACTTGGCCTGCTGCTGTGCCTGATGAACATGGTCGGAAATAAATAAAAAGGAGAAATAAAAATGCATGATCTGTTTGTTCTGGCTATAAGCTGTATTTTCATAAATAATATTCTCCTTGCCCAGTATCTTGGAAACTGCCCGTTTCTTGGCACATCCAAAAAAATGGAAACAGCAGTCGGCATGGCAATGGCCGTTATTTTCGTGCTGGTCATGGCAGGAGGCATTACATGGATTGTGAATGAATACCTGCTTAAAACCCTGAACCTTGGTTATCTGCAGACTGTTTCATTTATTCTTGTTATTGCATCCCTTGTGCAGTTTGTTGAAATGTTTCTTAAAAAAAGCATTCCAGCACTTTATTCTGGCCTTGGGATCTTTCTGCCACTTATTACGACAAACTGCGCTGTCATGGGTGTCTGCCTCATTAATATCAAGGAAAACTATTCCTTTGTGGAGGCAATAATAGCATCTTTTGCCTATGCTGTTGGATACGGGCTTGCACTTATACTGTTTGCAGGGGTAAGGGAGAGAATCCTTCTTGCAAGGGTGCCGAGACCCTTGCAGGATACATCCATAGGTCTTGTAACCGCTGGAATAATAGCAATTACATTCATGGCCTTCAAGGGTATGGTTTAAACACCTGTCCCGGATTCATCCTGGATTTGAAAATATATCTGAAAAATAAGGTGATATTATGATACCAGCTTTATTGTTAATGTTGGGCATCGGTGCTGCATGCGGTATTGTGCTCAGTCTTTCGTCCAAGATTTTTTATGTTTACGAAGACCCCAGGATAGCTCTTGTTGAGGGAAGCCTTGCCGGAGCAAACTGCGGAGGATGCGGATATGCAGGATGTTCGGCTGCTGCGGAAGCCATTGTAAACGGAAAGGAGCCCCCAAGCCTGTGCATTGTATCAGGCAAGGAAGGAGCACAGAAAGTTGCTCAGATCATGGGAGTTGATGCAGGTGAGGCAGAAGCTCCTCTTTCCTATAACCTGTGCAACGGAGGCAACCGGGCTGCTGACAAGTATCATTACATGGGTGTTTCATCCTGCAAGGCCATGGCTGTTGTGTTTGGAGGCAAACGGGTATGCACTGTGGGATGCATAGGCCTTGGCGACTGCATCAAGGCATGCAAGTTCGGAGCTGTGAAAATGGGGCCGGACGGCCATCCTGTCGTGAATGAGGAATTGTGTGTAGGCTGCGGAGCGTGTCAGCATGCATGCCCCAAGGATATCATACAGGTTCAGACCCTTTCGGAAAAACTCATGAAATTCAATCAGCAGCATGATCCTCTGGCTCCATGTGCCCAGACATGCCCTGCTGAAATCAATATCCCGAGATATATTCAGCAGATCAGGGAAGGGAAGTACAAGGAAGCTGTCCAGACCATACGCCTGAGAAATCCTCTTCCCCTGGCATGTGGAAGGGTATGTCCCCATCCATGTGAGGATGAGTGCCGCAGAGGCATTGAAGATGAACCTGTTTCAATTAATCAGCTTAAACGTTTTGCCTCTGATTATGAAATGAATTCAGGCGTCAGGATTCCGGTTAAATGCGCTCCTGATACAGGTAAAAAGGTGGCTGTTATCGGAGGAGGGCCTTCAGGGCTTTCCTGTGCGTATTTTTTAAGGAGAATCGGTCATCAGGTTGATATTTTTGATGCTATGCCAAAGCTTGGCGGAATGCTCAGATACGGGATTCCTGAATACAGGCTGCCTAAAAAAGTTCTGGACTGGGAAATTCAGGGAATTCTTGATCTTGGCATAAAAGCGTTCAACCATGTTAAATTCGGTATTGATTTCGGACTGGGCTCGCTCATGGCTGCCGGTTATAATGCTGTTTTCCTGGGAGTTGGCGCATGGAAGGATTATTCATTGGGCATTGACGGTGAAGATCTTGAAGGGTGTTTCACAGGAATTGATTTTCTGCAGAGAATTTCAAGCGGAGAAAAAATGGAACTTGGCAGAACAGCAGCTGTGGTTGGCGGAGGCAATACTGCTGTGGACTGTGCAAGAACACTTTTAAGGCTTGGCCTTGATAAGGTTTATATGGTTTACAGGCGTACCCGTAATGAAATGCCCGCAAATGAAGTGGAAATCGTGGCTTCTGAGGAAGAAGGCATTGAATTTGTTTTTCTTGCCGCTCCCACAAAAGTAATAGGGGATGACGGCAACAGGGTGACTCATCTTGAATATCTTAAAATGCAGCTTGGCGAGCCCGATGCAAGCGGCAGAAGGCGGCCGGAACCCATTGAAGGATCTGAAACCCTTCTTCAGGTGGACATGGTTATTTCAGCCATAGGCCAGAGACCTGATGCAGATTTCAAGGAACAGGATCCACATGCCAGGATGAATGAACTGGAGCTTACAAGATGGAATACGATTGAAAACGATCCAGCCACTCTGCAGTCTTCCATACCTTATATTTTTACGGCAGGAGATGCGGCCACAGGGCCTTCTCTTGTGGTGGAGGCAATCGGAGGCGGCAGGCGCGCTGCAAGGTCGATCGACCTGTTTTTGAAGGGCAAGCCGGTTGAGCCTGTCAGGGATTCATTGCAGCAGAAAAGAATTCATGAATCCATATTTACCAAAGTTGATGGTATCAGAAAAATACCCAGGGCAAAAATGCCTGAACTGCCGGTTGATCAGAGGCTTTCTTCCTTTGTGGAAGTGGATCTTGTGCTGCCGGAAGAAGCAGCGCTTAAAGAAGCTGGAAGATGCCTTAACTGCTGCAGAATCTGCTATGATCCTGACACTGAATTTCCAATGGCAGGATGAGATTAAAGCAGCATTTATTTCTGATTCTTGTTTTTTCAGCAATACTTGCAGGGGCTGCCGGGTATTTTTCCTTTGAGATTATCAGGTTCAGCAGAACAGGTTTTCATCCCGGCATGCCAGGTAAGGATATTTTGATTGCGCCTGGCAGCAACCTTAAATCCATTGCTGAAGAACTTGAAAACCAGGGCATTATATCAAACCGGCTTTATTTTATCATCCTGGCAAAACTCAAAAGGGCTGATAAAAAAATTCAGGCAGGTGAATATGTTTTTTCCGGCGCTGACACACCGGAACATATCCTTGATACCCTGATAAGGGGCAGGGTGAAATTATACAGGCTGACGATTCCTGAAGGCCTCAGCATGTATGAAACAGCCTCCCTTGTTGAAAATTCAGGCATGTGCAGCGCAAAAAAATTCATACAGCTCTGCTGTGATGTGAAATTCATTCACTCGCTTGGAATCACTGGCTTAACACTTGAGGGATATCTTTTTCCTGATACCTATTTTTTTTCCGGGCATACAAAATGTGCAAAAATTATACGTGTCATGGTTGAGCATTTTAAAAAGGTATTCAGACCTGAATGGAGAGCCAGGGCCAGGTCAATGGGGTTTACTGTGGGACAGATTGTAACCCTTGCTTCCATGATTGAAAAGGAAACAGGGGCATCCTTTGAAAGGCCGTTGATATCTTCTGTGTTTCACAACCGCCTTAAAAGGCATATGCGCCTTGAAAGCGATCCCACGGTAATATACGGAATTAAAGATTTTGACGGCAATATCAGAAAAAAAGACCTTAAAACACGCACTCCCTATAATACATATCAGATTGCAGGGCTTCCTGCAGGCCCCATTGCAAGCCCGGGCGCCCAGTCTTTAAAGGCAGCCCTGTACCCTGCTGACACTGATTTTCTTTTTTTTGTTTCAAAAAATGACTCAACCCACAAATTTTCCAGAACCATAAAGGAACATAACCTTGCTGTAAAAAAATACCAGTTAAGGCACAGGAGATGATCAGTCAAATTGTTCAAATTGCCTGAGATATATAATGACAGCTCCGCTTGCTGATTTTTTCCTTTTTTCCCATTGATATGATAATACCAGGTTGTTTTTTTTCATCATGCAGATCACATCTTCCACAACATCAGGGAGCACAGGGCCTGATTCAGAATGCAGGCCGCGGCCTGTGATAATTTTTATGGTGAAATATCCCTGATATTTGCAGTTTTTTATGAATGATTCAGAGCGCATGGCTGCGGTAACTGCGTTGCATCCATGAAGGTCCAGCTGTTTTTCAACAGGTGGATATCGTTTCAGGCGTTTTTTAACGGGCATTGCTGGTTTTTTTCTGTGTTTTTGTCCGGTTCTGCCTTGCCTAAGATAATCCTTGAGCAGACTTCTGAAATTTTCCTCATCTGAATCTGAGGGTACGGGCATGTCTGAATCCAGTACCGGCAGCCCGTGCCTGTTTAAAATGGTTCTGTCCTGTCCCGGTTTTTCAGGTCCAGGATTCTGAGTATGTTTTTTCTGCTGGCAGGATGATTTTTCAAATTTTTCCAGCAGATCATCATCAGGATCAAGTATGGGCAGATCATGTCTGTTTTTAATATTTGATACCATGAAATATTTTTATCCTGTACAGAAATATTTTTCAAGGTCTGCTGCTGGATCATGTCTGGAAATTATGCGGCAGAGGCCGGGTTTCCCCCTTTCACAGGTTTGACAATATCAAGCCTTCCTGTTATTGTCTCTGATCATGAATAAAGGGATTGTAGTCGAATATATAGATCAGCAGAAGATAATCTGTGCAGTTGTTTTAAACCGGAAAAAGGATAAATTAAACCTGTTGAATGAGAACAACAGGGAGGTCAGTTTTTCACAAAAACGCCTTTCCCATGTCTCAGACGACAGTCTTGATCCTGACCTTGACAGAAACAGCATGGCTGCACGACTGAAACAGATTGCGCAGAAACGCGACAGGCTTTCGGAAGTGATCAATATAAAAGAATTATGGGAGATTTTAAATGAGGAATCCGATGATATTGATCTTGATGCCATGACACTTTTCTGTTTTGATCCCCCCCTTTGCTCTGACCATGAATCTGCTGTAATCAGAGCGTTTTTCCGTGACAAACTGTATTTTAAATTCAGCAGAAACTGTTTTAAACCATATACCCCGGAACAGGTTGAAACAAGAAAGAAACAGATACAGGAAGCCAGAAAAAAAGAGCTTCTACTTAAAAAAGCTGTAGCATGGATAAATGAGGTGCAGGGTGCAAAGAACGGCAGTATTCCGCCGGCTGATCCTGAGATCACAGATATTTTAACATCCTATTATCTTTTTAATAATGAGTCTGATTCATGGCTTCTTGCAAGGCAGATTGTAAAAAAATCAGGGCTTGGCTCTCCTGATCAGCTGTTCAATATATTTGTCAAGGCAGGTATCTGGGATCAGAATAAAAATACAGACCTCATTGTTCTCAATATACCCACACATTTTCCTGCTGATGCAGTACAGCAGGAAAAAAAACTTACCAGCTCAGATCCTGGATTTTTTGACGACAGACTGAGAAAGGACCTGACAGATGTTCCTCTGATCACGATTGATGGTCAGTCCACTCTGGATTATGACGATGCCATAAGTCTTGAAAATACTGAAAACGGATACAGGCTTGGTATTCATATAATTGATGTGGATGCCTATGTTAAATCGGGCGATCCCATTGATCTTGCAGCAAGGGACAGGGCAAGCTCCATTTATATGCCTGATGACAAGCTGCCCATGCTGCCTGCCACTCTTTCAGAAGACCTGTGCAGCCTGAAGGAAAATGAAATACGGCCCGGCATAAGCACCATAATCAATCTGAACCGTTTTTTCGAGATCCAGGATTATACGGTGATTCCCAGTATAATCAAGGTTCACAGCCAATTGAGCTATACAGAGGCAAATATACTCAACGGCAAGGATGATCCTGTGACAACATTGTACAGGATTGCAACCATATTGAGGGAAAAAAGGCTGAAGGCAGGTGCAGTTCAGATCACCCTGCCGGAGGTGAATGTATGGCTTGAAGAGAATCAGGAAATCGGATACCTGAAGATCGATCGGGAAAATCCATCGCGCATGCTGGTTTCCGAAATGATGATTTTTGCCAATTCCCTGATGGCTGAATTTCTTTCTCATCATAAGATGCCGGCAGTATTCAGGTCTCAGGCAGAGCCAAGGCAAAGGCTTTTCAAGGGCATAGAAACCTCTCTTATCCTGAATTTCATGCAGCGCAAGCAGTTGAGCCGTGCAATCATAGGCACTGAGCCTGAGGCTCATTCAGGACTGGGAGTCAAGGCATATACCACTGCTACTTCTCCCATAAGGCGTTATCATGACCTTTTAACCCAGCGTCAGATAAAAGCTGTTTTCGGATATAACAGGCCATATTCAAAAACCGAGCTGGAAGAAATTCTTCAGTCAATTGCCATGAGTGTTGCCAATGCAGGAAAAATCCAGGCAGCAAGAAAGCGTTACTGGCTTGTCAAATATCTGGAATCAAAAAAAGGATGCACATATGAAGCCCTTGTAATTGATTCATACAAAGATTATTATAATGTGCTCATCAAGGAATTCATGCTGGAGGCAAAACTGCCTTCAGGCGGAATGAAACTCAGGCCCGGAGATATAATTCAGGTTACAATCCAGCATGCAGATGCAAGAAAAGGCCTGCTTTCACTGTTTGTCTGAACCTGAATGAAATACCTGGAATGAAAAAAGCCGGCATTATACCGGCTTTGTGTTTTTTGCAATCAGTGCAGGAAAAAATATTGTTGCAGATTAATGTTTAAAGCTTCTTTGTCCCGTATATACCATGGTTGCATTGTTTTCATTGCATGCCTCAATGGACTGATAATCATTCAGGGAACCTCCCGGCTGGATCACAGCCTTGACCCCCTGTCTCAACCCCACGTCTATGCCGTCCCTGAACGGGAAAAATGCGTCAGACACCATGGCGGAACCAATGAGCCCGCCTTTGAGTTTTTTAACCTCATCTTCAATTTCAGTTTTTTTATCATTGTCTGACAGATCGGCAAATCCTGTTTTGTAGCGTTCAAAACACAGGCGGTCAGCAAGCTTGCGATAGGCCTTGTCCACTGCTATTTCAGCAACTCCAACCCTGTCCTGTTCCCCGGTTCCAATGCCTATGGTGACATTGTCTTTGACATAGATTACGGAATTGGAAGTAATGCCGGATTCAACAAGCCATCCGAACAGCATGTCGTCATATTCAGCCTGGGTGGGCTGCCGTTTGACAGTATAGGTTTTTCCTTTAAATTGTGTGGATGCAACAACAAGGTCTTTTATGGAACGTGTTTTGGGAACAAATGACCATTGTGCCACCACACCGCCGTCTATCAGGGATTTGAAATCAATGACTCTTTCACCGATGAAGCTTTCAAGCTTGTTCATGTTCTGGATTTTTATGACACGTAAATTTTTACGGGCTGCCAGAATATCCACAACCCCTTCCTCAAATTCAGGGGCAACAACAACTTCGGCATACTGGGCTGCAATGGCCTGGGCAGTTGCCTTGTCAACAGCCTTGTTCAGGGCTATGCATCCGCCAAAGGCTGCCACACGGTCTGCCATGTAGGCTTTTTGATAGGCTGTTTCAAGGCTTTCATCCCTTGCCACTCCGCATGGATTGTTGTGCTTTACAATGACTGCACAGGCAGTGTCTGTGAAATATCTTAAGATATTCAGGGCATTGTCTGCATCAGTAAGATTGGTTTTTCCGGGATGCTTGCCTGACTGAAGCAGTTCAATGTCTGAAACAAGGTATCTGCCCGGGGCAATTGTTTTGGCATCCCCAAGCACGAGATTGCCGTTTACAAGTTTGTAGAGAGCTGCCTCCTGACCGGGATTTTCGCCGTACCTCAATCCTTTGTGCACCCCGTCGATCACCCAGGTTACCTTTTCATAGCAAAGGGTCTGACGTCTGTCTCCATCAATGAATGAGACCTCCATCTGAGCTGGAAATTTATCATCCATGATGGTTTTGTACATTTGTTTTAAATCTTCTGGCATGAAATTATTCTCCTGATTTATAGCATGATTCAAGTTCATTGTCCGGCATGTCAGCCAGATAATCAGCAATTGCCCGGTCATAGGCTGCTGTATGTTCAAAAGCCTTTTTAGCAAGTCTGAACCGGTCCCCAAGGGTTAAGGAACCATTGCCTGCCTCAAGGGATTGAAGGATATCAGCATATGACGATGGATCAACCACAGAAGCCACACGCAGAAAATTCTTGGCTGATGCCCGGATCATGGTGGGGCCGCCAATATCTATGTTTGCCCTTGCCTGTTCCAGTGTTGAGTCTTTTTTTGCTATTGTTTCGGTAAAAGGATAAAGATTTACCACCACCATGTCAATGGGCCTTGCTCCTGTTCTCTCAAGGTCTTTTCTGTGGGCATCATTATAGGTCTCGGTAAGAAGGCCAAGGTAGATCTTGAAATCAAGTGTTTTCACAAGCCCGCCCTGGGTTTCAGGCTGGCCTGTATATTCAGAAACTCTGGTCAGGTTTTTATCGGATCCCGGTCCCAGGATCTGTTTTATTTTTTCACAGGTTCCGCCGGTGGACAATATCATAAGGTCGGGGTTGATTTTTAAAAGCCCCGGGATAAAGGTGTCAAGACCGGTTTTGTCGGATACGCTGACCAGAATTGTTCTGATCTTCACCAGGTCATCAATTTTTTCCACAATATTTTTGGCCATAATGATTCCCTTTAAAAATTTAATCAGATATTTAATAAAATTTCTTTTCTTTTGTTAAAAAGAATAATATAAATCATATCTGCAAGTCAAGCATCTATAATGGCAGGGCGGCGGATATGCCCGTATGCCAAGGGATTTGACCTGAAGGAGGGGTAAGTTATATTTTAGCTTTATTATGGCTATATTGTAATCAAAATTATTGACAAATTTCATAATCAGGATTAAAGTGGCCCTTGTATGATTTATACGGGCAGCTCAGGGTACCTGTATAAAATGACAATACATTTTAAAAGGAGATCAAGATGTCACCCGGTGTTGTATTCACAGAAGGTATCATAGGCGTTTTTTTCGGAATGGCACTTATTTATCTGTCCATTAAAATCACAGCTTTCATAACGGACAGGTTCCTTTCCGGAAAAAAGAAAGGAGAAGCATAGAATGTTACATAATCTTTATTCACTTCTGAAAACAACCGGTTTTTTCTATCTGACACCAGGGATGGTTCTGATGTGGTGTATCGGGTTTGTCCTGATTTATCTTGCCATAAAAAAGGATTACGAGCCTTTGCTTCTGCTGCCCATAGGATTTGGTATTCTGCTTGCGAACCTGCCCCTTGCCGATCTTATGAAACCTGAATCAGGGCTGCTGTGGAAATTTTACCAGTATGGAATTCACTGGGAAATTATCCCGCCTCTTATTTTTCTTGGAATCGGGGCATTTACGGATTTCAGCCCTCTGCTTGCCAATCCCAGGCTTATTTTTCTTGGTGCAGGAGCTCAGGCAGGAGTGTATCTGACTTTTTTTGCAGCCCATGCCATTGGGTTCACCCTGAAAGAATCGGCAACAATAGGAATAATCGGAGGTGCTGACGGGCCTACAACCATATTTCTTGCAGCCAAGCTTGCTCCCCAGCTTTTAGGTGCATGTGCGGTTGCTGCATATTCATACATGGCCATGGTGCCAATCATCCAGCCCCCCATAATGAAACTGATGACATCTGAGCAGGAACGTAAGATAAAAATGAAAAAGAGCAGAAAGGTGAGCAAGAAGGAAAAATTGTTTTTTCCCATTGTTTCCACCCTGCTTATCATTCTTCTTGTGCCTCCTGCGGCTCCGCTTGTTTCAATGCTCATGCTGGGAAATCTTTTCAGGGAGGCAGGAGTTGTTGAAAGGCTTAAAAATGCAGCTCAGAATGAGCTTATGAACATTGTTACAATTTTTCTCGGGGTTCCTGTGGGCGCAACCATGAATGCAGATCTTTTTCTGCAGCCCAGAGTCCTGTTTATTTTTGCTCTGGGGCTTGTTGCCTTTATGCTCAGCACTGTGACAGGAATCCTTCTGGCAAAGATCATGAATATGTTTTCAAAGGATAAGCTCAACCCTCTTCTTGGAGCAGCAGGAGTCTCTGCCGTTCCAATGGCAGCCAGGGTTGTTCATAAAGTCGGCATGGAAGCTGATAAAAAGAATTATCTTCTCATGTATGCGATGGGTCCGAACGTGGCCGGAGTCATAGGTACTGTGATTGCAGCAGGTATTTTCATGACTCTGCTGGGATCCTGACTGCATGGGATATAACAAATAATTATACAGCCAATTTAAGCAAAGGAGAACAAAATGGCTACAGAAGTACTTGCCCCTTTACCCGGCAAAATCATCAGACTCGACATCGAACAGGGTAAAACCGTGGAAGAAGACACTGAAATCATGGTTATAGAGGCCATGAAAATGGAAACATTGGTTTATGCGCCCTGCAGCGGAGTTGTTGAGAAACTGGTAAAAGGTGCAGGAGATGAAGTTGAAGAAGATGAACTGATCGCAATCATCTCATAGGTTGAAATAACCTTAGGCACATTAAAGTGCAAAGAGACAGGGGAATGCCATGCTGCATTCCCCTGTCTCTTTGCTATTGTTCAATGCTGCCTGCAATACAGTACAGCTCTTTGAGTACGGGCATTATTTTTTTTCTGTGTTCAGGCGGAACCATCAGAACCGATATTTTCTCGTTTGAAACCCCGGTATGTTTTTCTGTCCTGCCTTCCAGCACACCCAGTATCATATCAGACAGATTGGCTGAGAATCCTCTGTGGTCAATATGTTCTATCATCTGTGCAAATACATGGTTTATTGTAAGCGCAATATCTGGAATATCAGCATATCCGTTTTCACTGCATTGGTTTCTTGAAAGCATGGCGCGGCAGTCAAATGGTCTTGTGTCATAGAACCGGCACATGTTATTCTGCAGCAGCGGGCATTTTCCCCATTCAGGATTGTTTTCATCCTCAGGAACATCACAGCCTTTTGCACATAAAGATGCAAACCTGTTAAGGCTTGTTTTCGGGATATATCTTTTTTCCGGAAAACTGGCTCTGACAAGTTCAGTCATTTTCTTTTTTTCAGATTCATCAAGTGAGTTGGTAAGATACAGGCATTCAAGCCTGGTCAGGGTAACATTGCATGTGCAGCACTCTGAGCATTTTTTCCGGCAGGCTGTTTTAAAAAAATCAATTGTTTCATCATAAAGGGTATAGATTTTTTCCAATGCCTTGATTGCAGAGTTGTGAGTTTCCATTTCACAGCCTTTTTATATACGGGTTGTAATAAATTTTCATGTGACAGGCAATTACGCTAGTTTCTTTTATGTGTCAAATCTGCTGTGGAAGCGCGCCGCGAAGGCCAGGGAAGTTGTCGCCGAATTAAATTCGGTGAAATTTTGATATTTTCTAAATAAAATTTTAAATTTTTGCTTGACATACAAATTTTATTAGAGTTAAAAACAAATATAACGAATTACATTTTATCAAATTAAAATATTGGCGAATTTGATTCAGGAGGGTGCATGGATAAGATTGACTGTCACATATTAAAATCCCTTCAGCAGGATGGACGCAAAAAAAACAGCGAGCTTGCAAAGGAAACAGGCCTTGCTCCGTCCACCATGCTTGACAGGGTTAAAAAGCTGGAAGACAAGGGGATTGTCAAGGGGTACAAGGCTGTGATGGATCCTGTGAAACTGGGGCTTAAAGCCCAGGGATTTGCCTGTATCTCACTTGACAGGCACAGGGTCAAGGATATCCAGATACTGGAAGACGAAATCAAAAAAATTCCAAGTGTTAGAGCCTGTTATCATATTACAGGACGATTTGATTACCTTCTGCATGTTGTTGCACCGGAACTTGGCGATCTTGGTACCCTGGTAAAAGAACAGCTTGCAACCATACCGGGCATGGGCAGAATAGAAACCTTTATAGTCTATGCTGAAGTAAAGCCTGATCATGGATGGCCCATTGATGCGGCCCTCATGGAGTAATCCGCAACCACCAATACAGCTTAAGGAGAAAAAAATGGCCGGGAAAAAAGCAATTCACGATTTTTATCAGATGAAAAAGGCAGGCAATAAGGTCACATGGCTTACTGCCTATGATTATCCAACAGCAAGTTTTGCCCAGGCAGCAGGCCTTGACATGATTCTTGTGGGGGATTCACTTGGTATGTGTGTTTACGGTTACAAAGGCACGGTTCCTGTTACCATGGATCAGTGCATTGTTCATTGCGATGCTGTGAGACGCGGGGCTCCTGATACTTTTGTGGTGGGAGACATGCCATTCATGAGCTATCAGGCTTCTGACGGGGATGCTGTGAGGAATGCAGGCAGATTCCTCAAGGAAGCTGATGTGGATGCAGTCAAGCTTGAAGGCGGAGTCAGGGTTGTTTCAAGGATAAGGGCAATTGTTGAAGCAGGCATTGTGGTGATAGGTCATATCGGGCTGACCCCCCAGAGTTCAGGCGCACTTGGCGGGCACAAGGCACAGGGCAGAACAGCGGAAGATGCAATGATGGTTGTCGAGGATGCGCTTGCAGTTCAGGAGGCAGGCGCCCATATGCTTCTTGTTGAAGCAGTTCCGCCTGAGGTGGCCCAGTATATAGCCACAAACCTTGAGATTCCTGTGTTCTCAATAGGAGCCGGCAGGGAATGCGATGGACAGCTTCTGATTGTAAGCGATCTTATAGGGCAGTTCCAGGCCTTTACTCCCAAGTTTGTGAAAAAATATTGTGATATTGCCTCGATTGTCACAGATGCCATGAAAGCCTATTGCAAAGATGTGCGCGAAGGAAAGTTTCCTGAAGACCAGCATTGTTATCATATGCTGGAAGGGGAAAAGGAAAAATTTCTTGAGCGCATAAAAAAATAATCAGGAGGAATATTGCCATGAAAAATCCGGACATTCTGAAAATTAATTCCAGGGACATTGATCTTGTAAATAGGTTTCTTACCGACCCTGACAATGAAATGACAAAAGAGCTGAGAAAACTCATTGAAAAATTCGGGGGACCAGATGCAGTCAATGAAAAAGCAGCCAGGGCAAGAAACCCTGAGACCCTGATGCAGCGCCTCAAAGCCATAAATTCACCCTATGTTGCAGACATTGAATGGCTCATGGAACAGCGTGATAAAAAAGCATTTGTGTCAATGGATGAATATTGCCGTAATATACTGGGAAAAGACAGGGATGCAGGCTCCATTGATTTTTCCAATGCAGTTACCCTTGAAATCAGTGCCATGCAGTTTTTTCCGTGGCTCATTGCACAGGCAAAACAGGCAGTTGAAAAAAGGCAGCTTATGCCGGGCAGGATTATCCGTGTAAGAAACATGGCGGAACAGGCAAGGGATAACGGAGATATCATTGCCACAGCACTTGCCATGCAGATAATCGGTGCAAGCTATGTGGAATCCCTGGACACCCGCGGTACAGACGGCAGCAATGTGCATCTTGGAGGGCCTGATACCATCACAGGGTATTTTGCCGGGATCGGGCAGCCCAATGACTACCCTGTAAAATGGGCTGAGGAATTTCTTGAGTATTATACTGAATACGGAATAAAACAGGTGCTCAATGTCAATCCGGGTACGGTTCTGCTTGGTTATATGATGCACAGGCTTGGCATTGATATTGAATTTAAGATCTCAGTATATGTGGGCAATGACAATCCCTGGTTCATATTGTGGACTTTGATGACAGCCCGGCTTTTTGCCAGACAGGACGGAACAACCCCGCTTGCAGGGTTTAACCTTTCCAATTCAGTCAACAATGAAACCATAATTCAGGCAGGAAAGATAAGAAAATACCTTGGCCTTGAAAAACAGGTGCGGTTTGAGCATCATATCACTGAAACCTTCAGATCAATTGTGGTGCAGCCCTATAACAGAAGGGATGAGCTTGTTGAGATCGCAAAAAAAGTTCCCAATATATCAGCCAAGCATGAGGGCGGTGAATTTGAGATTGAAAAAACAAGGCAGCACCCATCAGATATTCTGGAGTATTTCATGTCAAAGGATGAGATCATGGAAAAAAATCTCATGGAAGACCTTAAGCAGAACTATCTTGACAAGCATCATTCGCTTAATCTGACAGCAAGGGCATTGATCAGATCAGGCACAGGAGTCATTGCTGCTGCCAATCTGCACTGATAGAGAAAAAAGGAGAAAAAACAATGATTCCATCAAGAATGAAAGAATTTCTGCAGGACAGGCTGCCGGAAAATGTATGGAAAAACCGCCTGATCAAGGACGGACCCTTGCGTTTTCTTGAATTCGGCCCCCTTGATCTGGACCGGCTTCAGCGCCTTGGAATAAGAGCAGACCGCCTGGGCCCGCGTCTTGTTTCCTGCATGTGGGATGAAAAAAGCCCTGTTGAAATAGGAGGTTATCTTGTGGTTGACAACCTTGCCATGGGACAGCCCTCAATGGGCGGGACCCGCATGCTGCCTGATATCACTCCTGATATAATTCATAACCTTGCCAGGGGCATGACACTTAAAAATGCTGCTGCTGATCTTCCGTTCGGCGGGGGCAAGTCAGGCATAGTAAGGCCGGATAATATGGATGAAAACCAGCGTCATGAAGTTATCAGGGGGTTTGGCCGCCTTTTGAGGCGTTATACTGATATTTATATTCCAGGCCCTGATGTGGGAACCAATGATGCTGATATGAAAACATTTGCCGTGGAAAACGGGCTTGACAATGTTGTGTCAAAACCTGCTGACATGGGCGGCAACCGGATTGACGAGCTTGGAGGGGCTGCCAACGGGGTTGTTGTGGCGATAAAAGCCCTTGTCGAGCATATGCCGAAACTCAGGCAGCTTCCCCAGTTCAGGGACATGAAAATTCCTGATCCTGACAGGATGGACATACTTATCCAGGGATTTGGCGCGGTAGGCGCACATGTTCCAAGAATATTCCATGAATACGATCCAGAGTCCTGCCCTGTCATAAAGGGGATAAGCGATGAAAACGGATATCTGCTCAGTGAGGACGGCCTGCCGTGGAGGCAGTTGTTTGAAATGTGGCAGAAATTCGGGGCAGTGACTCAAAAATATTTCCATGATCATATTCTGCACAAAAAAGAATCCTGCATGAAAAATATGATTTTTTCCAATTGCTCCAACAATCTTCTGACAGAATCGGCATTCTGTTTTATTCCTGCTTCTCCTGTATTCAATTATCTGGATGTGAACAATACCACAAATCCTTCAATGACCACTGACAGGATGGGAAAATGGCAGGTAATTGTTGAAGGTGCCAATACATATTCGCCCAACCCTGCAAGAAAGGCAGAGCGCAGAAGAATGGAGCGCCATGTGTTTCGTGACAGGGGAATTCTGATCGCCACTGACTATCTTGTGAATTCCGGCGGAGTGATCTATGCTGCCCATGAACGCATAGTGCCTACCCCTGACCATCTTCTGATACCTGAAAACATGCTTGGCAGTCCTGAAGCCGTGGAAAAATGGCTTGAAACAAATCAGGATGATTTTGCAGCTCTTGCTGAAACAAGAAAAAAAGCAGGTATCAGAAAACTTGAAACCGTGATCCGCAGAAACATGGAGGAACTTGTTGACGGCCTGTGCAAGGATGCAGACAGTCTGCCATGCGAAATTGCTGAAAAAATCAGTGTGCAGCGTATTGCTGCCATGGAAAAATCGCGTACAGCAAGGGATATCATGGAGCCTGCTCCTGCAATCGGTGTTGATAAAAGCGTGACAGAGGCTGCTGCCCTGCTTGTGGATGCCAGTGTGCCCATTGTCAATGTTGTGTCTGAAAAAGGCAAACTTATAGGAATCGTCACAAACTGGGATATCACAAGTGCGCTTGCTTCAAAATTGCCTGTGGACGCACCTTTGACCCGCATCATGACAGCCGATGTCATCACGGGCAGCCCTGATGACACGATTATAGACTGCATCAGAATGCTGGAAAATCATGAAATTTCCGCCATGCCGATTGTGGACAATGACAGGGCAGTCGGAGTGATCACAGGTGATATTCTGGCAAAAAGAACGCTTTT
>CAYOYY010000024.1:0-41804 GCA_964408295.1 uncultured Desulfobacula sp. | reverse complement strand
AAAAAAAAATTCAACGCACCCAGACAATAGATAGGACAGAATAAATTATGTCAGGCTATTTTTTCATGGCCTGCCTGAGAATATCTCCCATATTCCCGAATCCTCCTGATTTTCTGTCAGGTGTGCTGAACTGTTTCCAGTCATCTGATTCCCTGGAGTCGGGAGGGGCAAGGGTTATTTTTCTGGAGTCTTCATCTGTCTGTCTGATCATCACTGAAACATTATCTCCCGGCTTGAGAGATTCAAATTTTAAAGGTTCGCCCGCCTCTCTCATGCAGGATGAAGGCATAAGGCCAGTCACTCCCGGCTCAAGGCGTATGAAAATACCGAATTTTTCCTTTTTCTCCACCTGGCCCTGAACAATGCTGCCCGGTGCATAACGCTGGGTAACGCCGACCCACGGGTCTCCTGAGGCATCTTTTATGCTCAGAGATATTCTTCTGGCTTCCATGTCAATGGACTTGATTGCAACCTGGACTGTATCACCCACCTGCACGACTTCCTCCGGTCTTAAGATACGTTTGAAATAGCTCATCTCACTTAAATGAACAAGGCCGTCCACTCCAGGGGCTATCTGCACAAATGCACCAAACGATGCAAGCCGTATAACCCTGCCTGTAACCTGATCGCCAGGGCTGAATGATTCTTCAACGCTTTCCCACGGATTTTCCGATACCTGACGCAGGGACAATGAAATCCTGGGATTATCTGATTCTTTTGAATTTTCAATCTTGAGCAGTTTAACCCTGACTGAATCTGAAACATTGACAACCTCTTCAGGTTTATCAATCCTGGCCCATGACAGTTCTGAAATATGAGCCATTCCCTCAAGTCCGGGCACAAGTTCTATGAATGCACCATAGGGCACAAGCCTTGTCACCACTCCCTGAACTATGTCTCCTTCACTGAAATTTTCAAAAAATTCCCTTATTTTTTCCCGGATCTGTTCATTGAGCAGATCACGCCTTGACACAACTATATTGCGGCCACCTTCCTCATAACGTGTAATCAGAAAATTATGGGTCTGACCCACATAATCCTCTGGATTTTCAATATATCTGACATCCATCTGGCTTACCGGACAGAAAGCTCTTTTACCCATGAGATCCACACTGAATCCGCCTTTTATGCTTTCCGTGACCCTGCCTTCCACCGGGGTTCCGGCTTCTGCCGCATCCTCAAGCATGGATGCCTTGCCTGCGCCTGAAATCGCCCTTGACAATATGATCTCACTTTCAGTCAATGAAACAATATATAATTTAACCACATCACCCACTGCATACGGGAACTGTCCGTTCTCGTCCAGAAACTCGGCCTTTTCCGCCACTCCATCGCTTTTGGTTCCTGTGTCCACATAAATGCTTTTGGTTCCTATTGAGATGATCTGGCCTTCGATCATATCCCCTGGATTAAGGTCCCGGCCCGTTCTTGTCTCATATGATTCAAAAAGTTCTGCAAAACTTGGTTCTTCCATGTCCATGTCTTTGTTGTTTTCATTCATGTCTGTCATGATTTTTTCAGTCTCCTGCCGTTATTTCATATGCACCCTGTACTATACGTTACAGATAAAAGTGTAAAGACAAAAAAACTCAGGCGTCAGAGCCAAGCACCTTTTTAACCTGCAATGCAAGTTTTTCATTCAGGCCAGGAAGGGCTGCAATCTGCTTTACGTCTGCCTTTTTTATCCTGGAAACTCCTTTGAAATGCTTTAAAAGAATTTTTTTTCTTGCAGGCCCGATTCCAGGTATATTGTCCAGTATTGAAATACCTGCAATTTTCTCGCGCCGTTTTCTCTGAAAGGTTATTACAGACCTGTGAGCCTCATCCCTGACATTCTGCAGAAGATAAAGCCCCTTGAGATACGGCCGGGTGTTCAGAGGATTTGAACGGCCTGGAACATAAACCTTGTCAAATTTTTCCCCTTTTGTTTCATCCTTTTTTGCAAGCCCTGCAACGGCAAACCTGCCCTCAAGCCCGCATTCCTTCATCACGGCCATTGCTACTGAAAGCTGGCCCTTGCCTCCGTCCACCACAAGCAGATCAGGATACGGCATCTGATCTGAATCCCTGGAAAATCTTCTTGAAAGGACCTGATACATATATGCATAATCATCCTGGAACTGCATATCCCGGATAATGTATTTTCTGTACCATGCCTTATCAGGCCTTCCATCTGTAAATACAACCATGGAAGACACAGGGTTCTGGCCTGAAAGATTTGAATTATCAAAACATTCAATCCTGGATGGAAGCCTGTCCATGCCCATGAGCTGCTTTAACATGACAAGAGCTGCATGATCCTGCGCCTCTTTTTCCAGAATTTTTTCAAGTTCCCTTGAAGCATTGATCTGAGCCATTTCAACAAGTTTTCTTTTAGGCCCTCTTACAGGCCTCTGTATACTGACCTTTCTGCCTTTCTTGTCTGAAAGCCTGCCTTCAAGAAATTCTTTTATGTCAATTTCATGATTCACAAGTATTGAAGTGGGTATAAATCCTGTATTCTTATAATATGGCCCAAAAAAACCCGCCAGAATTTCATGCCCCTGCCTGAATCCAAGGTCAAAGGGATAATGGGCAGTGTCAATGAGAAATCCTGACCTTACCATCATAACCGTGACAACAGCCTTTGCCCTGTCTGCTGCCACAGCAATTATATCCCTGTCCATAAGATCAGGGCTTGCCACCACCTGTTTTTCCATTACATTTTCAATGGCTCTGATTGTGTCCCTTGTTTTTGCCGCTTCTTCATATTCCAGTGCATCAGCATGTTCCGCCATCTTTCGCTTCAGCCTTGCTGTCACCTGTTTTGATTTTCCCTTAAGAAAAAGTACGGCATCCTTGACATGTTTTCTGTATTCAGAGGGAGAAATTTCATTGCAGCACGGCCCCATGCACGCCCTGATCTGAAAATTTAAGCACGGCCTTGACCTGTTTTTAAACTGTGTATCCCTGCACCTTCTCAATCTGAAAATCTTCTGTATTTGTTTAAGAGTACGGTTGACACTGGAACTTGAAGAATAGGGGCCAAAATAAAGCGCCCCGTCTTTCTTTATTTTCCTGACCCTCTGAATGGAAGGATAATCCTGGGACATGTCAATCCTGAGCAGCGGATAGTTCTTGCCGTCCTTGAGTATTACATTATACCTGGGATTCAGTTTCTTGATAAGGTTGGATTCAAGAATAAAGGCCTCATGCCCGGATGATGTTATGACAATGTCAAAATCCTTTACCGTTTCAAGGAGAGCCGCTGTTTTGGGATCATGATTATTTTTCTTCACAAAATATGCAGCCAGCCTTTTTTTAAGGTCATTGGCCTTGCCCACATATATTGTTTTCCCTGCTCTGTCCTTCATCAGGTATACTCCCGGGCTGTGGGGAGTCTGTCTGTATTTTTCAGTCAGAAAATCCGTCATTTTCCGGCACAGTGTTTCATGGCATTGAGTTGTCTTATCTTGTCCCTGTATTCTGCGGCCTTTTCAAATTCAAGGTTTTCAGCAGCTTTTTTCATTCTGCATTCAAGATCCCGTACAATATCGTCAAAATCAAGTTCCCGGGCCTCATATGCCTTTATATCCTCATCCACGGCAGGCACGGCAATGTCTGAATCTTCATGCATGGAATAATCAAATGATTTTATGTTTTTTCTGATGGTGGCAGGAACAATATTATGTCTTTCATTGTATGCTTTCTGAATTTTTCTGCGCCTCTGTGTCTCGCAGACAGCTTTTTTCATGGACCCTGTTTCATGCTGGGCATAGAGAATCACCTTGCCGAACACATTTCTGGCTGCCCGCCCGAAAATCTGGATAAAGGAACGAA
The DNA here is from genome assembly GCA_964408295.1 of uncultured Desulfobacula sp. Classification (GTDB taxonomy): domain Bacteria; phylum Desulfobacterota; class Desulfobacteria; order Desulfobacterales; family Desulfobacteraceae; genus Desulfobacula. The sequence goes on along the minus strand of CAYOYY010000024.1, from coordinate 37,985 downwards.
ATGACCTTAAAAATCCCTCCTTGTCTGCATCAAGTATTGCCACAAGAGAAACTTCAGGTATATCAAGCCCTTCCCTCAAAAGATTTATACCTATCAGGACATCAAATTCACCTTTCCTTAAATCCTGAATAATATCAATCCGTTCCACTGTTCCAATATCAGAATGAAGATATCTGACCCTTATTCCAAGGTCAGTATAATAATCAGTAAGGTCTTCAGCCATTCTTTTGGTAAGAGTGGTCACAAGCACCCTTTCATCTGCTTCCACTCTTTTCATGATTTCTTCATAAAGATCATCCACCTGGGTCTGTGCATCCTTTGTGATGACTTCAGGATCAAGCAGGCCTGTGGGCCTTACAATCTGCTGAACAACCCTGCCTGCTGAAATTTCAAGCTCATAATCGGCAGGTGTGGCTGATACGTAAATCACCTGTGAAATTTTTTCCTTAAATTCCTCAAATTTAAGAGGCCTGTTGTCCATTGCAGAAGGCAGCCTGAATCCGTGCTCCACAAGGGTTGCCTTTCTTGACCGGTCAGCCTTGTACATGGCTCCAAGCTGTGAAACAGAAATATGGCTTTCATCAAAGAAAAGCAGAAAATCATCACTCATGTAATCCAGAAGTGTGGGGGGCGGCTCTCCTGGATTTCTGCCTGTAAGATGCCTGGAATAGTTCTCAATTCCATTGCAATAGCCAATCTCATTGAGCATTTCTATATCATATCTGGTTCTTTCTTCAAGGCGCTGTGCCTCAACCAGCCTGTTTTCCCTGTAAAAATATTCAAGCCTTGTTTTCAGTTCAGCCTTTATTCTTTCCACGGCACGCCTGCGTGTCTGCTGGCCTGTGACATAATGGGAAGCAGGATAGATCACCATTTTATCATAGCTTCTCAGCACTTCTCCTTTCAGGGGATCGATTTCCTGGATACTTTCGATCATATCTCCAAAAAAATCTATTCTTACTGCCCTGTCCTCCTCATATGCCGGAAAAATTTCAACCCTATCTCCCCTGACTCTGAAAGTGCCGCGGTAAAAATCAGTATCATTCCGGGAATACTGGATATTGACAAACTCCTCCAGCAGTTTTTCACGGGAGAGCTGCATATCAGTCTCAAGTGTCACCCGAAGATCCAGATAATCTTCAGGTGCGCCAAGCCCGTAAATGCATGAAACACTTGCCACAACAATCACATCCCTTCTTGCAAGCACAGAGCGCGTGGCAGAATGGCGCATCTTGTCAATGACCTCGTTTATGGAAGAATCCTTCTGAATATATGTATCACTTGAAGGTATATAGGCTTCAGGCTGGTAATAATCATAATATGAAACAAAATATTCCACGCAGTTATCAGGAAAAAGCGCCTTGAATTCATTGTAAAGCTGGGCTGCAAGTGTTTTGTTCGGCGCTATTACAAGGCTTGGCTTTTCCACCTTTGCAATCACATTTGCCATTGTAAATGTTTTGCCCGAACCTGTCACCCCGAGAAGAACCTGATGCTTATGGCCCTTTAAGATTCCTCTGGAAAGATAGTCAATGGCGGCAGGCTGGTCGCCTGCTGGCGAAAACGGTGAAACAAGATTAAACAGACCCATTTTTCCGATTATAATCCTTTGCTGATTCCAATTGTTTCACGGTCAACAGATTCCGGCTGATCCATAGATAATTTCTGCCTTAACTGTGCTGTGAAGGTTCAAGTGGAAGTTCTATGGTAAAAACACTCCCCCTTCCAGGGAAAGATTCGACATTGATACTGCCTTTATGATTTTCCACAATAATGAAATAGGAAATATACAGGCCAAGCCCTGTTCCTACACCAACCGGTTTGGTTGTGAAAAAAGGTTCAAATATCCTTGTCCTTACACTTTCATCCATACCCGGGCCATTATCTTCAATTGTCACTGCAATACAATTGTCCTTTTTCCTTACACCCAGTTTAAATACAGGCTGTCTGTCTTTGCTGTTTTTAGCCATGGCATGGGCACCATTTTTCAATATATTAAAAAACACCTGCTGAAGCTTGCCGGCATCACACAATACATCCGGCAGGTCATTATCATAATCTTTTGTGATCCTGATCATATTGAAATCAAACTGTTTTTTAAGATCATAGTCCTTTTCCAGAATATCAAGGGACTGATCCATGATTTTATCAATCCTGTTCATGGAAAAGGAACAATCACTTTTTCTGCTGAAACTGAGCATACTTGCAACTATATCTGCTGCCCTGCGCCCTGCATCAAGGATTGAGTCCACAAGGGTAAAAATCTTGCGTTCCTTAAGATACAGGTTCAATTTTTCAAGATCCAGACCTATTTCACCTGCTATTTTCCTGTTTTTGTTCATATCCGGCCTTGCCCTGTTACGGATGACCTGGGCACTCTGTATAATTCCGGCCAGAGGACTGTTGATTTCATGGGCCATTCCAGCTGCAAGTCCGCCTATTGACTGCATTTTTTCAGTCTGTATGATCATTTCTTCCATATAGACACGTGTGGTGACATTGTCTATTCTTAAAACGGCTCCGTCAATGCTGCCGGTTACAAGAGGATATGCACTGATATCGTAAAAGACCCTTTCATTGGCAACAATTGTTTCAAAACGTTCTGGTTTGCGTATTTTCCCCTGACCGACAGCACCGGAAAGAATGGATTCCACAGGCTCAAACAATGGCAGCACCTCGGTAATTTTTCTGCCTTCCACCTGCTTGAACTCCTTGCCTGTCAGTTTTACAGCTTCTCTGTTCCACAGGGTCACGCATAGTTCCATATCAACCCCTATAATAACAGACGGCATTGAATCTATTATATTGGACAGCATTGCGCGTAAAGATACATTGGAATTTTCAACACTTGACTTGGATTTTTCAAGTTCAATTATGGCAAGCTGAATGCTGTCAGCCATGGAATTGAATGTCTGTGCCAGTACTCCAATTTCATCTGATGAACCGATCCTGAGCCTGTAACCCATCTCTCCGCTCTGGAATCTTGAAATTCCCCTTATCATGGTTGTGATTTTTCCTGTAAGCGCGGAAGCCATGAGAACGGCAATAACTATAACCAGCACCACCATTACTGCCGTGTATATTGTAAGACGGCTGGCTGTATCCTGCAGTGATTTCAGGATAAGCGCCTGATTTTCAATATTCTGTTCTTCAATATTTTTAAGATATAGGGCCTGGGTCTTCCTGATTTTCTGTGCCGTGATGATGGCAGGCCTGTGAAACTCTTCGACATTTGCGCCAATGGTGACAAAACCGAAACCTCGCTGAGTTTTCCCGTATTGTCCGGTGAAATAGGGAATGGTGGCGGCAGTGGTAAGCTTCTTAAGCCCACTCCAATGAATTACAAAAGACCCAGAACCCCCGTATCGGGTCAGATTATGCCAGCCTTCACACTGGGGAGCAAAATCAAGATATCTGCAGTCCAGCCCCACAAAACCCTTTTTAACCAGCTCCATTGAAGGTTTTTTGGAAAGGCTCTGTTCATGATATTCAGGCAGTAAGTTCAAAAACCGGGCAATTCCCATGCCGCTTGCTGTAAATTTTTTATAGTCATCATCTTCCAGCCACGGGACAGCCGGCTCTCCTGTTGCTGGATCATACCCTGTGATAAAATAATCCCTTGGGTGAGAAATGTTGCGGCCTTTATAATCCCACATGAATGCATAATTTCCCGATCCTGCATCTGAAATTGGAGAATATCTTTCTTTTGTGGGCACAATATGATCGGTAAATTCCATGAGATGAGTATGGTCAAGCGCAAGGGTTACATAGCCTCTGACAATACCATGGTTAACCACCGGCATGGCCCAGCGTACAAGACCGTGAAATTTTCTGCCCACCGGGTTTTCCCTGCCTGCATATCCTGATTTTTCAGGAGCAAATTCAATGCCCATCTGTTCTGCCCGTTTTTTTGTATAAGGGCCTATCATATCGGTTCTGACATATGCCCCTATTACATTGGAGACGTAAATATGCCCGGGCTTCAATGATTTAAGCTCCTTAAAATAGGTTTCAGCCCGGCAGAAGGTCTGGTACCTCTTTGAAACATCCTTAAGATCAGAAGAGACAATATCAGAAGTCGTGACCTTTATAAGCTCTTTGCCTGAACAATCCACATAGGTCATTTCAAGATAAAGGGGTATTGATTTGACAATTCCCCTGTTTTCAGGGCCCCGGTAATGAAAATCAAGTTCATTGTCCCTGTTTTCAGCATGCACCTCAGGAGACTTCCTGTCTGAATATGAAGGTTCCCATTCATCTTTTCCGGCATTGTATTTCCACGGACGGGAGAGCGTAATATCACGTCTGTGTGATGCCAGGAAAATTCTGTAATTCTCTTTGTCAGGTTTTATCATGGAAGCCAGTCTGATATCTGCATCCCGGGCCTTCAGAAAATCTGCCACCCTTGCTGCCGTGTCAGTTGTAAGATGTTCTATTGCTTCACGGGCTCTGATATCAAGTGCGCGTATGGAATCGGAACTGGCAAGCTGTGCAACCTTACGTGTTGTTGCAGCGCTTGTCATGGCCATTTTATTGACATGATTTTCAAGGGTGACTGAAAGAGAAGAAATTTCATGCCAGGCAAACCATGCCAGGATAATGAGAGGTATCACTTTGATAAGAACAAAAACAGCTATAAGCTTGTCCCTGATACTGGCAGTATAGCCTGTTTTATTTTCAGTCATTTTGCCATAATATCAGCCATAAAAATCCTTGTAAAGCAAAACTGAAGACCAATTTATCAAGTCTGTATTTGATTTTGTTATCCGATCGGTTTAATATCCATATCATATCGATTTTGAACACTGGAAACAAAAATTTAATTTTATTCACCTGAGACTATGGGAGAAAATCATGGAACATAAATATATCATGACGGCATTTGGCAAGGACAGGCCGGGTATTGTTGCGGAAATCGCTGAAATTATCTACGAGAACAAATGCAACCTTGAAGATTCAAACATGGGCAGGCTTGCTGACGAATTTTCCCTGATCCTTCTTTTATCCGGCAGTTCAGACGATCTTTCCGACAGGCTGACCAGGGACTGCAAACGCCTTGAAAGGGAAAAAGATATCTATGTTTTTATCCGTCCCCTGGATTATCAGTATCCTGATAAAAAAAACAATAACAATCTAAGTGTAATCGAGGTGGAAGGAATTGATCAGACAGGAATAGTCTACAAGGTGGCAAAACTGCTTGCAGATAAAAATATCAACATAGAAACACTCAGCTCTAAAAAGAAATTCTCACCCAACACAGGCACTGCCATGTATTTCATGGAAATAAGTGCCAAACTGCCTGATACATTATCAAAAGAAAATTTGAACACGGAATTTGAAAACCTTGCAAATGAACTTAATATTGATATCCGCATGAGATAGCTTTATGCACAGGCTGATAAATTATTGTGCCGCAGACAAAAAATATGATAAATATAGAATTTTTATCATTAATATAATGTTTAAGCTTTAAGGATGCAGATTTGATGGATTCAGAACAGACAAGGGGCCATTTCATAGAGTCAATAATCAGAGAAGACATAAAGAATAACAAGAACAACGGCAAGGTAGTGACAAGGTTCCCTCCGGAGCCAAACGGGTTTCTGCATATAGGCCATGCAAAATCCATATGTCTGAATTTCAATATGGCCCGCAAATTCAACGGCAGGTGCAATTTAAGGTTTGATGACTCCAATCCCACAAAAGAAAAACAGATTTATATAGATTCCATTGAATCAACAGTAAAATGGCTGGGATTTGAATATGGCACTCCGTTTTTTGCATCAGATTATTTTGACAGGCTGTATGAATTTGCCCTTGAGCTTATAAAAAAAGGCAAAGCCTATGTTTGCAGCCTTTCTCCGGAAAAGATAAGGGAATACAGAGGCACACTGACGCAGCCGGGTAAAAACAGCCCCTACAGGGACAGAAGCATTGAAGAAAATCTTGATCTGTTCACAAGAATGAAAAACGGGGAGTTTGATGAAGGCATGCATACCCTGAGGGCAAAGATTGACATGTCATCTCCCAATATAAATCTTCGTGACCCCATCATCTACCGGGTAAAAAAAGCCGAACATCCGAGAACAGGAGAAAAATGGTGCATTTACCCAATGTATGATTTCACCCACTGCCTTTCAGATGCCATTGAAGGCATCACACATTCCCTGTGCAGCCTTGAATTTGAAGATCACAGGCCCTTGTACGACTGGATACTGGATACACTTGAAACCCCGTGCCATCCCCAGCAGATTGAATTTGCAAGGATGAACATAAACTATACTGTTCTGAGCAAAAGAAAACTGCAACGGCTGGTGGATGAAGGCCATGTAACAGGATGGGACGATCCAAGGCTTCCCACTCTGGAAGGCATGAAGCGCAGAGGATACACACCTGATTCCATTAAAAAATTCTGCGACATCATAGGAGTTTCAAAAAAGGACAGCCGCATTGATGTGAGCCTGCTGGAAAACTGCCTGAGAGAAGACCTCAATGAAAAAGCCCCCAGGGTCATGGGCGTTCTGAAACCCCTGAAGGTTACAATTAAAAACTACCCGGAAGGAAAAACAGAAGAGCTTGTTGCAAAAAACCACCCCAAGAACGAAGCCATGGGCACAAGGCCTCTGAGTTTTTCCAGAACAATTTATATTGACCGGGACGACTTCATGGAAGATCCTCCGAAAAAATTTTTCCGCCTTGGACCCGGCAGGGAAGTCAGGCTCAGGTATGCATATTTCATCACCTGCACGGATATTATCCGGGACGATAACAAAAATATAACAGAGCTGATATGCACCTATGATCCTGAAACAAGAGGAGGAGATGCACCTGACGGCCGCAAGGTAAAAGGCACAATCCACTGGGTCGATGCCAATGAATGCATCAATGCAAGAATAATGCTGTATGACAGGCTGTTCAGAAATGAAAACCCTGAACAGGGAGAAAACGATTTCATTGAAAACCTGAATCAGGATTCACTTGCCGTGCTTGAAAACTGCAAGCTGGAAAAAAGTCTTGCCAGTGCAGAGCCCGGAACTGTGTACCAGTTTGAAAGGCTTGGCTATTTCTGTCTGGATTCAGAATCAGGCAGCAAAGATACCGTTCCCGTGTTCAACAGAACAGTGACCCTCAGGGATACCTGGGCAAAAATGAAGAAAAAGCAGCGCCCCTGATTCTATTCAAAATGCCAGGTAGTTCCGTCAGGGCCGTCCTCAAGGATAATATTGCTGGATTTCAGTTGATCCCTTATCTGGTCGGCCCTTGAAAAATCCCTGTTTTTTCTGGCTTCAGCCCTCTGGCGTATAAGATCCTCAATTTCAGAAGGGTCAATTTCCATTTTTGTGATCCCCTTTTCCTTCTTGTCCCTGAAATACTCCTGAGGATCAAGCAGAAAAATACCCAAAATCTGTGATATGGATTTTATATCATGACGTATTGAGGCAAGGGTTTCAAGGGCATCTGTATCAGGATTATCTCCTGATATTTCATCCAGGATTCTGTTGCCCTTTTTAACTGAATCAAAAACACATGCCAGGGCTTTGGCAGAATTGAAATCATCATTCATTGCATCGGCAAAATCATTCCACAGGCTGCCGCTGCATGATGAAGCCGGGTCAAAAGCGGCATTTTGGGCCACAGTTTTGTCCACACGTTCAAGAAAAGCATAGATTCTGTCAAGGCCCATGCATATTTCCCGCATGGAATCCTCACTGTAATCAATCGGGCTTCTGTAATGGTTTGACAGAAGAAACATGCGGATAACTTCAGGAGAATACTGTGCCAGAACTTCCTTGATCATGGTGAAATTGCCAAGGGATTTTGACATTTTTTCATTATTGATATCCACAAAACCGTTATGAATCCAGTATTTTACAAACTGCCTGCCTGATGCTGCCTCACTCTGGGCAATTTCATTTTCATGGTGCGGAAAAATCAGGTCCTTGCCGCCGCCGTGGATATCAAAACTTTCACCAAGATATTCATAACTCATTGCAGAACATTCAATGTGCCATCCGGGCCTGCCCTTTCCCCATGGGCTTTCCCAGAAGGGTTCACCCGGCTTTGCAGGCTTCCACAAAGTAAAATCAAGGGGATTTCTCTTTTTCTCATCCACCTTGATTCTTGCTCCTGCAACCATGTCTTCAGGGTTGCGGCCTGATAATTTCCCGTATTCCTTAAATGAATCTATGGAAAAATAAACATCTCCTCCGTCAACATGATAGGCTTTGCCAAGATCAATGAGCTTTGAAATAAAGGCAATGATATGATCTATATGATCCGTTGCCCTTGGTTCAACATCAGGCCGCAGCACATTAAGCGCATCCATTTCCTCATGGAATTCATCAATATATTTCTGGGTAATTGCAGAACATGATTCACCTGTCTCATTGGATTTTCTGATGATTTTATCGTCAACATCTGTAAAATTTCTGACATAGGTAACCTTGAATCCAAGATGACGCAGCCATCTGAAAACAGTGTCAAACACCACAACAGATCTTGCATGGCCTATATGACTGGTATCATATACAGTCGGGCCGCACACATACATTTTGACACAGCCTTCATTCAGGGGTACAAATTCTTCCTTTCTGCCGTGCAGGGTATTATAAACTCTTAAGCTCATTGATTTTTTCCTGTTATATTTTTTTTATCGGGTCATATCAGATTCCGGCACATGAACCGCAAGCAGGGTGCACATGGCTGCAATACCCAGGCCCTGTCCTATAAAGCCCAGCCCTTCCGTTGTGGTGGCCTTTATATTGATAAAATTTTTATTTATTTCCAGAGCCTGCGCCAGATTATTCTTCATTTTTTCCTTATGAGGGCTTATTTTAGGTGCCTGGGCAAAAACCGTACAGTCCATGTTGACAATTTCAAGTTTGTTTTCCATGAGATAATCACGGCATTTTTTCAGCAGCACCATGCTTGAAATACCACAATAGCAGGGGTCTGTATCAGGGAAATGCTCTCCTATGTCCCCAAGGCCTGCCGCTCCCAACATTGCATCACAGACAGCATGCACAAGCACATCAGCATCGGAATGGCCTTCAAGCCCCTTGCTGAAATCAATTTCAACCCCCCCTAGAACAAGTTTTCTGCCGCTGACAAGCCTGTGAACATCATATCCGGAACCGATCCTCAACCCGGTATTTTTCATTCTGATAATATTTTACCTTTATTTTCCACAGTCCATGATATAAAAATCAGACAGATAATATATTCATTTTCCCGTAAAAAGTCAAAATTTCTTGCTTGTTTTGTTTTACGGGCTTTGCTATGGATTTCAGGAACAACAGAAAGGATGATAAAAAACATGGATAAAGCGCAGCAGCGGTGCTGGTGGGCAGGAAATGACCCGCTTTACATAAAATACCATGACGAGGAATGGGGTGTTCCTGTGCATGATGATACAAGGCTGTTTGAATTTATTATTCTGGAAGGCGCACAGGCAGGCCTTTCATGGCTTACCATACTGAAAAAGAGGCAGGGATACAGAAAGGCTTTTGCAGATTTCAATGCTGAAAAAATTGCGGGATTCAGCCGGGAAAAAATTCAGGAACTTATAAAAAATCCTGAAATTGTGCGCAACAGACTCAAAATCGAGGCTGCTGTGACAAATGCCAGGGCTTTTCTCAAAATCCAGGAGGAATTTGGCTCATTTGACAGATATGCATGGAGGTTTGTGGACGGAGAACCCATAATCAACCATTTTACCTCACCGGAACAGGTGCCGGCAACAACCAGGGAATCTGATATGTTTTCAAAGGATCTGAAACAAAGGGGTTTCAGGTTCACAGGGTCCACAATCATATATGCCCATATGCAGGCGACAGGCATGGTAAACGATCATCTTGTTTCCTGTTTCAGGCATGCACAGGTACAGGCGCTGTGAAGGGGCAGCGCAGGTGGTCGGGCAGGTTTCTGCACCACAACACCCATGATCTGCTGAACCTGAAACCGGGAGTGTTCTCCCTTGACAGGTTCAGGGAAAAGCGCTGGTGCTATACAGGAATAATTCATCCTGAAATTATTTTCGGATGCGCTGTGATCCATCTCGGATATATTGCAGGAGCCTTTGTATTTGCATTTGACAGGGCACAAAAGAAAATGAAGGAGTATTCGTTTGCCTGTCCGCCCTTTGGGCAGGCAAGACATGACAGAAGCCCTGAAAACGGGATATGCAGCTATAAAAGCCTGTGCGGTGAACTTGTCCTGAAACACTGCAAAAAAAACGGGAAACGCTTTATAAAGGCTGAATTTACAAAGCCAGGCCGTGTTCTGACAGCAGACATTGAAATCACTGATCCTGAAAACAGCCCGTCCCCGGTTCATTTTCTGATGGAAACGGAAAACAGTCAAAATGCAGTAACAACAAAAACAGCAGGCCTTAAAGCAGAAGGCATGATTTCAGTGAACCGGAAAAATTTCAGGCTTGATCCTGAAAATACATTTGCAGTTTTTGACTGGACAAATGGATTTTTTCCAAGGCAGACATTCTGGAACTGGGCATGCGGAGCAGGATTTTCAGAAGACGGAACCAAGGTGGCCTTTAATTTTTCAAGGGGTGTATATGAAAAAGGCCTGCTTGAAAATATTATATGGATCAACGGGATACCCCATGAAACAGGACAGATCATTTTCAGTTATGATAGTAAGAACCCTGACCGGCAATGGCATATAACATGCGCTGACAGATCTGTTGATCTTGTATTTACGCCAGAGGGCATGCGAAGGGCATCTGAAAATTTTGGGATCATCCAGAGCAGCTTTATTCAGCCGTGCGGGACATTTTCCGGAGTAATCAAAATACAGAATTCTTCACCCTGTTATCTGACCTGCACCGGCGGAGTTGTGGAAGAACATTATGCGAGGTGGTAAAAAAAATCTTGAGCCAGCACTAATTTATCTTTAATTTACATGGAGCAGGGAACCGGCAATGAACAGGAAACCAACATATGAAGAACTTGAAATACAGATAAAAAAGCTTAAGAATCAGGCCAGCAGAACAAGTTTTTCAGAAAAACTCACCCGCGCCCTTTTTAATATCTCCAATGCAGTTGTCACCTCAACCAGCCTTAATGAATTATACAAAACCATTTACAACTGCCTTGACAGGCTCATGGGTCTGCCGAATTTCTATATAGCTTTATATGATAAAAAGACACAGACACTTTCCATTCCCTTTTTTCATGACCAGTATGATGATTTTTCAGATTATGAAAAATCCTTTACAGCAGACAATTCACTGACAGGGGAGGTGATCATGGCAGGCAGGCCCCTGCTTCTGACGGAATCCATGCTGAAACAGCGTAAAATTCAAGGCAAAATCCTTGGGACAACTCCCAGAATATGGCTGGGAGTCCCATTGAAAAAAAACGAATCCACCTTCGGGGTCATAGCTGTGCAGTCATATGATGATCCTGATTACTTCACTGAACCAGATCTTGATATTCTCACAAATGTTTCAAATCAGGTTGCCCTTGCAATTGACAGGAAACGTTCACTTGATGAACGCAATATACTTAGAAACTATCTTTCCAGTATCATCAATTCAATGCCCTCCATTCTTGTCGGAGTGGATACATCAGGCCGTGTGACCCAGTGGAATTTTCAAGCTGAACTTGAAACAGGAGTAAGAGGCAAAGATGCTGTCGGGAACAAACTTACTGATGTTTTTCCAAGGCTTTGTTCAATCATGGACAATATAAATGACAGCATGAATTCAGGCCGTATCAGAACCTGCCTCAAGCATGAATATTCCGCAGGAAATGAAACAAGATATGAGGATATAATCATTTATCCCCTTATAACACGGGAAGTGAATGGGGTTGTCATACGCATGGACGATATAACAGATCAGGTCAGGCTTGAGGAGATAATGATCCAGTCGGAAAAAATGCTGTCCATAGGCGGGCTTGCCGCTGGTATGGCCCATGAAATAAACAACCCGCTTGCAGGTATGATGCAGAATGCCCAGGTAATCTACAACCGCCTTTACAATAATCTTCCTGCCAATGAAAAAGCTGCTGAAGAAGCAGGTATCTCAATGGACCAGCTCCGTTCCTACATGGGAAAAAGACAGATTTTCAAGAAACTTGACATGATAAATGAAACAGGCAGCAGAGCTGCCAGAATCGTCAATAATATGCTGGCATTTGCAAGAAAGAGCAGATCAGTGTTTGAACCCCATGATATGGCAGATATACTGGACAAGACCATTGAGCTTGCCAGCAGCGATTATAACCTGAAAAAACAATATGATTTCAAACTCATAAGAATTATCAGAAAATTTGAAGACTCGCTGCCCCCTGTGCCCTGTGACAAGACAAAACTTCAGCAGGTTTTTCTCAATATACTGAAAAACGGGGCTGAAGCCATGTTTGATACTGAAAAGGGATCAGCATATACTCCTCAGTTTATCCTGAAAATTTATAAAAAAAATCAGGATATATGCATTGAAATAGAAGACAACGGCCCTGGCATGGATGAAAAAACCAGGACAAGGCTGTTTGACCCTTTTTTCACAACCAAGGGCCAGGGCCGGGGCACAGGGCTTGGCCTGTCAGTTTCATATTTCATTATTGTCAAGGATCACAGAGGGCGTATGAGTGTGGATTCTTCACCCGGCAGCGGGACCAGATTTGTCATAACACTGCCGCTTTAATCCCATGACCATGTATCATTAAAAAGGAAGGCATATCATGTTACTTGTTACAGCTGGACAAATGCAGGCAATGGACAGAAAAACAATTGATTCATTTGGTCTGCCCGGCCTTTTGCTGATGGAAAATGCAGGCAGGGGAGCCTTTGATTTTCTCCTTGAAACTTTCAGTGCACCTGTTCCCGGTAAAGTTGCCGTGATAGCAGGCCGCGGGAATAACGGCGGAGACGGATTTGTCATTGCAAGATATCTGATGGAAAAAAAAATCAGGGTCAATATTTTTCTGATGTCATCAAAAGACAGGGTGACAGGCGATGCAGCAGCCAATATGAAGCTTGCTGAAACCCTGTGCAATTGTCACAGTGGATGCAGCATAATTGAAGTGCCTGATGCAGATGCGCTTGAGGCATGCAGGCCCCAAATATTCCACAGCGATCTCATTGTTGATGCCCTTCTCGGAACAGGGCTGAATTCAGATGTAAGAGGATTCTTCAAAACAGCCATTCAATGGATGAATGAATCAAGGGCCCCTGTTTTTTCTGTTGATATTCCTTCAGGCCTTAATGCAGATACTGGCAGGCCCATGGGAATTGCAGTAAAAGCCGATGCAACCGCAACATTTGCATTTGCAAAATCAGGACATGTACTTTATCCGGGAAATACATACACAGGCAGGCTTAAGATTATTGACATAGGCATACCGGATTTCATTGCAGAACAGGAAAACATAAAATTTTCCATGATTGAAAAACATGATATAGCCTCCATGTTCAGGCCGCGCAGATTCCAGGATCACAAGGGAAGCTTCGGCCATGTACTGGTTGTGGCAGGATCCACAGGCAAGACAGGAGCAGCAGCCCTTTGTGCAAATGCTGCAATGCGCTGTGGAGCAGGGCTTGTTACCCTGGGCGCAGCAAAGAGCATCAACAGCACGCTTGAGCCCATGGTGATGGAGCCGATGACCTGCCCCCTTCCTGAAGATGAAAAAGGATTTCTGGCTGAACACAGTTTTAAAACCATAGAAAAAATAGCACAGGGCAAACAGGTCATTGCCATTGGGCCTGGCATAGGCACACAGCCCGGAACAAAAAAACTTGTGGAAAAAATTGTCACAGATTCAAACATACCAATGGTAATTGATGCTGACGCCATTAACTGCATTGCAGGCAACACCAGTGTACTTGACAGAAAAAAAGCCCCTGCTGTCCTGACTCCCCATCCAGGGGAAATGGCAAGGCTGTGCTCTGTTACCACAGAAATGGTGCAGGATGACAGGCCCGGCATTGCATCGCAGTTTGCAAAAGACCATAATGTTATTGTGGTGCTCAAGGGAGCCCGGACAATCATAAGTTTTCCGGACGGAGCCTGCCATATATGCCCCACAGGCAATCCAGGCATGGCATCAGGCGGCATGGGCGATGTTCTTACGGGCATGATTGCGGCATTCCATGCACAGGGATTCTCACTTGAGAATGCAAGCCTTGCAGCAGTTTATATTCATGGGCTGGCAGCAGACATATTGTCGCATGAAACAGGGGCATTTGGATTTATTGCAAATGATCTTGTTTCCATTATTCCCCAAACAATACACAAGCATTTGAAATGAACCAGATAGTTTCAAAAACCCGTGAGCTCACGCTCAGACTGGGCGAGCTCACAGGCAGACAAATGGAAAAACAGACCTCAATCGCCCTGACAGGAGAACTTGGAGCAGGCAAGACAACATTTATCCAGGGCCTTGCAAAGGGCCTTGGAGTGCCTGAACAATATTATGTGACAAGCCCGACATTCAATATCATAAACACATACCCGGCAGACAGGTTCACCCTGTGCCACCTTGACCTTTACAGGCTTGAATCCGTTGATGAACTGGAAACCATCGGGTTTGACGATCTTATTGATGACAAATGCATACTTGCAGTTGAATGGCCTGATCTGCTAAGCGAAATTTCCTTTGAGTTTGACATTGAGATTGAATTCAAATTTGATGAGCATTACAACCGGGTTATTTCCATGAAGCCAGGGGCATTTTTCAGAAGAATCTGTGAAAAACTGTCCAGAAACTGCGATTTCAGATTCCATTGATGCCAGTAAAGCTCAACTTTTATGCGTACATCAGGAACGATTTCCCTGAGACGGCCTGTACATATATGCTCAGCAGCCTGAATTTCAGGCACAAGCCCGTATCCTGCCCCGCCTTTAATCATGTTTACAAAACATTGTGATGAAGGAACATAATGTACGGGTATCTCAGGAAAAGACCTGCCAAAAACCCTGCGCAAAAAAATATCATGCAGTTCATCCTTTTTGTTGAAAACAACGGCAGGAGCCTTTTTAATCCCGGTTTCAGTCAGGCCCTGCCCAAAATATCTCAGGATAAATTCTTCAGTTGCCACGGCAATATAAATCATGGCCCCTATGTAAACAGATCTGCATCCCTGCACAGGAGAAGATCTTGAAGATATGCATGCAGACACCTCTCCATTGCGAAGCATCTTATGGGTTTCGTCCTGATCATCAACCCTTATGTCCAGTACAAAATCATGGGATTCAAGAAAAGGCTGCACAGCAGGTAAAAACCATGTGGCAAGGCTGTCAGCATTGATCCCCACGGAAAACACACGGACTCCTGCTCTGCTGTTCCAGCCGGTTTCAGCCTCAAGATCATGTTCCAGCATCTTTACCTGCATGAAATGCTTGAGCAGCCGTTTCCCCTCGGAAGTCGGTTTTGGCGGGACTGTCCTTGTTATCAGCACCCTGCCCATCTGATCCTCCAGAAGCTTTATGCGCTGGGAAACTGCTGACTGTGAAATAAACAGCTTTCCGGCTGCCCTGTCAAATCCCTGTTCTTCAACAACACAGGCAAGAGCCTGCAAAAGTTTATAATCAAGCATTATCCGCTCCCTGGTATAAATATTGCCATGCCTGTTTACGCAGATATTATAAGCAATAATTATATATAATCAAATAAATTAATTTTACTATTAATATATGCCGGGCTATGATGCAAAAAATTTTTAAAAAAGGAAATTCAAGGCCATGATCATTATATTTTTTAAGGGATTTGTCACAGGAGCCAGTCTTATCATAGCCATAGGAGCCCAGAATGCTTTTGTACTGAGCCAGGGCATAAAAAGACATCATTATATCATGATCCCTCTTGTCTGTACCCTGTGTGATGCAGCACTCATATTTCTGGGCATCACAGGGGCAGGTGCCCTGATTGCCTCAAACCATACAATCAGATTTGCAGCAGGTGCAGGCGGAGCAATTTTTCTTGCAGGATACGGATTCATGTCTTTTAGATCTGCATTCAGGAAAGAAAGCCTGAACCCGGACAGCCGTACAGGCAGTCTTTCCCTCAGGGCGGCAGTGCTTGCAACGCTTGCAGTCACCCTTCTCAATCCACATGTTTATATTGATACAATTCTTGTGCTTGGCAGCATTGCAGGCCAGTTTCAGCCTCCGGGGCATTATTATTTCGGAGCCGGAGCCATTTTTGCTTCCTTTGCCTGGTTCTTCTCTCTTGGCATGGCAGGAAAATTTCTTGCCCCTGTTTTTGCACGGCAGGTTTCATGGCGTATCCTGAATACATGCATCGGCACTGTCATGTGGGCCATTGCCATTTCCCTGATAAAAAATATATGATGCAATGCCGGTCAAATTATGATTCTGCCTGTGATGAAAAAGAAGGCCTGAATCCAATTTTTATTTTTTAGCCTGGAATTTTTATGTGAATATGGACAATGCAGAACAAATCTGCTAAGCAGATTAATTTTATAATATCATAATATTTATCAGAATATGGGGGCCATATGGCATTAAGAGTACAAAAATACGGTGGAACCTCTGTTGCCGATATTGAACGCATCAACCATGTTGCTGACAGGGTTACAAAGGCCTTTGACCAGGGAGATCAGGTGGTTGTGGTGCTTTCTGCCATGTCAGGGGTTACGGACAGCCTTATTGATCTTGCCAGAAAAGCTGTAAAAAGACCTGACAGAAAAGAGCTTGACCTGCTCCTTGCCACAGGGGAACAGACAACGGCTGCCTTGCTGACCATGATTCTCAAATCAAGGGGATACATGGCACAATCCTTTCTTGGATTCCAGGCAGGGATAAAAACCGACAAAACCTCAGGCAAGGCAAGAATCCTTGACATTGACGGCACAAATATAAAACAGGCTGTTGAAAAAGGGCATATCGCAGTTGTGGCAGGATTCCAGGGAGCTGATGAAGACGGCACAATCACTACTCTCGGCAGGGGCGGTTCCGACACTTCAGCCGTTGCAATTGCTTCTTCACTGAAAGCTGATGTATGTGAAATTTTTACAGATGTGGACGGCGTATACACGACAGATCCCAGGATCTGCAGCAATGCCAGAAAAATTGACACAATAACTTATGAAGAGATGCTGGAAATGGCCATATTAGGGGCAAAGGTTCTCCAGATCCGTTCAGTTGAATTTGCAAAAAAATATAATGTCCCTGTACATGTAAGGTCATCATTCAATGAGGAGGAAGGAACAATGGTTGTCAATGAAAGTGCTGATATGGAAAGTGCTGTTGTATCAGGCATAACCTGTGATATGAACGAAGCAAGAATCACCCTGAAACGCGTACCTGACCAGCCCGGCATTTCAGCCAAGATTTTTACACCGCTTGCAGAGGCTGAAATAAGCGTGGATATGATAATACAGAACACAAGGGCAGGCGGTGAGACAGACCTGACCTTTACCGTGACCAAGGATGATTTTGAACGGGCCAGGGAAATTTCCGAAAAAGTTGCAAAGGAAATAGGCGCAGTTGAGATCCTTTCAGCAGAAGAGATTGCCAAGGTTTCCGTGATAGGCCTTGGCATGAAAAGCCATTCCGGTGTTGCTGCAACCATGTTTCAGGCTCTTGCATCTGAAAATATCAACATACGCCTGATCAGTACATCAGAAATAAGAATTTCCTGTGTTATTCTTGCCAAGTATGCTGAGCTTGCAGTCAGGACCCTGCACACGGCATTCGGTCTTGACAGGGAAAAATAAATTCAGAATCATTATGCCTGTTTCAGGGCTGCATCAATTTCCTGACAGACCTTTGAAGCTGCATCGGCAGGATCATCAGCATCACGGATGGGCCTGCCGATTACAATAAGGTCGCTGCCGCTGCCAACTGCCTGAGCAGGAGTTGTAACACGCTTCTGATCGTCATTTTTCAGGCATGCCCATTCAGGCCTGATTCCGGGAGTTACCACAAGAAAATCCTTTCCAAACATACCCTTGATTGCGGCAGCTTCCCTGCCAGAACACACAACACCTGCGCACCCTGCATCAAAGGCCATTTCAGCCCTCATCAGCACAAGGCCTGCCGGATCATCCACAAATTCTTTCCTAAACCCTGAAGCTTCAAGGGCAGCAGCATCATTGTCCGTGAGCAGGGTTACGCCCAGAACCCCTGTTCTGCCTCCTGCGCCTGCCACAGCCTTTTCAAGCATGGATTCCGTTGAAGAACAATGGACAGTGGCAAGATCAACTCCTAAAGCTGCCACCCTTTCCATTGCCCTTTGAACCGTAACGGAAATATCATGAAGCTTCAGGTCCAGGAAAATTCCTGCACTGCTTTCATTTCTTACCATCCTGACGATCTCAGGGCCCTGATCAATGAAAAGCTCAAGCCCTATTTTAAACATGCCGACTTTTCCGTCCAGAAGCCTGACATATTCCTTCACATCCTTTACAGATGAAAAATCCAGGGGAAAAACAAGATAATCCCTGCCCTTTTTCAATTTCAATGTATCAATCCTTTCTGAATAAAATTACAGAGTTCTGGCTCCTGTAACAACGCCGTGACAGCGGCATGCCGTTGCAACCAGAAAATCTGCCCTTTCCTGTTCCAGTGTATTTAAAAGTCCATAAAGCTGATCCGGGGTCAGCCCGCCCACTCCCGGTCCAAGCTGCCTGCTGCGCAGCACAGCAGGGCGAAAATCTTCATATGACAGGGATCTGATTCTGTCAAACATATCCTGCTTTCTCGGTCTGCCTGTCATGGTACATATATCAGCCGGCTCAGCACAGTCTGAAGGGCAGATAAAATCAGCATTGCTCACATAAAGATCCCCGTTCTCACCGTGCATGGGATTGGGAAGCATGCAGTCAAGTTCCTGCGGAAGCACAAGGCGCTGAATCCTGTCCTCACCCATTTTGAGTGCACACCACTCAAAGGCCATATGAACCGGAAGAGAGGGGATAATCCATGACACACGGGAATCCGGCTTAAGATTGTCCTTTAAAAAATCTATGCCGTCCTCATGCTCAAACACGGCATTGGAAACTTCCGGCATGTCAGGGTCTTTGTCTTCTTTGTCCACCATCACAAACTGCCATGCAGGGTGAAGCCTTGACAGGCGTTCAAGTGCAAGGCAGCCGAATCTTCCTGCTCCTATTATCCAAACTGTTTTCATGGCGGCAATTATGCCGTGCGGCAACTATCCCTGTCAAGCCCTGTGTATTTTACAAACATATCAGATATCTGCAAGGTTTTCAGGGGTAATGGCAAGTTTATACTCTGAAGATTCAGGATCCCTTTCAATGGTAAACCCAAGTTTTTTTCCCAGGGTCATCATTCCCTTGTTTGTTGTTATAACAGGGCCCCATACCTGATCAAGCCCGTAACGGAAGGCGCATACAAGGGCATGGTGCAGAAGCTTTGCACCAAGGCCCTTTTTCTGCCACTCATCTGCCAGAACAATGGCAAATTCCCCTTTTCTGCCGTCAGAATCAAATATGATCCTTGCGACCCCGACTATTTTCCTGTTCTTCAGGGGCCCTGCAAATGCGATCAATGCGATTTCCCTGTCATAGTCAATCTGTGTAAGCTTGATCAGCATGGATCTTGAAATCTTCTTTATGGGTGAAAAAAACCTAAGATACACGGTTTCAGGTGACAGGTCATAAAAAAGGCCTATCATCCTGTCAGCATCACTGGGCCTGACAGGCCGTACAAAAATCTGCTGCCCGTCTTTCAGGGTCAGTGTTTTTTCCTGCCAGTAGGGATAGGGGCTGATTATAAGATGGCCGGCAGATTTCGTCCTTGCAGGTTCCAGTATCACTCTGCCGTCTGCAGCCGTTATTTTTCCGTCCCTGACCTGAACAGGATTGATGTCCACAGACTTTATCTCAGGAAAATCAGTCACAAGCCTGCTTATTCTGATAAGTATTTCCTCAAGAAGCTCGATATCCAGAGGTTTTATATCCATATACCCGTTAAAGACCCTGAAAATCCTGGTCTCTTCCATGGCAGACCTTGCAAGCAGCCGGTTTAAAGGAGGCAGGGCAATGGCAGAATCCTGAAACACATCTGTCATGGTTCCACCAAGTCCAAACCGTATAACCGGCCCGAAATTTTCTGAATTCACAGCACTTATGGTGAGTTCATAATCAGGCACAGGATTATGTTCCACATTGCCCACCGGAATGCCGTATGATGCCACAAGGTCCTTTGCAAGATATGCAGGCAGGCGCCCGTCCTTTATAAGAAGGCCCTGCCTCACAATTCTGCGGGCTTTTTCCCGGTTGATCTCAAGGCGCCTGTCAGTACGGCAGGGAATTTCCTGAAGAATCTCAAGATTGCGCCCGTATTTATACAGATTGACAAAGGCCCTGACTGCGCGTTCAGGCGTCTCATACGTAACAATGCCTGATTTGATGAAAATCTCCCTTGATTTTTCAATGGAAGCACCTCCCATCCATGAGGTGAAAACAGGACAGGGGCAGTTTTCAAGAAGCTTTGTAAGCCTGTGTGCAAGCATTGCAGCATCATAGGTTCCCACAGGAGAGCTCAGAAGTAAAAGCCCGTCTGTTTCAGGCGCATTCATGCATATTCTGACAGTTTCAATATATTCAGAATGTGAGCCAAAATTAAGTATGTCAATGGGATTTGTGCGGGCCCATTTATTTTCAAGCACTTTTTCAAGTTTTTCAATTGTATCTTCTGAAAACTCTGCCGGCTCAAGCCCGTGACCTGCAAGGGCATCACGCGCCATAATCCCTATCCCGCCGGCATTGGACACAATGACAAGCCTGTGGCCTCTTGGCCGTTTCTGTTTTGCAAGAAAATTGGCACAGTCAAAAAGAGCCTCAAATTCATTGACCCTGAGTATGCCTGCCCTTCTGAAAGCTGCATCATATACTGCATCATCAGACTCATTGGCTGAATGCCCGCTGCAACCGCGATCTGACTTTAGCACTATAATGGGCTTTACCCGCGACACAGCCCTTGCCGCGCTCATGAAACTGCGCATGCAGGTCAGGCCTTCCATGTGAATCAGAATACTCTGCACCTCATTCAATGATCCGAAATAATCAATCATGTCGGCAAAACTGACATCCTGAATGGAACCTAAATTCACAAAATGGGAAAAACCCATATTTTCCCTCATTGCCATATCAAGCACAGAAGTACACACAGCACCTTTTTCAGACACAAAGGCAATCCTGCCCTTAAGTGGCACGCGATGCATGAAACCTGCATTAAGCCCGAGCCCGGTATTGACAATCCCGACACTGTTGGGCCCTATGATTCTCATCTGCGTTTCACGGGAAATCATTTTTATCTGATCTTCAATGTCCTTTTCAGCTTCTCCTGAAATTTCATTTCCTGCCGATATAATTACAGCCCCGCCCATGCCCTTTGCAGCGCAGCGTCTTAAAATATCAGGTACAATGCTGATGGGTGTTGCAACAACAGCCATGTCAATGCCGTCTGCAAGATCGCTTACATCAGGCACAGCCTTTATTCCCATTACATTCCCATGTTTCGGGTTTACAGGGAAAATGTCTCCCTTGAACCCTCCCTGCGTCATATTCTCCATTATGGCATATCCCACACTGCCTGTGTTCGGACTTGCACCGACAACAGCAACAGATCCAGGGCTCATCACACGGTTTAAATTCAGGGTACTCATTTTATATTTCCTGTTTCATTTGAATAAATTTTTAATGTCTTCCAGAATAAGGTAAAGACAGGGCACCATCACAAGAGTGATAAAGGTTGCAAACATTATACCGAATCCAAGGGAAATTGCCATGGGAATCAGAAATCTTGCCTGACGCGAGGTTTCAAAAATAATGGGAGCAAGTCCTCCGCAGGTGGTGATAGTTGTCAGAAGGATGGGCCGAAACCTGTGGATACCTGCATCAAGCACAGCCATGGCAGGAGAAACTCCATTCCTGCACTGCCTGTTGGTGTAATCAATCAGCACAAGAGAATCATTGACAACCACACCAGACATTGCAACCACACCGAAAAGGCTCATCACGGAAAGTGAATATCCCATGATTACATGGCCTGCAATTGCGCCTATGATTCCAAACGGAATACAGAACATGATAATAAGCGGCTGAAGCCAGGATCTGAAAGGAACTGCAAGAAGCGCAAATATGCAGAACAAGGCAAGGCCGAATCCCTTTAAAAGAGATGAGACACTTTGTCTTATATCAGCCTGCCTGCCCCTGAACTCACAGGAAAGGCCGGGATAGCGCGCCTGAAGCTCCGGCAGTATATGTTTTTTTATATCAGAAAGAATGTTTTTTGCCGCAGAAGCCGGCCTGACATTTGCCGTGACCTGTATTTCGCGCCGCCCGTTGACCCGCCTTATTGTGGTATAGGCTCTGCCCGGCTCTATTCTGACGGCATCCTTCAGCAGTATCCAGCCTTCAGGAGCTCTCAGCACAAGGTTATCAAACCCTGATTCAGATTTTCTTTCATTTTCAGGCAGGCGTACCCTTATTGTAACCTCATTTCTGCCCCTCTGAATTTTCAGGGCCTGAATCCCCTGGAATGCATGACGTATCTGATCCGCAGCGCTCCTTGGAGTCAGGCCTGCCTGCCTGCCCGCACTGGTGAGAGTAAGATCAAACTGACGTTTTCCCCTGGCAGAGCCGTCATCAATATCATTCACTCCTGAATACTGTCCTATGCTGCGGCCAAGATCCCGGCCTGCCCTGGCAAGCATATCCCTGTTTCTGTGAATCAGGCTTATGGCAAGGCCTTTGCCATGGCCCGGCCCTCCTCTGTCAGATTCAAAGCTTATGTTTTCAAGTCCGGGCACAGGAGGTGTTTCTGCGCGCCAGAGCCTGATAACCTCAGAAGTGCTTAACGGCCTTATATCAGGAGCTGTAAGATAAATCATGACCTGGACATGGTTGCCATCAATACTGGAAAAAATACCTGTTGAAAGGCTGTCCCCGCCATTTTCATCCACGACTTTCCGTGCTGCTGCAACCAGGATCTGCTCAGTTTGTTCAAGATTCTTTCCTGCCGTACCAAAAGGCATGACAGCCTCGCAAAAGGCAAAATCCGATTCCACCTTTGGAAACAGAACCATTCCCATCCTCCCGGATGCCACATATCCTGCTGTTGCCATGAGAAGAGCCGTACCAGCCGCTATTACCGCATACCTGTATTCAAGCAGGAAAGCCAGCATGCTGCCATATACACTGTGCACGGCATTTTCAAACCTGATACTGAATTTTCTCTGCCATTTTTCAAGGTGATTCAAAGGGAAAAGCAAAGGTTTTTCCCCTGTATGTCCGAGATGGGCAGGCAGAATAAAAAGGCTCTCGATCAGGGATACTCCAAAAACAGCCACAACCACCACAGGCAGGCTGTGAAAAATCTTACCCATTATGCCGGGAACAAAGAACAGAGGGATAAATGCAGCCATATTTGTGATGACACTGAACACCACAGGCATGGCAATTTCCCTTGCACCCTTTACGGCAGCATCCATGAAAGACAGGCCGGACCGCCTGTAGAACCAGATATTTTCCCCCACAACAACTGCATCATCCACAACAATGCCGAGAGTCACGATAAAGGCAAACATGCTCACCACATTAATGGAAAAATCAGTCCATCCCAAAAAAAGAAAAGAACCCAGAAAAGACACAGGAATTCCAAGACTTACCCAGAAAGCCAGCCTTATGTCCAGAAAAAGGGCGAGAAAAAAGAAAACCAGGCCAAGGCCGAAATATGCGTTCCTCAAAAGAAGATCAGCTCTCTGTGCAAATACCTTTGACCTGTTCTTGACAATTGTAAGATGAACTCCCAAAGGCAGTGTTGCGTTTATCCGGGCCGCAGCCCTTCTGCCTGCCCGTGCCACCTGGACAGGGCTCTGATTTCCAACTCTGTAAACCTCTATTATAACTGCACGCTGCCCGTTGAACCTTACTGCATTGTCTGAATCATCATCAAACCCTTCCCTGACAATGGCAATATCTCCAAGTGTAAGGGAAGATCCGTCTGCAAGGGTGATAACAGGAAGCTTTGCAAACTGGTCTGCAAATTCCCTGCGGTTCTTGACCCGTAAAAGGATATCTCCGCCAACAGCACGTATGCGGCCTGTTCCAAGTTCCACAGAACCGTGTGAAATAGCCCTTGCCACATCCTCAAGTGAAATGTTGTAACGCCTCAGGATGGATTCGCTGATTTCCACATGGATTTCCCTGTCCCTTATTCCTGAAAGCTCAACAAGGGAAATATCTGTGTCCATGGCAAGGGTATCACTTACACGGTCTGCCAGTGTTCTTAAATCTGTTTCACTGATATTGCCGTACAGGGCAAGCCTCAATACCTCCCGCTTATGATCGGCAATGGAAATCCTGGGTTCCTCAGCTTCGGCAGGAAAAGTTGTAATACGGCCAACACGGTTCCTGATATCCTGCCACAGCCTGTTTATGTCAGCTCCCTCAATGGCAGTCACATTGACAAATGCCAGGCCTTCTTCTGCAGCGGCATTTATTTCGTCAATATCTTCAAGTCCCTGTAAAGCCTCCTCAATGGCAGTTACAATCGCATTTTCCACCTCTTCAGGGCTTGCCCCCGGATAAGCCACAGATATGGTTATCCTGTCAAGGCTGAACTCTGGAAATACTTCCTGTTTTATGTTCAGGCCCATGAAAAGCCCGCCGATCAGAAATACGAGCATGACAAGGCTTGCTGCAACCGAATTACCTGCCATCCATGCTATAGGCCCTTTTTGAATTTCATTGTGTTTTGCAGTCATCATTGTATTTTCCCGGAAACCTGTCTGACTGCCATGCCCTGCACGGCTGCTGAAAGCTCTGAAACTATGACGAAATCTTCCGGGGTCAGGCCCCTGTCAATAAAAGCCCTGGAATCATGTTTCCAGACAACATGAACTTTTTTAAGCTCAAGCCTGCCTTTGCGGCATGTCCAGACAATATTTCCAGGCCTGATTGCAGATTCAGGAACTGCAATGACATTTTCAAGCATTCCTCCCTGCATCACAAGTTCCACATAATCATTTAAAATCAGAGGCGGCCTGTTATCTTTATCTTTCAGGCCCAGGGGATCATCAACAAGAATGATCACTGACGGCATTCTGGTTCCGGCAGCCATGGTCCCTCCTGTCCCTGCAATACGGCCGTGCCGTACTGCATCGCAATACTGGAAACGGATCACAGTATCATGCAGGCCAGGCTCTCCAGGCTTCAGAAACTGCAGATCCCCGGGGCCGACCATTGCTTCGATCCGATAGGTATCCACGTTCACAAGAGTTGCAAGTGTTTCCTGGGAATTGACAAACTCCCCCCTGTCAACATGTTTTTCAAGCACAAGTGCGTTAAACGGAGCTTTCAAAATGGTGCGGGAAAGGTCAAGGCGTGCCTTTGCAAGCTCGGCTGCTGCATGGTCAACCAGGGCTTTTGCCTTGAGAAGCTGAGGCCTGCGCAAAGCAAGATCGCCAGGCATGAATTCATCTCCAAGGGCCTGAGTGACAAGCTCAGCTTCCTTTCTTGCTATCATCTGACTGCCCTTTTCAATGGCAAGATCAGCCAATGTCCTGTCAAGCACACTTTTTGCCTTTTTTATCTCTATTTTATAATCTGAATCATCAATTTTTACAATTACCTGACCTTTTCTTACCATACCACCTTTTACAAAATTCTGAGCCACAGAAACTATTTCTCCGGAAACCCTGGCTTTAAGTTTAATCGTATGTTCAGCCATTATTGTTCCAAAGGCATAAACAAGACGGGGACAGGTTGTGTACTCAGGTTGTATTGTCTCGACTGAAACAATATGTTTTTCATGGGGCCTGCGTTTTATTTCAGGATGCATGCTGCCAAGCCACTGCCATCCTGCCATGCCTGCTCCTATGAACAGCAGGGGGAAAATATATTTTATCAGTTTTCTGAGCCCGGATTCATGTTTTTTACTTATATCTTGCTGGTTCACTGGTCTGTTTCCTTTTTATTTTTCTGCACAAGAGGTTTGTACTTCCATCCAAGGGCCCTGCACAGCCTGATTCTGTATTTCACAGCATTGGCGCGTTCCTGGGCAAGTTTCTGCTCAAGCCTGTCAATGGCGGTTCTGGCAGAAAGAAAAGACAGATAACTTGCCTGGCCGTTCCTGTATTGAATACTGGCATCCCTGAGTGTCAGCTCTGCCGCCTTCAACTGGTTTTCCAGCAAAGATATATACCTGTCCTGATTTTTTATTGAAACAAGATTATCTTCAACTTCACGAATGGCAGCAGCCATTGTTCTGGCATAATCGTTCAGCTTCTCATCTGATGCAGCTTTAAGCTGCCTGATTTCAGCTTTTTTATACCCCCCGTCAAACACAGTTTCCTCAATGGCAGCTGCAAGTGAAGCGACCCAGTTGCGGAATAAAAGATCCAGCCTGCCGCTGGAAAAAACAAGCCTGGCAGTCAGGGTGAATGAAGGAAAAAGCCCGGCTTCTGCCGCTGAAATATCCCATGTGGATGAAACAAGGCGCATCTTTGCTGCCTTGATATCAGGCCTTGCTGCAAGCAGGGAAACCGGGATCCTGATCTTCTTAATCTGCCTGAATTCAGGAAGGCATTCCCTTTTGATCCTGATTTCTTCAGGGTTTGATATTCCTGAAAGAAACGCAAGAGTGTTTACAAGCAGGCTTTCCTGTTTTTCAATCAGAGGCAGGGCAGCCTGAGCTTCAGCCAGTGCCTGTTTCTGCATGGACACATCAAGGGCCTTTACCTTGCCGTTGACAAAGCGCAGTTCCTGAAGCTCAAGCAGGGTGCGGGCTGTGGCAATACGGGTTTTTACTGTCTGTTTTACAATGCGGGCAGTAATTATATCAACCCAGGTTTCAGCAACTCTTGCTGAGATCTCCATGGCTGCGGCATCAAAATCCATGGATGCAGCATCGAGATTCAGCATGTCCGCCTTTATGCCGGATGAAATTCTGCCTGCAATATCAGGTGTATATGATCCTGATAAAGAAGCCTCCCAGGAATGGGTAAACCTGACCTTTGTATCGCCCTGATACCCCTGTTCTGTCCTTGTAGCCTGTTTCTGTCCGGACAATATTGCCTTAACCCCTGGGTATAAAAAGGAATTCTGTTTTTCCAGAACTGCCTGAGCACGGGCGATTCTGGCCTTGAGTGATGCCAGATCAAAATTACCGGACAATGCTTTCTGTATCAGGGAATCAAGCTCGCTGTCCGATAAAAAATGCCACCATGTTTCAAAGTTTCCGGTATCTTTGTCTTCCCGGGTAAAATGGATACCCGGCCTTATGTTCAGCGGTTTTACCGGTTCTGGCTCAAGGTTGATACACCCTGATACGAATGCCATTGATATGATTATGATAAAAAATATGCTTCTTTTCATCTGGTCCTGCCTGTTATTTAAATTCCTAACTTAAAGCCAACTGAGAAATATGGCAATACTGATTTTGATTTTACACCAATTCTTAACTTTACAAATTCACCAGAGACTGGTAGTGATTCCTTTATGATAAAAATAGCTGTCATTGAAGATTCACAGGCCATGATATCGGTCTATAAAGCTTTTCTGACTGAATCACAATTCAGTGTGACCGTATCCAATTCAACTGTGTCAGATGTCAACCGGCTGATCAAAAAAGGCGGATTCAAGGCAATAATCTGCCCTTGTTTTCCAAAATTTCAGAACGGCCCGGACATTGCCCATGCAGTCAAATCAGATCCAGGCCTCTCAGATGCAGTTTTTATTGTATCAACATCCATGCGTCAGGAAAATATCAGGTCAGAATGGGATCTGAGGGATATTGATGCCATACTGATCAAACCATTTGATAAAACAAGCCTGGTAAGAACATTGTCAAAAGCCCTGGATTCCCGTCCCGCCAGAACAAGGCAGAAACCACTGGCCCTTGTGATTGACGACAGCAGGGCTGTAAGAAAGGCACTGACTTCCTATCTTGATACACTGAATTTTGAAACAAAAACAGCATCAGACGGGATGCAGGGTCTTAAGACAGCTTCAGATATCCTGCCTGACCTGATTCTTGTTGATGTTGAAATGCCGGTAATGGACGGATTTGAGTTCTGCCGGAAACTGGCTGAAAACAGAGAAATCAAACATATCCCTGTCATTGTGGTGAGCGGAACCATAAACGAACCCCAGTTCAGAAAAGGATTCAGGGCCGGTGCTGTTGACTTCCTTGAAAAGCCCGTATCTTTGCCGGATCTCAGGGAACTTGTTGAAACCGTATCGCTCAGGGAAAATATAAGTGCTTCCGGAACAACACTCATTTTAAGTAAAGACAGAGTACTTGTTTCCATTCTCATGAAAACCCTCAATTTTTTAAATTCCAGCATACATATATGCTCAGACACAAAAGAGCTTGAGACTTTTTTAAATGTAAGCATCCCTGACATTGTCATAGTTGATTTTTCAGATATGGAGGACAGGTTCAACTCCTGCATGAATATAAGAAATCTGCTGGGAAGCGACTCTCCTGTCATCATTGCCATTACTGACGGGACACAAAAAGACGCCATGTTCAGATTTTTCAAGTTCGGTGCCACAGAGCTGATTGTCAAACCATTTGGCCGCGATGAAATACGCGCCCGGGTTGAAAATCATATCAAGATCAAAAGGCTTCAGGATGAACTCATGCGCAAAAACAGGGTTCTTGAGTCCCTTGCCTACAAGGACAAACTGACAGGTCTCATGAACAGGCGGTATTTTGACAAGGCATTGAAGGATGAAACAGAAAAAGCCAGAATATCAGGGTCTCCTCTGTCCTTCCTTATGATAGACCTGGATAATTTCAAACAGGTAAATGACAGATACGGCCATGATACCGGAGATGCCGTGCTCAGAAAAATTGCATCAGTTATCATCGACAATGTGCAGGGTAATGCCATTGCCTGCAGATATGGCGGCGAGGAATTCTGCGTCATCTATCCTGAAACCGACCTTGCCGAGGCTGTGAAAAACAGCGAAAAAATCAAGCGATTCTGCTGTGCACAGCCCATTTCACAGCACAGAATATATCAGACAATCAGCGGAGGAGTTGCATCATTCCCTGAGACATCAGTTCTGGAAAATCTTGTTGAAGATGCTGATTTCAGCCTTTACAAGGCCAAAACAACTGGGAAAAACAGAATAATCACCCATTTTAAGGAACCTTAAATTTTTATTTCACAGGGGCAAAAAATAATGGAACAGGATAAATACATACTTACTATGCTGGTTGAAAACGAACCCGGGGTCACAGCAAGAATTACAGGGCTTTTTGCAGGAAGAGGCTATAATATCGAAACCATATGCGGAGCACCCACAGCCAATCCAAAGATGTCCAGAATTACAATCACGACAAAGGCTGACCCTCTTCAGCTTGAACAATGCATGAAACAGATCAAGCGTCTTGTAAACGTGATAAAATTAAGGGACATGACAGGCAAAAAAGCGGTAAAAAGGGAAATGGCGCTTGTCTGTGTCAGAACACAGCCTGAAACAAGGGAAAAAATTCATGGAATCATAAAAAATTTTCAAGGCAAAATAATGGATGAAAGCCCTGGTAATTATATTTTTGAAGTAACCGGAGATGAAAATACCATAGATGAGATACTTGCCCTGCTTGAACCCTTTGGGATCAAAAAACTGGCACGTTCCGGAGTCCTTGCCCTTTACAGGGAGTCGTAAAAAAACACCAATATTAAAAAAAATCTGATTTAAGCACTAAAAAACTGTGGACATATACTTATTTTGCCTTATGGTATAAAAAGTATTTTTTTAAACTGCTGCCATAAATAAAAATTTAAAGCGGGGATATCCCCAAAAGGAGTCATTGAATGACACAGACAATTAAAGCCGGGGATACCATATCCGTCCATTATACCGGCAGACTTGAATCCGGCGAGGTATTTGATTCATCAGAGGGCAGAGAGCCCCTGAAATTCACAGTGGGCTCAGGAATGCTCATCAAAGGTTTTGACGATGCCGTAACAGGTATGAAAAAAGGAGAACAGAAAACAGTTACAATCGCGCCGGAACAGGGTTATGGCGAACGCAACGAAGAAATGTTCGTGGACATACCAAGACAGAATATTCCTGAAGACCTTCCCCTTACAACCGGAGTTCAGGTTCAGCTTCAGGATCCCAACGGCAATCCTGTGGCAGCCGTTGTTTCAGAGATCTCCGATGAAAACGTTAGAATGGATCTCAACCATTTTCTGGCAGGAAAAACACTGGAATTTGATATTGCCATTGTTGAGACAGGACTCACCCCGGACAATAATTAATATCTGACCCAGCAGATAATATTAACTGAATTCCCGGCCTCATATGTTATACAGCCATCAGGCCGGGAATCCATGCAGTTCTGGCATTATAATTTTCCACTCAGGTTTTTTGCATATTGATGGCAGGCTTTCATGCCTTCATCAGTAAGAGCCAGAAATTCTGTCAGGTTCAGAGGCCCAGGGTCAAGCATCTGCATTTTAAATACACACTGCATTGTGTCAAAAATCATTGGGCGGCTTCTCCGTTGTGGGTGTGCGAACCAAAAGCACCTCCTGCTCTTCCTTCAAGCCCTGCACGCTCAGCAGCAATAAAAAGAAACTGTTTCATCCCGTTTGTCATATCCTTGTGATGGGTGGGGCATCCAAAAATATAACTATCAAATCCTGCCAGCACAGCAATACAGAAAAATTTCTCTGTCCAGAACTCCTTACTACAAAGAACACATATGTGTCATATATTGTCTCATACTCAATTTCAAAAATTTGCAGATAAAGTGCCAAATTCTTTCAGACCTGGATATCATACCTGAAAAATTCAGGTTTTTGACTTTCAAAAAAAAGATTCCTCTGATATCAAAGAAACAAGATTAATAACAATAAAAAAGGACAATAAAATGAAGATTCAGATTCACTATTGTACTGTATGAAACTATGAGCCAAGGGCTGCCGGTCTGGCAGACGCAATAAGAAAAAAATTTGCAATCACCCCTGAAATGATTCCAGGTTCAAACGGAATATATGAAATTGTGGTGGATGGTGACACGATTTTTTCAAAACACCTTGGAAAGCGCTTTCCTGAAAACGATGAAATTCTGGAAATAATAAAAGCCCGCCTGTAAAACCAAAAAAGGCTGCCGTTGCGGGCAGCCTTTTCCGGAAAAGGAAAAAAAGATGAAAAAATTAATCTTTGCAGATTTGTTAATTTAATAAAGCAATTGATATGCCAGCCCTTCTATATTTATTAAAAATTATCATAACCTCCTTACTTTATTAATAAAAACTTCAGTTAAATTTTATCTGCCCTGATAATCTTCTTTTTTCCCATCCATAATCATCACATTTTATGTAATAAAAGTTCAAAATTTTGAACTTTTACTCCGGGTTTAATTTTATATTACAAATAACCTATTGAAACAAAAGGCAAAAAACCTTAGATTCCCTGTGTTCAAAAAAATGAACCATTTATTTAAAGTCCAGGCTCTAATATTTATAAATATCTGATTTATAAGGGCCATCAATGGGTACACCAATATAATCTGCCTGTTCCTGGGTTAATTTTGTAAGGTTTACAGAAAGATTTTTCAGGTGCAGTCTTGCCACTTCCTCGTCCAGTTCTTTGGGCAGGGTGTGTACTTTTACCTCAAGATCTTCAGTGGCCAGCTTGATCTGGGCCAGGGTCTGGTTTGAAAAGCTGTTGCTCATGACAAAACTCGGATGTCCTGTGGCACAGCCCAGATTGACCAGCCTGCCTTCAGCAAGCACAATCACGGAACGGCCTGAATCAAGGGTCCATTTATCCACCTGGGGTTTAATTGTTGTTTTTACAGCAGTGGGATGATTGTCAAGATAGCTCATTTCAATTTCATTATCAAAATGGCCTATATTGCAGATAATGGCTTCATTCTTCATCTGCTCAATATGCTTGCCTGTAATCACATGGTAATTTCCGGTTGCAGTAACAAATATATCTCCATGGGGAGCAGCCTCTTCCATTGTCACAACCCTGAAACCTGCCATTGCAGCCTGCAGGGCACAGATGGGATCAATCTCAGTTATCCATACAATTGCCCCATATCCTTTCATGGATGCGGCACATCCTTTGCCAACATCTCCATATCCTGCAATTACAACAGTCTTGCCTGCAATCATGACATCGGTTGCACGTTTGATTCCGTCTGCAAGTGATTCACGGCAGCCGTAAAGGTTATCAAACTTTGATTTGGTAACAGAATCATTGACATTAATGGCAGGAAACAACAGCTCATTTTTTTCTGCAAGCTGATACAGACGATGAACACCTGTTGTTGTCTCTTCAGAAACTCCCCTGATCTTTTCTGCAATTGCTGTCCATTTACCTGGATTTTCCCTGTAGCTTTCCCTGAGCCTGTCCATGAGGCATTTCTCATCAAGGCTGTGGGTTTCCCTGTCCAGAATGGAAGGATCCTTTTCCACCTTTACACCCTGATGCACATATAAAGTGGCATCTCCTCCGTCATCCACAATAAGATCCGGGCCGGATCCGTCAGGCCAGGTCAATGCCTGTTCCGTGCACCACCAGAATTCCTCAAGGCTTTCCCCTTTCCAGGCAAAAACAGCAGCACTGCCTTTTTCTGCAATTGCTGCGGCAGCATGATCCTGGGTCGAAAAAATATTGCACGAAGCCCACCTGATATCTGCGCCAAGCTCATAAAGCGTATCAATGAGCATGGCAGTCTGTATTGTCATATGAAGGCTGCCCATTATTTTCATACCTTTAAGAGGCCTGGAAGGCCCGTATTTTTCCCTTATTGCCATGAGGCCGGGCATCTCTTTTTCAGAAAGCTGCATATCTTTGACACCTTCCTGTGCAAGTGAAATATCCTTGACCCTGTATTCAAGATCCGGGTCAAGAGGCAGATATGACGGGTCTTTTGCTGACTGCAACATGATTTAACTCCTTTATGCTTTAAAGTATCATATCAAAATATATTGATATGTTGTTTTTGTTTTAAATACAGTTATATGGGACAAATGTCAATAAAAAAGGCTGTTCCTGACACCAAGGTCGGAACAGCCTTTTTTTCGCATATTGAACAAAACCTGTAAGAAAAATCTGATTACAGCCCTGCAAGCTCCTTTATGAGGTCTGCCTTATCAGTTCTTTCCCAGTAAAAATCAGGGTCTTTTCTTCCAAAATGCCCGTATGAAGAAGTTTTTCTGTAAATCGGGCGAAGCAGGTCCAATGTCTCAATAATGGCTGCCGGCCTTAGGTCAAAGACTTCCCTGACAATTTCAACTGCCTTTGACTCGGCAATTTTTCCTGTTCCCATAAAATCCACAAAAAGAGAAACAGGCTCAGCCACACCGATTGCATAGGCAACCTGAATTTCGCATTTATCTGCTATTCCGGATGCGACAAGGTTTTTTGCCACATATCTGCCCATATAGGATGCGCTTCTGTCAACCTTTGAGGGATCTTTGCCTGAAAAGCATCCGCCCCCATGACTGCCCTGGCCCCCATAGGTATCAACAATGATTTTTCTGCCGGTTACTCCGCAGTCACCCATTGGCCCTCCCACAACAAAACGTCCGGTGGGATTTACAAAAAATCTTGTATCCCCGTCCATCATGTCTTCGGGAATAACCTTCTTGATGACTTCCCTGATAATGGCAGCCTTGAGATCACCATAGGAAACATCAGGAGAATGCTGGGTTGAGACAACCACTGTATCCACACGCGCAGGCTTTCCATCAACATATTCAATGGTCACCTGGGATTTGCCATCTGGTCTGAGAAAATCAAGGGCACCGTTTTTCCTGACCTGGGACAGGCGTTTGGTAAGTTTATGTGCATAGACTATGGGCATGGGCATAAGTTCGGAAGTCTCATTGGTTGCAAATCCGAACATAAGGCCCTGGTCACCAGCACCCTGTTCCTTGTACAGTCCGGTTCCTTCATCAACACCCTGGGCAATATCAGGAGACTGCTGGTCAATGCTTGTAACAACAGAACATGTCTGCCAGTCAAAACCCATGTTTGAAGAATTATATCCAATATCTCTTATTGTATTTCTGACAACTTCGGGAATATCCACATAACAATCAGTGGTTATCTCGCCCGCAACCATTGCAAGTCCTGTTGTCACAAGGGTTTCACAGGCAACCCTGCATTTTTTGTCCTCTGCCATTATTGCGTCAAGGACACCGTCTGATATGGCATCTGCCACTTTATCCGGGTGGCCTTCCGTGACTGACTCGGATGTGAACATGAAAGATTGTTTTTCTGACATTACAAGCTCCTTTATTATTAAACAAGTGAATTATCTGTATAAATCAGGGTTTTAAATTTACAATAAATAAATTTTTATTTAAACTTTGTCAATACAGCAATTTCTGTACCTGACCATTTTTATCCTGTTAAGTTCAGATAGTCTTTCGATAGAAACCAGTAAAAAATGATTTTCCCTTCTTCAAAGTTACAATATCCGTCCTGATCTGTTGAAGCCCGACACAACTGCACATATCAGAGAATTTTGAAGGCGGCACCAGTTTCATGACTGGTTCAAGAAGCTCCAGGCTTTTATAACATGTGGGTGTTACAGGGGATGATTCTGTACTGGGTAATTGAAGAACTGTCACCAGGATCGCATCACTGACCATACATTGAGAAATGTTTCGCAGCGCACTCAACGCATCCACGTACTCAAATACAAGCCCGGCAAACACCATGGAAACAGGCTTGATAAGAAAACCAGTACCAGCAATATCAGCCTCGAACAGTTCCAGACCGGGAATCACGCCGGCAAACCGGTTTTTTAGAATCGCCAGATAGGAAGGATTGATATCCACACCCACGACCCGCCGGGTGTGCATTGTATTGATATGCTCGAACCCGTTTCCAGTAGTACAGCCTATCACCGCCAATGATGCTGGAGTATATTCTGCCAGTGCTGATGCCATCAATCTGCTGAGAGCCTGGGACTGTGCCACTTCAGGCAGGGCCATGTGTGCTTCATAATCACGCGCAGGTATTTTCAGCCATGGATTTTTCATATTTATTGTCCTGAACTGATATTTTACAATTCATTATTTTAAAGATAAACCAACCAAAGAAAACTGATATTTTTTCTATTAGAACATTTTCTGGGCTATGGGGCAACCATCCTGACACACAGGATTCTGAATAAATTATTATTCCACTTTTTGAAAAGAGTTCAGAATTATTTGGCCTGATCAAACAACATGCTTGACATTTACAATAATTTAACCTGATTATATCTAAAAAAACTTCCATAAAATCAACTCTCAAATCGACCAGGACAATGATTCATGGATTCAGATATTAACGAAAAAGAATTTATAGTGGTGGGATCCGGACCTGGAGGGGCAACAATTGCAAAGGAACTGTCCCGGAGAAATAAAAAGGTGCTCATCCTTGAATGGGGCGACAATGCTCCTTTGACCGGAAGTTTCTGGCAAGGGGCGAAAACACTTTTATGGCCCGGCAGAAGTCTGCTTTTCACCCCTCAGATGATAGGGCTGGTCAGAGGCATTACAACAGGAGGAAGTTCTGTCCATTATTATGCGACCTCGTTTCCGGTTCCTCTTGAAATGTTGAAATCTTATGGGATAGATATAACTGATGAATTAAGGGAATTAAGAGAAGAGCTTCCTGTTGCACCGCTGAAAGATGAAATGATAGGCCCCATGTCAAGAAGGCTTATGGACAGTGCCCGGGGCCTTGGATACAGGTGGAACAAACTGGATAAATTCATGTATCAGGACAGATGGAAACCTAAATACGAATTCGGGCATTATGGAGATCCCCACAGAATCAAATGGAGTGCCAGGATGTACATTGAGGAGGCTTTGGCAAATGGAGCAGACCTTGTCACAAGGGCAAAGGTTAAAAAAGTTCTGTTTGAAGGCAATAAAGCCATTGGAGTTGAATTTAAAAAAGGGCAAAAAATCCATAAGGCTTTTGCACCAAAGATTATACTTTCTGCAGGCGGCATCGGCACCCCTGTCATACTTCGGGCAAGCGGCATTAAAAGAGCTGGATATGATTTTTTCTTTGATCCGCTCATAGGAGTCAGGGGAACAGTAAATGATATCGATGTTCCAGCCAGTGAAATTCCCATGACCGCGGGTGTGCACATGGAAGATGAGGGTTATATGATGACGGATATGGCGCATCCGTCTGCTACAACAGCAATATTTGCAGCTGAAGTATTGAAAATCAACAGGATATTTTCACGGCGCAACACTGTCCAGATAATGGTCAAAGCAAAGGACGAATTAGGTGGAAAACTTACTGACACAGGCGGAGTTCGCAAACTATTGGATAAAAATGAAAAACAAAAGCTCATGAAAGGATATGAGAGAGCCAGAAAAATATTAAAAAACGCAGGTGCAAAAGATATTTTTAAAACTCCATATCTTGCCGCCCATCCCGGTGGTACGGTTAAAATTGGTGAGCTTCTGGATTCAAATCTTATGACACAATATGACAATCTGTTTGTCTGTGATTGTTCAGTCATACCGGAAGCCTGGGGAATGCCGCCAACAACGGCCATTATCTGCCTTGGCAAGCGTCTTGCCAAATATCTTTCAGAAAAAAAAAGGTAAACATCAAATAAAGCTGAGCGACCGGCAGCCAGCAAAAAAAAATGCGGCTGCCATATGGCGGCAGCCGCATTACAAATCTCAGTGATCTGAAATATTCAGATTACATTTTGGTTCCTTCTGCGTGGCTCTGAAGTTTTACTTCAACCTTTTCAGTCAGTGAAGCATAGTATTCTCTCAGAATCTCAAGAACTTCTTCACGGCCGAAATGATCAACAATTTCTTCACCATTGGACAATGCATAACGCAGTTTGGTTCCTGAAAGGATAACCCTGTCTTCCTTGCCATGGGGGCAGGTTCTCATGGAAGCCATGCCGTCACATTTATAGCAGTAGAAAGTCCAGTCAATTTTCAGGGGTTCGCACAGAAGAGCCTTGCCCGGTTCTGAAGGAGTCGGAATTGTATCAAAAATTTCCTGTGCCTCAAATAATGTGTAGAAATCGCCAACACCGGCATGGTCACGCCCGATGATCATCTTGTTGACACCATAGTTCTGGCGGAAGGTTGCATGCAGCAGAGCTTCTCTGGGGCCTGCATATCTCATGTCAAGCGGGTAACCTGCATTTACAACATGCTCAGGTACAAAATAGCCCTTGATCAGAGTGTCAATGCATTTAATGCGGACTTCTGCAGGAATATCACCAGGTTTGAGGTTACCGATAAGAGAATGGATCAGAACGCCGTCACATACATCAAGGGCGATCTTGCACAGATGTTCATGTGATCTGTGCATGGGGTTACGAAGCTGCATGGATGCAACATTTGCCCAGCCTCTTTCATCAAAGATGGCGCGGGTTTCTTTGGGAGTAAGATAAACACCCTTGAATTTTTCAGGGAACTCGCCTTCAGAAAGAACTTTTACAGGGCCGGCCAGGCAATATTCTTTTCTTGCCATAACCATCTGAACGCCTGGATGATCTTCCATGGCAATTTTCCAGAAACAGTCATCAGCAGATTCTTCGCCATGGCCTTTATAAACCTTTTCACATTCCCATTTTTTCTCGTCTTCGGTCATTGCAAACTTCTCTTCAACCTTCATGGTGGCATAGATTTCACCATTTCTCTGAAGAGCAATTTCATCACCTTCCTTGATGCCTTCAGCATCTTCCTTGGAAGCATCCAGCATTACAGGCACAGGCCAGAAAGTTCCGTCAGCCAGGAGGAAATCCTCGCATACACCCTTCCAGTCCGCTTTTGTCATAAAACCGTTAAGAGGGCTGAAACCACCAATGCCCAGCATGATCAGATCGCCTTTAACCTGGGATGAGATTTCGATTTTTTTAAGGCCTTCTGCCTTTTTCTTTTCTGCTTCAAGTTCTGCGCCTTCAAGCTTACAGCATACCAAACCTTTTCCACCGTGAGGTGCTACTAATTTAGACATATACTTCATTCTCCTTATTTATGTTTAACCACCTTAATAAATGTTTA
>CAYOYY010000023.1:0-44360 GCA_964408295.1 uncultured Desulfobacula sp. | reverse complement strand
TCTCTTTTAACAGGGCTTCTATCTCACTTATGTAGTCTCTGGCTTTGAATCCTTTTTCAAGCTGTTCAGTTAATTCGGCGATTTTTTTATCTTTCTGGAGAATTGCCTTTTTATGAAGCTCAGCGCTTTTTTTAAGGCCTGTATTGATCTTGTAAAGTTTTGCATTCTGTTCCTTGGCAAGGGTAAAAAGACGGTTGTTTTCCATTATGAGTTCATATTGCTCAAGCCCTGCCTTTATTGTTTCAATCAGCATCCTGTTGTCCCATGGCTTGGTGATGTACCTGTGGATGGAACCTTTGTTGACGGCATCGGTTACAGCATTTACATCTGCATATCCTGTGATCAGAAAGCGTATGGTGTCAGGTGACAGTTTTTTGGCCTGTTCCAGAAATTCAGAGCCTTCCATTCCCGGCATGCGCTGGTCTGACAGAATAAGTGAAAAAGGTCTGGATGCCGCCTTGATCGCATCAATTGCAGCCTGGCCGGATTCAGCATAGACGTATTCTGCTCCAATACTTCTCATCAGCCGCCCAAGAGCTTTGCCTATCTGTGCTTCATCATCAACAATCAATACAGTGTGGACAAACTTGTCTGCCATCAGGCCTCCTGATAAAAAATAAAGATGAATGAGTGAAATTTGATTTTATAAATTTATCCTGAATTTCTCAAGTTTTTTCTGGTGATTGCAGGAATCTGCTGATTATGCTTGCAAAAAAACAAATTATCCTTTAATGAAACCTGTTTTTACGGATGCTTATATTTAAAGGATTGTCTATGCTTATCTCTTCAGAATCATGCAGATCAGCATGTATTTCAACAAGGCGCGCAGTACAGGGTCTGTTTTTTTTGATCTGTATCTTTATTGGTATAAGGTTTTATCTGTTTGTGCATCAGGCTGGTTCAGGCGGGCATGTCACCATTGCAAGACCTGCCGGTGTGGAAGCTTTTATCCCCATCAGCGCGCTTGTGAGCTTTAAATATTTTTTATGTACCTGGACTGTCAGTCAGGTGCATCCGGCAGGGCTGATTATTTTCATGATGATCTGCTTTACTGCGCTCATGATGAAAAAGGTGTTCTGCAGCTGGATCTGCCCGTTCGGGCTTTTGTCCGACTGTCTTGCCTCCATTCATTCATATATGTTTTCCCGCACATTTAACCTGCCGGTATGGGCAGATATTCCAATGAGAGGAATCAAATATCTTCTGGCAGGTTTTTTTATCTGGACCATTTTTGTAACAATGCCGGCTACAGAACTTCAGCGGTTTATCATGAGTCAGTATAATGTTTTTGCAGATGTGAAAATGCTTAATTTTTTTACTGATATTTCCATGCATGCCTTTTTTATTATTCTGGCTCTTGTGGTATTATCCGTTATAATTCCCCGGTTCTGGTGCCGATATCTGTGCCCGTATGGGGCACTGCTCTCAATTCTTGGCATGTTCAGCCCATGCAGGATACAAAGAAACCAGGAACATTGTATCGAATGCGGCAGATGTGAGAGAGCCTGCCCTTCAGGAATTTCCATCATGGACAAAGAAATTGTAAGGTCTTTTGAATGCACTGCCTGTCTCAGGTGTGTTGAATCATGCCCTGAAAATAATGCCATTGGTTTTTCTGTGTCCCCGGGAAAAATTTCATTGAATCAGAGTAAGGTTGGTCTGATATTGGTGGTATTTTTTGCAGTCTGTATTATTGCAGCCATGTTGACAGATCACTGGTCAGGCCATATTCCCATACAGGCATACCGCAGTTATTTTATGTAATCACTATCTGAAACATATGACAGGCCTGCAATATGCGGGTTGACAGATTCTGCTCCTCCTGTGATACTGTCCTGCATGGATAAATTCAATTTTCATGATCTTAAGGCGCTTGAGCCTGATGATGTGGTACTGCGTACAGGATGTAGGTTTGACAGTGAAAGACAGCAGTATTCTGTCAATATCTGGAGAAGTGAATACAAAATTGATTTAAATGCCTGTGAAGTGCATCATGATATTGCATGGCCTGGAATAGTGCGTGAATACATGTCATTGTTTGTGCTATTTTACCTTATCCGGTCAAAAAATATCCCTCCTTCAGGAGAATGGATTTCTGAAAAGGATATTCCGGGTGGGGCAGCGTTTTTCCGCGGCCCTCACACCATACCTTCATCCTGGATTGCAGACAGGTTTGGAAACAGCATGGAAGCCTTTGAAATATTATGCAGAAAATTTGGAGGCACTTCTGTTGATTTTGCAGATTCAGCCTTTGTTTTTAAAATTGTGCCTTCAATCCCTGTTGCAGTTCTTTACTGGCAGGGTGACGAGGATTTCCCGTGTGAAGCAAAGCTGCTGTTTGACAGGACAATAGGTCTGCATCTGCCTCTGGACGTTATTTATGCCCTTGCAACAATAGTCTGCCACAGGCTTGGAAAATCCTGAAGCTGCGCAGGTCAGATCATGTCAGGGCATTGATCAGAGATGAAACATGAACATCCATGTCCTCCGGGTTGAAACAGAACTGCATTTTCATAAAACTGGTTCTTAATTTTATGATTTCATCTTTTATGTCCATGCCTTTGTTAATGAGATCTGCCATGAGTCCTGCAAGGTTTCTGAACCCATCACCGTCCATGCCGAACCGTGTCATTTCCGCAACTCCCATGCGAAGTGCCCCTGAGGCTGTGAAACCTTCTTCATCAGGAGTTGCCTGATAATTGACAATTATATTGTTTGCCTCAAGTTTTTCGGCAGTTTCAGGACCTTTGCCATATCCCACATCCACTATCACCTGGTGGGTTTGTGTAAATCCCATGTCAGGATCGCCCGCCACATTCAGGCCACTTTCCTTCAGTGCAGCGGCAAATATCTTTGCATTGGCAAGTACGGCTTTCTGGTATTCATCCTTGAAATGATTCATTTCAAGCGCTGCAAACAAAAGCCCTGTCATTGTGCCAAGGTGATGGTTGCTGACACTGCCTGGAAATGTGCGTCTCTGAAATGCTTCCCATAGCCCGTATTCAAGGTCATCCTGGCTGAAGTCACAGGCTATGACCCCGCGCTGTGTGCCAAAAAAGGTCTTATGGGTGGAGCCTGTAACAATGTGGGCGCCTTCCTTTAAAGGTTCCTGAAAGTGCGGTCCGTAAAGGCCAAGTACATGCGCCATGTCATACATTACAATGCAGCCGGGGGCAAATTCATCAACAAGACGCCTTATCTCTGCAACCGGTTCCCTGTGCAGTATCATGCTTTTGCCGAGAATGACAAGCTCGGGCTGGTGTTCCTTGATAAGGCTTTCACATGCCTTTATATCAATTTTATATGGATTGTCCCTTTCCACGGGAAAATTGACACATGCAGGCTTTTCCGTCACAGGGTCGCGGGCCACGAAATCGCGCAGAGCACCCATGGGCTGGGCGCTTAAATGGCCTCCCCTTATGATGTGGTTGTTCATTACCTTTCTTAATCTTTTCTGTTCGCTTTTTCTGTCAGTTCTGTTAAGAAAATCCACAAGCCCGCTGAAAACAGCAGTGTTGGCCATCTGCCCTGAAATTACCCGCGATTCAATGTTTGCACAGTTGAAAAAAGATTTAAACTCTTTGTTCAACAGGGTCTCAACCCTGTTGATAAATTCGGTTCCCTGGTAATAAAAAACATCTTCACCTGAAAATGCTTTTATCTGTTTGTGCTCAGCATACCGGTTGACAGGATCGCTTATGGACAGAAGCCTTGTCAGGTATGACTGGCTCATTTCTGAAGGGATCAGGTTGATGCATTGGGCCGCCCTCCATTTATGATTTGCAATGGCCTTTGATATCAGCCATTTTGCTGTTTTTTCACCGGAGGGGTCTGATCTGTCAGGTGTTGTGGAATCTATGCGGTCATGGGGAATCGAACGGACAAAGGGCGGGGCTTCAGCACTCATGTGGTATGGCACAACCACGGCGTTGCAGCGTTTTTTGCGTATCTCAATCTCAAGTGTGCTGCCTTGTGTGATGCTGCTGTCAATCAGGGCAAGTGCAATGGCCCTTTTTCTGACATCTTTTTTAAATTTTGCATTCAGTCCTGTTCCGTCCGGCTCCATGTACGGGATCATTGTCCCTGATGTGATGTAGCCCACGTGACGGCCCTGTGCAAATACTTTGTATCCTGCCCTTGCAATTCCTTTCCCTGTGACGGCAACGGGCATTACCATTTTCGGAAGATCCTTGATATCATTGAAATCTTCGTTCATGATCCGGGTAAATGCCCTGAACTGTTTTAAAAGAGCATCCCTGCCAATGAAATCTTTTTTAAGCGAAGAAAAACTTACGGCAAATTTGGATAGTTTTGATGCAAAAACAGGGATTTCATTTCCATCATGATCTGTTCCAAGTTCATGACCGTACAATGGCAGGGCAGCTTCAAGCCTTAATGTGTCCCTTGCTCCTAGCCCGATTGGCATGGCACCTTTTTCCATGAGAAGATCCCATATGGCAACAGCATTTTCATTGTCGACAAATAATTCAAATCCCAGGGGTTCTCCTGTATATCCGGTTCTTGCAATAAAGGTTTCAATCCCGTTTATCTGCACAATGCCAAGACAATTGCGTGCAGGGTCAGGAAGGCTTCCCGATGTTATGATCTGTTCCATTATGGATCTTGAAAATGGCCCCTGCAGTGAAATCATTGCCTGATCAAAGGTTCTGTCCCGCATTTCAACATTCTTGAATGATGCAAGCTGAGCCCTGAAATGTTCCACATCCTTTTTTCTGTTGGATGCATTGACAACAAGCAGATATTCATCTTTTTTAAATCTGTAAAGATATGCATCATCAAGTGCGCCTCCATTTTTATTCTGGATCAGGGTATACTGGCTTTCTCCTGTATCAAGCGCCATGGCATTGTTGGTAAGCACATGCTGCAGAAAATCAAGAGCATCTGTGCCTGTGAAATAAAGCCTTCCCATGTGCGAGACATCAAAGATACCGGCTTTTGTGCGGGTGATCATATGTTCATTCATAATGCCTTCAGGATATTGGATGGGCATTTCCCAGCCTCCGAATTCAACAAGGCTGCCATTGAGTTGCCGGTGTTTTTCAAAAAAAACGGTTCTGAAAAGTTCGCTCATGGGGATATTCTCCATTTGTTAACGGGTTTGTTGAAAAATATCTGTATTATTTACAATAAGAATAAAAACGGTAATAAAAATTGTCTGATCTGTCAATGTTTAATAATTTATTTGTATTTTGCACAAAATTTTTGACAATTTTTTAATTCCGGGAACCAGAGCAGGTTCTTTTATATCTGAATCCTGCAATAACACAGGCAAGTCCGGTAAGTGTAAATAGTCCAGACACAAGACATATGCCGTGTATCCCGTATCCGGCCCAGATCATACCGCCTGAAAAAGCTCCGGCCACTCTGCCCATGCCGGCTGTTGCAAAAAATGCAGCCATGGTTGATGCCCGCAGCTCCGGTACGAGCTCGGTTGACAGGCTCATGGAAGTGACAATTGTGAATTCAAATGTGAAAAATATGATGAAAAGCCCTGCAAGGACATGATACAGTCCGGTATCCAGGACAGGAAGAATAAAATAGGCCATGCTGCATAGTGATACACCAATAAGAACGGATTTTTTCAATCCTATTCTGTCTGAAAGAAAAGCTGTGCATGTTTCGCCGGATATTTCGGCCATTCCTATGAATATGGTGCCAAATCCAATCCCTGCAAGAGAAAGATTATATGATTTTTCAAGCCATGCTCCATAAATGACAAAAAGATTGTCATTTGCAAGGGACATGCAGAAACAGAATGACAGCATACCAACTACCCTGGGATTTTTTACTATGGTCTCCCATCCAGGCTCCTTCTGCCGGCCTTTGTGATGTACATGGGCAGGGATCTTTCTGTCATCCGGCATTATAATCATGATCACTCCCAGGCTTGCAAGACTTAAAACCCCTATGATGATAAAAGGGGTCTGCCATGAAAAACGCTGGATAACAAGCCCTGCCGCAGGAATGCCGGCAATTGTGCATCCGGCCCATGCAAGTTCGGTGATTCCTATGATTTTACCACGTTGTCCAAATGGTACCATATTGCTTATAAAAGCCTGAAGGCTTGGGTCAAATATGCTTTTTGCAAGCCCTGCAATAAAAAGCCCGGCACCAAGCACGGAATAGAGGGGAATAAAACCTGCTGCAAAACTGCCTGCAGCAAGCATGCAAATGGATATCAGCATTATGATCTTGTAGCCGTACCGGTCTGCAAACCATGCTCCTGCCGGACCGAGCAGGGAAGTGGCCTGGTTTATGGCAATGAGCGAAGTTATGGCGGAAAGATCAGTATGAAGCCCTCGGGCAAATTCAGGGGCAAATGGATATACCAGCCTGCGTGCAAGATTGAACAGAAATTTTGTCAGGGTCGCAGTTGCTATAAAGCCTTTAAATCCTTCTGGGATGGCAGCCATGGAGTTTTTTCCAGTTCTGTCTATAAAGTGCTGAGAAATCTGAATCTGTCAAATATAAGCAAAAGTCCTACTGTGATTAACAGAATCCCGGAAATTCTGTTTATTACTCCTATCCATCTTGTTGTTTTTTTCATTATTTCCATGATGGAATTTATAAAAAGGGACATGGCCAGAAAAGGCAGTGCAAGACCTGCTGAATACACGGTCAGAAGCGCGATGCCCTGGCCTATGGTCTGCTGGTTTGATGCAACAATGAGTATGGAGCCGAGCATGGGGCCGATGCACGGAGTCCAGCCTGCACCAAAGGCCATGCCTATGACAAAGGTTCCCATAAGGTGCATGGGGGTCTGGTTTATATGTATTTTTTTTTCAAAATTCAGAGCATTGATATTGATGATGCCAAGAAGATGAAGCCCGAAAACAATGATGATTCCTCCTCCAAGGTATCTTGCAGCCCA
The DNA here is from genome assembly GCA_964408295.1 of uncultured Desulfobacula sp. Taxonomy (GTDB): domain Bacteria; phylum Desulfobacterota; class Desulfobacteria; order Desulfobacterales; family Desulfobacteraceae; genus Desulfobacula. Next base: position 37,468 of record CAYOYY010000023.1, on the reverse strand, counting down.
TGAGAACCGGGCGGCAAGCCCTCCTATGAAAGAAGCCGAAGCCCCGAGCAGGATGAATATGAATGAAAAGCCAGCCACATAGAAAACAGTGGACAGGATAACTTTTTTTCTGGTTTCTTTTCTGTTTTCAGTCAGTTCATCAATTGACAATCCTGTGATAAACGAAAAATACGCCGGGATCAGAGGCAGAATACATGGTGAGAAAAAAGACAGCAGCCCTGCAAAAAGTGCTGCAGGATAAGTTATGGTTTCAGCAAACACATCAGCATCCTTAATATAATTGAAAATTAAAATATCTGATCTTAATGTATTAAACCGGATCTTTCAAGAAATTTGCACCTGTTGCATCAAAGACAGTTTGACAAGAAAACGGTTTCCTGAGTATTAAATATATACCCATACTAAATTAAGAGGGAATATGATCAAAACTGGTTTGTCTCCCATTATTATCTTTTTTTTGATATTTTCTGTTTTTCAGGTTGGATGTCTCCATGCCTGCGCCGGTGTCAGTTATGCAGGAACAGGTGATATTATCGATGTTCAGGAACAATCACAATCTGGAAAGATTTTCATGACAGCCGGGGAATATGCATGGGTAAGGGCACATCCTGTGATCCGGCTGGGATTTGATCCTGAATTTGCTCCTTTTGAATTTTTATCTCCTGCCGGGAAATACCGGGGAGCTGCGGCTGACTATGCGAAGCTTGTGGCAAATCGTATTGGTGTCCGTTTTGAGCCTGTGACCGGTCTTGCCTGGAAAATTGTAATTAAAGAAGCAGTAAAGAAAAATATCGATATTCTGCCCTGCGTCGGTATTATAAAGAGCAGAAAGTCATTCATTGAATTTTCAGATCCTTATCTTTTTTTTCCACGGGTTGTTGTGACCCGTAAAAATACCCGGATTAAAGGCCCTGATCAGCTTGCCCATTTAAGGGTGGGAGTTCAGGTGCAAAGTTCACATGCAGGATTCTTAAAGGAAAAGACCAGGATCTCGCCTGTTCTGTTTCCCACATTCCGCCATGCCCTGTTGGCATTGTCCAGGGGAACAATAGATGCTGTGGTTGGAAACCTGGCGGTTGCCACATATGAAATAGGCAACCTTGCATTATCCAACCTGAAAATAGCAGATTATCTCTCCAGGGAACCCATTCCTCTGGCTTTTGGTATCCGAAATGACTGGCCTGTTTTAAAAAATCTTGTCAATAGGGCGCTGAAATCCATTACTCTCCGGGAAAAAGCCCGTATTCAGGAAAAATGGTTTCCGGTTGAAAGCACAATCCCTGAGAGTTCTCCTGATCTGTCATGGTTCAGGGAAACTCTGCCAAGCCAGGAAAAACAATGGCTTGCAGACCATCCCCTGATCCGGGTATGCAGTGACCCTTTCTGGGCGCCGGTGGAATTCAGGAATAAAAAAGGAAAATTTGCAGGTATTGCTGTTGAATACCTCAGAATCCTGGAAAAGCATCTGGGTATTCATTTTGTAATTCAGGATATCAGTGCCTGGAGCAGCGGACTGGATCTGGTGCGTCAGGGGAAGATGGATCTGTTGTCTGCTGTGATGTATACACGTTCCAGGAAAGATTCCCTGGTATTTACCTCTCCCTATCTTGAGATTCCTGCTGCTATTTTTACCGGTACTGGTATGCCTTATATAGGCAGCCTTTCGGAATTGAACGGAAAACGGGTAGGAGTTGTTAAAGGCTATGCCATTGAGGAACTGATCCGGGAAGATTATCCAGGACTGGTGCTGGTTCCGGTTAAAACTACTGAAGATGGGCTTGGCCTGCTGGAAAAACAGAAGATTCAGGCTTTTGTGGGCGGCATTCTCACCACTGGCTACTATATCGGGAAATTGAAAAACACCTCCCTTAAAGTGGCAGGGGAAACACCGTATACCATTCGTCTTTCCATGGCAGTGCGCAGAGAGCTTGCACCTTTGGCGGATATAATTGAAAAATGCCTGGCCCGGTTCCCGGAGTCAGAAAAAAACAGAATATACCGCAAATGGATATCCATCCAGTATGATCATGGTACTGATTTCTCCCTGCTTTTTAAGGTGCTGGTGCCTGTGGTGTTTCTTTTTTTATTGTTCATTTACTGGGTACGGAGGTTAAAACAGGAAATCTATCACAGACAGATGACTGAAAAGGCATTGGTGCAGGCAAGAAAAGAGGCAGAACAGGCAAATCAGACCAAGACAATTTTTCTGGCCAATATGAGCCATGAAATCAGAACTCCGCTGAACGCCATACTGGGGTATTCACAATTGCTGGTTCGCGACACCAATCTGACATCGGAACAAAAAGAAAGCCTTCAGACCATTAATAAAAGTGGTGAACATCTTCTTGGTCTGATCAACGATATCCTTGAAATTTCTAAGATAGAGGCTGGTAAACATACACTTGAGCCAAAGGTATTTGATCTGTTCCGGCTTCTCAGCGATCTTGACCTCATGTTCAGGATGAAAACCAATGAAAAAGGACTTGCTTTTGAAATTACCAAGCCCGGGGATTCGGTGCGCTTTGTTCTGGGAGATGAGGGTAAGATCTGTCAGGTGCTGATCAATCTTCTTGGCAATGCAGTCAAGTTTACATCCAGGGGCCATGTTTTTCTGACAGTCAATGTCAGAAATGTTTCCGATGAGCCGGGGAATTCAGGGCAGACAGATCAAAGAATTATTTTGGAATTTGTTATTGAAGATACTGGAAAGGGCATGTCAGATGAAGACCTGGAAAAAATTTTCAATAGTTTTGAACAGGCAGAACCTGATGCCACAACCGGAGGTACCGGCCTGGGTCTTGCCATCAGCCGGGAATATGCCCGCCTCATGGAAGGCGATATACATGTTAAAAGCCGCAGGGGCCATGGGTCGGTATTTACTTTTTTTTGTGCGGTTCGTTCTGGCAGCCCGGACTCATGTGGTCAGGAGTTGATTCGTAAGACATTCAAGGCGCTGAAGCCAGGAGAGAAATCTGTTCATGTCCTGGTTGCGGATGACAGCCGGGTAAACCGCGCTCTGCTTAGAAAGATACTGACAGCCAAAGGGTTTAAGGTTATGGAGGCTATGAATGGCAAAGAGGCTGTGGACCTGTTTTGTGACAGGAAACCCGGTATCATTCTGATGGACCTGGTGATGCCCGGTCTGAACGGTCTGGATGCGATCAGAAAGATCCGCCAACTTCCGGGTGGGGATCAGGTGTTAATTATTGCTGTGACTGCCAGTGTAATGAAGGAAGACAGGGAAACTGTCCTTAAGGCTGGTGCTGATCATTTTCTGGGAAAACCGTTCCGGGAAGAGGAATTATTCAGCATGATAGAAGAGTGTCCCGGAGTCGAATTTTTTTATGAAGCTTCTTCTCCTTCTGTAAAGCCTGGCAGAACTGATTCCTATAAAAAGCTTGACCACATACCAGAACCAATTTATGACAATATGATAAAGGCGCTTGAGCTGGGTCATATTAAGACTATTCATGGGGTTATCCAGTCAATTTATCCCCATGATTCCGGCCTTGCACTCACATTGAAAAAACTGGCAGATGCCTATGACTTCAATGCCATTCGACAAATTTTTAAACCCAGGGATGCTGATAGGTGATACCATGAAACCGGATGTGATTTTCACTATATTGATTGCAGATGACAACCCCGACAATCTGAAGGTGTTGACAAACATGCTGGAGGCCAGGGGCTTTGATGTCAGGGTTGCCATGGATGGTGTCCAGGCATTGTCCAGTATCCGCACCTCTCCTCCTGATCTGGTTATGCTGGACATCCATATGCCTGAAATGGATGGATATCAGGTTTGCAAAGCTCTGAAGGAAGACCCTGAACTGGAGAATATTCCAGTGATTTTTGTCAGTGCCCTCAGTGAACCATTTAACAAGATTCTGGGGTTTCAGCAGGGTGCGGTGGACTATATTGAAAAACCGTTTCAGCTTGAGGAGGTGGAGGCCAGAGTGTCCACCCATCTGAAACTTCAGCATTATCAGAAACAATTGAAAGCACAGGCGTTTTCCAGTGAAGAGCGGTTCAGGCTCACCTTTGAAAACGCTGCCGTGGGTATTGCCCATGCCCGGATGGATGGTTCTTTTCTCATAGTGAACAATTGTTTTTGTACCATCCTGGGATATGAAGAAAAAGAATTTGATAATCTGAACCTTCAGGATCTTGTTGCTCCGGATGAACAAGAAGAGATGTTTGCTGCGTTTCAGGCACTTTTTAATGGTCAGACCGCCACCATTTTCAGAGAAAAGGCGTTTGTTAGAAAGGATACAACCACCATATGGTGCAAGGCTACGGTTTCCCTGGCGCGAACCAGTCAGCCCGGAGAGGAATACGCCATAATGGTATTGGAAGATATCAATGAACGTGTGGAAGCTGAAAAGAAACGAAAAATTATGGAGGGGCAGCTTCGCCAGGCCCAGAGGCTGGAGGCCATTGGAACATTGGCTTCCGGCATTGCCCATGATTTTAACAATATCCTGGGTGTGATAATTGGATATACAGACCTTGCCATCCGGGAGCTGCCTGATGATTCTCCTGCAAGGGAAGACCTTAAATCAGTGAAAACCGCTGCTGACCGGGCCAGGGACCTGGTTCAGCATATCTTTACTTCCTGCCGTCAGGTGGAGCAGGGGAAAAACCCCATCCGCATTGATTTTATTGTCAAGGAGGCTCTGGAACTGCTTAAAGCTTCATTGCCTGCCTTTATCAGGATTCAGACCAGGATTGAAAAATGCTGCCCGGTGATGGCAGATCCCACCCAGATTCATCAGGTGGTCATGAATCTTTGTACAAATGCATTTCATGCCATGGAGGAAAAAGGAGGCACACTGACTGTGTCTTTGGAAATGGAATCTGTTTTTCCTGAAGCCATGGATCAAACCTGTTCCCTGACGCCGGGCCAATATAATCTTCTGACAATATCTGACACTGGATCTGGCATCAAACCCCATTTGCTGGAGCGTATTTTTGAGCCTTATTTTACAACAAAATCCATGAACAAAGGTACGGGGCTGGGACTTTCAGTTGTTCACGGAATTGTCAAAAATCATGGCGGTGAGATTTTTGCTTTCAGCGAGGAGGGCAGAGGAGCAACCTTTCAGGTCTATCTTCCCTGTATAGAGGAAAGGACTGCATCAGACGTAAATGATGAAGATGGCGGTGAAATACGCGGCGGCAATGAACATCTGCTCATAGTGGATGATGACGTCCTATATCTGGAAATGATGACCGACCTTTTGCGCAGCCTGGGATATGAGGTTACTGCGGCAGGGAACGGAGAACAGGCCCTGTATATGCTCAGGAAAACTCCAGACCTTTTTGACTGCCTGCTCACTGACATGACCATGCCTGGGATCAATGGTGCACAGCTGGCCTGTAAGGTGCTGGAAATGGTTCCGGATCTTCCCATTATCATGTTCACGGGATTCAGTGAAGCCATTAACTGCGAACAGGCAGCAAAAATGGGGATTAAGGCCTTTTTGATGAAACCTGTTATTCTTTCCAGGCTGGCTGCCACCCTGCGATCCATTCTTGACAGGAATAAAGACCTGATTTCCTGATTTTTTCATTGGGGAACCTGGCATTGCATGGACAGCCTTTGTGTCCTGTATTATATATGCACTTATGTACAGCCTGAAAAATACATATGGACTTAAGGCTTCTGTCAGGGTCTGTCATCCTGTAATAGAAAAATACAGATTCATATCAGGCAGATATCTTGCCTGTTTGCCAGGATATGAAATTCTGCCGGACGGGTATTTTGATCTTGCTTTTCTTTTTTCTGAAACAGGAGGCATGTCTTTTCTGGCAGGGCCGTATACTGAAAAAATCATTGTACCTGTGAAAGGATATGACCTTTTCATTATAAGCTTCAGGCCCGGAAAAACTCCGGCCTTTGGTGATATCCCGCCCCATGAGCTAATGGATTCAATGGTCGAGCTTTCATCTGTATATGGAAGGTCTTCAGATGGCATATGTGAGCTTTTACTGAATGCGGAAAATTTTCAGGCAAGGATGGATATTGTTGAGGAATTGTTTTTTTATTCCCGTCCTGAACCCATGGTGAAAAATAAAATTTTCTGCCGGGCTGCTGAGATCATCGGGCGTTCATCAGGGTGTACAAGGGTTGAGGAACTTGCAGGATATGTGGGTGTCAGTGTCAGGACTCTTGAAAGGCTGTTTTCCTCAATATTGGGAATCAGTCCGAAATATTTTATCCGTCTTGTGAGGTTTCAGAGCGCAGTTGAAAAAATATGGTGTGCAGGTCATGGTGCAGATTATGCTGATATTGCTGCTGAGTGTGGATATTTTGACCAGTCTCACCTGATACGGGATGTCAGGCAGCTGTCAGGAACCACACCAGCAACCCTCGTAAAATAAATATTGTCGCATTTTTACAATAAGTTTTTTTTATTTTCGTGTATTTTCCATTTCCATGTTCAGGGTTTGTATGTACGCAAAATTGTAAAACCAGGAGGAAAATTCACTATGCAGACGCAGAAAATTCAATTGATAGAATGCAGTGGGACTTCCTGCGAAATAGGCAGGCAATATGGTGAGGCAGCAAAAGATAATATTCTGAAATCACTGGATTTCATGCTTGATTCATTGCGCAGGGGCCCGTTTAAGATACAGTCTGATGAAGTGATGAAAGCATCGGGCAGATATATCGCAAATGCAAAATCCTTTGATTGTGAAGCAATTGAGTGGATAAGGGGGATAGCGCAGGGAGCCGGCATCAGTTTTGAGGAATCCTTTGCCCTTAAAACCTGTTTTGAGATCACTGCTGCTTATCCTGGCATATCAGGAACAGGTATGTGTACTTCCTTTGCGCTTGGGCAAGAGGTGTGCAGACATGACATTGCAATGCTTGGACAGAATATTGACTGGCATCCTGAGGTTCCTGTCGATATTCTTCATATCCATCGCGCAGATGGGCTGGATCAGTTTGTCATATGCCTGTCGGCAAATTGTCTTTATTATATGAATTCAGCGGGAATATGCAATTGTGCCAATCTTGTGCTGTCTCCCATGGGGCCTGTGATTTCCCATGTTCCTCTGACCATATATCTGTGGAAGGCCATGCGGTGCCGGACTCTGGGTGAAACCATGGATGTGCTGAAACATTCTGCAAGGGGCATAAGCTACTATCATGTGGGTGACTGTCATGGGAATTTTGTCGGTATTGAAAGTGTGTATGATGATTATGCGCTGCTGGCTCCTGATGGCGGTGTGCTGGTTCATGCAAATCATTATGAAACTGAAAAATACAGAAAAAATGATCTTGCACCTTTATATATTCCTGATTCATTCAGGCGTGCAGAACGCATGAGGCAGCTTGTTGCAGATTCATATGGTGATATCACTGCTGAATACATGATGGATGTCCTGTCTGATCATCATGATGATCCTGATTCAATCTGCAGTCATGGCAACCCGGCAAAACCGGCTGAAATGGTTTCTGTAACGAGGGCGTCGTTCATCATGATACCTTCAGAACTTAAGATCTATGTGGCATATGGCCCTCCCTGCACCAGTAAATATTATGAATATTCATTAAAGTAATTATTGGTTATTTAAAGTTTGTTTTTATCTTTTTTAATTTTTTTAAAAAAATATATTGACATATAATTCCATATACTTTAATTGTATAACCGTGGAGCGATTCATAAGGATAATGAAAGGAAGTTGTTGATTCAAACAAACCCCATCTCCTTGGCAGGCATTATCCTGCGGTCTGTTCTGTCCCGACCCTGGCAGAACAGACCGCGCCTCCTTATTCATGCTAGAGCATGGTAGTAAGCTCTATCAGAAACTGATCCAGTTTTTTTTCAGAAACCTTGATTCGTGTTTTGATCTTTGGGACGAACAGGGAAATCTTGTACTCTTCAATCATCCAGAAAAATTGCTGTATTTTTTCGGATTTTTCCCTGCTTGTATCAGGTGTAAGCTGTTCTATCTGAAGGTTTAATGCCTTTGTATAATGAAGGAATTTAAGGTTTTTCTTTTCCTGTTTCATGGGGTTTTCAACTGTTTTCTGTGCCCTTGCCTGTATGCATTCTGCAAAGCGGCAGATATCCTGTATCCTTTCAGGGGTGTAAAGGTCAGCAAAATTTTCAGGTATGAGATTTTTCAGTTCTTTCAAAAGACCTGTCAGCATTTCATATGTTTTTTTTCTGTTCTGATGCCTGAAGCACAGTTTTGTGATAAGATCCATGCATGAATGGTATTGTTTTCCTGTCCTGATTACCATGTCAAGTATTTTCTGGCCGTCTGAATAAAGCCTGGGAATCTGATTTCTGCCATGGTCTTCAAATTCTTTGCCTGTTCTTATGTTTTTTTCAAAGAATTGCCTTAGGATAAGCCTGTAAATTGCGCGCCTGAATTTTGCGCTGCCGCCGAACATGGGTGAGATCTGCCGTATTTCATGGGATGCTGCAATATCCTTTTCAAGGGCCTTGAAATGTTCAGGATAACTTAATTGAAAAAGACGGCCTATTCCCCTGCAATGGCTGTTAATGGCAGTATCTTCATCTCTGAACAGCCTCAGGGATAAAATTTTTTCCTTTCCAGAAGAACTGTCCTCAATTTTCAGGCCGATGAATGCCCTGAGCTGCCATCCATTGTCCTGTGCAATGACAATGCTTTCTTCAAGATCGCTGAAATCCCAGGTTTTTACAGGAGAACGTTCAAATCTTTTTTTTGCAGCTTCAAAAGCCATGTTGCGGGTCTGTTCAGAATCTGATCTGAAATCCTTCAGAACAGACCTGTCCCTTGCCGCCCTGATTTCCCTTCCCCTGTGATCTGTTATGGAAATACGCATCTTAAGATGATCAGGCAGGTTTTTGTCAGACCAGGCAGTTGCAGGAATAACAAAGCCAAATCTATCCTTTATAAATGAAGACAGCATGGAAAACAGCGGCCTGTTATCATCCGGCATCTGGTGTGCAATGATTTTTGCCTTCTCTGATACAGGAACAAGTTTTATCCTGTATTTTTTGGGCAGAGCCTTTATAAGGGCTGCTATTTTTTCCTCAAAAAGCCCTGGAACAAGTTTTTCAACTGCGTGCCCCGGAACAAGGGCAGCACTGCCGGCAGGGACCTTGAGTGTTACCCCGTCGCATTCAGATCCGGGACAGAATTTATATTCAAGAGTGAACCTGCCCTGTGAAGTTGACAGGGAATCCGGAAACATGGCGAGCCTGGTATCATTGACTCTGGATCTTTGAAGGTCTTCAAGGGTCATTTTAAGAAAATCCTGGTTTTTCTGCTGTTTTATGAACCTTGCAAAGCTTCTTATATCATAAAATGGTTCAGGCAGCCTTTCCCTGTAAAAGGAGCATAAATCATCTTCAGAGGCCAGTATATCTTTTTTGCGTGTTTTATGTTCAAGAGTTTCAACCTGGTCAATCAGTTTCATGTTGTGTTCCATGAATTCAAATTTCTGAAATATCTCTCCCCTTACAAGGGCATGGCGGATGAAGATTTCAAAGGATTCCTCTTTATTTATTCTTCCGTACAGAACTTTTCTTTCTCCCACAATTACAAGCCCGAATATACTTACCTGTTCCAGTGCAACAACACTGCCTTTGCCTTTTTCCCAGTGAGGGTCAAAATAGGTGCGACTGCAAAGCTCTGGTGCGGTTTCTTCAATCCACTCAGGTTTGATGCTGGCTGCGGTTCTGGCAAAAAGCCTGCTGGTTTTTACAAATTCCGCTGCCACAATCCAGTTGCCAGCTGTCTTGAAAAGCCCTGAGCCAGGGAATATCATGGCCTGTTGTCCTTTGGCGGCAGTAAATATACTGCCTTGTTTTCTGTGGGCGATGCGAGAGATATATCCTGCCAGAAGGGCTTTATGAAGGGCTTCATATAAAGCGTCTCCAGCAAGCAGGGTCTTTTTTTCACAGTTTATCCCGTGTTCTTTTAATATCCTTGAAATCTGCCTGTGTATGTCTGTCCATTCTCTCATACGCCTGAATGACAGAAAATGATCCCGGCAGAATTTTTTAAGGCTGGATCTTGATTTTTTCCCGGAATCCTTGAATGCATTCCAGATATTGAGCAGGGTAATGAAATCAGAATCAGGTGTCCTGAACAGGGCGTGTTTCTGGGCGGCAGCCTGAAGCTTTTCAGCAGGGCGCTGCCGCGGGTCAGGTATGGCAAGCCCTGAAACTATTATTGCAGCTTCGTTCAGGCATCCGTTTCTGTCTGCCTGAATCAGTATGCGGGATAATCTTGGATCAATGGGCAGTTGTGCCATGATTCTGCCGGTTTTTGTCAGGACATGATGTTTTCCCTTTTTTGCCTTTTTTATGGCTCCAAGCTCTGTCAGGGTATCAAACCCGTCTTTTATGCTTTTGGGTGCAGGAGGGTCAACAAATGCAAATTTTGAAATATCCCCGAGTCTGAGGCTTATCATCCTTAAAATAACTTCTGCAAGGTTGGCCCTTAAAATTTCAGGAGCAGTGAAGAAAGGCCGTCCGGCAAATTCCTTTTCATCAAACAGGCGGATGCATATTCCGTTTTCAACCCTGCCGCACCTGCCTGCCCTCTGGTTTGCAGAAGACCGGGAAACAGCACTTACAGGCAGGGCAGTGGTCCCTGTTCTTGGAGAATATCTCGGTATTCTTGCAAGCCCTGTATCCACAACATATTTTATTCCGGGTATGGTAAGGGAGGTTTCAGCCACATTGGTTGAAACAATGATTTTTCGTCCCTGGTATTTTGAAAAGATTCTTGACTGATCCTTTGCAGACAGCCTTGCAAAAAGAGGTAGAACAATTGTTCTGCTATATTGTCTTCCCCGTATTAGCTCGATTGTATCGGATATGTCCTGTTCTGTGGGCATGAAAATCAGGATATCCCCGGGTCCGGGTTTTGACATTATAAAATCAACCGCTCTTGCAGCAGCTTCCACATAATCCTGATCTTCAGCAGCTTTGGTGTCTTCATTTTCCTTTGAAACGGGCATATAAATGGTTTCAACAGGATATGTCCGGCCTGAAACCTCGATTACAGGCGCATTGTCAAAAGCCTGTGAAAATTTCTGGGTATCAATGGTTGCAGAGGTTATGATCAGTCTGAGGTCTTTTCGTCTTTTTATGAGAGTCCTTAAAATTCCAAGGGTGAAATCAATGTTCAGGCTTCTTTCATGGGCTTCATCCACTATAATGGTGTCATAGGCAGCAAGAGACCTGTCTTTCTGGGTTTCCGCCAGAAGAATGCCGTCAGTCATTATTTTGATCATTGTCCGGGCCCGGGTTTTGTCGTCAAACCTGATCTTATAGCCAACAGACCTGCCAAGAGGCTGGTTGAGTTCTTCTGCAATCCTTTTTGCAACATTGATGGCTGCAATGCGTCTCGGCTGGGTGCAGCCTATCATTTTTTTTCTGCCCCTTCCTGCCTCAATGCAGAATTTGGGAATCTGTGTGGTTTTTCCTGAGCCTGTTTCACCTGAAATAATAACGACCTTATGGTTTTTTATCGCTTTTATGATCTGCCTGCGTTTTAGGGTTATGGGAAGGTCAGGATATTTATCTATTTTCATGCCGGGTCCGGGTTTTGTCTGTTCTGTATTTTCCATATTGCCCCTGAATACTAAACAAAAGTCCGGAAAAGTCAAATCTGCAGTTTTTGGCAGGGACCAGGGCAGCCTGGTTTTTAAATTTAGGGTTGACAGAAAAGATGGAATAAGAGACAAAGAAAGTTGTTCCAAAATATGGGGGGACATACAAGATCAAAAAAAGCGATGCTTTAATTTGATTAATTTAAATAGATCGGGGGAAAATAGTATGACAGATTCAGCTGTTAAAATCGGAGGTGCAAGAAAAAGCGCCTTTAAAGACAAGGTAATGAAACTTTTACCGGACGGAGGCAACCTGAATGCATGCCTGACCTGCGGAGCATGTGCATCAGGCTGCCCTGCCACCGGCCTTGAGGGTATGGATCCAAGAAAATTTCTCAGGATGGCTGCCCTTGGAATGGATGAGGAAATTCTGACCACAAACTGGGTCTGGATGTGTTCCATGTGCCAGAGATGCATTTATGTATGTCCCATGGAAATCAATATTCCCCAGCTTGTTTATTATGCAAGGGCACAATGGCCGCGGGATAAAAAGCCAAAGGGAATCAAAGGCTCATGCGACATGGCCTTAAAGCATGATACATGCTCTGCAATGGGTGCCAATGAAGAGGATTTCCAGTTTGTTGTGGAAGATGTTCTGGAAGAATACCAGGAAGCTCAGCCCGAGTTTGCTGAAATGAAAGCAGATGTCAACAGACAGGGCGCATATTACTTTTTAAACCAGAACTCAAGGGAGCCTGTGACAGAACCGGACGAAATGGTCCCCTTATGGAAGATCATGCATCTTGCAGGTGCAGACTGGACCTATGGCACAAAAGGCTGGGCAGCGGAAAATTACTGCATGTTCATGGCAGAAGATGAAACCTGGGAAAAAATTGTCAGGACAAAGGTGAAAGCCGTGGAGGACCTGGGCTGCAAGGTCTGGCTCAACACGGAATGAGGGCATGAATTCTTTGCAGTCCGGGCCGGACTGAAAAAATTCAATATTGATTATAATTTTGAGATACAAAGCATTATCCAGCTTTATGCACAATGGATAAGAGAAGGAAAACTCAAACCTTCCTCAGACTGGAACAAGGACAGAAAAATCAAGTTTACAGTTCAGGATCCCTGCCAGCTTGTCAGAAAATCACTTGGCGATCCTGTTGCAGAAGATTTAAGATATATTGTCAAAGCGGTTGTTGGTGAGGAAAACTTCATTGACATGACGCCCAACAGATCGAATAATTTCTGCTGCGGCGGCGGCGGCGGCTATCTGCAGTCAGGTTTTCAGGAACAAAGAAGGGCCTATGGCCAGACAAAGGCCAACCAGATTCTTGCAACCAAGGCAGATTATTGCATAACACCATGTCATAATTGTCATGCCCAGGTACATGATATGGCAGAGGTAAATGACAATGCATGGCATACAGTTCATCTGTGGACTCTTCTGTGTCTTTCTCTTGGTATCCTGGGCCCCAATGAAAGGGAATATCTTGGAGATGATTTAAAGGATGTGGATGTTTTCCATCCTGAATCAGCCATGTAACCTGTATATATTTGTATTTTTTATAATATCAGATCTGACATAAAGCCCGGCATGCCTGTATGACATCATGCCGGGCTTTGTTGTGGCAGGGCAGGGCCTGAAAACCATTGGAGGCACCAATTGTCTGAAGAGGTAAATTGTGATATGAGAACTGGATTATGACTCAGATTATCAGCATAGCAAATCAAAAGGGCGGTGTCGGCAAAACAACGACAGCAGTGAATCTTTCGGCAGCACTTGCAAAAACAGGGAAAAAAATACTGCTGGTGGACTGTGATTCCCAGGCAAATGCAACCACAGGAATGGGTATTGACAAGCCTTCCCTTGAATTCTCGCTTTATCATGGCCTCATAGGCGAGGCAGATATTGATGATATCATGTGCCCCACACTTCTGCCGAAGCTTGAGATGATCCCTGCCACCATGGATCTTATAGGTTTTGAGGTTGAAATGATGTCTGATCCTGACAGAGAGAAAAAACTGAAAGCACTTCTGGATCAGGTCAGAAACAGGTTTGATTATATTATAATCGACTGTCCGCCAGCCTTAAGCCTTCTTACGCTTAACGCTTTCACAGCTTCAGATTCAGTGCTTATTCCCCTTCAAAGCGAATTTTATGCTCTGGAGGGCTTGGGTCAGCTTCTGGAAACCATAAAAAGGGTCAAGTCTTCTTTTAACCCGGCACTGAAAATCAAAGGTATTCTTCTGACAATGTATGACAAAAGAACCAATCTTTCTCAGAATGTTTTTGAAGATGCCAGAAAATATTTCAAGGATATGGTTTTCAAAACCAAGATACCGAGAAATGTCAAGCTTGGTGAAGCGCCAAGCTATGGGCTGCCGGTTATTTTATATGATAAATTGTCACAAGGCTCAAAAAGTTATGTTGCCTTTGCAAGGGAGCTTCTTAAAAGATGACGGAAAAGAAAAAAAAACACACCGGCCTTGGACGGGGATTGTCAGCCCTGATCCCTGATTTTGAAAATCCTGAATCCAGCCCTGATTTCATGATGTGCCCCATTGACAGAATTTCACCCAACCGGTATCAGCCAAGGACTGTTTTTGCCGAAGAAGAACTTGAGCGGCTTAAAAATTCAATTGCGTCTCAGGGAATTTTGCAGCCCCTGCTGGTCAGGCATTCTGACGGTTCATATGAACTTATTGCAGGAGAAAGGAGACTGAGGGCGGCCAAGGAAGCAAAATTGACCCATGTGCCTGTGTTTGTGAAGGATCTCACAGATGAACAGGTATTGGAAGTTTCCATAATCGAGAATATTCAGCGCCAGAACCTCAATGTCCTTGAAGAGGCCCAGGCCTATCACAGGCTGATGACTGAATTCGGTTATACCCAGGAAAAGGTTGCCCGCAGAATAGGCAAGAACCGTTCTACAATTGCCAACCTTCTGCGCCTCAGAAGCCTTCCCGACGAAATAAAGGACAGCCTGATAGCTGAAAAAATATCAATGGGACATGCCAGGGCCCTTCTGGGCGCAGGCTCTCACGAGGCTCAGATCAGCCTGTTTCATACTGTGCTTGAAAAAAAATTATCAGTAAGGGAAACGGAAAAGCTTGTCAATGCTGCAAAAAAAGCTCCTGGAAAACTTAAAAAAAAGCTTTCTGCCTCAGAAAAACAGTTTCTGGAAGAAACCGGCAGGCTTTTGTCTGCCAGGATAAAATCCAGTGTAAAGGTACATAAAAACGGTGAAAAGGGCAGAATAGAAATCAGATTTGCTTCCAGCACTGAACTGGACAGGCTTATATCTCTTTTAACCCGCCTTTAATGAGAAGTTATATCTATTGAAAATCACAATTGCAAAAACCGCTGGATTCTGTATGGGGGTCAGAAGGGCTGTGGATATGGTCCTGGATGCCTCCAACCTTTCAAAGGGCCCGATTTTCACATACGGCCCCCTGATTCATAACCCTCAGGTACTTCAGATGCTGGAGGAAAAAAAGATTTACAGGCTTGATAAGATTCCTGAAACCGGTACTGGAATCGTTCTTATAAGGGCGCATGGGGTACCTCCTGAAGATGAAAAAGCACTTGAAAATGCAGGGTTTGATGTTATCAACGCCACCTGTCCCAGGGTGGTGCGTGTGCAGGCCATCATAAGCAGATTTGCCCGCAGAGGCTATTCAACCATTATTGCAGGAGACAAAAAACATCCCGAGGTTGTAGGACTTCTCGGATATGCTGACGGCAATGGCCATACCATAACCACAATGCAGGAACTTGAGAACCTGCCTGTGTTTGGAAAAGCGGTTGTGGTGGCCCAGACAACCCAGAATACAGGTCTTTACAGTGAAATAAAAAACTGGTGCGCAAAAAATGCACCACATTATGAGATATTTGATACCATATGCGGTTCCACTGAAAAGCGCCAGGCAGAGATTCGGGAGCTTGCCTGCGAAAATGATGCTGTGATAGTGATAGGGGGCAGGCAGAGCGGCAATACAAAACGTCTTGCCCAGATAGCTGCCATGAGCGGCAAGCCTTCCTTTCATATTGAAAATGCATCTGAAATTGAATATGACAAACTGGCCAGTGCCAGATCTCTTGCCATTACAGCCGGTGCTTCCACTCCCAACTGGATCATAAAGGATACATGCTCAAAAATTGAAAACCGCCTTAACAAGCGCCACCCTCTTAAATCTTTTTTATATCTTGTACGTGATTTTTTATTGAAGACAAATATCATGGCAGCAGCAGGGGCAGGTTTTTTAACCTATGCCTGTTCAAGGATGCAAAACATAACCCATACCTATCCCCATACCCTTATCGCCATGCTGTACGTGCTTTCCATGCAGGTTCTGAACAATCTTTTTACAGTGAAATCTGACAGGTATAATCATCCGGGAAGGGCAGCTTTTTATGAGAAACACAGGATTGCCCTGTGGATGCTTGCCGTGGTTTCTGGAGCTGCCGGGCTTTATCTGAGCTTTATAACAGGTCTGCTTGCCTTCATGTTTCTTTTTGTCATGAGTCTTCTGGGCCTGTCCTATAATCTTAAAATTCTGCCTGTTATGTCGGAGAAACACAGGATCGCCAGAATCAAGGATATCCCGGGCTCAAAAACCATATTGATTACCCTTGCCTGGGGTACTGTCACCTGTATCCTGCCTGCTGTGGCAAACGGCAGTGCCATGCATCAGGTTGCAGTTCCTTTTATATTTGCCACAGGTCTTGTGTTTGCCAGGACAGCTTTTTTTGATGTTCTGGCAATCCAGGGAGACAGGATCACAGGCAAGGAAACCCTGCCTGTGCTGGTGGGAGAAAAACGCAGTATACTGATAATTCAATGTGTTCTGTTTATAGTTTTTGTCACTGTGTCTGGTGCTTCAATTTCATGCCTTATGACTTCAAGGGCTTTATTGCTTGCTTTTATACCTTTTATTATGATTGTATTGATAAGGTTTTTTAAAAAAGGTATTCCTGTATCCGGCATGCACCAGGAATTTATTATTGAATCCATATTTATTGCAGCCGGATTGACAGCATTTTTGATTTGATTCTTTTTGTACGGAGGTATCCTGCATGGCAAATCCAGGCTCAGGCCAGCCGAAAATTCCTCTGTTGGGTCTTTTAGCTGTTAAAAACTGCATAATAACAAAACAGGAGCTTCAGAATGCGCTGACTGAGTGCCGTGGAGCTGATGATTGTGCATCTGCCCTTCAAAAATATCTTCTGGGTCATGAACTTGTTTCACCTGAAAACATGAAAAAACTTGTACAGGCTGCCAAAGTATTTGCCATGCGTCAGCAGGAGCTTAAATTCGGCGCAATTGCAATTAAAAAAGGCTTTATCAATCAAAGTGTTTTAAAACTCGCCCTTGAAGAGCAGGAAGATGATATCCGGAATAAAAGAAAAGTCCGCCTCATAGGAGAGCTTCTGATTGAGGCAGGTATGCTGACCTGCAGACAATGTGAATATATACTTAAGCTTCAGAACAGAAAAGATGTATGCAGACCGGGGCATGCAGATGAAATCCAGGATGAAAAGAATGCCGCTTCAACTGATCCTGAAGATACCTCAAAGGAGTCTGAGGTTGCCACACTTGAACCTGAAATCATTGATGGAGGTATCAAACTTGCAGTTTCCAGGGATTTTATGGCAGCTTTTTTATCCAAAACAGACCATTTTGATTCTTCCCTCACTGCTGAACGTGTGAAACAGGCATTGCTTGACAAGGGTATTGTTTATGGCATTGCAGATGATAAAATGATTGAGGGGTTCATAAATTCAAGCGGATTCAGGACAAAGTCGTTCAGGGTTGCAAAGGGTATATCCCCTGTGCAGGGAAAAGATGCAAAGGTGGAATTCTTTTTTGATACAGACTATCTTAAGGCAGGCGGCCTTACTGTGGACGGAACAATTGATTTCAGGGATAGAGGCGGTGTTCCCCATGTTGAAGAGGATACAGTCCTTGCAGAAAAAATTCCTGCTGTGGAATCTAAAAACGGCAGAAATATCTTTGGCGAAGAAATTGAGGCTGCGCCTGGAAATGATATTGTACTCAAGCTTGGCAAGGGAGTAAAATTTTCAGAAGACGGGCTTAAGGTATTGGCGGCTGTAAGCGGGTTTCCGAAGTATTCTCTTTCAGGCCATATATTTGTCCACAGCGAATATGTGACTTCAGGAGATGTGGATTTTGAAACAGGCCATGTCACCTATTCAGGAAACATCAATGTCAATGGAAGGATAAAGGCTGGTTTCAAGGTAAAGGGCAATGATATCAAGGCTGTGGAACTTGATGGCGGTATTATTGATTCCCAGGGCAGTGTATGGATTGAGAACGGTATAAATGAAGGGAAAATTTATTGCAGGGGCAGTATATATGCCAAATTCATCCATAAATCATCCATCATCTGCATGGGTGATGTTGTAATTGAAAAGGAGATAGTTGATTCTGCCGTGGAGTGTTCCGGGTCCTGCATTGTTAACGGTAAGCTGATATCTTCCAGAATCACTGCAAAAATGGGGGTAAAAGCCAGGAATATAGGCAGTGAAAAGGCTGAGCACAATGTGATTCGGGTAGGTTATGATATTTTTACAGAAAAAGAGCTGGAAAAGAATGCTGTCAGAGTACAGGAAATTGAAAACAGGATTGATCTGTGCAGGCAGAACATGGATAAATTGAAACAGGAAAATCTTGATATTCAAAAGGAAATCTCACAGCTTGCCCATATTCAGGACAGATCGCAGCTTGAAGAAAAGGATATAATGGAAAAAATTTCCTCAATGGGTGATGGCCCTGAAAATTTTTCTGAAACATCAGAGCTTAAGGCCAGAATTGAACAGCTTCACCAGGCTGCAATTAAAGCAGAGCAGGAACTGGATGCAAAGTTTGACAGAAGCGAGGAAATAGAAGATCTGATTGCCCGGGAAGAAGAAAGAATATCCGCTCTGGAAAAGAAACGGGAGAACCTGGATCAGGAAAGGATAAATCTTGTTAAATGGTCAAAGAACAATCCCGGCAAACCAGTTGTAATAGTGGAAGCTGAGATGATGCCTGGAACAGTAATAATTGGCAAACACAGTGAAAAAAGAGTAAGTGAGCTCATACGCCATTCAAAAATAATGGAAACAGCATGCATTGATGAAAATGGCAGGAATCTGGGTATATATGAGATGCATACAGTCAATATCTGAATTGTTGGCATTTCATGTTCATTCTGCCTTAAGTTTCAGCCTGTCTATTTTTTTATCTTTTTTATGCCATAATTCGTTAAGCCATCTGAAAAAGCGCGTTTTATACTCTTCATCATTGAAATAATCCCCCTTTGGCAGTTCTGACATCGGGATAACTTCAAAATCAATGATGATCCTGTGCACCCTGCCTGAGATATAGTCCCAGAATGTGGGAATACCTTCCGGGTATACTATTGTAACATCAATAAGCTTGTGAAGATGGTCCCCCATGGAACCTATTACAAAGGCAATGCCGCCTGCCTTGGGGTTGAGCAGATTGTTGAAATCATTGTTCTGTCTTTTCTTTTTTTGGGGAGTAAACCTTGTTCCTTCGGTAAAATTCATGACAGAAACAGGAGTGTGCTTGAATTTTTCACAGGCTTTTTTTGTGATCTCAAGGTCTTTTCCCTTAAGGGCCGGATTTTTTCTTATCTGCTCCTTTGAATAGCGTTTCATGAACGGGAAATCAAGGGCCCACCATGCAAGTCCCAGAAATGGAACCCAGATCAGTTCCTTTTTCAGGAAAAATTTCAGCATTGGAATTTTTCTGTTCAAAGTGGTCTGAAGGGCAAGTATATCAACCCAGGACTGATGGTTGGAAACCACAAGATACCATTCTTTTTTTTCAAGTTTTTCAAGCCCTCTTATATCCCAGTCTATTTTGCAGAATAATCTTGAATTAAGTGAATTGATTTCAATCCATACCATGGCAATGAAAATCAGAATCCTGTCCATTGTAACAACAAAAAAACGCCATGGAATGATAAATTTCAGCAATGAGATCAGAATCAGGGGAATGGTCAGAATTATGGTGTTCAGCGTATAAAGAATGATTGACAGAATTCCTTTAAGAGGGCAGGGCAGAAAATACAGCATGGCAGTTCTTCTATTTTTTTTTGAAATTCATAATATGTTTTTTAATGGTGCGCCGGTCAAGTCCTGTCAGCTTTGCAACTTTTTCATAGGTTCCTGTACGTTCATATAAAATTTTGCAGTATCCTGCAACCAGGGATGAAACAGAAATTGTTCCTTCGGCAATGCCCTGGGATAATTTCTGCACAGAAGAAAGATGCCTGTGCTGTCCTGACTTTCCCTTGTAGTCGCGTCTTAAAAGAACGCTTCTGACGCATTGTTCAAGTTCTCTTACATTACCTGGCCATTGATAATCTTTTCCAAGGCGCTGGTCAATAATTCTTTTTACCCTTGAAATCAGTTTTTCAGGCCTTGTGCCTGTCATCTTCATGATGGTGAATTCAAGCAGGTCATCCAGCTCCGATGGTTTTTCGCTTATTCTCTGGCGCAGGGGAGGAACCTCGATGATGTCCGAGCACAGCCTGTAATAAAAATCATCCCTGAATATTCTGCCGTCTGTAATATCTTCCTTGGGGCGGTTTGTTGCGGCAATGACCCTGCCGTTGAATCTTGACAGCTTATGGGTTCCAACCGGGGAAAAATGCCTTTCCTGGAGCACTCTCAGTAATTTTATCTGAACATGGCCCGGAATCTCTCCTATTTCATCAAGCAGTATTGAACCATGGGGGCTGCACCTGTCAAACACTCCCTTATAATCATCAACAGCTCCTGTAAATGCACCCCTTGTATGGCCGAACAGCTCGGATTCCAGCAGGGTTTCAGGGTATTGTGAAAGATTGAGAGAAGAAAAAGTTCTCGTAAAGCTCTGGACAAAGCTCTGGGTTTTACTGTCAAAGGGAATGTATCCGCTCTGGCCGATGGCTCTGGCTGCTGTGCCCTTTCCCGTGCCTGTCTCGCCTAATATTAGAGTGGAAAAATCCTCCATCCGGTTCCACAGAAATCTGTCATAAAAATCAATGTCATAGGTGAAAATATTGTACCATAGATGTTTTTTCAGGCTGATCATGCAGGGGCTGCTGCCCACAAGGGTTTTGGAAATAAAATAAAAGGCGCGCCGAAGCTGGTATGAAAGGGCAAAATAATGATCAATGCTCTTGTCACTGAATCCTCTTGCATGGAGCATGTGCATGGCTTTTTGCGCAAACCCGACCTGAACAGGGGTGTCCTGTGCCTTGATCTGTTTTTCTATGAGGCGGTCAAATTCATCACGGAATTTGTGAAAAATATCAAAAAGAAAAACAATTGAGATTATTTTTCTGTCTTTGCCCTTGAAAGCCTGTATGGTGCCGCGGCCCTGGCTCTCAAGAATCTTTATCCTTCTGTCAACCTCACTTATGCAAAGATCCTTGGCTTTTCTGCGTGTGGCTGAAGGAAAAAGGCCTGCAATCTCAAGGTCAAGTTTTTCCCTTAAATTGCTGAACGGATTGGCAAAGGCAGCATTGTAGACAGTTTTGAAAAAATGTTTTTCTTCAGATGTAAAGCTTTTATACGCCATGTCTGTTTGTATTTTTTTATTGTTAATGTGCAATTTTGTACATGCCCCATGCATAAAATGCAAGTTAAATTATGGACATCAGATAGTTCTTTGATTTTCCGCTCTGAAAAAGACTGGTATTTCAGGGTATTGCGTTTCTGGCCTTCTGTGGCACAGAAATTGATTATAGAAGTTGAGCGGTATGCTTTGGCCGACAGGTCATGACCTGCATGACCAGGGCATATTAATTAACAAGAAAACATATTTTAAATAATGATATAGTGACGGAGAAATTTTTATGATCAGAAGAATACTGAACTCAAGGCTTCCCTTAATGGTTTATACCCCGGTAAAGGTGTTCGATCCTGAGTATTTCAGGCAGATTTTCATGGCAGGCGGCCTGCCTGTGTTTGATACGCAATTTTTATCCCGTGATGAAATACTTGAAAAAACAGCCATTCTTGCAGGAGAAAATCTTGATTTCGGTATAAGGCTTGCCCTGCCTGACCCCGGCCTTGTGGAAGATATAAGGCAAAAGCAGATATCCAACCTTGATGCTCTTATCCTTCCGTTTTCAGGCAGGGAAAATGATCTGGATGTTTTAAGGTTTCATGATACAAAAATCATACTTGAAATCAGGGATATCAATATAAATGACAGCATAAAAAAAATAGACCCTCATGCCCTTGTTCTCAAGGGAAATGAAGCAGGCGGCATGGTATCAAAATATTCGTCCTTTATTCTTATGCAGTGGTATCTGAAAAACAGCACTCTGCCCATTTTCATTCACGGAGGAGTAGGACAGTATACTGCGGCAGGAATGTTTGCCGCAGGAGTTTCAGGAGTTGTCATGGACAGTCAGCTTCTCATGGCTGATGAAGCTCCTGTATCTGAGGATTTCAAGAACCTTCTTGCCATGGTTGATGAAAGTGACTCCACTGAAATCACCTGTACAGATGCAGATATTTACAGAGTATTTGCAAAACTTGGCACTAAAATTGTCAAGGATCTGAAGCTTAAGGCGGTTGAAATGGCAGATGATCCTGATGGCAGCGCAAAGCTTTATAAGATGATTGAAGACAATTTCACGGCTGCTGACAGGGACGATGCAAAATTTATCCAGTCCCTTTTTTTCTTAGGCCAGGACGGGCTGTTTGCAAAGGATTTTGCAAAGAATACCAGAAATCTCAAGGAGATGATTTCCGGATTTTTCACTGAAATAGGTGAAAGATTAAATTATGTTGACTCCTTTGATCCTGTGAGGCCTGATTCTGAGTTTGCCAGGAGTCAGGGCACAAAATTTCCCCTGATCCAGGGCCCGATGGCAAATATTTCAGATAACAGTGATTTTGCCAACAAGGTTTTTGAACATGGTGCACTGCCTTTTTTTGCGGTTGGAAGTCTTCCTGAAAACCTTGCCGATGACATGTTAAAGGACGCATCTGAAAAGGTTCCTGTGTGCGGTGCAGGGCTTGTGGGCATAGAGGCGTTCAATCCCACGGTAAAAAAACATCTTGAGATGGTGAAAAAATACAGGATTGCCTATGCGCTTTTTGCAGGAGGAGTGCCTTCACAGGTTGCAGAGCTTGAAGATGCTGGAACAAAGACATATCTTCACACTCCTTCTGTTTCCATGATGGAAAACGCCATAAAAAGCGGGTGCAGGCGTTTCATATTTGAAGGCGGGGAAGCAGGCGGGCATGTGGGAACCCTTTCTTCCATGGTTCTGTGGGAGGCTGCCATAGCAGATCTAATAAATAACAGTCATGATCTTTCCAGGCTTTATCTTGTGTTTGCAGGGGGGATTTCCACCTGTTTTGCATCTTTTTTCATTTCAGGCATGACTTCCTTTCTTGCTGCCAAAGGGGCTAAAATCGGGCTTCAGGTTGGAACTGCCTATCTTTTTTCTGACGAGATCGTGCAGTCCAGGTGTATCAAGCCCCAGTACAGGGATATAATTCTCAAGGAAAATGAAACCATGGTTATAGGCAAGAGCCTTGGCCTTGCATCAAGAACCGCGCCCACAGGGTTTGCCCGCATGATGCTTGAAACCGAGGTTACAATGCTTAAGAACAAGGAAAGCCTTGAGAACAGAAAGCGCGCCTTTGAAAAAAAGAATATAGGTTCACTTCTCATCGGAGCCAAGGGTTTTCTGCCTGATTTTAAAAATCCGGGTCCTGAAAATTATAAATGGTTTGATGACATGGAGCACAGGGAAAAGGGAAATTTTCTGGTGGGGGACAGCCTTGCCTTTTTTGACAGGCCAGCCACGATAAAGGAAATTCATGATAAATATTTTGAATCAAAGGCAAGATTGTATGTAAACCTTAATTTTCTGGAAATTTTTTCCTCACCGGAAAACAGGATCAACGACGAGATTGCAGTGGTGGGGATCGGGTGTACACTGCCTGATGCAGATGACCCTGAGCAATTATGGGATAATATTCTGGATAAAAAATATTCCATAAGCAGGATGCCTGAATCAAGATTTGATCATGAGCTTTATTATGATCCTGACAGAAGCGCTGAAGACAAGACCTATACAACCCTTGCAGGCCATATTGATGATTTTGTCTTTGACAGGGAGCGTTTTGGATATACCGAGGAAAAAGCAGCCAAGCTTTCGCGCAGCCAGCAGATGGTTCTGCAGACTGCTTACAAGGCTGTTGAAAGTGCAGGGCTTTTAGGCAGTGATGACCGTCTTGAGTGTAAAGATCCCGAAAGAACAGCAGTAATCATAGCAACCTGTCTTTCCAATGAGCTTGGGAACAGCCTTCAGCTTAAATACTGGTATCCTCAGATTCTGTCCATGCTGGAAAAGACTGATGAATATAAGGCCCTGACCGAAGAAGAAAAAAAGATTGTAAGCCAGAAGCTTATGGAGGGCATTGAAGGGGAAAATAAGGGCTATGACCCTGTTCACGGCATACTGCTCAATATAGAGGCATCAAGAATAGCAAAGCATCTTGGAATCAGGGGAGCAAACTATATTGTTGATGCTGCCTGTGCCTCATCCATGACTGCACTTGAGGCTGCCGCAGGAGAGCTTCTGTCAGGAGAACATGATCAGGTTATTGTGGGAGGGGTGAACACTCATCTTGCACCTGAATCATTTATAGGATTTGCAAAGATGGGAACCCTGTCAGAAAACGGTTCATACCCGTTTGATGAAAGGGCGGACGGTTTTATCCTGGGAGAGGGCTCAGTGGTTTTTGTCCTGAAAAGAATGAAGGATGCCATAAGGGACAATAACACAATTTTCGGCATCATATCCTCCATAGGGGCAAGCTCTGACGGCAGGGGCAAGGCAATTGCAGCTCCAAACCCGGCAGGCCAGGTACTGAGTGTGAAACGCTGTTTTGAGAATATAAGGCCTGGAATCACTCCCGGGGACGTGGGATTCATTGAGGCACACGGCACTTCCACAACAATAGGGGATCAGGCAGAGCTTGAAACCCTGAGCTCAATCTACAGGGATGCACGTGCAGGCATAAGCTCAATCAAGTCCCAGATAGGTCATCTTCTTGGATGCGCAGGCTCAGCCGGGCTTTTAAAGGCTCTGCTTGCCGTGAACAAAGGTGTGCTGCCTCCCAACGGGCTTTTTGAAAAACTTGGCCATAACCATGATCTGAGCGGGTCATCACTTTTCATTGTCAAGGATCCTGAGCAATGGGATCCAGGCCCTGGTGTTTCCAGAAAGGCTGCTGTTTCATCCTATGGGTTCGGAGGCATCAATTATCACATGGTTGTGGAGCAGATGACTGAAAATTACAAGGTCCTTGACCGCGATATTTTCACTGATACTGACTATGATTTCAATGAAGACAGAATAGTTGTCGCAGGGCTTGGGGTTTTTCTGCCAGGCGCAAAAAACAGTGATGAATTCTGGGAAAAGCTTGAATCAGGCAGAAAACAATTGTCCAGGATTCCTGAAGACCGGTTTGACAATGATGCATATGCAAGGTTTGATAAAAAATCCTATTACAGGCTGCCAAAGGTCAAGGCCGGCATAGTAAGGGACTTCAAGTTCAACAATCTTAAATACCGCATGCCCCCAATGATGGTGAAATCCATTGAAAGGGGCCAGATATTCGGGCTTGAGGCCGCAGACCAGGCCCTTGCATCTTCAGGATTTGCATCCAGGCTTGAACCGGGCAACAAAGTGGGAGTAATTCTCGGCACCATAGCAGGGGAGCGCCAGAGCAAAAATATTATCAGGGTACGCAAGCAGTTCATTGCCAATATAATCAAAGATATTCCCGGTATTGACAGGGACAGGCTCAACACTCTGTCTGAAAAAATTGTGGACATGATACGCACCACAATTCCGGCCAATAATGAAGATACCACTCCAGGGCTTTTGTCAAATATAATTTCAGGCAGAATAGCCAACCATTTCGGCCTGAACGGGGCAAATTACGTGATAGACGCTTCATGCGCGTCATCTTTTATTGCAATGCGCAATGCCATAAGAAACCTGAAACACAAGGATCTTGATTTTGTGCTTACAGGAGGTGTTGACTGCAACCTTTATCCGGCAGTGCTCATGGCATTCAAACGCCTTGGCCTTTTATCGGAAAGCGATTGCAATTTTTTTGATTCAAGGGCTGACGGATATGTCATGGGCGAAGGCGCTGCCATTCATCTTATGACAACATATAAAAAGGCAAGGGAATACAACCTTGACATCCTTGGTGAGATAAATGACTGCGCTGTGCGTTCCAGTGTTCCTGATCATCTTCTGGCTCCTTCGGAACACACTTTTGTTACAACCATTAATGAAGCCTATGCAAAATCAGGAATTAGAAAAAGGGATATCAATCATCTTGATCTTTTTGCCTTTTCCAATATTTTCGGAGACCTGGTTGAAAAACAGGTCGTTGAAAAATGCTTTGACCATGAAATGCACTGCGGCAACATAAAACCCCAGTTCGGATATTTCAAGGCTGCAAATCCTGCCGTTGCCATGGCCAAGCTCATGCTCATGAATCAGAAGGGCAGAATACTTCCTGATTTCAACTATGATTCAGAACATTCAATATTAAATGACAGCAAAATCCTGAAACCTGCCGACAGGATGATGATACGTTCCCAGGGCCAGCCTTTCAGGTTTGCAGCCAATGTAAACGGAATAGGCGGCAATCATTGTCACATGATAATGAGCACGTTGCCGGCCCGTCTTGAAAGAAAACAGGCTGTTGTTGAAAAAATATCACAAAAAATCAGACAAAAGGAAATAGTATTGATGGATCAGGCTTTTTCAGCAGATGACCAGGGAAAGAAACTCAGAATGGTGGCCCTTCTTTCGGGCCAGGGCTCACAGAGAAGCCATATGATGAAGGAACTTTACGAGCGCGATTCCCATATAAGAATGATAATGGACAGGGCGGAAAAGATTTTTGTGGAGCAGCGGGGATATTCACTTGTTGACATGATGTTCGGCAGTGATGATGCCATAAATTCAACCCAGAACACCCAGCCTGCTGTTTTTCTGTCTTCGGCAGCCATATACAGCAGGCTTGCCATGGAAGGATTTTCACCTGACTATTTCATAGGACACAGTGTTGGTGAATATACAGCGCTTTTCTGCAGCGGCATGCTTTCATTTGAAGATGCCATGCGCCTTATCATAAAACGTTCTGATCTCATGTACGAGTCAACATTAAAGGTTCCCGGCAAAATAATGGTTGTGTTCAAGAATGAAAAGGATACAGCCCATCTGATCAGGGAATCATTTGTATCCAATATCTATATTACAAACAAGAACAGTGAAAAACAGACAGCAGTTTCAGGCATGGCAGAAGATATTGACAAATTCTGCGATTTTCTGACTCAGCAGGGTGTCTTTCACAAAAAACTGAACCTGACCGGAGCTTTTCATACTCCGCTTTTGAACCAGGCCTCACAGAGCCTGAGAAAATATCTGGACACAATTGAATTCAGGGATACAAGATTCGGCAGGATAATTTCCAACACAAATGCAATGCCATATCCTGAAAATTCGTCCGAGGTAAAGGATCTTCTGGCAAAACAGATAGTTTCTCCTGTTGAATTCATCAGATCCATTGAAAATGTTTACAGGTCAGGCAAGACTCATTTCATTGAGATAGGCCCTTCAAGACTGCTTGTGAATCTGCTGAAAAACATCAATATAGGTGAATACAGCACGATTGTCTCGGTGGATGCAGCAAAGGGAGAAGCAAAATCCTTTGAGGAATGCAGAAAATATCTTCTTGAATGCAACAGCATATTTGAGACCAGGCAGGCTCCTGCTGTTTCCGGCCCTGCCGCTGTCACTGAAAGTCTTTCTTCTTCATCTTCTCCTTCCCCTGTACGGGAACACGAGGATGACCTGGCCGCTCAAATGGAATTGTCTGAAGATTTTGACACCTTTAAGCAGCAGAACTCAGACCTTGTGGATCAGATTCTTTACAGGGAATACCAGCGCCAGAAGCGCAACAGGGCCATTGAAGCCATTGAAAGGTATGATTTCAATACAGGCAGGATAGTGATCTCAGGAGTGTCTGTGGGGCTTCCCGGCAAGGCAAGGCATGTATTTGCCCAGGATAATTTTGAAGCCATATTAAATGGTGAAAATTTTATTGATCCTCTTACTCCTGATGCCCAGGAAAAGCTTACTGACAAGAACATAACAAAGCTTTACAAACAGCCTGACGGCAATGCAAGGTTTGTCCAGATCACAAAGACAGAAGATGTGATCCATCTTGCAGGCCAGCTTGGATATTTTAACCTGACAGATGAATACGGCATAAAACAGCAGTATGATATCAGCATGGCAATGGGAATTGCAGCAGGTATTGAAGCTCTCAAGGACGCAGGAATCCCCCTTGTAATGCAGTACAAAAAGGTGAAGGACGGCAGGACACTGATTCCGGACGGGTTTGCGCTTCCTCTGGAAATGCAGGAGGAAACAGGGGTTATCATAACTTCGCTGTGGCCCAATGGTGAAACCCTGATCACAGAGCTGGAAAAATATTTTTATGAGAAATTGTTTCTCAAACCCTATGAGGAATTTGAAAATATCTATTATTTTCTCATGGAAAAGATAAAAGACCTGGAAATCAAGGAACAGATCACTGAATGGTTCTTCAGGGCAAAGGCAAGGAAACGCTCTGATTTTAAGACATATAAATTTGACCGTAATTTTCTTTCCAATGCATGTCCCCTGGGTTCTGCCCATCTTGCCCAGATCATAAAGGCCAAGGGGCCCAATACACTTGTAAGCTCTGCATGCGCCTCCACCACCCTTGCCATAGGCATTGCAGAAGACTGGATCAGGGTCGGCAGATGCAAAAGGGTTCTTGTGGTTGGAGGTGAAAATGCAACTTCACCGAGCCAGAACCAGTGGGTAGGATCAGGATTTCTGGCCCTTGGAGCTGCAACAATAAAGAAAAGGGTGTCAGAGGCTGCCAAACCCTTTGACGAGGACAGAAACGGAACCATATTGGGCTCAGGAGCAGTGGGCCTTGTGATTGAAAGTGCGGCATGCGCAAAGAAAAGAGGCAGGAACGGCCAGTGCGAAATCCTTGGAACCCATATAGCAAACTCAGCCTATCATACCTATAATATTGACGTGCCTCACATGTCCCGGGAAATGCAGAAATTCATCGCAAGGGTGGAAAAGCAGAACGGCATACGAAAAGAGGATTATGCAGACAAGCTTCTTTTCATGTCCCATGAGACCTACACTCCTGCAAGGGGCGGCAGTGCCGATGCAGAGGTGACAGCCCTTGAGTCTGCCTTTGAAGACTATCTGCCCAATATACGCATTTCCAATACAAAGGGGTTTACAGGCCATACACTTGGAGCTGCCATTGAAGATGTTGTGCTGGTCAAGGCTCTTCAGAAAAGAAAAGCCCCGCCCATTGCCAATCTGAAAAAGATTCCCGACCATTTCAGAAAACTGAATTTCTCAGGCCAGGATCAGATTGATTCAGAATACGGGCTTCACCTTGCAGCAGGGTTTGGCTCTCATTTTGCCTTCATGTTTGTCAAACGCATTGAGGAAACCCCTGTTGAGGGCAATGAAAAATACCTTGAATGGTTAAGGCGTGTTACAGGGTCACAGAATCCTGAACTTAAGATCATAGACAATACATTGTGTGCAGTGGCAGGAGGAGAGCCTCTGCCTGAAACCGTTAAACGGGATGACAGGCATGCAGAACCTGAACAGCCCTTGATTGCTGCTGCTTCTCCAGGCAGGACGGAAAATTCAGGCTCTGCCGGGCCTGAACCTGTATCAGGGGAAAACACAGATGCTGACCGTGGTGTTCCGGTGCAGAATCATGAATCCGATGCCCTTGGCACTGTCAAGTCCATAATAGCAAAACAGACCGGATACACGGAAGACATGCTTGAAAATGATCTTGACCTTGAGGCTGACCTTGGCATTGATACTGTGAAACAGGTGGAAATATTTGCCAATATAGCATCACATTTCGGATTTTCAGTTCCTGACGATCTTAAACTGCGGGATCTCAACACAATTGAAAAGCTTGCAGACTACATAGGAACAAGAATCAGCGCCCCTGTTTCCGGCGAAACACCACAGCCTGCTGATGCAGGGGAATCACCCGCAGACTCACAGGGGCCAAAACCTGTTTCCAATGCCCTTGTAATGGTGAAAAAGGTAATAGCAGAGCAGACCGGGTACACAGAAGACATGCTTGAAAACGATCTTGACCTTGAAGCTGATCTTGGCATTGACACGGTGAAGCAGGTGGAGATATTTGCAAAGATAGCATCCACATTCGGTTTTTCAGTTCCTGACGATCTTAAGCTGCGCGACCTTAATACAATTGAAAAACTTGCAGATTATATAATTAAAAGAATTGATTCCCAGGATCAGGCCTCTGATGATGCAGGCCACAAGAAACAGCCTGACATGGAAGATTCAGAAAATACAGGCTCAGCACAGGCACCTGCCTCTGAACAGGATGCAGTTTCAGCAGTGAAAAAGGTAATAGCAGAGCAGACCGGGTACACAGAAGACATGCTTGAAAACGATCTTGACCTTGAAGCTGATCTTGGCATTGACACGGTGAAGCAGGTGGAGATATTTGCAAAGATAGCATCCACATTCGGTTTTTCAGTTCCTGACGATCTTAAGCTGCGCGACCTTAACACGATTAAAAAGCTTTCTGATTATGTCGGATCAAGGGTAAAGGAAAATTCAGGTACCAGTATTGAAAAAGAACAGGGCACACAGGAAACAGCATCAGAAAATGGCCAGCCTGTATTGCCGGCTGCACAGGACAGGGACAGGGATGAAGACGATGAATTTCCTGATCCTGACGCTGCTGTGAAACGCCTTGTTGTAAGAGCTGTGCAGTCTGAGCTTCTGCCTTCTGCTTCACTGGATTTCAAGGGGTGCACAATCATGGTTTCAATGGACAGCCACGGATTTGCAGATCAGATAATTGAAAAGATCAGGGCAGGCAAGGGCAGGGTTGTCACAGTGGGTGCTGGTAATGCTGATTTCAGTATTGATCTTGCCAGTTTAAAGGAAACGGAAGAGAAGATGGAGGAATTTAAAAAAGCTTATCCTGATGTGAACGGATTCATTCATCTTGCTCCGATTGACTATTATCTTGATAAGAACCCTGACATGGAATATTCAGATGAATGCCTCAATGTCACGGTCAAGTCGTTTTTTGTTATCATCAAATCCATGTTTGACAGTTTCAGCAGGGAAAACAGCCTGCTTGGATCCATGGCCTTTGATTCGGTTGTGTTCCCTTATATGAAGGACTGCGGCACCATACATCCAATGGCTGCCGGGCTTGCAGGGCTTATGAAAACCGCTGCCAAGGAGCTTTCAGAAACAAAGGTCAAGATGGTGGATTTTTCATATAAGAACCCTGAAAAGAGCAGAAATTCCATAGTTGATCTTTTCTTAAAAGAACTTTCAGGCGAAGACAGGCGCTGTGAAGTGGGATATAAAAACAGGAAACGCTATGTCATTTCCATGCGTCCCTCCATTGCAGACAGGACAGACAGGATAATCAGGAAAAATGATACCATGCTCGTCACAGGCGGAGCAGGGGGTATTACATATGAAATTTTGAAAAAAGTGGTTGAAAAATACAGGGTCAACCTGGTTATTCTTGATATCAATGATATTTACAGCACAGACGGAAAATATCTTGACAAATCCCTGAGCCAGGCAGAGCTTATGGCTCTTCTGCGTGAAGAGATGACAGATGCAAAACCCGTTGAAATCAAGCGGGCCCTTGACCGGCTGATGCGGGTAAGGCAGTCCATTGACAATATTGAATACCTTAAATCCCTTGGAGTGAGTGTTGATTACCATTGTGTGGATGTAACCGATGCTGAGGCAGTAAAGGCTGCAGTGGATGCCCATGAGGGTATAGACGGCATTTTCCATGCAGCCGGCATGGAGATGAGTCAGTTTATCCCCAAAAAGCAGTTGTGGTCATTTGAACTTGTGGTGGATGTCAAGGTAAAGGGAATGCTGAATCTTATTGAAGCCTTCAAAGACAGGGAATACAGGTATTTTTTCACCTTTTCCTCTGTTACGGCAAGATTTGGCAATGAAGGTCAGGCAGATTATACAGCTGCCAATGATTTTCTCGGGAAAACATTGTTTCGCCAGAAACAGCTTCATCCTGAAAGGACATACAAGGTATATGCATGGACTGCATGGAGCGGGGTCGGCATGGCAACAAATCCGACTGTTAAAACAGTTCTGGAACAGAGAGGAATTCAGTTTCTTCCCATGGACCAGGGGGTCAGGTTCTTCATGGCTGATCTGCTGGACACAATTGAAACCGAGATGGTTTTTTCAGGCCTGGATTATTCCTTTGACAGAGACGGCCTTCTGGGAGACCCTGAAAATCCTGAGTTTCCTTTTCTTGACACACCTGTGAAGCGTGAAAAAAACAGCCTGACATATTCAAGGGTGCTTGACCTGGACAGGGATGTTTTTCTGCATGATCATACAATGGAGGATGTGCCCCTTTTTCTTGGAGCTACTGGAATTGAAACCATGGCAGAGGTGGCTGCATCTCTGTCTGAACAGGGCATGGATTTTGTCGAACTGAATAATTTTCATATTCCATATGGAATCAAACTTCTAAAGGGCAGACCCAAGGAACTTCTGATTTCAGGAACCATGAATGATGACGGCCTGATTGACTGCAATATAACCTCATTGTTCAGAAACCCGAAAGGCGTTGTAATGGGCGATGCAAAGCTCCATTATGAAGGACGGTACAGGTTTGCTCCTTCAAGGCTCAAGCCGGAAAAGATCACCCTGCCGGAATTCTGCCCGGTTTCGTTTGAAGGAGATCTTGAAACCCTTATATATCATCCAAGACGCCTGTTCATGTTCGGGGTGTTTGCCACAATTTCACAGATTGATTCCTTTGACGGGAAAACCCTTGTGACAACAGTGGAGGATAAGGGAACAAAGGAATTTTTCAAAGGAATCATAGAACCTTCCTTTGTAACGGCTCCTGTGATTGTGGATGCAATGTTTCAGACAGGAGGACTGCTTGAGTTTCTGACCACATCAAGAACAGTTCTGCCTTTCAGGATAAATTCGTTGAAGTTTTATACAAGGCCTGAAAAAAACAGGAAATATTATTGTATAACAACCAAAACAGATTCAGGAGATGAAACCAATACCTATGACCTGAAACTCACTGACCAGAAAGGCAATATACTGATAGAAATTGACAGGTTTGAGATGGTGAAGCTCAATCGTCTTGCACCTGAAGACAGAATAAGTCACCTGGTGGAATTCAAAGGTTCAGAAAAAACGCAGAAAACCTTTGTTTCGTGAACCTGCACTGAGTGATCTGTTATAAATATGCCGGCGCTTCTGCCAAACAGGGGCGCCGGCAGCTTTTTTTACGGGTGGAACGGTCATGAGCAGATTATGGCAGGATCTCAATTCCTGTCATGTGACGGCCCTTGTCCTGCCATACAACACGGCCTGTCATGCTTACAGGTTCAGGTTCACTGACCTGGAACAATTGTGCATTGTCTTCAGGGAAGCACAGCACACTGACCAGGGTGCCTGGTTTAAGAACAGGTATGGAAGATGATTGTATGGTTATCCCGTCAACGCTGATATCTTCTGTTATGCCTATATGCCAGGCATGGTCAGCGCCCGGCAGGGCCGGGCATTTTACTGATACAGGTATTTCAACCCTGTGTCTTGGCCATTTTCTTTTTTTTGAGTGTTCAGTCAATTTATATAAATTTCTTGTTTGCGGTTATTAATGGCGGTACCAGAAATTTCCTTGAAGAGTTTTATGAATTCTTGGCTGCCTGTTTTCAAAGATTATCTCTTCTGATACAGATGATTTTTCCTGTCTTGTAATTCCGGTATCAAATATCCTGCCTGTGATTTTTATTTCATAATTTACAGTGAAACTGTTGTCCGGCTGGTGTGCCACATTGAAATTTGAAATAATGCATTCTATTGAGTCATAAACATTGAACATATTGCGCAGGTTCTGTTCAAGATCACCTAAGCCTGTGCCGTCTCCTGAATCCCAGTCCCCGGCCAGAAGATTCATTACCGCATATTCATCCTTGTTTTCATATGCTGATCTGAATTCTTCATACAGGGCTTTTATCTTTTCAATATTTCTGGTGTTCAGGTTTTCGAGCATGTTTTCGAGCTGTGCAAGCAGATTGTCAAATTTTTCTGTCCTGGCTGTCATTTCAGGAGTATTATAGTCAGACCGGTTAAAATATCCGGTTCTGAGCTGCCAGTATTCACGGCTGAGATCGTCGATCCCTGTGCGTGTGATTGTTGAATCATTGACAAGTTTTTTTGCCCTGTTTTCAAGGCGTGCAAGTTTTTTTTCATATTCTTTCAGGTATCTTGCTTTTTCCTGTGCCTTGAATCCGTCCTGGTGGCGCTTTATTATGAGATTGCGTTTTGCAAGCCTTAATTTCTGGACTGTTTTGCGCAGGTGAACGTATTTTTTCCCAAGGCTGAATTTTTCATATCCAGATGTGTCAAACCTGTTGAAAACCCCTAATTTGGTTTTAAGTTCCATTATATAGATGCTTTTTTCCCTGTCAGCCGGAGGAAAACTCAATATGGACGGAAACCATTGGGCTATTTTTTTCAGTTTGGCAGTGAAATCAGGGTCAGTCGGCTTTGCATGATCAATCATGGCCTGGGCTTTTTTTATATCATCTTCCCATACAGGGGTCTTTCCGATGAGAAAATTATCCTGTTCTGCAAGTTTATATGCTCTGCCTGAGAACTGATTTTCAAGGAACTGCATGGCTTTTGGCATTGCAGTTGTGATCAGTGCATATACTTTCAGATTTTTCAGATCTGCCTGTGCTTCGTTAAAGGCCCTGTTGGTCTTAAAATCCTGTGGTGTTGCATAATGGGGATATGGAACCTGAACAATGCCGTAGCCTGTGCGTATGTCTTTTCTGATTCCAAACAATTCATTTCCTGGGGATGTGATATCATAAACAATTATGCCAGCTTTTCTGTATTTGTCATACCATGCATCAAACTGTCTTTTCATTGCCTCAAGATAGTCAATATCCTTCTGCCTGTTCTCAATCTGGGTCTGGGCCGCTGTGATGAATTGAGCTGCCTGTGATTTAATGGTGCCTGGATCTGCTTCAGACAGAAGACGGTTTATGCTGGTGATTCTGTCCCGGTAACGGGGATCGTTTCCGGTAAGGTCCTTGTAAAGCTGGATTGTCTCATCTTCAAGGCGGGGAAAGTCTGTCCAGGTTTTTTTCAGTTTCTGTAGTTTGTAGGCTTGCTCATCTGCAATATCAAGTGCTTTTATCATGTTTTCAAGCCTGCCCACAGGCTGTGAGATTTCATATTGCCTGGCCCTGATATGCAGGCTTATATCACTGAACCTGTTCTGTGAAGGTTCAGATATCCTGCCAATGGCAACATAGGGGTTTGAATTGAGGAAATTCATGTAATCTGCCAGCCATTTATGGACATAAATATCTGCTGCGTCTTTTTCAAGATTTTTAAGGATTCTGAGGTTTTCATCAACAACTGCCCTGACAGAGCCGGCTTTATCGCGCCAGGCAATTATCATTGCATTGGCCTTTGCCCTTTGCTGTGAAATATTCAGATTACGTACGGTTTTGACAGCATCAAGGGCGGCAAGTGTTTTGTCTCTTGCCTGTTTCCAGTAGTCATCGCGCAACAGTTTCAGCGATGCTTCATGGCTCATCCCTATGATGCTTTCATTTTTCTGGAGAATGGTTTCAGCAGATTCAGGCCCTGGTTTTTTTGCCTCTATATCCTTAAGGGCGTCTGAAACTGCTGTCAGTGCCCTGTTTACAACCGGAATAATCTTTTCTGAGTTCCATTTGTCAGCAAACAAGAGCGCATCGTCTTTTTTCCCTTCAGATAAAAGATCCTTTATCCTGTCAAAGGGCATGGGCCTTAAAGTATCCATTATACCGGTATATGCAGGTATGACAGGTTTGAAACATGCCAGCATCATTTTTTCGTATCGGATCACGCGCGGATCAATGGGATAGCCGTTTCTCTGTGTGCTGGCTCCTGTCATGGCCTGCGTAACCTGGTCTTCAGTATTCTGTGCCTGTTTGTCTATTTTATTGATGAATTTAAGACATCTGATCTGCAGTTTTTCAAAGGAATCCTGTAACTTGAATTCATCAATCATCATTGAACTGACGGCAAATCCATGGCATTGTCTTGCTGCTTCATATAATTTGCTGCGGATTTTCATTTTTTCCCTGAACTGGCTGATATCCAGGGTTTTATACCTGGCTGTCAGAGTATTGACCTGTTTTTTTAATTTTTTCAGATATTTTGGATACTTGTCCTTTTCTTTTTTAAGCCTGGATATTTTTAGAAAATATTGCATTGCAGAATGCATATTGGCAAAAGCCCTGCCCACGCGGGAATAAAATACCTTGAACTTTGCAGCCTGCTGCCTGGCCCTTGTCTGAGCCCACTGGGCCTTAACCTGCCTGTTAAGATCCTGAAGCAGTTCCTTGATCCAGCGCCTTGAGGTATTCTTGTATTCTTCAAGTTTTTTCAGTTCATATTCTGTCTTGACAGCATCTGTTGTAAATGTGATTCCCGCCCATATCCTTGCTCCTGCAGGCATCTGGGGAAAATTTTCTCCCAGGTTTTTTTTTACATAGGTTTTTACAAGCGCCCTTGTGGATGCATTGACGATTAGATATTTATTGAAAAAATATGTTATTGTATCTGAATCAACAGGGATCATGGCAGGAGCATCAGCACTGCCTGTTCTGATCAGACGCCTGTCATGGTTTACAATATTGTAAAGATTTTCTATTTCAAGAGCTGCCTTTGAGTCCTGTACAAGTTTATGGGATTCATAGGTCAGTTTGATGGCTTCCCAGGTGGCATTTACAACAGGATGATTGACAAGGCCCACCATGGTGTCAACTCCTGCAATGGCAGCATCATCATAATTGCCGCTGCCAAGTTTTGAGGCAATTTCTGCAATTTTGTCCAGTACCAGTTTTATTTTTAAGACCTTGTCCCTGAACTGTGGCAATGCCTCTGGATCACCATTCAGCAGGACCTGTTCTCCCTTGCCTGCAAGATCAAACAGGATATCGAACTCAACCAGCTTGGCTGCAGCTTCCTTGCCATTCTTTTTTTCAGCTGAGTATGTGGCAAAGTTCATGCCATAGGTTGCAGCTTTGGTGAACTCGCTGGAATTTGTGAACAAAGTGCCTGCCTGTGCAGGACAGGCACTTGTAAGTATAATAAATACGGCTGCAGTTATCATGATATGAATGATTTTTTTCATATTTGTCTTTCCTGTGGCATTAACTTGAAAATCCGCAGCCGTGGTGAATCAGTTTTAATAAGGCCTAGAAATTTGATGTTCCGTTTGTCTGAAGCCTGTATTTTATGGTTGAGCCGACCTGAGTGCCTGCCGTGTGCTGGATGAGCATGTATTTGCCGTCTGTAAATTTTATGGCATAGCTGTTGCCTGATGCAGCAGGAGCTATCATGATAAAATCAGCATCCGTGGGCAGTACCGTGACAGAAGTGACAGTATCAATGTCTGTTGTCCCAAGGGATTTAACATAGCTTCCCACGGGCGCTCCAAGTTCATTGGGTGTCAGACCGGAATAGTGAAACGGGTAACCCTGGATTATATTTATTCCATTTACCACTGTGATTGTGCCGGATACTACGGTTGCGCTGCTGGTACTTTCTGATCCGCTGTTGCTTTCTTCAGGAAATGTATTGTCGTTTTCAATTATCGAGATTGCATCTGAGAACGGTTTTTCAAGCACATTTCCATAG
>CAYOYY010000022.1:27816-47655 GCA_964408295.1 uncultured Desulfobacula sp. | reverse complement strand
AATTACAAGGCAGTTGCTTCTGGAACTGCTGGAAGAATGTCACTGGAACAAGGCTGAAGTTGGACGCAGGATCCATAAGAGCCGTACTTCAGTATGGAAATACATGAAAAAATGGGATATTCCTTTGCAGAAGCCCTGAAAAGCCCGCCAAAACAAAAACCCGGGAAATTTATGTTTTTCCCGGGTTCTGCGCACTGATAAATTTTCAATGTTCATGCGCCAAGATAGGCTTTTTTGACATCAGGATTGTTCAGCAGTTCTTCTGAAGGCCCTTCAAGCACAAGAGATCCATTTTCTATCACATATCCTCTCTGGGCAAATTTCAAGGCAAGTCTTGCATTCTGCTCAACAAGCAGAATGGTTGTTCCCTGTCTGTTGATTTCCTTTAAAGCATCAAACATCTCAAGCATAAGAAGAGGGGCAAGGCCCATGGACGGCTCATCTAAAAGCATGATTTTTCTTGCGCTCATATATCCTCTTCCAACGGCAAGCATCTGCTGTTCTCCTCCTGACAGGGTTCCTGCAAGCTGGTCCTTGCGCTCTTCCAGCCTTGGAAACAGATCAAAAACCCATTTGCGGTCTTTTGCTATCTGGTCTGTGTCTTTTCTTGCAAAACATGCAAGGGCAAGATTTTCCGTAACCGTTAAATTGCCGAAAATCCGTCTGCCTTCAGGAACATGGGAAATCCCAAGCTTTGAAACAACCTTGTCAGTACTGTATTTGAGAATATCTGTGCCTTCAAACTCAAGCACAGACCCTGGTTCTGCAGGAACCATTCTTGAAATGGCCCGCAGGGTTGTGCTTTTTCCTGCTCCGTTTGCTCCGATAATCGTTAAAATTTCACCTGCTTCAACTGAAAAGCTTATGCCGTGAAGCGCCTTTATATTTCCATAGGAAACCTTTAGATTCTTAATATTAAGCTGCATCAGGTCAGGTCCTCCTTGCCAAGATAGGCTTCAATTACTTCAGGGTTGTTCTGTATTTCTTCGGGCGGGCCCTGGGCAATAATTTCGCCGAACACCAGGGTCTGGATGTACTGACACAATTCCATGACAAATTTCATTCTGTGCTCAATCAGAAAAATTGCCACCTTGAAATCCCTGTGAACCTGGCGGATGATTTTAATCATCTGGACAAGCTCATCAGGAGTCATGCCTGCTGTGGGCTCATCAAGGAAAAGAATTTTAGGATTTGTGGCCATTGCCCTTGCCATTTCAACACGGCGCTGGGCACCATAGGGAAGATTTGTCACAAGCTGGTCTGCATGCTGTTTTATATCAAAAAGCTCAAGCAGCCTGTATGAATTTTCCTCAATGCGGGCCTCCTGTTCCCTGCATTTTTTTGTATTGAAAAAAGCCCCTGCAAGGCCGTAGGATAACTGGGAATAATGAGCCATTTTAACATGATCCAGAACATTCATGTGCCGCCACAGGGCAAGGTTCTGAAAAGTTCTTCCAAGGCCCTTTGCAGCTATCTCATTGGTTTCAAGACCCTTGATATTTTCATTTTCAAGGGTGATGGTTCCTTCGGTCGGGGTATAAACACCTGTGATCAGGTTAAATATTGTGGTTTTCCCGGCTCCGTTGGGCCCGATGAGCCCTGTGATCTGCCGGGGCCCGATATTCAGATTATAATTGTGTACAGCCCTCAACCCACCGAAATAATGTGTCATATTCTTTACTTCAAGCAATGCGGACATGATCAGGCTCCTTGTTCTCTTTTACGTTTGGATCTCAACAGTTTTTTTGCATTGATTTCCTTGAATGAAATCAGGCCGTAAGGGCGGAAAATCATTACAAAAATCAGAATCAGCGGAATAATGATCCACTTGAAAAGCTCAAGCGGCCTAAGAGCTTCTCCCAGAAAATTGATGCTCACAGCACCGACAATGGAGCCCACAATGGAATTAAGTCCTCCGAAATAAACCATGGCAAGAATCTCGGCAAGACGGTTTATGCTGAACATTCCCGGATTTATATAAGCCAGCACATGGGCAAATAACCCGCCTGCAATCCCGGCCCAGAAAGCACCGAACATGAAGGCAGTCATTTTAGTCTGCCTTGTTTTTACTGTCATTGATTCTGAGGCAGCCTCATCATCTCTGACAGCATTTAAGGCTTTTCCCATAATTGAGCTGACAAAATTATGAACAATCCATATACAAAGCATTGTCCATATGAAGATTACGGGCAGGGTGGCGTAATCAGCCTGGCCTCCCATACCCCTTGCACCTCCTATGACATCAAGATTTTCCACAGCACTTTTCACTATGAACATGAAGGCAAGTGAAATGATTGCCAGATAATCTCCCCTTGTCTTAAAGGAGGGGATGGCCACCAGAAGTGAGCCCACAGCTGCTGCAGCTCCCCCTGCAAGAAGTGCAAACGGAAACAGCCATGGCCCCAATGAAGGAGACAGTACAGCAGTGCCGAAAATTTTATCATTAACAAAGAAATACAGGGTAAAGATGGAGGAAACATATGCTCCTATTGCCATGAAACCTGGATGGGAACATGAAAATTCTCCCTGATACCCGTTAATGACATTTATGCTGACAGTAAGAATTATTGCAATCAGTGTAAGTTTTACAACAAGAGCCCTGTAATCATTTATTCCTGCCCATAAATCCAGCACACCGTAAAAAAGAATCAGGTGAATAAGGGCAGAAATCCACAGGGGCAGTTTTTCAAGCAGCCCGGCAAGCGGATTGGTGATTGATGTTGTCAGTTTGGCAAGAGCAAGTACCGGTATGACATACACGACAAGATCATAGCCTATGACTCCCGGAATGAGAGAAGGGGTCTTCAGCATGATAAGGCCGCCGAACAGAACCGGTATTTTAGGCAGGCCAAGATAATATGAAATATAATCATAGCCCCAGTAATATTCGATCAATACGGCAGCCAATACGCCCAGCAGCCATCCCAGCACCGGCACATTGGAAAATGTATTTTTAAATTTTGTTAGTATTTTCATGAAAGCTTCCTGTACAATCGGTTAAATGATTAAAGCCTGAGCTTTGTGCTGTGTTCCATTCCAAAAAATCCCCTGGGCTTGTATGTGAGGATGAGAAGAATAATGGAATATGCAATAAGATCCCGCAGGGTTGAAGGGAATATTGTTGCAACAAATATTTCTATGAACCCAAGAAGATATCCTGCAAGGGCTGCTCCCTTGATGGATCCTCTGCCTCCGAGAATTGCAGCCACAAATGCTTTCCATCCGATAATAACTCCCATGTAAGGGTCAAGTATGGGATATGCCTGTCCGTACAGGATGCCTGCAACAGCAGCAAGGCCTGCTCCAACAGCAAAGGTCAGGGGAGCTATAATATTGATGGACACACCCATCAGCGGAACAGCAAGAAAATCATAGGACATTGCCCTCATGGCCATGCCCCATTTGGTTTTCTGTATAAAGGCATGAAGGGCGAGCATGAGAAGAAAAGAGATCACAATGATCATGACCTTGACATTTGTGAAATATATCCCTCCTATATTATATGAAACTGATTTCATCAGAGGCGGGAAACTGAGCCTTGTAGCTCCCAGCAGAATCAGAATGCCGGTTTCAAAAATAATTCCGATCATAAGCCCTGTGATGGCTGCCGATGCCCTTGGAGCCGATCTTAAGGGCCTGTATCCTGCAACTTCCACAAAAACCCCTATCCATGAAGCAAGGAACATTGTAGTCACCACAGTGGCAACAAATATAAGCGGGGCAGGCAGAAAACCTGAAAACAATGCCAGAAAAAGGGTTGCAATTCCAAAACCTATATATGTACCCACCATGAAAATATCACCATGGGCAAAATTAAACAGCATCAAAACACCGTAAACCATTGAATATCCAATGGAAATAACAGCGTAAAAGCTTCCTCTCTGGAGCGCATTAATCAGGTTTTGAATGATAAATTGTACAAAATCCGTAAAAGCTTCCATTCACAACTCCGGTTTTATGGATAATAAACTGCTGCTGTACAGCAGGTTGACTGTACAGCAGCCAAATGTATTCAAGCCTGTAAATCCAGATAACCAGGTTTATGGACAACTGGATTTGTAGAATTCATATTCGCCCTGATCATTGATTCTGACTATGACAGCGCATTTGATTGGATCACCTTCTTCAGTGAAGGTCATGTTACCTGTAATTCCTGCAAAATTTTTGATTTTTGCAAGGCTGTTTCTGACAGCGGTTCTGTCCTTGGCAATTCTTCCTGTGATTTTTCCTGTATCCTGGATTGCCTGCTGGATCAGACGCAGAGAATCCCAGGTAAGGGCAGCAACATCATCTGGAACATATCCATAGGTTTTTTTATACCTGTCAATGAATTCCTTGGTTGCTCCCTTGGCACCGGCAGCAGCATAATGGGATGAAAAGAACAGACCATAGCAGTCCTTGCCGCAGAGCTTCACAGTTTCAGCAGAACCCCATGAATCAGATCCCACAATGGGGCCTTTCCATCCAAGTTCCTTGGCCTGATGAACAATCAGAGGTACCTCATTATAATACTGGGGTGTAAAAAGCACCTGTGCACCTGACTTGACGATCTTGGTAAGCTGTGATGAAAAGTCTGTGTCCTTGGTGGTAAAGCTTTCAAAGGCAACCACAGAACCCGGGCCGTGTTTTTTCTCCCATGCAGCCTTGAAAACCTCGGCAAGTCCCTTTGGATAATCAGATGCAACATCATAGAGAACAGCAGCTTTTGAGAACCCGAACTCCTCTGTGATAAAATTTGCAATAACAGGACCCTGGAAAGGATCAAGGAAGCATCCGCGGAACACATAAGGCCTGTCAAGGGTTGTGTTGGGGTTTGTTGACCACGGGCTTATCATGACAGTCTTATACTTGTTTGCCACTTCCCCTGCAGGAACAGCCTGTTTGGATGACTGGGGGCCTATTATGGCAAGAACGTCATCCTGGGTGATCATTTTGGTGTTTGCCTTGACAGCAGATTCTGCCTTTGATTCATTGTCCTCGATTACAAGGGCAACCTCATAGGTTTTGTCTCCTACCTTGAGACCACCTGCTTTTTCGATGTCTTCAAGCCAGAGCATTGCAGCATATTTTGTTCCTTCTCCAACCTTTGGAATATCGCCTGTCAAAGGAGCATTGATTCCGATTCTGATAATGGTTTTTCTTGCACAGAAGCCAAGAGAAGAAAACATCATGGCAAACGCAAATGCCACAGCCGTTAAACAAACAAGTTTTTTCATGGTACCTCCTTAAAAAATGTTTAAAAATGCTTATAATCTTTTAAAAATTTGTGGAAACCTCAATCAAAATCAAAAATTTTATTAAATTCAACTCAAAAATTTTGATGCCAATTGCTGAATCCTGAAAGAAAATAAGCTGTTATCCCCTGATACAAGCTTATTTTATATGTAAAAAAATTAATTAAGTAAAGGATAATAACAATGAAATGCAACTATTTTACAGGAGGATGGATTTTAAACTCATTCATTTTGTAAAGCAGGGTTTTATAGCTGATTTTCAGAATTTTTGCAGCCCTTGACCTGTTCCAGCCAACCTTGTCAAGGACAAACAGAATAACTTCTTTTTCAACCCTGTCAGAAGCCAGTTTTTTGATCTTTTTTAAAGAGATGTCTTCAAATAATTTGTCTGAGCTTGTGGAAAGATCAACAAATTCAGAAATAATGCTTGAACGGTCATATGGCAGGGCCCCGCCAT
Organism: uncultured Desulfobacula sp.; assembly: GCA_964408295.1. GTDB lineage: Bacteria > Desulfobacterota > Desulfobacteria > Desulfobacterales > Desulfobacteraceae > Desulfobacula. The sequence continues at coordinate 41,964 of CAYOYY010000022.1, read as the reverse complement.
TTTTTGCACCATCTGTTTCACCAGCATCTGATGTCTGTATCTCGGCAGGTATGTCAGGGTATTCCTTTGGAAGTTCCTCAAAGATTTTTTCCCATGAATTGAGAACCATCTGTTTTTTTATGCAGTTCTGAAGCTGACGTACATTGCCAGGCCACGGATAATTGCAAAGTTTGGCAAGTATGTCAGAATTGGGTTTGGTTCCTCTGTTTTCAGGATATTCAGACTGATAAAGCCTGTAATAATATTCAATAAGAGACGGGATATCCTCTTTTCTTTCACGCAGGGGGGGGATATCAATTTTTATGATATTCAGACGATAGAAAAGATCTTCACGAAAGGTTTTTTTGTAAATACTTTCCTCAAGATTATGATTGGTTGCAGCAATCACCCATACATCGGTTTTGAACTCCATATCAGATCCAAGAGGAGAAAACTCTCCGCTTTGAAGAACATGAAGCATTTTGGACTGAAGCGACAGAGGCATGTCCCCGATTTCATCAAGGAACAGAACACCCTTGTCTGCTGTTTTGAATTTTCCGGGACGCCTTTTATGTGCACCTGTGAATGCACCTTTTTCATACCCGTACAGCTCACTTTCCAATAATGTTTCAGGCAGGGCAGCACAGTTGATCTTTACGAAATTCTTATCAGATCTTGCTGATTCAGCATACAGGTTCTGAGCCACAACTTCCTTGCCCACCCCTGTTTCTCCTGTAATCAATACATTAAGACAGGTATTTGCAACGTGGCTGATTAATTCCTTGATTTTTAATATTGGTTTGCTGACGCCGATTAAAGGTGTTGTCATAGCTGCTTCTTTAATTTATTTTCATTTCTGGTCATTTTTTGCCATCAATTCAGAAACCATATTTTCAATTTTAAACAGATCAACCGGCTTGAACAGAACAACATCGGCTTCCGCTTCCGAAGCCAGTGCTCCAGGCTGATCTCCATACCCGGTCATTGCAATGATCTTGAGATGCGGGTATTCTTTTTTAACAATGGAAATAAGTCCTACGCCACTTATGTTCGGCATGACAAGATCTGTGATCAGGCAATCAAAAAAATTGGATTTATCCCTTAAAAGTTTCAAGGCGGCAAATCCGTCAACCGCAGTTTTCACCTGATAACCCATTGAATTAAAAAATTCATAAAAGGTTGATAAAATGTCTTCATTATCATCAACTATCAGAAGTCTGTTCGGCTCCGTCATTTAGATGCCTCTCCAATTCTTAATAAAGGGATTTTTTTAATATTTACTCCATATAATATATTGACTGAACCTTGCAAGAGAAAAAATAAAAATTTACGAAATTGTCAATCTTATTTCAAATATGAAATTAATATATAAGAAACAAAAAATATTATGAAAAATCCCCCGGCTTTTTTGCCGATTTTTTTATTGAGTCCTGCGCAAGCTGCCAGTATCAGACTGATGACTATCATTGCCGGAAACTGAAAAAAATGAAGCTGCCTGTTCACATCCATGGGATTGAAAACCCCGACTGTACCCATGACAAGGCAGATATTGAACAGGTTGGATCCGACCACATTTCCCACGGAAATATCACTTTCATTTTTTGCAGCAGCCATGGCTGATGTGGCAAGCTCAGGCAGGGAAGTGCCAAGGGCCACGACTGAAATACCAATAAAAGTCTGGGACAGCCCTATTCTGTTCGCAATATCAATGGCTTCTCTTACAACAAAATTGGCTCCATATGAAAGCATTATTATGCCTGCAATAATAAAAAAAAGGTTTTTAAAAAATGAATTGCCTGTGCGGCTGATTGCAGAATCAGACCCGTCAGTATCCCTGGCAGTTTTAATTCCGTAAATCAGGAACACGGCCAGCAGGCTCAGCAGGATGATGCCGTCAGCTCTTCCAATGCGCAGATCCATGCATAAAACCCAGAATACCACAGAAACAAATATCATATAAGGTATCTCAATCCATATAACCTGTTTTTTAATTTTCACAGGCCGGATAACAGAACTGATTCCCAGTACAAGGGCAATGTTTATGATATTGCTGCCTATGATATTGCCAAGTGAAATACTGCCTGAACCCTTGAAAGCAGCCACAAGGCTTACCAGCAGCTCAGGAGCTGAAGTTGCAAGGGAAACAATGGTAAGACCGACAATAACAGGCCTTACGGCAAACATTGCTGCTGTGGATGCAGCTCCTTCCACAAGCATGGATGAGCCGATGCAAAGCAGTGCAATACCTGAAATGAGAAAAAAAGTTTGAGCTGCCATTTTGTATGGGTTCTTGCCTAAATATAAAAATTTTACTATAAAGCGTGCATAATATAGCAGACAGCGTGATTTATCAATATGATAATTTAAAACCAACAAGGAAGACTCAATGAAAAAAAGCATTATAAAAGGTACTGGGATGTTTGTTCCACCCAATCTGGTAACCAATAATGACCTTGAAAAAATAATGGAGACCTCGGATGAGTGGATACGGCAGAGGACCGGAATTGAGCAGAGATACTGGATAGAAGGAGAAACAGGCTCCTCTGATCTTGGATTCGAGGCCTCAAAAATTGCACTTGAAGATGCAGGATGGACTGCCCAGGACCTTGATTTTATCATATTTGCAACTTTGAGTCCGGATATAATGTTTCCAGGATCCGGCTGCCTCATGCAGGCCATGTTAGGGCTTGATTCAACACCTGCTCTTGATATAAGGCAGCAATGCACTGGATTTCTTTACGGGCTTGCCACGGCTGACGCCTATATCAAGGCTGGCCTTGCTGAAAAAATTCTGCTGGTTGGAGCAGAGGTGCATTCATCAGGGCTTGACAAGTCCACCCGCGGAAGGGATGTCAGCGTTATTTTTGGTGACGGGGCAGGGGCTGTCTGCATTGAAGCAGTTGAAACAGATGAAAAAGTCGGGGTCCTTTCTTCGGCTCTTCATGCTGACGGCAACTATGCCAAGGCGCTCATGACCGAGCTTCCAGCCTCAAGGCTTCCAAAACGTCTGCCTGATAATGTTCCCTTGAGCGATCCCAGGTATTATCCTGTAATGGATGGCCCTGCCATATTTAAAAAGGCTGTGAGAATGCTGCCAAAGGTTATTAATGAATCCCTGGAAAAGGCAGAAATTTCACTTGATGAAATTGATCTTATAATTCCTCACCAGGCCAATATGAGAATCAATCAGGCTCTTGGGCAGTTCCTGAAGCTGGATGAAGAAAAAATTTTTCATAATATACAGAAATACGGAAACACCACAGCAGCAAGTATCCCCATTGCCCTTCATGAAGCTGTGCACCAGGGCAGAACAGGCAGGTCAGGTGAAACAGTGCTGTTTGCAGGTTTAGGAGCAGGCCTGACCTGGGCAAGTGTTGTGTATAAATTTTTATGATTTTGTTGACAATTCAGGCCATTGCCCTTTATTTATGGGGATATGAAAAATACAACAATCACTTCTCTTGTCAGAAAAGGGGTGAATTTTCCAGACCCTGAATCTGTATATGTTTCAGACGATGTTGATCCTGAACGCATTTCCGGGGAAAATGTTACGATTTTTCCAGGTGCAAGGATCATGGGCAGACGAACACTTATCATGGCCGGAACCACCATAGGCCATGAAGGACCTGTAACGCTTGACAATACAATTGTAGGCACAGATTGCAGGGTGAGCGGAGGTTTTTTCTGTCAGGCTGTGCTGGCAGGCAGCAATCACTTTGGTTCAGGAGCCCATGTCAGGGAGGGCACCATACTGGAGGAACAGGCCTGTGCAGCCCACACAGTGGGCTTGAAACAGACCATTTTATTCCCCTTTGTGACCCTGGGAAGCCTGATCAATTTCTGTGATTGTTTCATGGCAGGTGGAACCAGCCGTAAAGATCATTCAGAAATCGGGTCTTCATTTATCCATTTCAACTACACTCCCAACCAGGACAAGGCAACTGCCTCCATGATGGGAGATGTTCACAGGGGTGTGATGCTTGAATCCAGGCCTATTTTTCTTGGAGGGCAGGGTGGTATTGCAGGCCCTGTAAGGATTGCATATGGATGCATAACAGCCGCAGGTTCAATAATACGGAAAGATGAATTAAGGGAAAACAGGCTTATATTCGGCTCAGGCTCGTCAAAGGAAATTTCCCTTGCAAGACAGCCGCATGTATACAGAAACATAGGCCATATATTCAATAACAATATTCATTATATTGCAGGGCTTATCTCTCTTAAGTTCTGGTACAGGCATATAAGGCCTCTTTTTGCCTGTGATTATTTTTCAACAGAACTTGTAAAGGGAATGCAGAAAAATCTTGATTCGTGCATTAAGGAAAGAATCAAAAGATTTAAAATTTTCTGCGAAAAGCTTGAAGTTTCCAGAAAAATTCTTTTGTCCGGGGCAAAGGATAAAAATTCAGCCCTGATCTTGCTTCATGACAGGGCAATTGAGAAATCAAAATCAGCTCTTGATGTTTTTGCCAGGGAATCAGAGAATAAAAATCCTGATAAAAATGAGGAAATTTTTATCAGGATAATTGAAAAAAAACTGAATCTGAACAGAAAAGAATATATTGCCTTTATCCAGGGCCTTGAAAAAAAAGACAAGGAAAAAGGCAGCCTATGCCTTTATGAGATTGAAAAAAATATAAGTGAAAAACTATTAATTTGACAGGATCATTCAATCAATGGGAAAACTTTTTGGAACCGATGGAATCCGTGGCGTTGCCAACACTTACCCCATTACCTGTGAACTTGCATTAAAAATCGGACAGGCTGTTGGCATCTTTGTAAAGGAACAGGGAAGTGAATCTGCTGTAATTGGAAAAGATACCAGAATTTCCGGCGATATGCTTGAATCAGCACTGGCTGCCGGTCTTGCCTCAACCGGCATAAATGTTAAGCTGGCAGGCATCATTCCAACACCCGGAATTGCATTTCTGTGCCGCAATGAAGACAATGCAGGTGCAGGGATAGTTATTTCAGCCTCACATAACCCTTATCAGGACAACGGGATAAAGATATTCGGTTCCAAGGGTATGAAGCTGTCCCTGAATCAGGAAAAAATGATTGAGGATTTTATTTTTTCCAACACACAGATTTCAGGTGAGGATACAGGAAAAATAAATGAAATGCATGGCGGCCTTGAACGTTATTGTGATTTTTTAAAATCAAAGTTTCCTTTCAGGAAACCCGATAAAAAACTCAGGCTTGTAATTGACTGTTCCAACGGAGCTGCCTCAGGAACAGCCCCTCTTGTTTTCAATAAGACCTTTTTTGATGCTTCATTCATATATAACCATCCAGACGGAAAAAATATCAATAAAAATTGTGGGTCACAGCATACTGATAACCTGAGACAGGCAGTTGTTCAGCAGAATGCCGATATCGGGCTTGCTTTTGATGGAGATGCAGACAGGCTCATAGCTGTGGATGAGAAGGGCTCGGAGCTTTCAGGGGATGTAATCCTTGCTGTATGCGCAAAATATGCAAAAGCCGCAGGCCTGCTTGAAAACAATATAGTTGTAAGTACAATCATGAGCAACATAGGGCTTACAAAATTCCTTGAATCCATGGGAATCAGTCATATCAAGTCAGATGTCGGGGACAGAAATGTTCTTGAAGTGATGAGAAAGAATAATGCTGTGATAGGCGGAGAAGACTCAGGCCATATGATTTTTTTGAATGATCATTCCACCGGAGACGGTATGCTTTCAGCCCTGAAACTGCTTGAAGTAATGATTGGTACAGGCCAAAAACTTTCAGATCTTGCCTCTGACATAACCATATATCCCCAGGTTCTGATGAATGTAAAGGTAGATGAGTCAAGGCCTGATTTCAGGAAAAACCAGATAATTGCAGATACAATAAAGCAGGTGGAAAACAGCCTGAAAAACAGGGGCAGGGTGCTTATACGCTATTCAGGCACCCAGCCCCTTATCCGTGTAATGGTTGAAGGCCCTGATCATGGCCTTGTTGAAACATGCTGCCGCAGAATCTGCGACAGCATTGAAAACAATCTTTAATCTTTAATCTTTAATCTCTGCTTCCGCCAAAGATCTGAAGCAGCATTATGAAAAGGTTGATAAAATCAAGATAAAGCGCAAGCGCACCCATTATGGCGCCCTTGCGTATCATTGCGCCTGTGGCATCGCCCGGAATTGTAACTGACATGTCTTTAAGCTTCTGGGTATCATATGCAGTAAGGCCCACAAAAACCACAACCCCTATATATGAAATCACCATCTGCATTGCAGAGCTGTGCAGGAACATATTGATCACAGAAGCTATTATGATGCCTATCAGACCCATGAACATGAATCCGCCAAGGGAAGTCAGATCTCTTTTGGTGACCATGCCGTAAATACTGCAGGCAAGAAATGTTACAGCGCAGATGAAAAATGTCGACACAATGGAACTTGCTGTATAGACCATGAAAATGTATGACAGGGTCACACCATTTAATATTGCATATACAGCGAACAGGCCAGTGGCTGTGGATGCTTTTATTTTCTGAATCCTTGCGGCAAGAAAAAATACAAACCCGAGCTCCACAAAAATTAGAACCATCATGATGCCGGGTGTTCTGTACACAAGATTGATCATGGCCTGACTGTGGGATACATAGTAAGCAGTAAACCCGGTCAGGGCAAGGCCGATGGCCATCCAATTGTATACGCTTCTTATGAAGGCATTGGTTTTTGCCATTACACTGGTCTGTGAAAAAGAAGTGTATGAATTCATGTTTTAAATTCCTCCTGAAAAATTAGCTGTGTTGTCAAATCATCATGTTTGACTGGTAATATAACACGAAAGGGCGGGATTTCAAGGTTACAATTTGATTAACTTGGCCTGCCCGGTTTTTGTTCGTGTATTAAAAGTTTACATAATATATATTATCAGACCTTAATGAAATATACGGGCTTTTCTTGATTCAACCGCATTCAACCGCCAATTTTTGTTTGTACATAAATTTATTGTTAAATTGCTGTCTTTGTTTTATAAATAAAAACTTTGCTGTAATTTGTTACGGGTTTATTTGAAATGGCAGAAAAACAGAACAGACAGATTTATACGGTTTCAAGCCTGACAAAGCAGATTAAATCCATTCTGGAAGAAAATTTTGCCTTTGTATGGATAGTCGGGGAAATTTCCAATTATGCTGTTCCGGCATCCGGGCATTCCTATTTCACATTAAAGGATCAGGAAACAATAATAAATGCCGTGATGTTCAAAAATCAGAAAAGATCTCTTAAATTCAACCTGGAAAACGGAATGAAAATCATGGGGCTTGCAAGGCTTGCCCTTTATGAACCAAGGGGAACCTATCAGCTTATTTTTGAGCATATTGAACCGGACGGCGCAGGAGCCCTTCAGCTTGCATTTGAGCAGCTAAAGGAAAGGCTTGCCAGAAAAGGTTTTTTTGATGAACAATATAAAAAGGAAATTCCGGTTTTACCCTTGAAAATTATTGTCATAACCTCTGGCACAGGTGCAGCTTTAAAAGATATCATAAAGGTCAGTAAAAGGCGGTTTCCCAACTGCAGGCTTGAGATCATTCCTGTTCAGGTACAGGGAGAATCAGCCCCGATGCAGATAAAGGATGCAATGGAAACCGCCAATAATATAAAGGACTGTGATCTGATTATTCTTGCGCGTGGCGGAGGCTCCCTTGAGGACCTTTCTGCTTTTAACACAGAAATTGTGGCCCAGGCCATTTTTGATTCTGCCATACCGGTCATCACAGGAATCGGTCATGAAACTGATTTCACCATTGCAGATTTTGTTGCGGATTTAAGGGCACCTACCCCTTCTGCTGCTGCTGAACTTGCAGTTGCTGATAAAAACAGTCTTGTCAGGCATATTCACGGACTTGAAGACAGACTTGCCATGGGTTTCAGAACAAAGCTCAAACATCTTGCACAAAATGTCCGGGAACTTGCAGCAGGCCTGAAGCGTCCTGATTCACTCATCTATGAAAGCCGGTTAAGGCTTGAGGATTATGAATCAAGGCTGCGCAACCTGATGACCCGGCATATTTCAGAGGCAAGGGAAAGACTTGCGCAATCTGAGCTCAAGCTTGCAGCCCTTAACCCTCTGTCCGTCCTTGAACGGGGATATTGCATTGTCAGATCCGCTGATGACGGACGGCTGATCAGGGATGCCCGTGATGTATGCACGGGCGATTCTCTGGAAACAATTCTGGCAAAAGGCCGGTTGATAACAAAGGTGGAAAAAATAAATGGGTGAAAAAAAAACATTTGAAAAAGCTTTAAAAGACCTTGAAAATATCGTAAGGCAGATGGAGTCAGGACAGCTCAGCCTTGAGCAGGCTGTGGACCAGTATGAAAAAGGAATGAAACAGGCAAAATATTGTATGGATATGCTGGATAAAATTGAAAAAAAGATCACCATACTTACAAAAGACAGCCAGGGTAATATAAAAAAAGGCATATTTGAAGATGACTCAGACAAGGTTTGAACTTAAACCATATTTGACACGGAAACAGGACCTGGTTAATGAATGCCTGAAAAAAATCCTGAACCAGTGCAGCCGGAACCGTGAGCTTGTCAAGGCAATGGCACATTCGCTGATGGCAGGAGGAAAAAGGTTGCGTCCCATACTGGCAATTGCAGCAGCCCAGGCCTGCGGCAGGGATTATATGCCTGCCCTTCCTGCTGCATGTGCAATTGAAATGATCCATACATATTCACTTATCCATGATGACCTGCCTGCCATGGATGATGATGACCTGAGAAGAGGCCTTCCCACCTGCCACAAGATGTTCAGCGAGGCCACAGCCATCCTTGCCGGAGATGCCCTTTTAACTCATGCATTTTATATCCTGTCTTCACCTGAAAGTGTTTTTGAGATTTATCCTGATGCTGAAACCCGCATAAAGCTTGTTTCAAAAATTGCAGCAGCAGCCGGGGTAAATGGAATGGTTGAAGGCCAGATGATGGATATGCAGGTGCATGTTCCAGGTTTTAATGAAGACAGGCTTGCATGCCTTAAAAAGCTTCATTCTCTCAAAACCGGCAGAATGATCAGGACAAGCCTGGAATCAGGCGCAATAAGCGCAGGGGCACTCCCTGAACAGATTGAAATCCTTGTAAATTATGCTGACCGGATAGGACTTGCATTTCAGGTTGTGGACGATATTTTAAATATTGAGGGCAATCCCGAGATCATGGGAAAGGCAGCTGGATCTGATATTGAAAATGACAAGCTTACCTTCCCGTCTCTCATTGGCCTTGATGCTTCAAAAAAATTTGCAGCAGACCTTGCTGCCGAAGCCATTGATTATGTTTCTTTTTTTGAAGGTGAAGCAGCAGGGCCTTTGATTGCCATTGCCGAATATATAGTAAAAAGAGATCATTAATTATACTGAGGTAAACCTTGAATCTTCTTGAAAATATAAATTCATCTGCTGATATAAAACAGCTTTCCAGGGATCAGTTAAAACAGCTTGCCGGCCAGATACGCGCCAGAATGATTGATGTGGTTTCAAAGAACGGAGGCCACCTTGCCTCAAGCCTCGGCGCTGTTGAGCTGACACTTGCAATCCATTATGTATTTGATCTTCCTGAAGACACTTTGATATGGGATGTGGGACACCAGTCCTATGCCCATAAAATGCTTACCGGCAGAAACGGGCGTTTTGACACACTTCGTCAGTACAAGGGCATATCAGGATTCACAAAAATAAAGGAAAACCCGTGTGACGGATTTACCGTGGGACATTCTTCAACTTCCATTTCAGCAGGTCTCGGTGTAAGCTGTGCAAAATACCTCACAAATGACAGCTCAGATGTTGTGTGTGTCATTGGAGACGGCTCCCTTACTGCCGGGCTTGCATATGAGGGGCTTAATCAGACCGGAGACCTGAAACGCAGCCTGATTGTCATATTAAATGATAATGACATGTCCATTTCCCCGAATGTTGGAGCCCTGTCCTCTTTTCTGAGCCGGACTTTTTCCGCCAAATACCTTCAGACCATGAGAAACCAGTTTGGTGCATTTTTAAAGTCTCTGCCCAAAATAGGAGATGAAATATACAATATCGCCAAACGCTCTGAAGAATCATTTAAAACCTTTATCACTCCGGGCATGCTTTTCGAGGCGTTCAATTTTGATTATTTCGGCCCAATTGACGGTCATAACCTTGATCATCTCATTGATATATTAAAAAATATCAGACACCCCAATGACCCTGTTCTTCTGCACGTAACAACCACAAAGGGCAAGGGTTATGAACCGGCAGAAAAAAACCCTGTTTATTTCCACGGTGTCGGTTCATTTGCCGTTGAAACAGGAAAAAGCAATGCCAAACCCAACGGGATTCCAACATACACAGGTGTTTTTGGCTCACAGATGGTCAGGCTGGCTCAAAACAATGAAAAAATAGTTGCCGTAACCGCTGCCATGCCTGAAGGAACAGGTCTTGTCAGATTTGCAGAACAGTTTCCTGACAGGTTTTTTGATGTTGGCATTGCAGAGCAGCATGCTGTTACCTTTTCAGCAGGCCTTGCTTCAAAGGGCCTTGTTCCTGTTGTGGCGATCTATTCAACTTTTCTTCAAAGAGCCTTTGACCAGATTCTTCATGATGTCTGCATTGAGGCTCATCATGTGGTGTTTGCAATTGACCGCGGGGGTATAGTCGGAGAGGACGGACCCACTCATCACGGGCTTTTTGATTATTCTTACCTTCGTCTCATGCCCAATATGGTAATAATGGCTCCAAAGGATGAAAACGAGCTTGCAAGAATGCTTGTCACAGCCATTAATCATGACGGGCCTGCTGCCGTAAGATATCCCAGAGGTACGGCAGAAGGAGTGGAGATTCAGGATATTCCAAGTCCTGTTGAAATTGGTAAGGCACAGGTTTTAAAGGATGGGACAGATATTCTTATAATTGCCATTGGTCAGTCTGTAAACGAGGCATTAAAGGCAGAAAAAATTCTGGATGCAGAAAATATCAGCACGGCAATAATAAATGCAAGATTTGTAAAGCCTCTGGACACCCGTCTGATACTTGAATATGCATCAAAACTGAAAAAGATTGTCATTGTTGAGGAACATGTGCTGGACGGAGGGTTTGGGTCTGCCGTTATTGAAACCCTGATTGATAACGGCCTGAATGATTTCAAGGTGAAAAGAATAGGGATAAGGGATCAGTTTGTTGAGCACGGCCCTCAGAAAGTTCTGCGCCATGACTATGAAATTGATAGCGATGCTGTTGTAAAGGCAGCCATGGAACTGATCAGCCAGGCTTGAAATTGAAGGATAGGCATAAAAATAAGACCCGTCTGGACTGCCTTGTGCTTGAAAAGGGATATGCAAAATCCAGACAGAGGGCAAAGGCCCTGATAATGGCTGGAAAAGTGCTGGTGAACAATGTTCTGGCTGACAAACCAGGCACTCTTATCCCGTCTGATGCACATATTTGTGTAAAACAGGATGACAATCCCTTTGTGAGCCGGGGCGGCCTGAAGCTTGACCATGCCATCAGAACCATCCCGGTCGACGTAAAGGGGCTTGTATGCCTTGACATCGGAGCATCCACAGGCGGATTTACCGACTGCCTGCTTAAGCACGGAGCTTCAAAGGTGTATGCTGTTGATGTGGGATATGGCCAGTTTGACTGGAAATTGCGGCAGGATAAAAGGGTTGTGGTGATTGAAAGGACAAATATCCGCTACATGGAATTTGAAAGGATCAACCGCAGGGTGGACCTTGTCACGGCAGATACTTCATTTATTTCACTTAAGGTTGTAATTCCGTCGGCTGAAAAATTCATGAGAAACGGAACCATGATTCTGGCGCTGATCAAGCCCCAGTTTGAAGCCGGCAGAAAAAATATTGGTAAAGGAGGTGTTGTAAAAGATCCTGAAATCAGGCATCAGGTGATTCAGGATATAAAAAATTTTTTTAAAAACAGAGGATATGATGTAAATCAGGTTGTACCCTCCCCTGTCAAAGGCCCCAAAGGCAACAGGGAATACATAATATCCCTTAATTTTAAAGAAATTTAAAATAATACTGTTAATTTTATTTAAATTCGATTATTTAAATATAACTTTTATTAATTGTTTATGAGGAGCAGTAATGAGCGAAGAAATCAAAACCATGAGGAATGTGGCTCTGGCTGGTCATGGCGGTGCCGGAAAAACAACTCTTGCTGAGGCAATACTGTTTAAGGCCAAAGTTATCAAACGGCTGGGAAAGGTTGAAGAAGGCAATACTGTGATGGATTTTCAGCCTGAAGAAACAAAAAAACAGCAAAGTATCAATACATCATTGATCAAGTATACGCATAACAAGCATACAATTACCTTGATGGATACTCCTGGTGACCAGAATTTTTTCTCCGCTTCAAAAACCTGTTTCCCTGTTGCAGACGGCATGGCCTTTGTAATAGACGGAGTGGGCGGCCCATCTGCCATGACTGAGGAAGCTGCGGCAAGCGCACTTGAATACAATCTGCCCGGTTTTGTAATTGTAAATAAACTGGACAGGGAAAGAGCTGATTTCAATACCTGCATTGAAGCATGCAAAACCGCATTGAAAAAAAAGATAGTTCCTGTTTTTTTACCCATAGGTTCTGAAGACAGTTTCAGAGGATATGTCAATATAATTTCCGGCCAGGCATTTGAATATGATGCACAAGGCAATGCATCCAAAATTGATATTCCATCAGATATGGCAGATGCAATTGAAGCTGCAAAGGAAGAATTCATCGAAGATGTGGCAGAGCTTGATGATGAACTGCTTGAAAAATATCTTGAAGGAGAAGAGATAGGTGAAGATGAAATCAAGGCAGCCTTCAGACAGGGGGTGCTTGATGCAAAATTTTACCCTGCCATCTGCTGTTCAGCAACAAAGATGATAGCAGTGGACAAGATTTCTGATTTCATCATAGACTACATGCCTTCTCCCCTTGACAGAGGAGACTGGATCGCAAAGGATGCACAGGGAAATGAGGTCATGATTTCTCCTGATCCTGATGCTGAATTTACAGGTTTTGTCTTTAATACAATCGTGGACCCATATGCAGGCAGGCTGTCTTTGTTCCGTGTTATCTCAGGCACACTTGGAAAAGAAGGCAATATCGTAAATACAACCAAGGATATAAAAGAAAGATTTTCACAGCTTCTTGAAATTGCAGGCAAGGATCAGAACTCGATTACCAAAGCCCTGCCCGGCTCCATTGTTGCTGTGGCAAAACTTAAGGGCACACTTACAGGAGATACCCTGACTGCAGGACAGCAGATCCAGTTTCCAGCACCAGAGCCGATGCCTCCTGTTATTTCATTTGCAATTTTTCCAAAATCAAAAAGCGATGAAGACAAGATCCATGAGGCCGTAAGAAAAATCCTTGAAGAGGACACAGGCCTTAAGCTTGAACGTAACGAGGAAACAAAACAGACGATTCTTTCCGGACGCGGCCTTGTGCACATTGAAGTTACAGCAGAAAAAATCCAGAGAAAATTCAATGTGGGAATGAACATTGAAACGCCCAAGGTTCCATACCGTGAAACCTTTAAGAAAAAAGTAAGAGTACAGGGGAAACATAAAAAACAGTCAGGCGGCCATGGCCAGTACGGAGACTGCTGGATTGTGCTTGAACCGCTTCCAACAGGATCAGGATTTGAATTTGTTGACAAAATTGTGGGCGGTGTTATCCCGAAAAATTATATTCCGGCTGTTGAGGCAGGAATCAGGGAAGCTTCACAGACAGGCATACTTGCAGGCTTTCCATGTGTTGATTTCAGGGTCACTCTTGATTTTGGTTCATATCATTCAGTTGATTCATCTGAAATGGCTTTTAAAACAGCAGGCAGCCTTGCGTTTAAAAATGCCGCTGCAGAAGCCAAGCCAACTCTTCTTGAGCCCATCATGAAGGTATCTGTAAAAGTGCCTGAGGACAGTACAGGAGATATCATGGGAGATCTCAATTCCAGGCGCGGCAGAGTGCTTGGAATGGATTCAGAAGGTGACAAACAGATTATCAACGCCCTTGTGCCAATGGCTGAAATGCTGCGCTATGCACCTGATTTGAGCTCAATGACAGGAGGCCGCGGCACATTTACCATGGAATTTGAACAATATGATGTTGTTCCGCCTGATCTCGCCAAGAAGGTAATAGAAAAGGTCAATGCGGAAAAAGAATCAAAATA
>CAYOYY010000022.1:0-27716 GCA_964408295.1 uncultured Desulfobacula sp. | reverse complement strand
TATCCAGACTGCAGTGTTCTGCCGCACTTTTGTCCAGCATATGCCCAAGCTCCCCTTCCCTGGCAGGAAAAAATCCCATGCATTTCTCCCATACTTCACAGTCTTCCATGCAGAAATATATGAGAAGCTCTGGCGCATATTGTCTTATACATGAAATAATAGCCTTGTAGATTTCAATTCTCAAGGGTTTGAAATACCGCATTTTATTGTCAAGCCCGAGGATGAATTCTCCATAACATATTGTGGACTCTTTAAATCTTGTTTCAATTATCTGCTTGAGTCCCGGCATGAACCTGAATGTGCCTATGCTGATCCATACAATATTTTCAGCACTTACATGATCAAAAATCATTTTAATCACATTTTTATAGTCATTTTCACACCCTGGATATATGACTACAGGATCAAAATGGAACCCAAGCCTGTATCCAGCAGCTTCAGCCTTTGCTGCTGCCTTGAGTCTGGCTGTAAGCCCTGCTGTACCCCGTTCCTGGGACGAAATTATCTCAGGTGTGTTCAAAGACCAGGAAATAATTGTTTTTTCATTGTGATCAAGGTTTAGAAGAGAATCAATGTTGACAGTTTTGGTTTTAAGTTCCAGTATGCAATTGTTCTGGTCTGCAAATTTTCTGACAAGAAAACCGGGCTGAAGGGAAATTTTTTCCCAGATGAGAGAATCAGTGTATTCCCCGGTTCCTATCCTGAATATTGTGTTTTCCTTAAATATTTTGTCCAGACTGTGACCAAACCTGTCAAGGCCTGTGAAATACTGGAGTACCGGAGGATGAAAATATGCCTGGAGTATGCAGTATGAACAGTCCATTGTGCAGAAAGTTCCAGTGTGAAGTATGGTGTAGTCGCAGCAGGTATAAAACCGGGTACCGGGACATTTGCGGATGATACTGCCTTTGTTTTCAGTTATATAAAGTGTGGTCTTGGCCCTTGATACAGGATCTGAATCATTGTTGATAAATTCATATACCAGTGCAGAATTTTCCACTTTTTCAGGCACAAGTTTCAGACTGGAAATGATATAATCAATTTCCTCGGTATCAGGCAGGCCCCTGTCAATAAAGATTTTGTTAATTTTCATTATTTAAAATGCTTTTCAGGGTTTCATTTTTCAGTGCTCTGCCAAGCAGATCAAGTTTTTCTTCAAACTGACTGTAATTGTTCACTGAAAACGAAATTTTATATGTCTGGCCTTCAAAATTTTCAGGAGGTGTCAGAGTGATTTTATTCCCGAATTTAAGTGATTTCAGTTTATTGCCAAAGTGAGCTTTGGCCTCTGAAAGGCGTGGAAATCTCTGCTCAGCAATCCAGGCGCGCAATGCTGCGGTTCTGCCTGCCATGTTAAGGGAATCGCTCTCAAGAATCCTGATGCAGGCTTCCTGGTTGATGAAGTCTTTAGGTCTTAAATTATCTCTTGCACAGATTTCTTTTATATTCTGCATAATTTCAAGCTGTTTGCTCTGAGAGGCTTTTATGCCTGAAAAAACCTGCAGAATAATAGCTTTCATTTCAGAATCACACCTGGCAAGCCTGACCCCTGCCCTTACAGACAATTGTTCGTTTAAAACAAGATCCATGGCAGGATCAGGCAAAGAAGCAATCAAAAGCAGCTCCTCAATAAAATCCTTATTCAGCCTTGCATTGAAAATACCAGGTGATAATTGTGCAATGGTTTCAGGATCAGAAAACCGGGACAGGCCGGACAGGCCTGTAATCAGCTCATAAAGGGTCAAGGGACGCCTGAATGCAAGACATGCCACAGCATGGGCAAAGTACCCGAATTCATCATATGAATCATCATCAAGTATGCATACAGGTATCTTGTCTGCCCTGTTTTGAACATGAGCCTTTACAAGGTCAAAGCCTGACACAACAATGAACCTGTCCTTCTCCATCATGCGAAGGGATATATGTTCTGAAAAACTGTGCCGCTTTACAGCTTCTGCAAGAAAGCCAAGATCCCTTTGCTGAGGGCAGATTTTATATCTTTCATCTGAAAGATCAATGCAGGCAGAATCCTTTTCACAGAAATAATCAGACATGCTCACCAGTCAGACGTGTATATATCTGTTTATATGTATCTGAAGTTGTTTTTATCACATCCTCCGGAAGCTTGGGGCCAGGCGGGGTTTTATCCCATCCTGAGTTTATGAGCCAGTCTCTGACAAATTGTTTATCAAAGCTTTTCTGGGTTCTTCCGGGGTCATAATCATCAAGAGGCCAGAACCTTGAGGAATCAGGAGTCAGTATTTCATCAATCAGAATAATTTCTCCGTCCAGGATACCGAATTCAAATTTTGTATCAGCAATTATGATTCCCTTTGACAGGGCATATTCAGCTCCTTTTTTATATATGGCAAGGCTCAGATCACGAAGTTTTCCTGCCATTTCACTGCCAATGAGATCAGCAGCCTGGTCAAAGCTTATATTTATGTCATGATCACCAACATCAGCCTTGGTTGAAGGAGTGAACAAAGGCGTTTCAAGCCTGTCAGACTCTTTCAGGCCTTTGGGCAGCCTGATTCCACATACATGGCCTTCCTTGAGATAGGAGCTCCATCCTGATCCGGTTATATATCCCCTCACTATGCATTCAACAGGAAGCGGCTCAGCTTTTCTGACAAGCATGCTCCTTTTGTCAAGTTCTTCTGCATATGGTCTGAACTGTTCAGGGTATTCATTTACATTGGTTGTGATGATATGATTTTTTATAATGGATTCCATCTGAGAGAACCAGAATACTGAAATCTGATTCAATACTTTTCCCTTGTCGGGAATGGCATCGGGAAGCACGACATCAAAGGCAGAAAGCCTGTCGCTTGTCACCATAAGCAAGGCATCTCCCGCATCAAATATGTCCCTGACCTTGCCCTGCCTTATCAGGGAAAGATCCTTGAACCTGGTCTCTGGTATAGCGTTCATTAAACTCTCCTTTAAAAAAAATGAAATTTGAGCTGATAAATACCATAAAATTCAAATATTATCTATTCTTGCAAAAAAAAGATTTTAAATATATAAAAACGAAAGTTGCTGAAATATTTCTGACATTGATTATTAACAAGGCGGTAATCCATGAATAAAATACTGAATACCTATTTTTACATTGCACTGATCCTGATTCTGGCCATGTCATCTTCTGCATATGCCGGGACTACCTATTCGCTTAAGAAACTGTCAGAACTTGCAGTCATGCAGAGCGAAAATATTAAAATTGCAAATGAGGATGTCTATATAGCGAATCAGGAAAAGAAACGGGCTTTGTCCGTGCTGATCCCAAAACTTGCTGCATATGGAGACATCACAAGATATAAAAATGATGAAATTTCATCTCCAGATACCAATACATTTGGAATCAAGCTGACCCAGTCTTTTACACTCAATGGAAAAGAGCTGATTGCCCTTGATGTGACAAAAAAAGACATTGAAAGCAAAAAATTCTCACTTCAAAGCATTCGTGCAAACTATATTCTGCAGGTTGCCCAGGCCTATTACAATATCTTGAGTGCCCGCAGATTTGTTGAAATTGCCAATGCTGATGTTGAGCGTCTCACCATTCACAGAAACGCAGTAAAAGAAAAACTGAATGTGGGCAATGTCACAAAAACTGATCTGTACCGTGCAGAAGCTGAACTGTCAAAATCCCTGACAGAAAAAGTAAAGGCTGAGAACCTACTTCTCAAGGCCCGTGCCCTTCTTCAGAATCTTGTACAGGTTGAGCCTGATTTTTCCCTTGAGAAAAAAAACATACCTGGAATTGAAGGCTATGACACTTATCTTGATGAAATCAAAACATATGCTCTTGCTCACAGGCCTGAAATCAGACAGGCTGTAAAAAATCTTGAAATTGCAAGACAGACCGTCAGATTCAACAAAAGTGATTACTGGCCCCGTGTTTCTCTTGAGGCCGGATATAAGGAAACCGATGTTGACTATGATGCAGGCCCTTCCCATGTACAGTATGATACAGAAGACCTTTATGTAAAGGGCGATCTTGTTTTTACATTATTTGACGGAGGCCTGAGATCTGCACAGATCAGACAGGCTGTTGCAGGCCAGAGAAAGGCAATGAATGCCCTTGCACTTGAGAAAAAGAAAATAATCCTTGAATCTGAAACTGCATTTCTTGAATACAAAACCGCCAAAAATACCCTGGACAACCTGAAACATGAGGTCAAGTCTGCCATGGAAAATTTCAATGCCGTAAAAATGCAGTTCAGATACGGCATGGCAGACAGCATTGACATGATGGATGCAAATACTCTTCTTGTGACATCACAGAGAAGAATCTCAGATGCAAGATACACTTTTTATCTTTCCGTGCTTAAAATTCTCTATACCAGGGGTGATCTGCTGTCCTTTCTGCTTGGACATGCCTGAAAATGAATCCCCAATGTTTTCAGGGCACATATCTTGACTTGCATGGTCTGATAAAATATCCTTGAACCAATGAAAAGTTCCAGGCTTTAACGACATGTTTTAAAAGGAGAATTGTGTATGTATGAAATAATTGCAAATCCTGAAAACTATCAGATTGATCATCTCATAAACGGAACAGGCAATGCCAACATTGAGATCACCAGGGAAGAAAGAGACAAATGGGCTGCTGAAATCATCAACTTCAGTGAAAAACTGACCGATTTTGCAAAAAGATCCAGGGAACTTGGCAATCTCATGGCAGGCCCTGACACAATCTCTGCCACTCCTGCATCTCTCAAGACCTTAAAGATTCAGCTCTTTATGATCAATGATGCCCTGAACCAGGCAATTGAAATAGCAGACAAGCTTGAATCTGATATAATAAAGAAATAAAGCCTGCATATTTATTATGTCTGGCCGGGACCCAGAGTTCTCTTGCGAAGCAGATGGTCTGCGAGGACAATTGCAGTCATGGCCTCGCAGACTTTATTGATTCTTGGAATGGCACTTATATCATGCCTGCCCTTTGTTGAAATTTCACATGGCCTGCCATCTTCATCAATTGTCTGCTGAACCTTTGAAATTGAAGGTATCGGCTTGACATGAACCCTTGCCACGATTTCATCTCCATTTGAAATCCCGGCAAGAATGCCTCCTGCATTGTTTGTAAGAAATCCTGATGGACTTATCTGATCATTGTTTTCAAATCCTGTCATCTCAGGAGCCTTTATCCCTGCCCCTATTTCAACAGCCTTTACCGCCCCGATACTCATAAGGCCTTTTGCAATATCTGCATCAAGCTTGTCAAACACCGGATCTCCAAGGCCAGGCGGCACATTCTCTGCCCTGATTTCAACGATCCCTCCCAGGGAATCTCCCTGTTTTTTAACAGCCCTGATCCTTGAAGCCATCTCAGCGGCAGCCTGCATATCAGGGCATTGCAGGTCATTTTGATCCCTGAAAGACAGATCCTCTGTCTGTTCTGCCCTTATTCCCCCAAGCTCAAGAGTGAAACTTATAATTTTTATGTCATGATCATCAAGAACTGCCTGGGCCACAGCCCCTGCTGCCACTCTGGCTGCTGTCTCCCTTGCAGAAGCCCTGCCCCCTCCTCTGTAATCCCTTGTGCCGTATCTTGCCTGATAGGTAAAATCCCCGTGCCCCGGCCTGAAGAGACGGGCAATGGATTCATATGATTTTGATTTTGCATCTTTGTTTTCAATGAAAATCATCAGGGGTGTCCCTGTGGTTCTGCCATTGAAAACACCTGAAATTATCACAGGTCTGTCAGGCTCTTTTCTTTTTGTACCAGCAGTTCCGGAACCTGGTTTTCTTCTGTCAAGGTGTTTTTGAATGAATGCCTCATCAATGGATATTCCAGGCGGGCATCCCTGGATCACAACCCCTGTCCCCCTGCCGTGTGATTCCCCAAAAGTGGTGATCTGAAACGCTTTTCCAAATGTACTGCCTGACATTATCCCAGCCTCCTGATAATCATTGTAACAATCTGTTCCGGTGAATAAGTCTTCACAAAAATTTTTATATCTGCAGTTTTTTTATACAATGGCTTTCTTTTATTAAGCATGGCTGAAATCTCGTCTGAAATACTGGAATTCTCACTCAGGCACGGCCGTGAATCACGGGTTGCAGGATCATTTGCCATGCGGTGTGCTATTGTTCTGACATCTGCATCAAGCCATATGCATCTGCCTTTAGATCTGATGAAATTTCTATTGTCCTGATCAAGCACTATTCCTCCTCCAGTTGCCACAACCATATCTTCCATGATGTGCTGAACGGAAAAAAGAGCTTTTTTTTCAAGATCCCTGAATTTTTCCCATCCTGAAGATTCAACAATCTGATGTATGGTCATCCCGGTTTTCTGACATATATATTGATCTGTATCCATAAATTCAGATTCAAGCTGTTCTGCAAGCATTCTGCCCACAGTTGTCTTGCCTGTGCATCTGTATCCGATCAGAAAAATTTTCATTATTACTCAAGCCCGTCAAAAACTTTCCAGTAATCAGGAAAGGATTTTTCAACACAGGTTTCGTTTTCAATGGCAATGCCGGGAATCTTCAGCCCTGCAATGGAAAATGCCATGGCAATCCTGTGATCATTAAAGGTTTCAATCTGCGCAGGACCGGCAGGTTTTCCTCCCTGGATTTCAAACCAGTCTGTGCCCTGACTAGTAGTGATACCCATTTTTGCAAGCTGGGAACACACAGCATCAATTCTGTCGCACTCCTTTTCCCGCAGATGCCCTACATTGAAAATTTTTGTATTCCCCTGTGCAAACGCCGCAACAACGGCAATGGCAGGCACTGCATCAGGGGTATCTGACATGTCAGCCTCAATTGCTGACAGTCTGTCAGTGCCGCATACACCTATTTTGTTATTTTTCATTTCCACCCTGCATCCCATCTGCTCCAGGATGTTTACCTGTTTCAGATCACCCTGCATAGAATCTGAGCTGATATTTTCCACCCATATCATGGATTTTAAAACAGCACCAGCACCCCAGAAATAACCGGCATTGGAAAGATCCGGCTCCACATGGAAATTTCCTGGAACATATGACTGATTTGCCGGAACATGGAAACTGGTTGGAGTTTTTCTGAACGCCCTGACATTGAAACGCTTCATGATGTCCATTGTCAGATCAATATAGGGCGATGACACAGGAGGGCTGTCAAGGCTTATGTCAAGCCCGTTTTCCAGCAGGGGTCCCATCATCAGAAGAGAAGACAGATACTGGCTGGATCTGGAGCAGTCAATTTTTACCTTCCCTCCTTTTATTTTTGCAGGTTTTATATGCACAGGCGGGGTCCCTGAAGGACTGTCAGACCAGGTTTTTATTCCCAGGGAATTTAAAGCATCAATAAGCTCCATCATGGGACGTTCCTGCATGCGCTCATTGCCCGTCAAAGTATAGACCCCTGTGCCAAGGGCTGCAATTCCGGCAAGAAGACGCATGGAAGTGCCTGAATTGCCAAGGTAGATATCTTCTTTTACCTCGGCAGGATTTTTTGCAAATCCTGAAACCTGAAAATATGAATCCTGTTTTTTTTCAATTCCAGCTCCCATGAGCCTGAGAGTTTTCATGGTAAGCTTTATGTCTTCACTTTCAAGCAGATTGTAAATTTTTGACACTCCATCACAAAGGCAGGCGCATATGAGCATCCTGTGCGAAATACTTTTTGACCCCGGAACAGCAACAGCCTGGTCCCTGAGTTTTCTTGGCCTTATTAATTTCACCTTTATTGTTTCCTCCTGTCACTTATGTTTTTCATGGATTTTATATCCGGCAATATGCCTGTCCACAGCCTGAACTGTTCTGCTGCCTGATACATGAACATGGCAGTACCGTCAATTGTCGTGCATCCCTTTTTACGGGCATATGATAAAAGTATTGTATTTTCAGGCGTATATACAATATCCATCACAACCATGCCGGACCGGATAAATTCAGGGGGAAACGGGCAGACGTCAATATCAGGTATCATGCCCATACTTGTTGCATTTATGAGGATATCAGGCTGGATCAGGGATAAACCGGCCATGTCGTCCATGGCAATGAACCTGCCATTGTATTTTGCGGCAAGTTTCATTCCCCGGTTTCTGTTTCTGTTGACAATAACAAGCCTGCCGCCGTGCATGTGAATGCCGTGTGCAATGGCATGGGCTGCCCCCCCTGCTCCCACGATACACACCTTTTTGTTCTTTATTCCAATGGAGTTTAAAGGGTCAACCCCGGCTTTGCAGTCTGTATTAAAACCTTCAAGCTTTCCATTACGGTTCACTATTGTATTGACAGCTCCGATCTTCACTGCATCTTCATCTATGTGGTCGAGAAACTGCATGACAGATTCCTTGAAAGGTATGGTTATGGAAGCGCCTTTGATATCAAGGGATCTTATTGCCTGAATACCCTGGTCAATATCTTTGATTTCAAAGGCCATATAAACGGCATTAACAGAGTTTTCAGAAAACCAGGCATTATGAATCTCAGGGCTTCTTGAATGTGAGACCGGATTGCCGAAAATACAGTACAGCCTGGTTGAAGTGTTTATCATGATCTTGATTTTACCTCCCCGAAAGCAGGATATGACCCCAGAACCTTGAGAAACAGAGACAGTTCCCGCATTCTATCAATTGTATCTGACATGGTTTTATCATTGATATGGCCTTCAATGTCCATGAAAAAATAATAGCTCCAGTTATGATGAGGTGTCGGCCTTGATTCAAGCTTGAGCATGTTCAGCCCTGCCCTGTCAACGGGTTTAAGCGCTTTGAAAAGAGCACCCGGTACATGGGAGGTTTCAAACATTACTGAAGTTCTGTCTTTGCCTGTTGGTTCAGGCATTTCATTTCCTAGGACCAGAAACCGCGTTATATTGCCTGAATAATCCTCAATTTTTGTTTCCACGGTCTGAAGCCCGTATATATGAGCTGCTTTCCGGCTGGCAACGGCTGCGGCTGAACTGTCTTCAGAAGCCATAACCACAGCCTTTGAACTTGTTGGAGTTTCAATTATTCTTGCATGGCCAAAATTTTTTTCGATAAAATACTTACACTGGTCAATGGCCTGAGGATGGCCGTATATTATCTTTACATCACAGGCTTTTCCTGTTCTGGACAAAAGGTCGCGACAGACAGGTTCATAATGTTCTCCGCATATGGTTACATCAAAGTCTGCAAAAAGATCCAGGGTATTTGTCACTGCGCCTTCAATGGAATTTTCCACCGGTATGACTCCAAAACGGGATCTGCCTTTTTCAACTTCCCTGAATACCTCATAAATGGTGGGCCTGGATATAAATTTTCCTGAATGTTTGAAATAATTGAGAGCTGCAACATGGGCATGGCCTGCCCTTGGCCCTGAAAATGATATGAATGCAGGTTTTTGAATCTCACGTGTTGCTGTTATGATGACATTGAAAAAATACCTTAAAAGCTCATCATCTGCAGGGCCTTTATTCATTCTGGACAAATTTTCAAGAATATTTTTCTCCCTTTCCCTGTCAAGGACCCCGGTGCCTGTTTCAGCCTTGATCCTGCCCACCTGTTTACCTATTTCAAGGCGCTGGTTTATAAGGGCAAGGATTTTTGAATCAATATTATCAATCTGTTTCCTGAATTCCTGTAAATGCTCTGATTTTTCTTTCATCTGGGCTGTACCGCATTTAAATAAATTAATAAAAAAAGCCGCATCAGTTTTTATCTGCTGCGGCTTTGAATGTGTTTTTTAATTTAAGGAATAACAATCTCACCACAGACTCTGGAAAAGTCTGAAAAAATACCTGAAAAATATAAAAAATATGCCTGTGGTTATCATTGCTGTATTTCCTGTTCTGTCTGTAATCTAAAGGAAACTACCCATAAATCACCAGATATGTCAAGACAATTAAATGAAAAATCAAAAAATAATCACTGATTTTTGATGAAAATAAAACTCTGGATTCTGTTTCCGTCCATTTCCTTTACTATGATTTTCCATTTGTCTATTATAATGAACTCTCCTGGTACTGGAATTTTACCTATCTGTTCCAGAAAAAATCCTGAAAATGTATCATAGGTTGCAGATTCAGGAATCTGGATTTCTATTGCCCTGTTCAGATCATCAATGTCAATTTTTCCCGCCACCAGCCATTTATTGGGCTTGAGCCTGACAATATCAGGAGCCATCCTGTCTGTTTCATCACTGATATCGCCTATGATTTCCTCCACCACATCTTCAAGCGTAACAATTCCTGAAACTCCTCCGTGTTCATCCACGACAATGGCAATATGATTTTTTTTCTGCTTGAAATCCTGGAGAAGTGAATCAAGTTTTTTGGATTCAGGGACAAAAAACGGCTTTTTCATGATTTTTCTGGCATCCAGGTTTACATTGCCCTCATCTTTACATGCCTTCTGGAAATTGGCAAAAAGATCCTTTACATGCAAAATACCTATGACATTGTCAATTGTGCCTTCAATCACTGGAATTCTTGAATATCCTGTTTCAATTATTCTGCCAAGATCCATGTCCTTTGATACATCTATCACAAACATGTCAGCTCTTGGTGTCATGATTTCAGAACATGAGGTATCGTCAAATTCAAAAATATTGGTGATAAATTCCTTTTCCTCTTCTTTAATCTCACCTTCTTCTTCCACAACTTCAACCATTGTCATGAGCTCGTCCTCGGTTACGGTATCATGGGACGAATCCGTGCCACCATGCAGCCTTGGAATAAAATTCAATATGAAAATCAAAGGGAAAAACAGTTTTGAAAACCAGAAAAGAGGATAAATAACAGCCCTTGCAACCATGACATTGTTATGATTGGCAAATGATTTTGGAAAGATTTCTCCAAAAATCAGTATGAGCAGGGTCATGGCACCTGTTGCAATTCCAACGGCATTGGATCTGAACATGGAAATGGCAATGGATGTGGCAATGGCAGAAGCTCCGATATTCACCAGATTATTGCCTATCAGAATAGTTGTCAGAAGAGTGTGGGAATCTTCTTTCATTTTAAGGATCAAACTGCCGGTTTTTGAACCATCCTTTGCTATATGAAGAGCCTTGACCTTGGAAATGGAAAAAAGTGCAGTCTCGGAGGAAGAAAAAAATCCCGACAGAAAAAGACAGACAATCAATAAGGGCAGTTCATAATTCATCATGAAATCACTCTAATAATTTTTTTGTGCCAGTGTCAAATTATTTACCTTAAATTACAAAGCATATCCAAGGCAATACGTGCCGTCCGCACAGCAGCGCCCTTTCTGCCGAGCAGGGTTCTTACCTGGTCCAGCTTATTTTCAAAATACAATAGATTATCCAGCATATACAAGGCTTTCCCGGCTATTTTTCCGGGTGTTGCATCATATTGGAGCAATTCAGGCATTACCATGCGTCCTGCGATCAGATTGGCAAGGCCGGCATATTTTATTCTGACCACAATTTTTGCAATTCTATAGGAAATATATGACATTTTATATATGATAATCGTTGGAACACGGCAAAGTGCCGCTTCCAGGGTAACGGTACCCGAGGCTGCAATTACAAGGTCGGCTCTTTGAAAAATATTTTTTACAGGGCCTTTTTCAAACTCAAATATTTCATTGTTGCATTCCAGGGAAGAAAAAATAGTTTCAAAAAAATCTTCTGAAAGACAATCAGCCATGGAAATAAGAAAACGTGTCTTAGGTTTCTTCTCATGTATGATAAGGCCTGCATTCACCATTATTTTCAGAAGGTTTTTTATTTCGGATTTTCTGGACCCGGGCAAAAGACCTATGGTGATGCCTGACTGGCCGGACCCGTCTGAAACTTTGTGCCCATTCCCATGCCTGTTCACAGGTTCAGGATATTCATCCATAAGCGGGTTGCCAACATATGTACACGCAATTTTTGCCCTGCGGTAAATTTTTTCTTCAAAGGGAAGTATCAATGCAGCATGATCCGTATACTTACGTATGGATTTAAGCCTTGATTTTTTCCATGCCCACACCTTTGGGGTGATATAATACAGAATTTTTACCTGATAATGGGCTTTTGCAAATTTTGCAGCCTTAAGATTAAACCCGGGATAGTCCACAAGAATAATAAGATCAGGCCTGAATGAAGCAAGCTCGGTCCTGAAAAGGTCAAAGGCTTTTTTTATCTGGCCAAACTGCCCTATAACCTCTGTAAGGCCCATGGCAGAAAGCCTGTCAATGTTATAAAAAAGCCTTACTCCCTGGTCTGCAAGCCTGTCTCCTCCTATGCCTGAAAAAACAATTGAATTGTCAAGGCGTTTAAGCTCCCTTACCAGGCGTGATCCATGAAAATCCCCGGAAGGCTCTCCTGAAAGGATCATGACACGCTTTGGCACAATTATACTGTTCATCACCGGCCTTTATCAGTAAAACCGACTATTGAAATTTTATACTGATCTGCCCGCCTTATCATTTCTTCGCGGTCAAACACAATGGATCTGCCAGCTTCCACCACAAGCACACCAGCGCCTGACTTATGCATGGTTTCAATGGTTTCAGTTCCTGAAGAAGGAAGATCAAAGCGCAGGTCCTGGGATGGTTTTAAAACCTTGATCACAACAGGGCTGCTGCCATGGGCAAGCTTTCCGGCCCTTTGTATGGTTTCATCTGTGCCTTCAATGGCTTCAACGGCAAGAATGGTTCCATTGCTTATTACAATACATTGTCCAATATCAAGACTGCCTATCTGCTTGGCTATTTTCCAGCCAAGTTCAATATCTTTTTTTTCTGCCTTATCAGGTCTGCGTTTTGTCCAGCATCCCTCAGGAGCAATTAGTTCAGGAAGAAGAAAAGTGGAGGGAAGAATTTTTATTCCCTCTTTTAAAAGCAGGTCTGCAAATGAAGTCAGGATGGAATCATCATGGGTAAGGCCGCTTTTTGCAATAAAGGAAAGGGCCTTGAAATCAGGGCGTATATCTTTGAAAATATTGGTCTTGCTTATGCTGCCAAGCATTACAGCCTGGTCAATATCATGTTTTTTAAAAAACCTGACAAGCTTTGAAATCTGCCCAAGATACAGCCATTCCATGGAGTGGACACAATTGGAAAGATTTTTGTCGGTTTCATTTTTAAACCCGGCAGCACAGACCTGATATCCTCTGGTTGCAGCCTTCTGTGAAAACATGACAGGGAACTGTCCCCCGCCTGCAATCAGTCCGATTTTCATTTGATTTTTTATCTGGTAACACCTCTGTTTGAATTTAAAATGAACTGGGTAAACTTTTTTACTTCCGGAATCTGCTCAACCTCGGCTCTTACCCTTTCAGCAGCCTGTTTAACAGTAAGGCCTATCCTGAAAAATATGCGGTAGGTTTTTTTCAGTTCATGCAGGGTTGATTTGGAAAATTTATTGCGCTTGAGCCCCACATTGTTCAGTCCGTGAAGTGTGGCCCTGTCCCCTGCTGCAATCACATATGGCGGAATATCCTTTACAACGGCTGATTTACCGCCGATATAGGCAAAATCTCCAATCTGGACAAATTGATGTATTGCCACAAGCCCGCCCACAGTCACGTTATCACCAAGTATGATATGACCTGCAAGAGTTGAGTTGTTTGCAAGTATTACCCTGCGCCCTGTTCTGCAGTCATGGGCAATATGGGTATATGCCATAAGATAGTTCTCTTCTCCTACCTCAGTGATCCCGCCTCCGTTTTCCGTGCCCCTGTTGATGGTGACAAATTCACGGATGATTGTGCCCCGTCCGATTTTAAGATAGGATTTTTCACCGTGGAATTTCAGATCCTGGGGAGCTCCGCCAATGGAGGCATACTGGAATATCTGACAGTCTTCGCCAATCGTAACATACTGGTCAATAGTTGTATAAGGGCCTATGCTGGTACCTGAGCCTATGCGCACATCAGCACCTATTATGGCATAGGGGCCTATTGTAACATTGGAGTCAATTTCAGCACGTGAATCAATTATAGCAGTTGGATGGATCATTCCTGGTTCCTTGATTTTATTACAGATTCCATATCTTTCAATTGTTTTTCAAGCCTTATCAGCTTTTTTCTCATCTCAGGCAGACCCGGCAGCACAGCTGCCATTTTCCGCCATCTGGTATGCGGCATGTGCGGAGAACCTGATACAATCTGATTTTCTCCAACATTTGAATGCACTCCTGCACACGGGCCCACAATGGTTCCGTCACCAATTGTGATATGCCCTGTAATGCCGGCCTGACCTGCAATTATGACATTCCTGCCTATGGTGGTACTGCCTGCAATCCCCACCTGTGCAACAATCAGGGTATTATCACCGATTTTCACATTATGGGCAATGTGAACAAGGTTATCGGTTTTGACAGAATTTCCGATTATTGTCTTTCCAAGCGTCCCCCTGTCAATTGTATTGCATGCGCCTATCTCAACATCATCACCCATTGCAACAAAGCCCTTGTGCACCAGCTTTTCATGCCTGCCTGAATTCTGTGCAAACCCATATCCGTCAGAGCCAACAACCGTGCCGGAATGAATGATAATCCTGCTTCCCATTGTGGTTTTTTCCATGATGGTTACATTGGGTTTAATAAGCACATCATCACCCATTACAACATCATCCCCGATATATGTACCCGGCATTATGTGCACATTATTGCCTGTTTTTACATTATCACCGATATAGACTCCTGCCTCAATCAGGGTATTTTCACCATGAATAAAACACGAACCAATAACAGCAGAAGCATGGATACAGGGTGTATATTCTTTGTCAGGGAAAAACATGGACACCATTTTAAAAAAAGCAATTTTCGGATTTTCAGTTTTCAGCAGAACAGGCCTGTCAGGAGTGTCAGCGCTGATTTCAAAGGAGTCAGGCACAATAACAGCACCTGCACATGACTGAGCGATCCGGGCAAGAAATCCCGGTTCAACAGCAAAGGTCAGATCATTTGGCCCTGCCTCGTCAAAGGGAGCAATCCCTGTGATATCACGGGAAAAATTTCCTTCAATCCTGGCTTCAATCAACTGTGCAATCCTGTCAATGGATAATTTCATTTATTTTTATTTCTTGGTTTTTGTTTTTGAAATCTGAAGGTTATAGGTTTTAATTATCTTATCCGTGATATCAATCCTGTCAGGGTGATAGATCACTCCTGCGCTCTGTTGTTCAAGGATCATAAGATAACCTTCCTGTTTGCCGATTTTATTTATTATCTGAAACACATCTTTTTTGATTCTGTTGATTTCACTTACTTCAAGACGCTTGAAATCCTTGGCAAAATCTTCCTGCATTCTTTTAAAATCATTTACTCTTATCCTGAACTCCCTTTGTTTTTCCTTCTGCTTTTCAGGGCTTAAAACAAGAGCTTCCCTTTCAAAATTTTTCTGCATTTCATCAATTTTCTTTTTTTCAGCCTTAAGTTTCTGCTGAAGTTCATTTCCCCTTGCTCTTACCCGTTTCTGACTGAGCTTGCCTGCACTTGATTCAGTCAAAACCTTCTGAAAACTGAACACGCCTATTTTAGCATTTTCAGCACAGATACCCATGGGGACAAAGGTGAAAACAAACAAAACCGCAATTGAAATTATGAAAATTTTTTTCATTAAATCCTCCAAATCTTTTTTTTAAAAGAACGCACCAACGGAAAATTCAAACTGTCCGTCACCGCTGTTTTTCACATCCTTACCATCAATAACCCATCCATATTCTATGCGTATGGGCCCTACAGGTGAATTCCATCTTAAACCGGTTCCAAAACTTGAAAACTGATCGCCAAGGTCAATATTTTCACTGGTTCTGTATACATCACCACGGTCATAGAAGAAAACCCAGGCAACCTTGTATTTTTCAGTGAACGGAAAAGTGACTTCAGCATTGAACTGTGTATATTTTTCTCCTCCCCTGTCCTTTACATCTCCCGGTCTTCTGCCGCTGATATCATATTTGTCAAACCCCCTGATGGAATTTATACCGCCAAGATAGAAACGCACATAGTCGATATTGATATTGGTGCTTCTGTCATCCAGATATCCTGCTTCAGCATGGAGAATTCCTGTAAATTTCCAGAAAAGCGGGAACACAAATCCAGACTCCCACAGATATTTTGTATAATCAATATCACTGCCAAGCCATTCTCCTGCATATTCAACTGAAAATTTGTGCATCATGCCTTCAGTGGGCAGGAAAAAATCGTCCCTGGAATCGTATTTGATATACGGTCTTATGCTGCTTGTCAGAAACGATCCCGGTGTCATGTTGGTAAATGCAGGCTGAACATTGGTGATTTTAAAATCCTCAATATTGTACCTGGCCCCGATTCTTGTATATTCAAACAGCCTGTATCCCACCCTCAGGCTCATTCCAAGGGCTTCCTTGTCATAATAGTCGTATTCCTTGTCTTCCTTGTACAGATCTATCCCACCTGAAACAGGGGTATCGTTGATATATGGTTCAAAAAAACTGATATTGTATAAAAGATCTGTATGAGAAATTTTTGTGGAGAACTTCAGGTTCTGTCCCCTTCCAAAAAGATTTCTCTCTTCAACTGAACCTGACAGAAAACCTCCGTCCTCACTGCTGAATCCGCCTCCAAGGGAAAGGCTGCCTGTCTGTTTTTCCTCAACCTTTACATCAAGATCCATCTCATTAGGCTTTGAGGTCTTTACGGGTTTTATTTCAATATTGGAAAAATAATTCAGCCGGTTCAGGTTTTTATAGGATTTTTGAATATTTTCCTTGCTGTACAGATCCTGTTCAACAATTTTAATTTCCCTTCTGATCACCTTGTCACGGGTTTTCAGGTTACCGCTTATATTAACCCTGTTAAAATGGACAGGCTCTCCCTTTTTAATGGAATAGGTGATAATCATATTTTTCTTGTTTTCATCTTTTTTTACCAGAGGTGTTACACTGACATTTGCAAAACCCTTGTTTGAATAGATATCTGAAATTGACAGGATATCCTTTCTTATGTTCTTGCGGTTGTAAAGTTTGTTGGCCTTGGATTCAAGTATATTGAACAGATCCTTTTCAGGCACTATAATATCACCGATAATATTGATTTTCTTGACTTTATACTGCGGGCCTTCATCAATCTTAAAATGAATTGATATTGATTTTTCACCAATATTGATAATGGGATCTGAAACCTTTGCATCAATAAACCCATTATTTTTGTATAAAGATTCAATTCTTACCGCATCATTTTTTGCTTCAGTTTCATTAAGGTCACCGGAATTGGTTATAAAAGAGAAAAACCCTTTTTCTGAAATTTCCATGACCTTTTTGATTTTTTTGTCTGAAAAATAATGATTGCCTTCAAAGGTGATTTTTTCGACTTTAAGCTTGTTTCCTTCCCTGATTTTAAAAATTATGTCTGCCTGTGAGTGTTCAAGGGGCTTGATTTCATATTCAATGGAACAATTATGATAATTTTTTTCCGTATACATGGCACGGATTCTGTCAACATCCGAATTAAGCGTGTGAATGTTCAGAATGGAGCCTGTTCTTGTGGCAATGATATCATCAATTTCCTTGTCCTTGTAAATTGAATTGCCCTTGAACCTGACTTTTCTGACACTGGGTTTTTCAGATACCCTGAAAACAAGTCTGACTCCGTTGTCAAGTGATTGTTTTTCAACAACAATATTATCAAAATATCCCATTTCATAAATATTTTTCAGATCCTTTGAAATGGCATCAGGGTTTATGATATCGCCTGGCTTTGTTTTTATGATTCTCTGGATTGCATCGGATTCAACCCTTTTGTTTCCAGTTATCACAATATCTGCGATAATTTTTTTATGATAGATCTCCGCAATAATATCCTTGTCAAGACGCTCCACTGCTGACAGCAGGTTTTCCAGGCCGTCAGCGCTGGCAGCCAGGGTCATGGTTCTTTGTTCATCATAGACATTGACCAGTGTTGATTCTATGCTTATGGCCTTTCCCACAATAAAAATGGAACCTGTCAATATATAGTCTGAGCCAGATTTGATGCCAAGCTCACGGAACCTGTCAAAATCCCAGTCATCTGTATTCTGGTCAGATTTCAGAAAACTTGCGGTCGTGCCTTCTTTTTTGAGTTTTTCAAGAATCATACGGGTAATTTTATCCCGTATTTCAGGGCTGGGATGCTCTGCCTCAAGGGAAAAAGGAATAATGCCCAGTTTAATCCCTGCTTCTGCAGACGCATCAGTGCACGGCAGGGTTAATAAAACCAGTACAGCAGATATACCAATCAGTCCTAACATAATTTTTTTCATAATTTTATCCTGAAATTTTTTCAAACCAGTCATACCGGGATAATTTTTCCATCCATCAAACTAAGATTTTTTTTCATTTTACCTGCAAGATCATTATTATGTGTAACCACAATAATGGTCATTCCAAGCTCTGTGTTCAGCTCATCAATCAGCTCATGAACACTGTGGCTGTTTTTCTGGTCAAGATTGCCGGTGGGCTCATCAGCAAGCAATACATCAGGGTTCATCACAAGTGCCCTTGCAAGTGCAACTCTCTGCTGCTCGCCTCCGGAAAGATCCTCAACCCTGTGAAATACTCTTTTTCCAAGCCCTACTCTTTCAAGCACATTTAACCCGGCTTTTTCAACAGTTTTTTTATTTTTACGGGCAATGAATCCCGGCACCATGACATTTTCAAGTGCAGTCAGCCCCTGAATCAGGTAATGAAACTGAAATACAAAACCAATTTTCCTGTTTCTGAATTCTGCAATCTTTTCATCGTTCCAGGACAGAATATCATTATTCTTAAAATAAACTCTGCCGCTGTCCGGCCTGTCAAGTGTTCCTATAATATTCAGTAAAGTGGATTTTCCAATACCAGAGGCCCCTGTGATGGCAATGGTTTCACCTTTGAAAACATCAAATGAGGCGTCCCTGAGAATCTCTATTTTTGACATTGTTGAATAAAAATATTTACAGACCGATTTAAGCGATATAATAGGTACAGATGAATTATCCATATCTCAAGGCCTCTGCAGGGTCCATTTTTGATGCTTTGTACGATGGATACAAAGTGGAAATAAAACATATTAAAAGGGCGCTTGCAGCAATGATTAAAACATCAGGATAATCAAGCTGAACAGGCAGGGTGGAAAATGGATAAGCATCAGGAAGATGAATAAAATCGTATTTTTTCAAAAAAAAACACAATACCACGCCGGCAGTGGTACCCATGACAGTTCCAAAGCTGCCGATAATCATACCTTTATACATGAAAATTTTTCTTATGGCCCTGTTGGTGGCTCCCATTGCCTTTAACACCGCAATATCCCTCGTTTTTTCCATAACCATCATGATCAGGGCGCTTGCTATGTTAAAGGCAGCCACAAGAATAATAAGGGTCAATATGATGAACATTGCAGTTTTTTCAAGTTTCAGGGCTGCAAACAGGCTCTTGTTTATCTGCATCCAGTCCCTCATGTAAAAGGAGCGGGAAAGCACAGGTGCAATTTCGTTTTCAACTGATCTGACATTAAAAACATTGTCTGTCCAGATTCCAATGGCTGAAATCTTGTTCTTTGCCCCGGAAAGCATCTGTGCCTGTTTCAGGTCAACATAGGCAAGTGCGGAATCATATTCATTCATGCCTGAGCTGAAAGTGCCCGTGACAATGAAACGTTTCATCACAGGAATCTGACCCATTGGAGAAATTATGCCATGAGGAGACATTAAAATCACCTTGTCACCTTTTATAACCCCAATGGAATTTGCAAGCTGTCTGCCCAGAATGATTCCAGGAAGCCCGGAATTTACGGCATTGATACCAAGGGCAGTTTTAAGAGCTTCAGCATTGAAATCATTCACCAGGCCTGATCCGTTTTCAGGATCAATACCCCTTACCATTACTCCTGAAAATGCTCTTGAAGATCTGATCATGGCCTGAGCAAATAAAATCGGGGAAGCAGATCTGATTTTTTTGTTTTTCTGCAGTTCTGCAAGCACAGGGGAATAATTATCAAATTTGCCTGAATAGTTCATGACAAGAATATGGGGTTCAAGTCCCAGAATTTTCTGTCTGAAATCGGTTTCAGCCCCATTCATTACCGCTATTACAACCACAAGAGCCATAACACCTATGATAACTCCTGCCACAGCAAGGAGTGTGATAAGCGAGATAAAGCCTTCCCTGCGTTTTGCCCTCAGGTATTTACCTGCTATGAAAAATTCAAAATTCATCAAATCAGGAATTTTTCTTCATGTGCGGAAAAAGTATTACTTCTCTGATGGAGGCAGAATCGGTCAGCAGCATCACAAGGCGGTCAATGCCTATGCCCTCCCCTGCTGTGGGAGGCATTCCATATTCCAGGGCTTCAACATATTCAGCATCCATTATATGGGCTTCTGAATTTCCTTCATCCCTCTGCCTTACCTGCATTAAAAACCTGTTGTACTGATCTTCAGGGTCATTGATTTCAGAAAATCCATTGGCTATTTCCCTTCCTGCAATAAAAAGCTCGAACCTGTCCGTAAGTTCAGGGTCTGTGTCGCTTTTTCTGGATAATGGAGATACCTCAACAGGATATCCTGTAATAAAAGTGGGCTGAATCAGTTTCGGCTCAACCAGAATATCAAAAAGTTTAGTAAGGATTTTTCCATGACGGTCCTTTTTTGTAATCTGAATATTTCTGGCTTCAGCAAATTCAAGGAGGGCTTCGGTATTCTGTATGATTCCAGGGTCAACACCACCGATCTCAACAAGAGAATCAATCATGGCAATTTTTTTCCATCCCCTTGAAAAGTCAATTTCATTGCCCTGATATTCAATTTTTGCAGAACCTGCAATTTTCATCACAATGGCTTCAAACATTTCTTCGGTCAGATCCATCAGTTCCTTGTAATCTGCATATGCCTGGTAAAATTCAACCATTGTGAATTCAGGATTATGGCGGGTTGAAACCCCTTCATTTCGAAAATTTCTATTGATTTCAAAAATCCTTTCAAATCCGCCCACAACAAGCCTTTTCAGATACAGTTCAGGAGCAATACGCAAAAAAAGCTCCATGCCAAGGGCATTGTGCCAGGTCTTGAACGGAGTTGCCTCGGCTCCTCCGGCAAGGGGCTGCATCATGGGTGTTTCCACTTCCATGAATCCTTTTTTGTTGAAAAATTCCCTCATGGCAGCCACTATTGCACTTCTCTTGATAAAAATCTGCCTGGTTTTTTCATTCATGATCAGATCAAGATAGCGCTGACGATAGCGTTTTTCAGGATCTTTGATTCCATGGAATTTCTCAGGAAGAGGCCGGACAGCCTTAGAAAGAAGCCTGAACTGATCAGCCAGAAGAGTCCATTCACCTGTTCTGGTCTGAAAAACAGGACCTGTCACTCCTATGAAATCACCAATATCAAGCTTTTTAAAAAGAGAATAGGTTTCATCGCCAACCCTGTTTTTCTGAACATAGACCTGCATCTGACCTGACCTGTCCTTAAACCGGACAAATGATGACTTGCCCATTTTATTGACGGCCATCATTCTGCCGGCAATGGAAAACTGCTGCCCGTTTTCTCCCAGTGTATCAGGGTTTTTTTCAATAATTTTTCTCAGCTCGTCAATGGAGCAGGAAGGTTTGAAATCGTTTGGATAAAGATTTACTCCCTTTTCCTTTAATTCATTGATTTTTTCTTTTCTGAGCTTTAAGAGTCTGCCTTCCTTGTCCATAATTTTTCTACCTTAAGTATAATAATCTGCAACCAAGCAGGTGATTTAATGTTTACAATCATAAAACATGAATAAATAGCCTAGTTTGGCTGAAATTGTCAAGATTTCTTATGGCTTTTTAAGGAGTATTCATTGAAAATAACAGTAAAGACTGTTCCTCTTCCAGGCTGTGATTCAAAATCAATCATTCCGCTGTAGGCATCTATCAGCCTGTGTATGATCGAAAGCCCAAGGCCTGTTCCATCAGGTTTTGTTGTATAGAAAGGGTCAAATATGTGCCTGGCTGTCTCCTGCGGGATTCCTGTGCCCGTGTCCTCTACAACGAGGTATACACGATTGTTTTTTAAGGGTTTGAGATTGATTCTTATAACCCCTTTCCCCTTGATTGCCTGGGCTGCATTATTAAGCAGATTCCACAGAATCTGCTTTAAATGAGCAGGGTCAATAAATATACAGGTATCTGCATTCAGCTTCAGGCTGAATTTTATCTTTCTGTTCAGTTCAGAATCCTTTGAAAAAAGCTCTACAACCTCTTCAATAATTTCTGCAGGATTTAAAGGGCATGCATTGTCAATTTTAGGTTTTGCAAATACACTGATATCATTGACAATATTCTTAAGACGTGAGGTTTCCCGCAATATGATCTGCATGAGCTTGTCTTCATACGAGCCTGCAGCCACATCTTCCTGAAGCAATTGAATGGAACCTGATAATGATGCCAGAGGGTTTTTGATTTCATGGGCAATGCCTGAGATCATTTCATCCATGGCAGCCATTTTTTCAACCCTTTTAAGATGCTCCTGGGCTATTTTCAGTTCCTGTCTTGCTCCCTTGAGCTGAAGAGCGAGAATGCCGCTTAAAAATGCAACGGCAAAGCAGGCAAGAATCAGCAGAATAATCCTGTATACAATCTGAGTTTCGTCCATTGTAACGGAAAGATAGAAATCACCTGAAAAGGGTTTGATTATTTCATAATATTCAAGCTCAATCAATATACCGTATTGAATACATGCAATTGCCGCAATGATGAGGCTTCCTTTCTGCAGCAGCAGCATGGAGGTATAAATTATGACAACAAGATAAAGAAAGGTGAAAATACTGTCATAGCTGCCTGTAACAAAAATAATGGTACTTACGGCAAATGTGTCTGCGATTGTCTGAAAATATGCCAGAGCCACATATGATTGAAATTTATTCAGCCAGATCAGATAAATGATGGAGACAACAAGTATGCATGCTGCAATATTGTAAAGGGCCAGAAAAGGCTGTGAAAAAAAAGACAGGTGTTCCCGTGATGAAAAAATCAGACCTGAAACTATCAGGACTCCTGCAAAAACAGCTCTTGACAGAATTACCCATCTCAACTGGGCAACAAGATTGTTTCCTTTCTTGATCCTGAGATCCTGCATAAAATCTAGGAAATGGCTCCTGCCATGGAAAAAATTGGCAGATACATTGAAATTACAAGACCGCCCACAACCACACCCAGAAACACCAGCATAAAGGGCTCTATCATGTCAGTAAGGTTTTTCACTGCCTGATCCACTTCATCGTCATAAAAATCAGCAATTTTTTCCATCATGACATCAAGGGCACCTGTGGATTCACCAACTGCAATCATTGAACATACCATGGATGGAAAAACCCCGCTTTCCGACAGGGGATCTGCCATTGACCGCCCCTCAGCAATGCCTGCCTTTACATCGTGAATTGCAAATTCAATAATCTTATTGCCTGCTGTTTTAGCCACAATATCAAGTGCCTCAAGAATGGAAACCCCGCTTGACAGCATTGTGCTTGTGGTTCTGGTAAATTTGGCAACAGCAACCTTGCGGATGAGAATACCTATGACAGGAAGCTTTAAAAAAAGATTGTCAAGAAATATACGGCCTTTTTTGCTTGCATATATTCTTTTGAATATAAAGATAGCTCCAATGATCGCTCCGATGATATAGCCGATATTATGAATGGCAAAATGACTCATGGCAATGACCATAAGGGTGGGTCCTGGCAGGGTTGCTCCGAAATCCGCGAACATGCTTGAAAACACAGGAATAACAAAAACAAGAATTATGGCAACAACAATAACGGCAACACTCAGGGTTATGATGGGATAGGTCATTGCACCCTTGACCTGGCGTTTCAGTTTTGCCATTTTTTCCATATAGGCAGAAAGACGGCTAAGAATCACATCAAGAATACCGCCGGCTTCTCCTGCTGCAATCATGTTGATGAACAATTCATTGAAAACATTGGGAAATTTTTTTAACGAATCCGCAAAGGTCTCCCCTGTTTCAACAGATTCCTTGATTTTCTTTAAGTTTTTCTTGAAAGTCGGGTTCTCCTGCTGTGACTGGAGAATATCAAGGCATTGAAGAAGAGGAAGGCCTGCATCAATCATGGTGGAAAACTGACGGGCGAAAATAATAACATCATTCTCCTTTACCTTTGGCTGAAGAAATTTGATGTTCTCAAAAAGATCTTTTGGCTTCTTTTTTATCCTTATGGGAGTAATTTTCCTTCTCTGCAGACTCTGGGCAACCTGTTCTGCAGTTTCTGCCTCCATCTCTCCTTTGACTTTCCTTCCCTTGGGGTTTTTGCCTTTCCATTCATAAATAACGGGCATGGTCAATCCTCTTTAATATTTCAGATCTTTAATATTTCAGGCCATTAAGGGCCTGATCATTTGTAAAATCCATATTAATATACTATATAAATTTTATGAATCGATTACAACAGGAGTTATTTTTTGAAAGAAAAAAATAAAATCAAACACCCTGAAATTATAATTACAAGCCATATCAATGCTGATTTTGACGCAATTGCCTCAATGCTGGCTGCCCAAAAATTATATCCTGAAGGAGTAATTATTTTTCCAGGATCCCAGGAAAAAAACCTGAGGGACTTTTTTATCAGTTCCACAAGCTATCTTTTCAACATGGCAGATCCGGGGTCCATTGATTTTGCAAGGGTAAAAAAACTTGTGCTTGTCGATACAAGGCAAAAAAAAAGACTGCCCCAGGTGTCAGAACTTCTGGAATCAGATGATCTTGAAATAGATATTTATGATCACCACCCGGCAATGGATGCAGATGTAAAAGGCAGTTTTGAACTGATCAGGCAGACAGGAGCAACAATCACCATATTAAGCAGCCTGATGCAGGAAAAAAAAATAATTCCCAGCCCTGATGAGGCCACCATAATGGCCCTTGGGATCTATGAGGACACAGGGCTGTTCACCTATTCATCAACAACAAAAGATGACCTTGAGCAGGCAGCCTTTCTTCTGTCCTGCGGTGCAAGCCTTGAAACCATTGTGAATTTCGCTGTCAAGGAAATCAATTCAGAGCAGATAACCTGGCTCAATGAATTGCTCAACGAAATGACCCATCATAAAATCAATGGTGTTGATGTTCATATCTCTGTCATCTCATCTCCCTCATACATCAAGGATCTTGCTGCAATTGTCCAGAAAATTGTCAGAATGGAAAACCTTGATGTTTTTTTTGCCATTGTTTTAATGGATCATAAAATCAATATAATCGCCAGAAACTGCCTGCCTGAGGTTGATGTGGGGAAAATCATGTCCCGTTTCGGAGGAGGCGGCCATTCATATGCTGCATCTGCAAGAATAGGCGACCAGACGCTTGCACAGGTGGAGTTAAGGTTGATTGAACTGCTTCAAAAAGAGGTAAAAAGTATTCAGATTGCAAAAAAACTGATGACTTCACCTGCAATCACCATTGAACCTGAAATAAGCTGCAGGCAGGCAGGAAAGATGATGACCCGCTACAATATCAACACCCTGCTTGTTGTGGACAGAAAAACCAATACATATGAGGGTTATATCACAAGACAGACCATTGAAAAGATTATATATCACAAACTTGCACACCTGCCTGTAAAAGAATACATGAATTCAGAGACCTGCCATGTATCTTCTGATGCAGATGCATCCCAGATCGAAACCATTATAGCAGAAGGCAAGCACAGGATAGTGCCTGTAATTGATGATGGATGGATCAAGGGAGTCATAACAAGGACAGATCTTCTTAATCATCTTGTCCAGCACAACAGGGCTGTCAAAAAAAACAATACCCTGCCTGCTGCAAAAAAGAATGTCAAAATAAGGCAGGTGGGTAATATGCTTTACCAGCGCCTTGACAGCAGAATCAGGCATCTGCTTGCCCATATAGGCCGGACCGGCAACGAGCTTGGTTTTCAGATGTTCGTGGTTGGCGGATTTGTAAGGGACCTGATCCTGAACAGACCAAATGATGACATTGATATTGTGGTTGAAGGAGACGGGATTGAATTTGCAAAATTTTATGCAAAAAAACAGGGATGCA
Source organism: uncultured Desulfobacula sp. (assembly GCA_964408295.1). Lineage (GTDB taxonomy): Bacteria > Desulfobacterota > Desulfobacteria > Desulfobacterales > Desulfobacteraceae > Desulfobacula. The sequence continues at coordinate 1,779 of CAYOYY010000022.1, read as the reverse complement.
GGGTCAATACACATAAAAAATTCGGCACAGCAGTAATTATTTTTCCAGATTCCTTTAAGATAGATGTGGCTTCTGCCAGGCTTGAATACTATAAAACCCCTGCTGCCCTTCCCATTGTTGAAAAAAGCTCCATAAAACTGGATCTTGCAAGACGTGATTTCACAATAAACACACTCGCAGTCAGCCTGAATCCTGACAATTTCGGCACAATGATCGACTATTTCGGTGCAATCCGGGATATCAAGGACAAAACAATAAGAATAATTCACAACTTAAGTTTTGTTGAAGATCCCACAAGAGTGTTCAGGGCCATCAGATTTTCAAACCGGTTTGGATTCAAAATAGGCAAGGTCACTTCCAATCTGATCAAAAATGCCATCAAAATAGATTGTTTCAAAAACTTGAGCGGGCTCAGGGTGCTTTCTGAACTGAAACATATTCTTCAGGAGGAAAATCCTGTGCCTGCCATAAAGGCCATGCAGTTTTACGGGCTTGAAAAGGTTATTCACAAGGAATGGAATCTTATTCCTTCAACATATGACCTGCTTGAATCGGTCAACAGGATTCTTTCATGGCATGATCTTTTATATCTTGATGAACCATGCTCAAAATGGGCTGTTTATTTCATGGCCCTGATGAACAGGCTGCCTTTCAGGGTGTGTGAACAGATCTGTGCCCGGCTGTGCATGCCTGTAAAGGAAAAAGACATACTTTTAAACAAAAGATATCAGGCGGAAAAACAGCTTGGTCTGATTGAAAATGCAGACAGTTTCACAAACCAGGACCTGTATTGGGCCCTTGTCAATTTCAGGACAGAATATATTCTTTATATGATGGCTCTTGCAAAGGACGAGAAAGTAAAAAAGGCTATTTCAAACTTCTATACCCGTGAAAGGCATATAAAACCCTGTACAAGGGGGCGCGATCTCATGAAACTTGGCATTCCGCCCGGCCCTGTCTACACAACAATACTTAACCGCATCCTGGATGAAAAACTGGACGGAAAACTTGAAACAAAAAAGCAGGAGCTTTTGTTTGCTGAAGAATATGCAAGAAAGAACAAATTGATTGATTAAGTCTTTGTTTTTTGTTAATCCCCCTTTTATTTAAATTTTTAACATAAAAATTATTTCAGGAAGTTCTGAACATGAAAAATGCAGATTTTTTAACGGGAATCACAACAAGCGGCACACCTCATCTTGGAAACTATGTCGGAGCCATAAGGCCTGCTGTTGAAACCAGCAAAGATAAGAACTTGAAATCATATTTTTTTCTTGCTGATTATCATTCCCTGATCAAAAACCAGGATCCAAAATTGAGAAAACGCTCCGCCCTTGAGATTGCAGCAGCATGGATAGCTCTTGGGCTTGATTATGAAAACTGCGTTTTTTACAGGCAGTCAGATATTCCTGAAATCCCGGAGCTGACCTGGATTTTAACAACCCTTACTGCCAAGGGGCTCATGAACCGCGCCCATGCCTACAAGGCTGTTGTTGCTGAAAATGAAAACACCAGGGATCCTGACAAGGGGATTACCATGGGCCTTTTTTCATATCCCATTCTCATGGCCGCAGATATCCTGATGTTCAATGCCTCCAAAGTGCCCGTTGGAAAAGATCAGATACAGCATCTTGAAATGACAAGGGATATTGCTGCAAGATTCAATCACGTATACAAAAAACTGTTTGTGCTCCCGGAAGTTGTCGTTGATGAAAACTCGGCAGTTCTTTCAGGGCTTGACGGCCGCAAGATGAGCAAAAGCTATAATAATACCATCCC
>CAYOYY010000021.1:0-48464 GCA_964408295.1 uncultured Desulfobacula sp. | reverse complement strand
CAGGGGCATCCTGCACTGCAATTACAGGCTTTCTGTCCCCTGTAGATTCTCACAAAACTTCTGAGCGTAAAAAAAACTGCACCTGCCAATATCAATCCAACCATTATCATGTCCATTATTCACCATCCTTTCGTAATTCATGCAGCAAGCATCAGACCTGCCTGATAAAACAAAGCAGAAACCGTAAATGCAAAGCATGTATTAAATACAACAGAAAATCCTGCCCATTTCCATGATCCCGATTCCCTTGCAATACACACCACTGTCACAAAACACGGTGCATAAAATATGGTAAACAGAATCAGACTGAAAGCGCTTAAAGGGCTCCATCCCTTTGCTGTTTTAAGTCTGTCAGCAAGAGAATCTGTATTTTCAGAATCAACCTCACCCAGAGAATATGCCGTGCCAAGGGTGGACACCACCACCTCTTTTGCTGCAAATCCGCCCACAAGGGCAATATTTGTCCGCCAGTCAAAGCCTGCAAACCTGGTCACAGGCTCAAGAGCGTGGCCCATTCTGCCTGCTATTGAATTTTCCAGCCTGGCCCTGGCTTTCTGAACATCATTCATGGATGCAGCAGTGTTTTTATCAAGCCCGGGAAAAGTCATCATGGCCCATAGAAGAATGGATATTCCAAGTATGACAGTGCCTGCCTTTTTCATATACTGCCAGGTTCTTTCCCAGGTATGAATCAGAATCCCCCTTAAAGTAGGCATCCTGTAGGGCGGCAATTCCATTACAAAGGGTGTTGATTCGCCTTTGATAACAGTGGAACGCAGAAATTTTGCAACAATCAGGGCTCCTGCCCATGAAATAAAGGTGATTGCAAACATGACCCCTGCCTGATGATCGCTGAAAAAAGCAGCAACCAGAAGGGCAAACACAGGCAGTTTTGCTCCGCAGTTCATAAATGGAACCGTAAGAAGTGTGGCCAGCCTCTCCCTGGGAGATTTCAATGTACGGCTTGCCATGACTCCGGGAACGGCACATCCTCCTGCAATTCCGCCTGATACGATAAAAGGCATTACAGAACTGCCGTGAAGCCCGAATGCCCTGAACACCCTGTCCAGCATAAAAGCGACACGGGCAAGATATCCAGAATCCTCCAGAAAGGCAATTCCTGCGAACATGAACATTATAAGGGGTACAAATCCCATTACCCCGCCAACCCCGTCAATTATCCCTGAAACCACAAGAGACTTCAAAAGCCCGTCAGGCAGGCCGGCAGCAGCGGTCCCTGACAGCCATCCGAAAAAATTTTCCACCCATTCCACAGGCAGTTGACTGTATGTGAAAGTAAACTGATAAAGCCCCATCATGACAGCAGCCATAATGACAGGCCCTGCAAACCTGTTGACAAGAATCCTGTCAATTTTATCTGAAAACTGAAGCCTGTTTATGTCGTTGTCATGGGAAATTACGCCCTGTTTCAGGATAGAATGGATATATCCATAGCGATGATCTGCAATGACACTTTCAGGATGAGTACCAAAAGTTGCCTCAAGGTGATCTGCGGTTTTCCGGGCTATTTCACACAATTGCTCTGAAATTTCAGGATTATGATCCCGGCCCTGTTCCATTATTTTCTCATCGTTTTCAAGATATTTAAGGGCGATCCACCCAGGATGGCAGGCCCATGGCATAAAAGAGGCTGATCTTATTATTTCTTCCATCTTATGAACTGCTGCATCAATGTCACTGCCATATGATATTTTCAGCGGCTGCTTTGTCTTGCCTGTATTGGAAGCAATAACGTCAATCAGTTGTTTTCTGCCTTTACCGCTGCGGGCCACAAGGGGCACAACCGGAACATTCAAAAGTGCTGATAATTTTTTTATATCTATTCTGATTCCCCTTTTGTCGGCAACATCCATCATGTTCAGCGCAATGACAACAGGGATTCCCATTTCCATGAACTGAAGTGCAAGATAAAGGTTGCGTTCAAGATTTGCAGCATCAACTATATCAACGACCATGGCAGGATTTTCATTGATAATGAAATCCCTTGCCACAATCTCTTCCAAAGAATATGCAGTCAGTGAATATGTACCCGGAAGATCAACGATATGAAATTTGTTGCTGTCAACAATACAGATTCCCTCTTTTTTTTCGACAGTCACACCGGGGTAATTTCCCACATGCTGTCTTGCTCCTGTCAAATGATTAAAAAGAGTGGTTTTCCCTGAATTGGGATTTCCTGCCAGGGCAATTGCGATGCTCATTTTATCACACCTCCACTTCAATATATTCTGCTTCATTATTGCGAAGCGTTAAAGTAAACCCCATCAGCCTCAGGGATACAGGATCTTTCAGAGGTGCCCTTCCCTGCACCCTGATCTGTTTTCCAGGAACAAGCCCCATATCCCTGATCCGCCTGCCAAGCTCTCCTTTTGCCTTTACACAGACGATTCTGCCGGTCTGATTGACCTTCATCTGCCTTAATTGAACTTTTTTCATCACACCTCCTTGTTAAGTTGTAACCAATAGTGTTATGCTAATTAAAAATTGTTTTTTATACCTAACTTTTATTTAAGTCAATAAAAAAGTACACCATGCTTTTAAATAAACATTTGACTTACTAAATATTTCAGGGTAAACGTGCTGTAATCATTAAAAAGGATGATATGCTATGGATAATAAAAAGAACCTGTTGTCTGAAAGCCTTGAAGATTATCTTGAGGCAATACTTGCCCTGCAGACTGAAAAAACCGTAGCCCGCTCCAGAGACATAGCCCAGAAACTGGACGTCAAAAGAGGATCAGTCACAGGCATGCTCAAAAAACTGGCTGAAAACAATCTTATCAATTATGAGCCATATGGATATGTGACATTAACTCCTGAAGGAAGAAAAATCGCGCTTGACATTGAACGCAGGCACTTCTTTTTAAAAGATTTCTTTCACAGGATACTTGAAGTGGATGAGGAAACAGCAGACAGGGCAGCCTGCCGCATGGAACATGCCATGGACAAGCAGACTTTCAGAAAATTCAGGGATTTTGTCAAAAAAATCGACACCTGCCCCCACTGCGATATTGAAGGCGCACAAAAATTATTTTAGACTGCTGATCAGAAATTTCTGTTCTGCGTTATCTGCTGCCTTTCATGCATTTTTTTATAACCATGGCTGAACAGCCCTTTTCCGGCATCAGTTCAGAATTTTCATGAACTGATGCCGGATATTTTTTTATTCTGCTGAAGATAATTGGTGAAATAATTCTTGACAAATTCTGCTAATGGTTTAACCATTGTAATATAATATATATACCATATAAGTTTGGAGCATATTTATCATGTTAAACAAAATAATAAGCAATATTCTGCCTTTTTTCCCTGAAAAATTTGTCTGGCAGTTTTCAAAAAGCTATATTGCCGGAGAAAGCGTTCAGGATGCCATTGCAGCGGCAAAAGCCCTGAATCAGGAAAACACCATGGTCACCCTTGATATCCTTGGCGAATTCATTGAAAACATGGATCAGGCCCGTGCCAACCGAGACGAGTATCTCAACCTGATCGACACCATAGAAGCGACAGATATAAACGGGAACTATTCTCTGAAACCGACCATGTTCGGACTGCTGATTGACAAGGACCTGTGTTATCAGCATATCAGGGAAATTGTGGCAAAAGCAGCCTCTTACGACAATTTTATCAGAATTGACATGGAAAATTCACCATGTGTTGATGATTCCATAGAATTTTTCAGGCGCCTCAAGGCTGAATTTCCCAAAAATGTGGGGCTGGTTCTCCAGGCATATCTTAAAAGGACATTGTCAGATATCCGGAACATGCTGGATTTAAGATCAGATGATGCTGACCTTAACTTCAGGCTGTGCAAGGGCATCTATGTGGAACCGCCTGAAATTGCATACAAGGATTATCATGAAATCAATGCCCACTATCTTGAAGATCTTGAATTCATGCTGAAAAACAATATATATGCATCCATTGCAACCCATGACAATCCCCTGATAGAAGGTGCACTTGCATTGATTGACAAATATAAGATTCCAAAAGACAGATATGAATTTCAGATGCTTTATGGAGTAACCCCTGCCAAGAGAAAATCCCTTGCACAGGCAGGGCATCGTGTGCGCGTCTATGTTCCGTTCGGAAAGCAGTGGTTTGGATATTCCACAAGAAGGCTCAAGGAAAATCCTGCAATGGTAACCCATATAATGAAGGCACTGCTGCACAAAGGATAAAAAATATCATATAAAAAAGTACCCTCTGAATATATCAGAGGGTACCATGTCTCTTTGTCCATGTATCAGATGGACATAATTGTTTCATGCATCTCAGCACAGGTTCTGATAAATCTCATCATTGAACCCTATAAAACCTGAATTTCCTTTTATGATTGCAGGAGCCCTCAGATTACCTGTCCGTCCAAGGGCAAGTTTGAGTATTTCTTCCCTTTTTTCAGGATCAGGAGAAAATTCCACAACCTTTTTGCCCCGGCCTATATAAACATGATCAAGGCCTGAAATAATTTCCCAGGCTTTGTCTGCACCTATCTTTTCTTTTCCTGCATTGATTTTTGTACCAATTTCAATTCTGTTCTGCTCAAAATACTTTTGTGCCTTTTTACTCGACACTCACCCGTTTCTAAGATATGCCCATTCAATTTCCATTCAATTTCTCCCTTGTATTTAAGGTTTATCATGTATGATTTGTTCAACATAACAGATTCAGATTCAAAATATATGCCGCGACATAAACATCATGTCTGAAAAACTGACAAGGCTATTGTCAATGATGTCTAAAAATTCTATAAATAGCTGCATTAAATTCACCGGAACACAAAAGAGCGGGCATATCTGCAATCATGAAAACAATTGGACTAATAGGCGGAATGAGCTGGGAATCTTCACTTGAATATTACAGAAAAATAAATCAGGAAATATCACAGCGTCTTGGAGGTCTGCATTCCGCTAAAATTATAATGGAAAGTCTTGATTTCCATGAGATCGAAGAATTCCAACGTTCAGGACAATGGCACAATGCCGGCAGAATTCTTGCGGATTCAGCAAAACGTCTTGAAAAGGCAGGGGCTGATTTTATATTGATCTGCACCAACACCATGCACAGGGTTGCACCACAGGTACAGACCTGCATCAATATCCCCCTTGTTCATATTGCAGATGCCATGGGAGAAAAAATAACACAATCAGGCCATAATACTCTTCTGCTGCTTGGCACATGTTTTACAATGGAGCATGATTTCTTAAAAGGCCGGCTCAATGAAAAATTCAATCTTGACATAATAATTCCCGGCAATAAACAGCGCAGGCTCATCAATGACATAATTTTTAAAGAACTATGCCTTGGCAGGATAAACCCTGATTCAAAAAAAATATTTCTTCAGATTATTGAAAGCATGAAGCACAGGGCAGTTTCCGCCGTAATTCTCGGGTGCACTGAGATCGGACTCCTTGTGAAAGACGGCGACGTGAGCCTTGAAGTTTTTGACTCCACTGCCCTTCATTGTATGAAGGCCGTTGAACTTGCCTGCCATGGATTAAAGCCCTGAATCAGTTTCCGCAGGTGCCTTTCATTTTCCAGGCAGCAGTTGCCACAAGCCCTTCATGATGTTTTATAATGATATCATTTTCAGCGATTGCCTCAAGATGGGGGCGTATGATATTCTCAAGCTCTTCTGAAGACCTGCCTGAATTCATTTTCTCAAAAAAAGCCATCTGCCTGTCAAATTCTTCCTGCACACTGATGTGCTGATCCCATTTAATGGTATCAAAGGTAATTTCAGGATAAAACCCCATGGAAAACAGCAGATTGATTTTATACAGAATGCTTTTCGGCTTGTCCTCAAGCCGGGTTCCCATAATTTTTTTCCACAGAACAGACATCACAGGATGATGTCTTTTTGCTGCCCAGCTTCTTATTGCACATCCGCCTGATGCACAGTCCATCATTTTAAAAAACGAGTCAGGCGTTGCTGTTGCAGGCGACATAAAGGCAAGCACAAGGTCAAATTTTTTTGTCCATCCTTTTTGTTCAATATCAACTTCATGCCAGTTTTCCTGTAAAATGGTAATTCTGTCTTCAAGGCTTCCGGGAAGCGACTGCCTGAATTTTCCAAGCATTCCCCCTGAAAAATCAAGAGCTGTAACATAAGCGCCCATGCGGTCTGCAAGTGCCATGGCAAGGGTTCCTGTGCCGCATCCTATCTCAAGAACACTCATGTTCTCATGTATAAGACCTGCCTGACCCAGAAATTTTAAAATTTTCTCAATCCTGCGGTTTTCCAGCTCTGTCTTGTCTGTATCATAGGTTTCAGAAGCCTTGTCCCAGTATTCCAGGGAAGAAAACCCCTTGTGAACATTATATGTGTCATTTTTCTTGTCGTTTTCCCATTCATTGAGCCAGAACTCTTTTGTAAATACAGAACTCATTTTATATATTCCTTTAATTGCAAAACAATATTTTATTCTTCACCGGCAGGCTCTGAAATGAATATGCCTGTCATGTCATGTACAATCATATAAAGGGCAGGCACAAAAATCAGGGTAAGAAAAGTGGCTGCAATAAGCCCGAAACTTATGCTCACTGCCATGGGAATCAGAAACTGGGCCTGAAAACTGGTTTCCAGAAGAAGGGGGAAAAGCCCTGCAACTGTAGTGACAGAGGTAAGAAGAACCGGCCTGAACCGGTTTTTGCCGGCTTCAACAGCAGCCTCAAAAACATCCATTCCCTGTCTTATTTCTGAATTAATGAAATCAATCAGAATCAGGGAATCATTCACCACTATCCCGGCCAGTGCAACTATGCCGAAAATACTTACCATTGTAATATCAAGATTCATCACAAGATGGCCAAAAATTGCCCCTATGAGCCCGAACGGGATGGCAGTCATGATGATTACAGGCTGTATATATGACCTGAACTGGCTTGCCAGCAGCAGAAATATCATCATCAGAGCAAGGGAAAATCCAAGTTTGAGGCTGTCAATGGATTCCTCTGTTCTCTTTGCCTGTCCTTCAAGGTCATAACTCACGCCGGGAAATCTGTTCACAAGCCTGTCAAGAAAATTTGCCTTAAGGTCGTTTACTATCTGACGTGCATTGGCAATATCTTCATTGATATCTGAAATAACAGTGATCACCCGCTGCCTGTTCACCCTCTGAATCGTGGAATATCCCTGTTTGGTTTCAATATATGCGACCTGGTTCAACGGAACCTGCCTGCCGTCACGAGTTCTTATCCTCAACTCATCTATACTTGCTTCCGAGCTCCTTTCCTTTTCAGAATAGCGCACCATCACCTTGACATCATCTTTTCCTCTCTGAATCTTGAGGGCTTCATCTCCGTAATAGGCCTGCCTGATCTGGGTTGCAATGTCTGCCATTGTAATCCCAAGAGCTTTTGCCCCTTTTTTTATGGTGATTCTTTTTTCCATTTTCCCGGGCCTGAAATTATCTGTGATATCCATTGTGCCGGGATATTTTGCAATTTCCTGTTTAAGCTCATCAGCTGCCTGCTGAAGCTGGTCAAGGTCATCTCCCTTTAACTGGATTTCAATGGGATTGCCGCCCGGCCCTCCGCCTATTATTGAAAACGTAAGCTGTTCAGCACCAAGAATGTCACCTGTAAGCTCTCTCCATTTTGCAGCTATCTGCGGAGCTGAAATATCAGGACGCTGGGATGCAGGCAGAATTTCAATCCAAGCTTCTCCGCAGTGCCCTCCGTAAACACCTGGTTTCCAGTCCCTTCGCGGAATAATACCGACCTGTGAAAAATTATTCACAACAATATCTTTGCCGCCTTTTACCCTTTTACGGAAATAATCGTTAAGTTTGAATGCACCGTTTTCAATCTGTTTTATGGAGCTTTCCGTGGCTTCAAAAGGAGTGCCCATGGGATAAATCAATTCAGATATAATCCAGTTGCTGTCTGTTTTCGGAAAAAAAACAAACGGGACATATCCTCCTGCAATAACTCCAATACTTACTATCAGAACAGCAAAAGCTGTTGCAAGGGTCATATATCTGTTGACAACACAATATTTCAGTATTGGAGCATAAATTTTTGTTATAAAGGAGGTCAATGCCTTTTCAACCCTGTCACGGACCCAGCGGTGCGCATCAGAGATATCCTGCTTGAGCCATTCAAGCCAGAAAAAACATATCCTGTAAACAAGCGCCCTTTTTGCAGGCGCAGGTGTAAGGGAATGCTTGAGATGGGCAGGAAGAATAAAAAAAGCTTCCATAAGGGACAGAATAAGAATACAGATGACTGCCTGGGGCATTATAAAAATAAATTTACCCATTATTCCTGCAATATGCATCAAAGGCAGAAAAGCCACAATGGTTGTGGCAACTGCCATCACAACAGGGCCTCCTATCTGGCCCACACTGTCAATCACGGCCTGTTTTGCACTTTTTCCTGACTTATAATGGGTATAGACATTTTCCCCTATAATGGTTGCATCATCAACAAGTATACCAAGGGTCATTATGAACCCGAAAAGGGAAATCATATTTATGGAAGCGCCAAAATACTGAAGCACAAGAAAGGCACCCATGAATGATATTGGGATCCCGGAGGCTACCCAGAATGCAATTCCAAGGTCCAGAAAAACTGCAAGCACAATGAAAACCAGCAGAATTCCCTGAAGTCCGTTTCTCAGCAGAAGATCTATCCTGTCCTGAACCATCTGGGACATGTCAAACCAGTAACCAAGGGTAATTCCGGCAGGTACAAGATGCCTGTGGGTCTTGATGTATTGCTTGACAGTTCTGGCGATTGCGATAATATCCTGATTTTCCGTGCGTTTCACCACAATGAGCACAGCTGGTTTACCATTGAATCTGGCTTTGATATCCTTGTCTTCAAACCCGTCAATCACCGTTGCAACATCCTTAAGCCTGACAGTTGTGCCATCCGGTCTTGTGACAACCGGAATCTGTTCAAACTGCTCTCCTGAATACAATTTGCCCTTGGCCCGGACCAGAAACTCTCCGCCCTTTGTCTTGATTCTGCCGCCCGGCATGTCAAGACTGCCTGTTTTTACCGCTGCTGCCACCTGAGAAAAGGACAGGTTATAACGTCTGAGATTTTCCTCTGATACTTCAACTGAAATTTCATAATCCCTTACCCCGACAAGATCGGCAAGGGAAATTGCATCGGTTTCAACAAGGTCATCCCTGATCTTATCAGCTGTTTTTCTGAGCAGCTTCTCATCAACATCTCCATAAACTGCAAGATAAATCGCAGGATCATTGTTTTTTATTTCAACACAAACAGGGTCTTCTGCTTCTTCCGGAAATGAATCTATCAGGTCAACCTGGGCCTTGACCTCATTTAATTTTTCCGTGACATCGGTTCCTGCCTTGAGTTCCAGGGTGACTGACCCATGTCCCTCAACAGCAGTGGAATACATTGTTTTCACGTCTTCAAGGCTTTTAAGCTGTTCCTCAATCTTGATACATATGCCTTCCTCCACCTCTTCAGGAGAAGCTCCTGGATAATCCACCCCCACATTGATCATATCAAGGGAAAACTGGGGGAACATTTCACGTTTCATATGCAAAACAGTGTACATCCCTGCGACAATGACAAAAATCATGATCAGGTTTATGGTAACCCGGTGCTCAACAGACCATCTGCCTATAGCCTTCATTGCCTGCTACCTTCCTCTTTGATTGTCAGAGCCATGCCTTCAAGCGCGCCCGGAAGCGGAGAACAGACAATCTTATCTCCCGGTTCAAGCCCAGAATCAACATATACCTTGTCTTCAAACTTTCTCAATACACTTACCCTGCTGAACTTTAAATGACCATTTCTTATCGTGAAAAGAATATTGCCGGGTTTAAGCAGATATCTTGGAAGGACAAAAATATCATGAAAACTCCTGCCAAGTATGGAGCATTGAACAAATGCCCCAGGCCTTAGATCAAAAATATTTTTACTTCCTGAATCTTTTGTAATAATTTCAAGCGTCATGGGAAGTGTTCTTGTTTTTTCATCAATCCTTGCCTTCAGCCTTGCAACCTTTGCCTTCCATACAAGAGGTTCCATGCCGGCAGCATGATCCATGGAGACCGTGGCATCAGGCATATGGCCTTCAAGAAAAGATGAACCAATCCATTTTATATCTTCCAGAGGGATTCTTATGTCCACGTCCAGCATGTCTTTCTGATAGACTATTCCAATTACCTGGCCTGGATTCACATATTCACCTTCCTGGGCAAACTTGTCCATCACAAAGCCTTCAAACGGAACTGCAATACTGGTTTTTTCAAATGAAAGCCGGGCCTTTGCAAGGTCAACCCTTGCCATGTCAAGAACTGCCTTTTTAAGCTCCATTGCAGTATTGCTCAGAGCAAGCTGGTTCTCAATATTCTGCAGTTGAATCCTAGTGCGCAGATATTGCTGTTCTGCCTTGTCAAGGCTGGTTTTTGAAGCAAATTTATGGGAATGAAGAGCCTTTATCCTTGCAAGCTCTTTTGCTGCAAGCTTCACATCTTCGCGTGAAAGCCCGATATCCTTTTTAAGATTGACAATGGTCTGATCAATGTTGTTAATTTCGGCTTCTGCCTGTCTGACCCTGACCATGCCGGCCTGTACTCCAAGCTCATACGACCTTGAATCAATTCTTATGAGAACCTGGTTACTGCCAACCTGTCCTCCCTCGATAAAATCAGGGCTGATATAGGATATTCTGCCTGGAACTTCAGCCGTGATTTTAACTGATTTCCTGGGTTTGACAGTGCCAAAGGCCTCAACAGTCATGATTTTTGAGACAGGATTTGCCACAATCACCCTGACACTTGGAGGGGTTGTGACTGCCTGTTTTTTTTCAGGTGGTTTTTTAAGCGATATAAGAAGTTTCGCAAGTCCTGCCGCAATTGCCAGAATCAGAATAACCCTGACAGCTCTTATCGCAAAAGAAGGGGAATTTTTTATACGGGAAAATTTTTCCATGACCAGTCAGACTCTCCTCAATTATATCAACACAAGATTGTGAAATAGTTCTTATCCATGTCTGTATATATCAAGATCATTTTTTTTTAAAGCCTTCATTGACAAGGTTTGTATTTTTATTTTATTGTCCCGTAGAAAAGGAGGAATACATGGTGCTCCTGAGCAGTTTTTATATTCTCTTACCGGCCGGAATTATCCTGATCTGCATGAAATCCAGGTTCTTTGACAGAATAGGCTCTGTTCTCCTCTGCTATATCGCAGGCATTGTTATGGGCAATTGCGGAATCCTGCCCGAAACTGCCGCGCAGGTGCAGAATACCCTGAGCTCGGCTTCGGTCGCCCTTGCCCTGCCCCTGCTTTTGTTTTCAATGGATGTAAAAGCATGGTTTTCCCTTGCAGGCAAGGCAATTTTGTCTATGATAATTGCCATGGCCGTAATAATCGCTGCCGCATGGACAGGATCCGTTCTGCTTATGAACCATGTTCCTGATGCATGGAAACTTTCAGGAATGGCAATAGGAGTATACACAGGGGGAACTCCCAACCTTGCTGCCGTGAAAGTTGCCCTCAATGTTGATCCTGCAACCTATATCATTTTGCACACCTATGACACTTTGATCAGCTTTATCTACCTGATTTTTGTGATGAGTATTGCAAAAAAACTGTTAAGCGGTTTTCTGCCTGCATTTGATCCTGGACCTGTATCTTCCGGATCCACAGAAATTGAAACCGAAGACATAAGCTCATATGAAAACATGATCAATTCCAGGACAATAAAACAGCTTGCAGCAGCACTAATATTGTCCTGTGCCATAGTCGGTGCCTCCATTGCCGGTGCAGACCTGTTCCCTGAGCAATATTCAACCGCTGTCACCATTCTTCTGATAACAAGCCTCGGCATTGCTGCCTCATTCATAAAAAAAATCAGGAAACTTGAAAAAACCTATCAGTTCGGTATGTACATCATACTGATTTTCTGCCTTGTTGTGGGGTCAATGGTAAATCTTAAGGATCTTGTCAACATCCACTGGTACCTGCTGGCATTCATAACCATGTGCATATTCGGTTCCTTTGTTCTTCATGCCATTTTCTGCCGCATATTTAAAATTGATACAGACACCTTTCTTATCACATCAGTATCAGCCATATGTTCCCCGCCATTTGTGCCGGTGGTGGCAAATGCCCTGAAAAACAGGCACATAATTCTTTCAGGGCTTACAACAGGCATCATGGGCTATGCCCTTGGAAACTATCTTGCAATCACAATGGCTTATTTATTCAAGGCCCTGGCATATTAAACAGAATCATAAAATACGGTGAAAAAATGAAATCCATACCCCGTGAAGGAGAAACGCGCAGAAAAATACTTGACAGGCTTGCTGAATTCAAAGAACACGATGCTGATCATGCAGGAGCAAAAACATGGTCGCTTGTCTATCATTTAAGCCGGGAACATGATGATTTCCTGAAAAAAGCCCATAATATGTTCTTTTGTGAAAATGCGCTGAATCCCATGGCTTTCCAGAGTCTCAGGCGTTTTGAGCATGAAGTTGTCCAGATGACTGCAAAACTTCTGAACGCAGGGGAAAATGCAGTGGGCACAATGACTTCAGGGGGCACTGAATCCTGCCTGCTGCCTGTAATGACATACAGAGAAATGGCAAAGGCAAAAAGAAAAATCAGGTCTTTTCATCCAGAAATGATTGTGCCTGAAAGTATTCATGTGGCATGGGACAAGGCAGCAAAATATTTTGGAATAAAAATCATAAAGGTTCCCCTTCAGCATGACTTCACCATGGATGTTGCAGAACTAAAAAAACATATCAGTGCAAATACCATAATGATTACAGCCTCGGCTCCTTCATATCCCCATGGAGTCATTGATCCCATTGAGGAAATAGGAGCTGTTGCACTTGAAAACAGGATTCCATTTCATGTGGATTCCTGTCTTGGCGGTTTTTTTCTTCCCTTTATGGAACAGATTGGATATCCCATGCCTGAATTTGATTTCCGTATCAAAGGGGTAACCTCCATGTCAGCAGATGTCCATAAATACGGATTCGGCGCAAAAGGGGCATCAGTTCTTGTGTACAGAGATATCAAATATATGAGGCACCAGTTTTTTATCCATTCTGACTGGCCGGGCGGAGTTTTTGCTTCCCCTGCGCTTCTGGGAACAAGGCCGGGAGGTCCCATTGCGGCTGCATGGGCTGCCATGAATCGCCTTGGGCAGAAAGGGTATTGTGAAATGACAGGCAAGGTCATGACCGTGACACGGCAGCTTATCCGCGGCATCAACGCCATTGACGGGCTTGAAGTCATGGGAAACCCTAAGATGAGTGTTTTTGCCTATGGATCAAATGATCCTGGAATCAGTATTTTCGCAGTGGGAGACATAATGGAGGAAAAAGGCTGGCACATAGACAGGCTTCAGAAACCTGAAGGCCTTCATGCGATGGTGACTCCTGCCCATGCTGAAGTTGCAGACCAATACCTTGAGGACCTGAGGCTGTCAGTTGAATATGTAAGGCAGAATCCAGGCCTTGCAGGACGCGGCAATGCTGCAATGTACGGAATGATTGCCAGTATTCCGTTCCGGGGCATGATAAAAAAGCAGGTAATGAAAATGATGGAAAAAATGTACGGGCCTGCATGTGAAATGCCAATGAACAGCAATGAAGAACAGCCCCTTTCAGTAAAGCTTGGAGCAGGCCTTCTAAACAGGTTCAGGCGTTTGTGAGCGTCTTGTGCTTCACCCACAAAATCCATGGCAGGCCGACATATCAGCCTGCCGGCCCATTGCCTGATGCCTGAATTTCATTATTTCCCTGAAGATTTAGGCCTGGCAGACGCAGCAGACTTGGCTGCTGACCTGGATTTTGATGCAGATTTGCCCGAAGGCGCTGCCTTGGGTTTGACTCCCCTTAAGATTGAAAGCGCAATATCCCTTTTTTCTGCAAGCAGAAGGGAAACAGCCTCCATCTGGGTTTCACTTAATTTCAGCTTTGATTGTTCAAAAAATTCAAACATGTTGTCGGCAATATCGAGCATTTTATCATAGGCATCTGCTTCTTTTTTTGTCGCAAAAGTCATTTTTTCCTCTCCATTCCTGACAACAATATATTTTACAATTACAGCCATTTCATCTCCTTGATTCTTTGTTTGCCTTAACATATACAAAAGGACGCAGAAAAAGAAAACAATCTTTATCCTGCATCCTTTGTATTTATGACAGCACCCGGGCGGGAACTATACCTCAGGCCTTGGGTAAAGCCCTGCCCTTTCAACTATTTCAGGTACTTTCTGTTCCCATTCAATGGCCATGATATGGAAACCTGCAACTCCCTTGACCTCCTTGAGCTCCTGAATATGCTCCACACAGATATTGATACCTTCCTGGGCCTGTTCACCCTTGGGCACTCCTGCAAGGCGTTTGATCAGTTCATCAGGCACATCCATTCCAGGCACCTTGCTTTTCATGTACTTTGCCATACCAACCGATTTCATGGGTGTCATCCCGGCCAGGATAAATGTTTTCTCAGTAAGGCCTCTGTCAACTGCCCTTCTTACCCATTCCTTGAATTTATCAAGATTATAAATGCATTGTGTCTGAATAAACTCGGCACCACAGGCAATTTTCTTTGCAAGGCGCGGCACCCTGATCTCAAAAGGGTCTGCAAACGGGTTGGCAGCAGCACCCACAAAAATTTTAGGCGGGCGCTTTATATCATCTCCGCCCAGAAACTTGCCTTCATCCCTCATATGGCGTACCGTCTGAATAAGCTGCATGGAATCAAGGTCATGGACATTCTGACCCTGTGCGCAGTCCCCGAAACTCTGGTGATCACCTGAAAGGCACAGCATGTTTGGAATATCAAATGAAGCAGCCCCCAGTATATCGCTCTGCAAAGCCACACGGTTGCGGTCCCTTGTAACCATCTGAAGCACAGGTTCTATTCCCATGAGCTTGAGATGAATACATGCGGCAAGGGAGGACATGCGTGTCATGGCAGTCTGGTTGTCAGTCACATTGACCGCGTCAACATAGTCTCTGATCATGGCACCTTTTTTCTTTACATCTTCTGCATCGCTGCCCCTTGGAGGCCCGCATTCCGAAGTAACCGCAAGCTGTCCTGATTTTAAAATTTTTTCCAGTCTGCTTTGTGTATTTAGCTCAGTCATATTTTCACATCCTCCCTGGTTACCGTTCTAGGTCCGCCTGCCCTGTCAGTTGACCAGTCCTTGATCGGAGCGACCTTTTCATATTCATCAAGCTTGTTCAATGCTTTCATCCTGTCCACTATAAGCTGCCAGGCACAGTCAACATCCTTGCTGATTTCGCATTTCCCGTTTGACGAACCGCCGCACGGCCCGTTCAGCAGGCGTTTCGCACACCTTGAAACAGGGCAGATCCCCCCTGTTCTGGCCAGGATACATGAACCGCATGCCTGGCATCTTTCAGTCCACAGCCCCCTGTCTTCATTTGCACCAAGGCATACAGTATTGACCCCCGGAATAAGAGGCATGGTTTCATATTTTTCAGCGGCAAACTGCACTCCCACACCGCATGCAAGGGATACAATGGCGTCATAATTGTCAATAATACCCCTTATTTCCTCCAGGTATTCATGATCGCACTGGCGCTCAAGGGTTTTTTCATCAATTACCTTTTCTTCGCCCTGGGTTATAAAATACATTCTCAAGGCTGACGCCAGAACCTGTACTTCCTTTTTCCCACCGGCCTCACAGACCGTTACGCATTCATTGCAGCCCAGTATAAGAATCCTGTTAAAATCTTTTACTTCCCCGATAATTTCTTCAATGGGTTTTTTCTGTGCTATTATCATAAGCAAACCTCATATTAAGCGGTTAATTATGGTCAATGCGTCAGGCCGCATTTTTTTTATTCTGTTTTGCCAGCCTGATGGGACTGGGGCCCAGCTCTCTTATCTTTGCATCCATTTCAATGGAATACTGGGCAAACAAAGGGCCTTCTCCGGATGAGAGGTTGAACATTCTGACGCGTTCTCCTCCCACTCCTATCTTGTCAAGAATGAGTGCTGCCTGCTCCACCCTTTTTCTTGCCCTGAAATTGCCTTCATTATAATGACAGTCACCTTCCATGCAGCCGACAACATACACGCCGTCAGCCCCTTTTTCAAAGGCTCTCAAAATATGAATCAAATCCACTTTTCCGGTACAGGGCACCCTGATTATTCTAAAATTTGTCGGGATTTTCAATCTCATGGAACCTGCCAGGTCCGCAGCTGAATACCCTCAGAAATTACAGCAGAATGCCAGAATCACGGGCTCAAATTCTTTTGTCATATTACCCCCTCCAGCAGGGCGTCAACCTTGCTGAGCAATTGATTATCTTCATACCAGTTCAGTTTTATTGTTTTTGCAGGGCATTCAGCAGCACATACGCCGCATCCCTGGCACAGTGCAGGATCAATATAGCTGACACCGTCCTCATTGATAACAGGCACATTGTATGGACAGGATCTTACACATACAAGGCATGATGCACAATTTTCCTGAATCACTTCAGCAGTAACAGCCGACAGGGTCAGATATTCCTGAGACAGGAAGGTTGTAGCGCGGGATGCCGCAGCCATGGCCTGGGTAATGGTTTCGCTGATCAGCTTGGGCCCGTGTGCGGTTCCGCAGATGAAGATACCTTCAGTCGGAGCTTCAACCGGCCTCAGCTTCACATGGGCCTCCATGAAAAACCCTTCTGCATTACGGTTTGTCTTGATAATGGTTGCAAGCTCTTCAGTGTCAGCAGCCCTCACTCCTGCGCTCAATGCCACAAGATCTGCCACAGCCTCGACCTTTCTTCCCAGAACATGATCAGTAAAGGTAACCACAAGCTTGCCATCTTCTGATGCTTCCACCTGTGGTGCGTTCTCAGGATCAAACCTGGAAAATATCACTCCCATTTCCCTGGCACGGGTATAAAATTCCTCCAGCATGGAATACATTCTCATGTCCCTGTACAATATGAACACATCTGTGTCAGGATTCTTTTCCTTGATATCAATTGCATTCTTGACAGCGCTCTGGCAGCATACACGCGAACAATTGGGATTGTCTTCATTTCTGGAGCCAACACACTGGATCATTATAACCCTGTTCAGACCTGATGCCCTGCCTTCGGCAATCATGTCAGACAGTTCAAGCTGGGTAACCACAGCATCGCTTTTTCCATAAAGATATTCACTGGGCCTGTATTCAACTGCTCCGGTTGCCACAATCATGGCCCCATGGTCAATTTTGCGTTCTTCCATTGAAGGCCCGGCAAGAAGCGTTGTCTCAAAATTGCCCTTGTATCCGCCAAAATCAGTGATGGTTGCCTGGGTGAGAATCTCAATCTTTTCATGGTGTTCAACCTGTTCAACAAGCTGCCTTACAAAGGTTCTGATATCATCACCCTCAATGGTGTGATGAAGCCTGTTGCCAAGTCCTCCAAGCTCTGAAGCCTTTTCCACAAGCACAACTTCATAACCCTGGTCTGCAAGACTCTTGGCAGCTGTCATGCCTGCAATACCGCCGCCTATGACAAGGGCCCTGTCAACAACTGTAATTTTCTTGTCATGCAGAGGCCCCAGGGTTGCAACCCTTGCAACAGCCATCCTGACAAGATCCTTTGCCTTTTCAGTGGCTTTTTCAGGTTCATGGAAATGCATCCATGAATCCTGGTTCCTGATGTTTGCCATCTCAAACAGGTATTTGTTCAGACCGGCCTCCTCAAGGGTATCCATGAATATTCCCTCATGGGTCTTGGGGGTACATGAGGCCACAACCACCCTGTTGAGCTGGTATTCGTTGATTACTTCCTTTATTGTAACCTGGGTGTCCTGTGAACAGGTAAAAAGATTTTCACCGGTATAAACAACATTGGGAAGTGTTTTTGCGTACTGTTCCACTTCCTCAACATCAATCACGCCTGCAATGTTTATTCCGCACCTGCATACAAAAACCCCGATTCTGGGCTCTTCACCAAGCACATCTCTTTCAGCGGGCATGGAAAGAATCTTTGTCTGTGTATGTCGCGCAGGGGCAAGTTTTACGCCGGCAGCTCCTGCTGCTCCGCTTGCTTCTGTAACGGACGATGGAATATCCTTGGGGCCCTGGAACGAGCCTGACACATACACACCCGGCCTTGAAGTCTGAAGCGGATTAAATGTGGGGGTTTTTACAAAATTATATTTATCAAGCTCAACTCCTATTCTGTTGGCAAGGGCAATACTCTCCTCCGGAATCACAAGGCCCACTGAAAGAATAACCATGTCAAATACTTCCTGCTGCATTCTTCCCTGTTCATCCACATATTTAAGGATCAGATTGTCTGTGCCCGGCTCCTCAATCACAGAATGAATCCTTGATTTGACAAATCTTACCCCTTCCTGCTCAGCAGCACGGTTATAATATTTTTCATAATCCTTGCCAAAGCTTCTCATGTCCATATTGAATATGGCAGCATCAAGCTCATGTTCTGAATGCTCCTTGGCAATCATTGCATCCTTTATGGCATACATGCAGCACACGGACGAGCAATAACCATTCCCGCACCTGTTTGTATCCCTTGAGCCGATGCACTGAAGCCATGCTATCTTTTCAGGTTCCTTTTCATCTGACGGCCTGACAAGATGGCCCATGGTAGGCCCGCCCGCACTTAAGATCCTCTCAAACTCAATGGAAGTCATTACATTGGGGGATCTTAAATACATATATGTATCATCAAGGCCGGAAGGATCAAATGTTGTGGCTCCTGTTGCCATGATCACTGATCCCACCTTGATATCACGTATCTTTACAATTTCATCATGATTGACAGCCCCTGCAAGGCAGGCATCAACACATTGATAGCATTCAGAGCATATTCCGCAGGAAAGACAGCGGGTGACTTCCCTTTCAATCAGCTCTTTTGCAAGGGGAAGGGTGACTTCCCTGAAATTGTTCTTTCTTTCCTCAACGCTTATTCTGGAAGGCTTGACCCGTTCAAGTTTCGGTACATCAATTATATCGGGCTTTTCAAAATCCCATGATTTTTCGCGGCCCTCTGTAAGATCCCTGCCATTTATGAAACGGTCAATGCTCTCTGCTGCTGTTTTTCCGCTGGCAACTGCATCAACAACAGATTTGGGCCCGTAAAATGCGTCTCCTCCTGCAAAAACCCAGTCAATCGGAGTCTGAAGAGTAACAGGATCAGCCTTGTACCCGCCCGGCGGAGTCAGTTCAATGCCTTCATCACTTGCAAAATCCACAAGACCTGTCTGACCGATTGCGACAATAACTGTATCAGCCTCATATGATGTCAGCTTGCAGTCATCATACTGGGGATTGAACCTGCCGTTTTCGTCAAACACAGAAGTGCATTCCTGAAACTCGACCTCTTCAAACCTGCCGTCAGTTCCAAGAAAGCGCAAAGGACCAAGGCTGTTGATAATCTTTACCCCTTCTTCAAGGGCCTCTTCTATTTCATAGTCCCAGGCCGGCATTTCATCGCGTTTTTCAAGACATATCATGGAAACTTCATCAGCTCCCAGCCTTTTTGCAGTCAGGGCCACATCAACGGCCACATTGCCGCCTCCAATGACAATCACCCTGCCGGAAAGCTGCTGTCCATTTCCCATTGCAGCATCACGCAGGAAATCAACCCCCTTGATAACACCTTCAAGGTCTTCTCCCTTGATTCCAAGACTGCGGGAACCATGAAGGCCTGTTGCCATGAACAGGGCTGAATATCCGTCTTTTTTCAGGCTTTCAAGGCTTATATCCCTGCCGAATTCAACACAGGTTCTGATTTCAACCCCGAGTTTTTCAATTACCTCTATTTCCTTGGCAAGTTCAGCCTTTGGAAGGCGGTATTCAGGAATACCGACAGCCATCATGCCGCCCTTTACAGGCAGTTTTTCAAATATGGTGACATTATAGCCCTGCTGTGCAAGATAATAAGCACATGTAAGCCCTGCAGGGCCTGAACCCACAATGGCAATTTTCTCATCCCGCGCCGGAGCCTTTTCAGGCAGAAACGGATCATTACCCTCAAAATCAAGCTGGGCAAGATACCTGTGAAGATACTGAATTGCCAGCGGCTCGTCTGTATCTCCCCTTGTACATACGGATTCGCATGGATGATGACACACCCTTCCGCATGAACCCGGGAAAGGATGATCTTTCTTAAACAGTTTCAATGCTTCATCATACCTGCCCTGGCCCATCAATGCGATAAAGCCCTGAATACTGACATGGGCAGGGCATGTTGCCTTGCATGGTGCTGTGGAGCGTTTGGAGATACCATAACCTCCGGGGATGGCCTGTTCATACTGCTTGAAAATCGCCTTTCTGGAAGACAGGCCCTTGTTGTGCTCACTTGGGACTTCCACCGGGCAGACCTTGGCGCATTCACCGCATGAGGTGCATTTCAGAAGATCCACAAACCTGGGATTCTCCCTTACCTTTGCAGTAAAATTGCCATCTTCTCCTTCAAGCTCAACAAGTTCTGTATTAGTCAGAAGCTCAATATTCAGATGCCGGCCGACCTCGACCAGTTTGGGTGAGATAACTCACATGGTACAGTCATTGGTCGGAAATGTCTTGTCCAGCTGAGCCATCATACCGCCTATGGCAAATGATTTTTCAACCAGATACACATAATAACCGGAATTGGCTAAATCAATGGCAGACTGCATCCCCGCGATCCCGCCGCCAAGAACCATAACAGAGCCTGAAAGTTCTTTAGTTGGTGTTGAATTCTGGGTCATTCTTTTAACCTCCTACCGTTTATATAATAGCTTTACAATTAAAGCTATGACCCCTGCCGGACACTGAGTATTTCCGGCAGGCGAACAAAGGCCTCAATATATATCTGTGCTTTGATATCAGGGACAAAAGCCGGCAGAATACAACAGCAGGCTCCGGTCCGGGGAATGGTTCGGGTTGATCCATTTATACCAGTGAAAATCGGCTGTGCAATAATACTAACCCCCTTGGAGTCAGGCCGCAGGCCAGGGTTTAATCCGGGTTAATAAAATAAATCCACACCTTTTGACTGTTTTCCAGCTTCTAAGTAAAAAAAAGGCTATTTTTTGTCAAGCACTATTTCCAAAGTACGGCAATTCCCGGTCAAATCGGATAATACCACATAGTCAGGCACAGGCGCTGTGTTCCCCCTGAACAGATACAGCGCAAAAATATAATTATTCACTTTGGGGCTGTCCTGAAATCCATTATTTCAAGCTGCTCATTATCCGCATTCCAGGGAGCAATTTTCAAAAGAAGAATCATGCCGGGGATGGCAAATCCTGCGCACAGATAATAGAACATTGCCCAGCCAAAATATTTTACCATGAACCCTGTTGCAGATGCTGCAAAAACACCGGGAACTGCCATGAGGCTTGTAAGCAGGGCATACTGGGTGGCTGTGAATCTTTTATTTGTCTGTATCGCCATATAGGTGGCATATGCTGCCTGTCCAAGACCAGTGGAAAAAAATTCAAATCCCACTATGGCCCCCAGAATAATCTGCCTGTATTCAATCCATGCAGCACTGCTGTGGTCCATGACAGCCATGACAGCAAAAAACGCCGTTGAAACTGCCTGCAGGAATCCGAATACCCACAGGGATTTTGCAATGCCAAGACGGATCATGACAGAACCGCCAAGAAGCACTCCGCCAAAAAGCCCGACCATTCCGACACCCTTTACAATGATGAAATACTGGGTTTTTGAAAATCCCATCTTAAGGATATATGGAATTGTCATGGCTCCTGCCATGTTGTCTCCTATTTTATACAGAAGAATAAACAGAAGAATCAGCAGGGCACCATTACGCCTGAAAAATTCGACAAAGGGGTCAATAACAGCCTCGGCAAGCGAAACAGGAACCTGATCTCCAATATCAGGCTCAGGCACCAGAAGACAGGTTATTATGCCCACAGCCATTGTACAGGCAAGAATAATATGAATCCCAGCCCAGGTCACATCAAATTTTGTAAGAAGTGAGATGCCCACGGCAGCATACATGCCAAGGCGCCATGCATTTACCCATACCCCTGTGCCAAAGCCAAGTTCATCGTTTGTAAGATATTCCCGTCTGAAAGCATCCAGGGCAATGTCCTGGGTTGCACCGAAAAAATTTATGCACAATGCAACAAAAACTATCCAGCCAAGTGATTTTACAGGATCAAACTGTCCGATAAGCGCAATGGTGATGACAAGACCTGTCTGTGCAATCAGGATCCAGCCCCTGCGCCTGCCCAGGAATCCGGGTGTCCAGCCGTCCATAAGAGGAGACCATAAAAATTTCAATGTATATGGAAGTCCCAGGGCGGAAAAAAGGCCGATTGTGGCAATATCCACATTGGATTCTGTCATCCACAGTTTTAATACATCTTTAATTATGTAATAGGGGAAACCAGAAGAAAATCCGAAAAAAAACATGGCTGCCATTTTCCATGACAGCATTATCCGTATTGTTGAGGACCTGGGTTCCTTTGTATTTTTTTCCATGAAAATATTTAAAGGGAAATTGCCATATTGCAGGCAACAGCAAAGCAGTCAAGGCTGGATTTGTTTTTTTTCAGACTGTGTTTGCATTCATCCACAATCTGATCCATATGAGCGTCTGTCCTGTCCTGGTTCAGATGAAAAAGGCCGAGTTTCTTCACATTGGCGTTCACGGCAAGATTAATTACATCAGGAATTGAAGAATGTCCCCAGCTTTTTTTGTGCTGATATTCATCTGCTGTGTATTCACCATCATGAAAAAGAAGATCAGCGTTTTTCACAAAATCAAGATAATCATTGAAGCCAAGGCCCTCTGAATGCCGGAATCCAAGTTCATTGTCCGTCAGGAACACAAAACTTTTATTATCCTCTGTAAATTTATATCCAAGCCCGCCTCCTGTATGATTCAGGGCAATGGTTTCCACCTGTACCGTGCCTATGGAAAAGCCTGAATTAAGGGATTTGTCAAATCTTATATCTGCATTGAGCCCGCCAAGACCGATGGGAAAGAAAGGAGTTTTCATAACTTCAGTCAGGACATTTTTTGTTGTAACACCTGAAAACATGCGGTCCTGTATCGAAATACAGACATTGCTGAACTGAAGCGGCCTGAAAAACGCTATACCAAGAACATGATCCCAGTGAGCATGGGTAAACAGAAGATAATACCTGCGCAATTTCCTTTTCAGAAGGGAATTGCCAAGCCTGCGGATACCGGTTCCTGCATCAATGATAATGATATCTCCTGTTTTTGAGATGATCTCAATACAGGTGGTATCTCCGCCGTATTTAAGATATTGATTTCCTGAAACAGGGATAGATCCCCGTGATCCCCAGCATTTAATTTCCATTGTTCTCCTGTATCACAACATAAATTCTTCGTCCACCAAATATTTGATTTTTCATATTAAAAAGAGTTAAACATAATCAAACTTTTTAACTGCCACAGGTTGACAATAATGTTTATTTTGCATAGGAGATTACCATAATATTCAGAGTATAAACCTGAAAATATCATAAAATACTATAAAAGGGGATTGAACATATGGCACAGCTTATCGCAGACAGACGGGATGTTGATTTTGTACTTCATGAACAGATCAAAATGGTGAATCACGAAACATTTGCCGAATTCAACAAAAAAACCATTGACCTCATTGTTTCAGAGGCAAGAAATCTTGCAATAAAGGAAATTCTGCCGACCTTCAAGGAGGGAGATGAAATAGGATGCAGGTTTGACAACGGAAAAGTCATGGTTCCTGAATCATTCAAACGGGCCTGGAAAATTTACTGCGAGGGTGAATGGCTTGCAATGTGTGATGACCCTGAAGTGGGAGGTCAGGGAATGCCCCGCCTTGTGGGGTGTGCAGCCCTTGAATACATGATAGGTGCAAATTCAGCTTTCATGCTTTATTACGGCATGACCCACGGTGCTGCAAAGCTTATTGAGGCATTTGGAACACAGGATCAGAAAAAACGCTACATGAAGAAAATGTTTGCAGGAACCTGGGGGGGTACAATGCTGCTTACAGAGCCTGAAGCAGGCTCTGATGTTGGAGCTCTTACAACAACTGCAACCAGAAATGAGGATGGCACATATTCCATCCAGGGCTCAAAAATCTTTATTTCAGCAGGCGAACATGACCTTTGTGAAAATATCATACATCCCGTGCTTGCAAGAATAGAAGGAGCACCTGCCGGCACAAAGGGAATTTCCCTGTTTCTGGTACCAAAATACCATGTAAATGATGACGGAACCCTTGGAGAATTCAACAATGTGGTATGCACAGGGCTTGAACATAAAATGGGTATCCACGGCAATGCCACAGCATCTCTTTCCCTGGGAGAAAAAGGCCCCTGCATAGGCACTCTTCTTGGCGAGGAAAACAGGGGCATGCCTGCCATGTTCAAGATGATGAACGAGGCAAGGGCCTTTGTCGGCATGCAGGGATTTGCCGTGGCTTCTGCTTCATACATGTATGCACTTGAATATGCCAGAACCAGGATACAGGGCAGGCATCTTCTTGCCGGCAAGGATCCTGAGGCAAAAAACGTGGCAATAATCCAGCATCCTGATGTAAAGCGCCAGCTTATGAACATGAAAGTTTATACCGAAGGGATGAGGTCTCTTATCTATTATTATGGAAAATGCCAGGACATTGTACATGTAACAGATGACAAAACCCTGAAAGCTGATACCAGTGCGCTGATAGAAGTTCTGACACCGATTGTGAAAGGCTATATCACGGACAGGGCCCTTGAAGTATGCTCCCATGGTGTCCAGGTTTATGGCGGGTATGGATATATCAAGGAATTTCCTGTGGAGCAGTTAATGAGGGATTCGCGCATTTTCATGATCTACGAAGGAACAAACGGTATCCAGGCCATGGATCTTCTGGGCAGAAAACTTGGCATGAACAAGGGTGAAAGCTTTAAATATTTTATAAAACAGATAAGAAAAACCATTCAGGAAGCAAAAGCAACCGAAGGTTTAGGCCATCTTGTGGAAAAACTTGACAGCGCTGTATCAAAATTTGAAAACCTTGCATCAGAAATCAGTGCAAGGGCAAGGTCTGAAAAGGTTCTCAATGCCTATGCCTTTGCCCACCCCTTTCTTGAAGTTACAGGAGATATAACCTTTGCCTGGATGCATCTGTGGAGGGCTTGCATTGCTGCACCTAAACTTGTAAAAAAAGCAGGAAGCCTTGACAAAAAAGCCGTGGCAGCCAAAGCTGCCAAAAACAAGGAAGCTGCCTTTTATGCAGGTCAGATTGAATCAGCAAGATTTTTTATTAATACCCTTTTACCTGTAACCTGTGGTAAGATGGATGCCATACTTGATGCTGATACCTGTGTGGAAGACATTATTACAGAATCTTTCGGCTCAAAATAACAATCAAAAAGGGGGAACCATGTTTGATTATCTGAAAAAAAGTCTTTTAACAGGAGTTGGGCTTGCATTGAGGTCCAAAAATGAAATCGAGGAGCTGGCAAAGGAATTTGCTCAGCAGTCCAAAATGAGCCAGGATGATGCAAAACTGTTTTTAAAGGAATGCCAGCAGAAATATGAGGAAGCAAAAACCGATTTTGACCGGAAAATTGAGAAAACAATTGAAAAGATCCTTGCAAAGCTGGATCTTCCTTCAAAATCGGATATAAAAGCTCTTAATGACCGGATAGATGATCTGACAACCAGACTTTCGGATCAGAACCAGCAATAACCTTCCGGACATTTTAATGCTGAGCATTAAAAATATCGGCAGGGTAGGCAAACGGTACCGTCATATAATGCGGTACCGTCAGATCATAGGCATCATATTAAAATACGGGTTCGGCAATATAATTGATGCCATGAACATAGACCGGTACATTGAATCCGGCCTTCAGCTCATACCCTTTGTCAGGATTCACGAAAAGGTTGAAAAACTTTCCAGAAACCAGCGCATAAGAATGGCTCTTGAGGAACTTGGCCCGACTTTCATCAAAATGGGCCAGGTTCTTTCTTCCCGCCCAGACCTCATTCCGGTTGATCTTTTAACCGAGCTTTCCAGGCTTCAGGATCATGTCCAGGCATTTGAATTCGAGCATGTAAAAACAATTATCCTGTCCGAATTCGGCAGACCCCATGACAAAGTATTCAGACTGATTGATGAAAAGCCCTTTGCCAGTGCATCCATCGGCCAGGTGCACAGAGCAGTTCTTGACAACGGTGACCATATTGCCGTGAAAATACAGAGGCCGGGCATAAGAAAAACCATTGAAGCTGATCTTGAAATCATGCTTCATCTTGCCTCCATCATGGAAAACAATATTGAGGAAGCAGCATTGTTCAACCCTGTAAAAATAGTGGAAGAATTTGCAAAAACCCTTGAAAAGGAACTTGACTACTCAATTGAAGCCGCCAATATGGAACAGATGGCAGACCAGTTCAGCAGGGACAGGGCAATACATATTCCAAGAGTATATCCTGAAGTTTCCAGCGAAAGAGTGCTTTCCATGGAATACATAAGGGGAATCAAGGCAGATGATATTGCTGCCATTGATGCGGCAGGTCTTGACAGAAAGCTGATCACCCGCAGGGGTGCTGATTTTATCATGAAGCAGGTGTTTGATTTCGGTTTTTTCCATGCTGATCCCCATCCCGGCAATATATTCATAATGGAAAAAAACTGCATCTGCCCGGTTGATTTTGGAATGACAGGCTTTGTTGACAGAGCAACAAGGGAAATCTTTGTGGACCTTATCCACAGTATTGCCACAAATGATTTCAAGCTCACTGCAAGCCTTTTATGTGAACTTGCAGAATATGAGACCCAGCCTGACACAGCAAGACTTGAAAAGGATATTGCATTTTTTGTCACAACCCATCTGCGAAAATCCCTGAAAGACATCAAAACAGCCAGAATGGTAAACCATTTTCTTGAGCTGTGTGCAACTCACAGGCTGCGTATCCCACCTGATTTTTTTCTGATGATAAAAGCATTTCTCTCCATTGAAAGTGTTGCGGAAAAACTTGACCCTGAATTTGACATAATTTCCCATGCCATTCCATATGTGAAAGCGGCAAAACTCAAGAAACTTACACCGTCCAGACTTTTAAGGGAATGGACAGGCACGGCAAGGCAGTTTTACAAACTGATCCGCATCTTCCCTTCTGATGCAGTGGAGATAATGCGCCTTGCCAAATCAGGAAAACTTGCTTTCAATATCAGGATAGAAGGCCTTGAAAAAATGCTCAACACCCAGGATCAGACCAGCAACAGGATTTCTTTTGCCATCATAATCGCAGCCCTGATACTGGGTTCTGCCATTGTGATCAATTCAAATGTTCCTCCCATGCTGTTCGGAGTTTCTGTAATCGGAATCGCAGGCTTTGTCACAGCAGTTGTCATGGGCCTGTGGCTTTTGATTGCCATTATCAGAAAGGGCCGCCTTTAAAATTTCCCGGTTCACCCGACAATTGCCGCCCTGCCTTCTTTAAGCTTGAGAAAAAAAGCCTGCTGTGATAATTAGGAACAGGCTTGGAAAAGATAATAGAATTAAGAGGTTTTCATGAAGAACAACCCCTGTTTTCGCATCGGGCATCTTAAAATTGCCGATCATCTTATTGCAGGCTGTGTCCATGCCCGGCTGAACGAAAAACAGGCATTTTCTGACCTTTCAGACATTAAAATAACTGCCATGAATTCGTGGGTACAGGTATGCGATGCCTTAAGACACGGCGATATCAATGCGGCTTTCATAAGTGCTCCCCTTGCAATGGAACTTTTTGCCGCCGGCCTTGACATCAAAATTCTGATGTTTACACACAGGTCAGGCAGCATAATGGTAAAAAGCAAAACAGCAGATATCAAAGGCCTTGGCGGTTTCAGGGGCAAAACTATTCTGATTCCGTCAGAATTCAGCATACAGGCAATGCTTGTCCACAGGTTGCTTGCTTCTGCCGGGCTCAGGCCAGGCACCCATGACGATGACAATGCTGATGTGACATGGCAGGCGGCAAGCCCGGCTCTGATGCCTGAAATGCTTATGAATGACCAGACCGGTGAAATTGCAGGGTTTGTTGTTGCAGAACCATTTGCCACCAGGGCAGTACAGCAGGGAACAGCAGTAAAACTTTTCACATCACACAGTCTTTGGAAAAATCATCCCTGCTGTGTTTTTGTCATGGATACATTTTTCACTCAATATTATCCTGAAGCAGTAAAGGAACTGATCGGATTATTTGTTGAATCAGCCAGGATGCTTGAAGCCTCAAAAACCGGTGAGCCTGACCTTTATATTCAGCATTTTCTTGATACTGATACTGAAACAGCAGCAAAGATATTATCCGATGCCTGCATATGTTTTGATCCCTCACTGCTTGTGCCTGACATCAATATCTTCACAATGATACATGAATACATGAAAACCTCAATGGGTATGACAGCAAGGACAAATGAACTGGACTGCCTTGTGGACAGATCAATCATAGCAGAAACTATATCGGAAGGTTCTGTGTGAAAATAGAAATTGAAAAACTGACTAAAGTTTACCATCAGTCAAAAAAATTACGTCATATTGTATTGAAAGATATCAGCTTTTCAATTGATGACGGAGATTTTGTCATCATACTGGGAGAATCAGGATGCGGAAAAACAACATTGCTGAATATGCTTGCAGGTCTTGAAATGCCCACATCAGGAAAAATATATGTGGATGGACAGCAGATTCGCGGGATTCATCCGTCAAGATCCATGCTCTTTCAGCAGCCCACTCTCATTCCCTGGCTGAATGTAAGGCAGAATGTGGCCTATGGATGCAGGCTCAGGGGAGACACCCATCAGCTTGATTACAGGGTCAATCAATTTCTTGAAATAATGGGGCTTTCAGGTTTTGCCGATGCAAGCCCGGCTCATCTGTCCCTTGGAATGGCCCAGAGGGCATGCCTTGCCAGAGCCCTGGTGGGGCATCCTGACGCCCTGCTGCTGGATGAGCCTTTTGCTTCGCTTGATACATTTACCCAGGCTCATATTCAGGAGGAAATGGTAAACTTATGGCTTTCTGAACAGTTTACTGCAGTATTTGTCACCCATGATATTGACGAAGCCATAAAACTTGGCAACAAGGTCATTCTTCTGGCTGGCGAACCTGCAACAGTCAAGGATATATTTGAGCTTAACGATCCATATCCAAGGGATGAAAACGGTGAAGAATTCAAACAGATGCGCATGAAAATACTTGAACGGTTCAAAGCTTCATACCTGGCCAAAAGGAGTCTGCTGTAATGAAAACAGCCAAAACAAATTCACGCCGCCAATTTCTTAAAGCCACGGCTGCTGCCTGCTCAAGCCTGTTTCTGCCGGGCAGCCTGAATGCATTTTCAAGCCGCGGGCCAATCCGACTTGGATATCTTCCCATCACAGATGCCACACCTTTGCTTGTGGCCCACGGGCTTGGATATTTCGCAGAGGAAGGCCTTGCCGTTGACAGGCCTGTCATGGTAAGATCCTGGAAAATACTGACCGAATCGTTCCTTGCAGGCAAATTCAATCTGACCCACATGCTTTTTCCAATTCCGGTATGGATGCGCTTTAAACAGAACCTGCCTGTAAAGGTGCTTGCATGGGATCATACCAACGGGAGCGCTGTAACAGTGATGCGCAATTCAGGAATCCACAGTTTTGCCGATCTTGGAGGCAGGCGCATTGCAGTTCCATCCTGGTATTCCATGCATAATCTAATACTCCAGATGGGAATCCGTTTCAGGGGATTGACTCCTGTCATAAAACCATTAAACGCAAAAACCGGAAGCAATGAGGTAAATCTTGTAATTTTATCCCCTCCTGATATGCCCACAGCTCTTTTAAGCCATAAAATTGACGGATATATTGTGGCAGATCCCTTCAATGCCCTTGCCCAGGTGAAATTCAATGCAAGAATAATGCGTTTTACAGGAGATATATGGAAAAACCACCCCTGCTGTGTTGTGGTTGCCCATGAGAAGTTCATAAAAAAAAATACAGGTATGGTGCAAAAAGCCATGAACGCCATTGTAAGGGCACAGCAATGGTGCATGAACAACCCGGATGAGACCGCACACCTTTTAAGCCGGGATGGAGAAGGCTATCTTCCGTTTCCGGCCAGGGTTCTGCTGAAAGTGTTCCAGAACCCTGAGCCTGGTGAGCTTGTGCATCCTGACTGGCATGTTCAGAGGATAGGATTTCAGCCCTACCCCTTTCCTTCTGCCACACGCTTCATAATTGACAGGATGCGGCAGACGCTTGTGGAAGGCAATACTGACTTTTTAAACGATCTTGATACTGAAAAAGCAGCGCATCAGCTTGTGGATGACAGTTTTGTCATTAAAGCCATGGACAGAACAGGAGGCATGAAAAAATTCTGCAATTGTGATATGACAAAACCGTACTCAAGGGAAGAAACAATTGAAATCAGTTAACAGATTCATATACAAGGACCCGAAGCAGGTAGGACTGAATGCAGTATTCGGCAACAGGGAATTCGGGTGGAAATTTGAACTGATAGGGCTTACAATTTTTATCTGCCTGTGGATGGCAGCATCCCAGTTCATTTTTACAAGGCCCCAGTTCGTGCAGTTCAGAGGATTTCTGCCGGGCCCGACATTCAGGGCATTGTTTGCAGCGTTTCAGGAAACCAGATTCTGGATATCTGTTGCAGCAAGCTTGAGGAGAATTCTTGTGGGAATTTTTCTGGC
This sequence comes from uncultured Desulfobacula sp., assembly GCA_964408295.1. Taxonomy (GTDB): domain Bacteria; phylum Desulfobacterota; class Desulfobacteria; order Desulfobacterales; family Desulfobacteraceae; genus Desulfobacula. Next base: position 17,794 of record CAYOYY010000021.1, on the reverse strand, counting down.
TGCTCTGATAGGAGTGCCATGCGGCATCATAATAGGGTTTTATCCAAGAATCCGGGCCCTTTCATATTCTCCTGTACAGTTTGTCAGAATGATAAGTCCGCTGTCATGGATGCCCATTGCCCTGCTTTTATTCACGAAATTTGAATCTGCAGTGTATTTTTTGATTGTAATGGCAACCGTATGTCCTATAATATTAAATACTGCCATAGGGGTTTTAAACATAAATCCCCAGTGGATCAAAATGGCACTGAATCAGGGAGCAGACAATTTCCAGCTTATAAAGACCATAATAATCCCTGCTTCCATGCTCTATATGCTCACAAGCCTGAGGCTTGCACTGGGAGTTGCATGGATCGTACTTGTTCCTGCTGAATTTTTAGGTGTTTCAAGCGGGCTTGGCTATCTGATAAATGATGCAAGGGATACAATGGAATATGACAGACTGATGGCAATGATCATAGCCATCGGTATAATAGGATTTGTTTTGGACAGAATTATTCAGAAAATCCAGCACAGTGTAAGCTGGTCATGGAACGAATAATCTGATAGACTATATCAACTTAATACAATCAATTATTATAATAAATATCGAGATAAAAAACTGAAGGAGTATTTCTATGGCCGTAGACCCGAACATTAAGATTGTTGTGGCAGATGACTCTGGAACCATGCGTATCATGTTTAAACAGATTTTAGGCAAGGCAGGGTTTAAAAATCTTGTAATGGCGGTTAATGGTGCAGACGGTATTGAAAAAGTAAAACAGGAAAAACCAGATCTTGTCATCAGCGACTGGAACATGCCCCAAATGGACGGCCTGGAATTCCTTGAAACCCTGAGGAAAACAGAAGAATTCAGGGAACTTCCCTTTATCATGGCAACCGCCCAGTCTGATAAGGCCCAGCAGATCACCATCATGAAGGCAGGCGGCAATGCCCATGTACCAAAGCCGTTTGATGAAGATCAGATTAAAAAAGCCATTGAAAAAGCAATCCTGGGAGAATCTGAGGATGACAGGCCAAAGCCGAAACAAAGGCATATGATCGGCGGCAAGGTTGAACTGAACGTGGCCCATATCCAGATCACTGACCATCTTGCACTTGGAGCTTTGAAGCACAGGATTGAACAGGGTGATGTGGAGCCTGAATATTTTGACCTGACAACGACTCTCAAGCCAGGCTGGAACCCCATACAGGAAGGCCTTGAAAACGGCGAAATAGACTGCGCCTTTGTGCTTGCACCCATTGCCATGGACCTTTTTGCTTATGACAGCCCCATAAGACTGGTATTATATGCCCATAAAAACGGCAGCACCTTTGTAAGATCCCGCCATTATGATCACAGGTTTGATTCCCTTCAGAGCTTTTACAAATATAAAGTTGTTGATATTCCCCATAAAATGTCTGTACACCATATGCTGGCTCACCAGTTCTTAAAGGAACTTGGGCTCAAACCCGGAGTGCCGGGCAAAAAATCCATCAATGTAAGGTTTGAGGTGGTGCCGCCTGTGAAAATGCCGGGAATCATGAAGGAAAATGAGGATGTGGCAGGATTCATGGTTGCAGAACCCGTGGCCACAAAAGCCATTGTCGGCGAAATCGGTGAACTGGAATTTTATTCAGCTGCAAGATGGGAAAATCATCCCTGCTGTGTTGTGGCAATGCAGGAGGATTTTATCCAGAAATTCCCTGAAGCTGCACAGGAGTTTGTTTCACTGCTGGTAGAAACAGGGGAATATATTGAAAACGATAAGATCAGAGCCGCAAAAATAGGTGTGAATTTTCTTGATCCTGATGGTAAAATCGGGCTTAATCCCCAGGTTCTTCAGAATGTGTTTTCCCAGCCAAAGGCCATAAGATGGGATGGGCTGTACCCAAAAGCAGAAGAGCTTGACAAGATTCAAAAATATATGTTCGATGTCATGAAAATAGGTAAACTCATCGACCTTGACAGATTTATCGAAAACACTTTTGCAGACAATGCATACTCATAATTTTTTAAAGGGAGCTTGCCAATGAAAATAACTGATCCTGATGTCATAAAAAATGGAGAAAAAGACCTTATAGAATCTCTTGGAGAAGATCTTGACCCTGAAGCTGTAGTACAGATCATACGGGACAAGATAACAGATACAAAGCTTTCCTCAAAAGGCGGGCAGATTGTTGTTCATAATAATGAAATAGCATTTAAGATAGATTTTGATCTTCATCTGAGTGCAAGCCTTATGTTTGACCGCCAGGGAAATTTAATTCCTGATTCCACAGAGAATCAGAAATCTGAAACACAGGAAAAAGAATCTGATCCCTTTGACATTGACCTTTCCTCTCCTGATGACACAGAGGATTCAGATTTCATTGAAGAAGACGATGATATCCTTGCTGATGACAGTGAAAGCATTGTCGATGATGATATAAATGATAATCTTCTGGACCCTGAAAAAGATGAAGGCAGTGAACCTGAAGAGGAACTTGAAGATACCCTGGAAGAAAATGAGCTGGAAGACGATCTGATAGATGATGACATAAATGATATTTTAAAGGAAAGCCGGGAATTCTGGGATCAGAAAAAGGAATAATTAAAAGGAGCATGCCTTGCCATGAGCACACCTGAAAATGAAACACAGGTTTTAAACCTTGATGAATTAAAGGAAATCATGGATGACGACATGGAACTCATCCAGGAATGTTTTTCAGATTTCCTTCAGGACTGGCCTGAACTGTATGTAGCGATCAAAAAGGCTGTGCTTGAAAAAAATGCAGCAGAACTGGATGCCCATGCCCACAGGCTCAAAGGCACCTTAAGATACCTTGCTGCGGAACCGGCTGCACAGGCCGCCTGGATACTGGAATCAGCAGGGAAAAACAATGACATGGATAATCTTGATGCCAAGCTTGCCGATCTTAAGGACAAATGCATGAAACTTGTGGGTTATATAAAACAGTTCAAGCCCTGATTCTTCTCACATGCTTTTCTTTGCAGGACAGACCTCTGCCAGGGGGCAGTCACTGCAGCGGGGGTTTCTTGCACTGCATATTTGTCTGCCAAAATAAATAAGCTGCAAAGACAGGTCGTTCCATGATTCTTCCGGAACAAGTTTCATCAGGTCATATTCAGCCTTTACAGGATCTTTTTTATCCGTAAGCCCAAGCCTGCCTGAAATCCTCAGCACATGGGTATCCACAACAATGGTCTGATGGCCGAATGCTGCGGACAGCACGACATTGGCGGTTTTGCGCCCGACACCTGGCAAGGTTACAAGCTCTGAAATATCATCCGGCACCCTGCCTTTATATTTCTGAGCAATCACACTGGCGCAGTTTTTTATATTTTTTGCCTTGTGATTATAAAACCCTGTGGAGTAAATAAGCTGTTTAAGCGTTGTTAAAGGAGCATCTGCAAGACTTTGAGGATCAGGATACCTGTCAAATAATTTTTGGGTCACCATGTTCACCTGCCTGTCTGTACACTGTGCTGACAATATTGTTGCAATGAGAAGCTGAAACGCATTTTCATGGTCAAGCTGGGTCTTGACAACAGGATACCGCTCCTTTAATGTCCTTAAAATTATTTTTAACTTTGATCTGCTTATGGTCATGAAACCGGATTATATATGAATATAAATAAAACCTCAACACAGATTAAGGCATTGGGCCTTTGCTCAGGCGGGCTTGACAGCATATTGTCGGCTCTTGTGCTCAGGGACCAGGGAATTGATGTGACATGGATATGTTTTGAAACACCTTTTTTTTCATCTGATTCTGCAAAAAAAGCATCTTCCATGACCGGTATAGAACTTATCACCCTTGATATCACAGAACAATATATGGAAATGATGAAAAATCCCAATGCCGGGTTCGGCAAAAACATGAATCCGTGCATGGACTGTCATGCCCTGATGTTTTCCATTGCAGGCAGTTTTATTGAAAAGGGCAGGTTCCATTTTCTTTTCAGCGGCGAGGTGCTGGGGCAGCGCCCCAAATCACAGAATAAAAATTCATTGAGATATGTGGAAAAAAACTCAGGGTTTGACGGCCTTATTTTAAGGCCTCTAAGCGCAAAGCTTCTCAATGAGACTCTTGTGGAGAAACAGGGATTAGTGCAGAGGGAAAAACTGCTGGATATTTCAGGCAGGTCAAGAAAAGTTCAGACACAGCTTGCTGAAAAATTCGGTGTAACAGAATACCCTTCTCCTGCAGGCGGATGTCTTTTAACGGACAGGGCATTTTCTGCCCGGCTCAAGGATCTTATGTATGTTCAGAATTTTTTTGACAAACATGAACTTTTTTTTCTGAAATACGGCCGCCATTTCAGGCTGGATCAGAAAACCAAGGCGATTGTAGGCAGATCCAGACCTGAAAATATAAAACTTGGCAAAATTGCAGACAGATCAAAGGATATCATAATAAAACATGCAAAGATGCCAGGCCCTGATGTAATTCTCACAGGAAACCATACCAAGGAAAACATCAGAACCGCAGCCATGATATGCGCTTCCTACACAAAAGCCGGTGCAGGTGAAACATGTGAAATGAAAATTTCAGCAGGCACCAATGAAACATTTATCCAGGTTAAGGCAGGCAGTACAGAACAGTTCCGATCCCTCATGATCTGACCCGGACAGACAAACAGCCCTTTTTCAAGGCATGATGTCTTGAAAAAGGGCTGTTTAATTCAAGATTAAAGAAAAAAAATCAATAATAAATCATTTTTTCCCAGAATTCTTTTTCATCCTTGTCCCAATCCTTGCCGAATTTTTCTTCACAAAATGCAGAAAGTCTTGAATACCAGCTTGTCCATGGATTTTTGCCTGCCTGCTTTGCCTTTAATACATCCAGCAGAAATGCTTCAATATTAATCATTTCTTCCTTTGGAATATATGAACAGGCACCGCCAAGATAGGATTTTTTAATATTGTCAGGACTTAATGCATGGGCAGTCAGCATGACAGTGATAATTTTTTTCCTGTTTGCAGTTTCCAGAAGCTGATACCCGTCAACCCCCATGATATCTAAAATTGCTATATCAAATTTTTCAGTATTGAGAAGCCTGTCAGCTTCTTCAAAACTCTGCGCTCTTGAGATCCGGCACATATCAAGCAGTTCTTCCAGAGAATCAAGTACATCGGGTTCATCATCAACAATCAGGACTTTTTTGTCTTTTAAAGAGATATCTGACATATTTTTTTCCGATCTGTTAAAATTTCAATTAGCTTTCTTATAGATAATAAGGACAAATCCACAAAGATTCAATATTTTTTTTAATTCAGATGACCTGCATTATATATCAGGTATTTTTTTCAAGGTAAGTTTTGCCTTGAGCTGGCCACAGGCAGCAGAGATATCATCTCCCTTGCTCTTTCTTGTAATGGCAGTCATGTTGCGGTCAAGCAGGATCTGAAGAAAATTGCTCACAGCCTGCCTGGAAGGTCTTTTAAATTCACTTGCATCATGCTCGTTGAAAGGGATAAGGTTTACCTTTGCCTTTATGCCGGCAAGCAGTTTTACAAGCCTTAATGCATCTGCTTGTGTATCATTGAGATCCTTTATCAGGATATATTCAAATGTAATCTTGTTTCTCGGTTTCATGGAAAAATTTCTGCATGCCTCCAGCAGCATGGCCATGGGATACTTTTTATTAACCGGCATCAGAAAAGAACGCATCTTTTCCGTGGTGGCATTCAGTGAAACTGCAAGATTCACATCTGTTTCAAGGCCAAGCCTGGTGATTTCCGGCACAAGGCCTGAAGTTGAAACAGTAACCCGCCTCGGTGAGAACTTGAGCCCGAAATCCGTGTCAGTTATGATATCAAGAGCCTTTACAAGATTTGTATAATTTGCAAGGGGCTCTCCCATTCCCATGAAAACTATATTGGATAATTTAAGAGGATCTGTGTCCCTTAAAATCAGATATTTTCTGGCATCCCTTATCTGGGAAACAATTTCACCCACACCAAGGTCTCTGACAAAACCTCCCCTGGCTGTCAGGCAGAACCTGCAGTTTCTTGCACAACCCACCTGGGAAGACACACACAGGGTAAAATGATCCTTTTCAGGAATAAGAACAGATTCAATATGCTGGCCGTCATAAAGGCGGTGCAGAAATTTTTGGGTGCCGTCTGCTGATTTCTGATGGTCCTCAAGTGCAAGCCGGGGGATTTCAAAATTGCCTGCCAGAATTTTGCGCAGCTCTTTTGACAGATCAGTCATCTGGTCAAAACTGTCGGCCTGGCGGATGTACAGCCACTTGAAAATCTGGCCTGCCCTGAACGGGCGTATCCCCCTGTCCTCAAGCCAGAGCTCTATATCTTTCCGTGTTAAATCAAGTATATTTTCCATGTGATTTTGTTGCCTGAAATTTATAATTTTCTTGACATATCATACAATCTATACTAATTTCAATGATTTGATTTGATATTTTGAGGTTGTTTTTATGTTTGAAAATTTAAGTGACAGACTTGATTCGGTTTTTAAGAAGCTTAAAGGCCGCGGCACCCTGAATGAAAAGAACATCGAAGATGGGCTTAAGCAGGTCAGGATGGCGCTCCTTGAAGCTGATGTAAACTACAAAGTCGCAAAATCTGTCATCTCAGACATCAAAAAAAGAGCACTTGGCCAGGAAGTAATGCAAAGCCTTACTCCGGGTCAGCAGGTCATCAAGATTGTGAATGAGGAATTCACAAAAATGATGGGCTCTTCCCATCAGGAGCTGAATCTTGAAGGCAGGGCAATGGCCAGTATCATGCTGGTGGGTCTGCAGGGCTCAGGAAAAACAACCACAGCAGGCAAACTGGGCCTTTATCTGCGCAAACAGGGCAGAAAGCCCTTTCTGGTTCCGGTTGATGTTTACAGGCCTGCTGCAATTGACCAGCTCAAAAAAATCGGCAGGCAGCTTGATATTCCGGTTTTTGACTCCACAACTGATATGGATCCGGTTCAGATCTGCCAGGATGCCCTGCTTGAGGCAAGACGTCAGGAATGCGATACACTGCTGCTGGATACAGCAGGCAGGCTGCACCTTGATGAGAAGCTGATGGATGAGCTTAAAAACATAAAAAAAAGCATAAACCCGTCTGAAATTCTTCTGGTGGCAGATGCCATGACCGGCCAGGATGCCGTAAATATTGCAGGTGCATTTGACAAGGCCGTTGATATTGACGGAGTTGTGCTGACCAAAATGGATGGAGATGCCAGGGGCGGAGCTGCTCTGTCCATAAAGGCTGTTACAGGAAAGCCGCTGAAATTTATTGGTGTCGGAGAAAAATCAACTGCTCTGGAACCGTTTCATCCTGACAGAATGGCCTCCAGAATTCTGGGAATGGGAGACACTCTTTCATTCATAGAAAAGGCCCAGGAAGCCATTGATCAGGAAGAAGCAAAAAAGCTTGAAAAAAAGCTGAGAAAAAACAGTTTTACTTTGGAAGATTTCAGGAACCAGATGCATTCTGTAAGAAAAATGGGATCCATAAAAGATATTTTAGGGATGCTGCCTGGAATCAACAAAAAACAGCTCAAGGGCCTGAACATAAGCGACAGGGAATTTGTCAGGATTGAAGCCATCATCAATTCCATGACACCGGAAGAAAGACGTTCTTACACGATTATTAAGGGATCACGGAAAAAAAGGATAGCCAGGGGAAGCGGGACAAGCGTACAGGAAGTCAACAAGCTTCTTAAAAGCTATTCCCAATCCATGAAAATGATCAAAAAATTTAATAAAGGCGGCATGAAATCATTGAAAAACATGCTGCCGTTTTAAGGAGAAAAAAAAGAATATGGCCGTAAAAATCAGATTGACCCGGAAAGGAACAAAGAAAAAACCCTTTTACAGAATTGTGGCTGCAGATGTGGAAAGTCCGAGAGACGGAAGGTTTCTGGAACTGCTTGGAACCTACAACCCCATGGTTGACCCGGCAGCAGTAACCCTGAAGGAAGACAGGGTAAAATACTGGCTGGGAGAAGGTGCAAAACCCACAACCACTGTTCACAGTATTTTAAAAAAGCACAATATCTGTTAAATGCTGCCATGTTTGCTGACTGACATGCATATTGGACATGCATTCACTTTAAAAAGTATTCTCACCACCAATTAAAAAGGAGATCCAATTATGAAAGAGCTGATAGAATACATTGCAAAAGCCCTGGTAGATAATCCTGATCAGGTTCAGGTATCAGAAGTTACCGGTGACCAGACTTCTGTTCTGGAGCTTAAGGTGGCAAAAGAGGATCTGGGAAAAGTGATAGGCAAACAGGGAAGATCTGCACGGGCCATGAGAACAATTTTAAGTGCAGCGTCAACAAAGATCAAAAAACGCACCGTACTTGAAATCATTGAGTAGGCTATGACCAGAGCAGCTTCGTTTACCATTGGAAGGGTAACCGGAGTACACGGCCTTGACGGAAAGCTCAAGGTATGGTCTTTTGCCGAATCGGCTGAGACTTTCTGCTCCGGAAAAACAGTTCTTTTACAAACAGAAGACAGCCCGGGCCGGGCATACAGAATTGTCAGGGCAGGCGCCCATAAAAAAGGAATTCTGCTTTCACTTGAAGGGGTGGATACAAGGCAGGCGGCCGAGGATCTTGTGGGCAGTGATATTATCATTGACAGGGACCAGCTTCCTGAACCTGAAAAAGATACATGGTACTGGCAGGATCTCATGGGGCTTGAGGTGATTGACCGTCAAAGGGGCTGTATAGGCACAATAACAAATATTTTCCCCACCGGCGCCAATGATGTGCTGGTTGTAACAGATGACAACGGGGAAACGCTTGTACCCATGCACAGAAACTTTGTTAAATCAGTTGATCTTGAAAAAAATACCTTAAAAACAGATCTGCCTGAGGATTATTAATGGATTTCACCGTATTGACATTGTTTCCTGAACTTGTGAATGCCTTTTTCAGCCATGGCATGATGTCAAGAGCCATTGACAAGGGCCTTATATCAGGCAGGGCAACTGATATAAGACAGTTTGCAGTTGACCGTCACAACAGTGTTGATGACAGGCCATACGGCGGGGGAAGCGGAATGGTGATGATGCCGGGCCCTCTCAAAGCTGCTGTCCGGGATGCAAAAGCCTGCAACCCCGGTTCCAAGGTTGTAATGATGAGCCCCCAGGGAGAAAAATTCACCCAGGCAAAGGCTTGTGAGCTTGCAAAGACAGGCACGGGGATTATTTTCATCTGCGGCCGATATGAAGGAGTTGATGAACGGGTATATACTGAACTTGTGGACGAGGAAATCTCAATCGGTGATTATGTAATGACAGGGGGAGAACTTGCAGCCATGGTCATAATTGATTCAACAGCCAGACTGATTCCGGGTGTGCTTGGAAGCGCACAGTCTGCGGCTGCTGATTCATTCACAGGAGACAGGCTTGAATACGCCCAGTATACAAGGCCTGAAATCTTTGACGGAAAAAAAGTTCCTGAGGTTCTGGTTTCAGGCAACCATGAAAAAATAAGGTTATGGCGCAAGGAATCTTCTCTTAAAAGAACATTTCTGAAACGCCCTGATCTTCTGCACAGAACCGGACTGGATGATGAAGAAAAAACCATGGTAAGACAATGGTGCAGGGAGCTTGAGAACCTTGCAGCTTCCTGATCTTTATGTGGCATTGATCCACTTTCCGGTGATGAACAAAAAAGGACAGCCCATTGGCTCTGCCCTGACCACAATAGATATGCATGATATTGCAAGGGCGTCAATGACCTTTGGAGTGAAGGGTTTTTTTGTTGTAACACCGTATGAAGACCAGGCTGACCTGGCAAATCAGGTGATTGAGCACTGGACAAAGGGGGTGGGCGGCAGACTTAATCCCTCAAGAAAAAAAGCTCTTGAGCTTATACAGGTAAGTAAAAATTTTGACGATACAATAAAGCTGATGAAGGAACAGACCGGAAAACCGGTTGTGACCATTGCCACAAGCGCAAAACAATTTCCGGACTCCATCAGTGTAAGAAAATTAAAAAACAATTTTGATGACAGAGCATCCCATGTCCTTGTTTTTGGAACGGCATGGGGACTGGCAGAGGATATTATGAATAATTGTGATTTCATTCTGGAGCCTATTTCAGGCAGCACCGGATACAATCACCTTTCTGTCAGATCTGCTGTATCAATATATTTGGACAGGATTATCAACGGCAGATAGATAACAAAACTGCCGTAAAGACAAGGATTTTAGGAGGAACACAGCAAATGGCCAATTTAATCGAAAAACTGGAAAAAGAGCAACTGCGTCTTGACATACCTGACTTTTCACCCGGAGATACCATCAAGGTTCATGTAAAAATCAGAGAAGGTGAAAAACAACGTATTCAGATTTTCCAGGGCGTTGTAATCAAAAAGACAAAAGGATTTTCCAGCGCAAGATTTACTGTCAGAAAAATTTCAGGCGGTATAGGAGTTGAAAGGATTTTTCCGCTTTATTCACCAATCATTGACAAGATTGAAGTTGTCACAAGAGGCAGGGTAAGAAGATCCAAACTTTATTATCTCAGAAACCTGCGCGGCAAGGCTGCAAGAATCAAAGAAAAACGTTTTGCCTAAATAAACAATGTGGAGCTTTGAGCAAAGCGCAAAGGCACAGGGATATACAAGAATAGCAGGTATTGACGAGGCCGGCAGGGGACCACTTGCCGGCCCTGTTGTATCTGCTGCCGTTATCCTTCCCCATGATTTTTCATGCAAAGGCATTGATGATTCAAAAAAGCTGACTGCCAGGCAGCGCAGCATGGTCTTTCCTGTAATAAGGGACAAAGCTGTCGGGCTCGGAATAGGCATTGCATCACCAGGGGAAATTGACCGGATCAATATTCTCAAAGCATCCTTGCTTTCAATGAAGCGTGCGGTTGAAGACCTTGCATCCGGCAGAAAAGAATCTCTTCCTGATTTCCTTCTCATTGACGGCAAATTCACCATTGACATGGATATCCAGCAAAAGGCAATAATCAAGGGAGATTCAAAAAGCATTTCCATTGCAGCAGCTTCCATCATTGCAAAGGTTACAAGGGATGATATCATGGAAAAACTGCATGAAAAATATCCAGCCTATAATTTTATCAGGCACAAGGGATATCCCACACGCGCCCATAAACAGGCAATATGTGACCACGGCCCCTGCCCTGTCCACAGGTTCACCTTCAAGGGAGTGAAAGAGTTTGCCCGTGACAGCCAATAGCAACATACAGCTAGGGACAGCAGGAGAGGCTGCGGCTGCCCGCTATCTTGAAACCTGCGGATTTAAAATCATTGAAACAGATTTCAGGACAAAACAGGCACAGATCGACATAATTGCTCAGGATCAGCAAACCATATGCTTTATTGAGGTCAAAACAAGGCGCAGCTTAAGAAAAGGCCTGCCCCGGGAATCTGTGACCTTAAAAAAACAGAAAAAAATTGTCCAGGGAGCGCTTTTTTATATCAAAAACCGAAAACTTGGTGATTCAGGAATCCGTTTTGATGTGGTTGAAGTATTTTCCACCAATAATTCAGGGTTTGAATTCAACCTTATAAAAAATGCATTCCAGCCCGGATAGAACAATGGATGCCCAGAACTTGCCAGGTACCCTTTACGTGGTTGCAACCCCGCTTGGAAACCTTGAGGATATAAGCTTCAGGGCTGTAAACACCCTGAACCGCGTTGATATCATTGCAGCCGAAGACACCCGGCATTCAGGCAGGCTTCTTTCTCACTACAATATAAAAACCAGACTTGTTTCATGCCATGAACACAATGAAAAAGACAAAATTTCATGGTTTATATCACAGCTTGAACACGGACTTGACATAGCCCTGATCAGCGATGCCGGAACACCAACCATTTCCGATCCGGGATACAGACTGGTTGCAGCAGCAGCAGAAAATAAGATCAACATTATTCCTGTTCCGGGCTGCAATGCTGCAATAGCAGGCTTGAGTGTGTCAGGGCTTGCCACTGATTCATTTATTTTTCTTGGATTTCTGCCCAGAAAACCCCGCAGGCTGACACAGGTACTTGAGAACCTGAAATCAGAACCGCGCACACTGATATGCTATGAATCCCCGCACAGAATCAAGAAACTGATCAATACCATGATCCAGATCCTGGGAAACAGAAAAGCCTGTCTTGCAAGGGAAATTACCAAGCTTCATGAGGAATACATACGCGCAGGCCTGAAAGGTATACTGGCTGACCTGGAAACAAGGGAAAATATCAAAGGAGAGTGCTCCCTGTTTATTCAGGGCTGTACAGAAGACAAAAAAAACATGCCAGATGAAAAAGAGCTTGAAAAAATAATACTTGAACACATAAAATCCAATGCAGCCGCCGGCACATCAAGGCTTGCAAAGCAGATTTCAGAGCAATTCAATATCCCCAGAAAACAAATATATGAAATGATTCTCAGATTATCCTGATATTGTTAGAATTGTGTTAGAACCATTGGGTTTACTTGAAAAACATAAGGATAAAAGCTAAATACAGCCTCAAAAATAAAAAAGAGAGAAAATCATGAGTCTAGAGCTGTGTTATATAATTGTCGGCATGCTGCTTATGTTTGCCGTATTTGATCTTGTTGTGGGAGTCAGCAACGATGCTGTCAATTTTTTAAATTCATCCATTGGATCCAAAGCTGCTCCTTTTTCAATAATAATGATTGTTGCAAGCCTTGGAATTCTGGCAGGAGTGACATTCTCAGGCGGGATGATGGAAGTTGCCAGAAAAGGAATTTTCCATCCAGGGCTTTTTACAATGCCTGAGCTTCTTACCATCTTTCTTGCAGTAATGATAACTGATATCCTGCTTCTTGATCTTTTCAACACCCACGGGCTTCCAACCTCAACAACAGTATCAATTGTATTTGAGCTTCTTGGAGCTGCAGTGGCTCTTTCTGTTATCAAGATAACTTCAGCAGCAGGCAGCAGCACACTGGCATTGTGGGATTATATAAACACTGCAAAGGCAATCACCATTGTGGGAGGAATTCTTTTATCCATTGTTGTGGCATTCTTTTCAGGGGCTGTTGTCCAGTTCATCTCAAGGATGATTTTCACCTTTGACTACAATGCAAGGCTGAAAAAATACGGGGCATTATGGGGTGGAGTGGCCATGACTGCCATTACATTCTTCATCCTTGTAAAGGGTGCAAAAGGCACCACTTTCATGTCTGATGCATCAGTGCACTGGATAAAAACAAATTCCATTACCATCATGGCAGGTCTTTTTATCATATCAGCAACAATTTTTCAGATCCTGATATCTTTTTTCAGGGTCAATATTTTAAAACCCGTTGTGCTCATAGGTACGTTTGCCCTTGCAATGGCATTTGCAGCAAATGACCTTGTAAATTTTATAGGAGTGCCACTTGCCGGCCTTACAGCATTTCAGAACGCAATCGCCTCTTCAGATCCTCTCCATGTTGCAATGACAGCCTTAAGCCACAAGGTTCAGTCCCAGACATATATCATGCTGCTTGCAGGGCTTGTCATGGTCATAACTCTTTGTGTATCAAAAAAGGCAAAATCAGTGACTGAAACTGAAATCCGCCTTGGCCAGCAGGATGAGGGAACCGAAAAATTTGAATCCATATGGCTGTCCAGAAGAATAGTCAGCCTGTTTGATTTTCTTTTTGACACAATAGGCTCAGCAATGCCAAAAACTCTTAAGCAGTCCGTGTCAAGCCGGCTTGCTCCGGCAAGGGAAACCGCGGCAGGGGCGGCATCCGGGGAAAAGCCGTGCTTTGACCTTGTAAGAGCCTCTGTAAACCTCATGGTGGCAAGTGCTGTTGTTTCCTTTGCCACATCCATGAAACTGCCCCTGTCAACCACCTATGTCACCTTTATGGTGGCAATGGGAACAAGTTTCTCAGATCAGGCATGGGGACGTGAAAGCGCGGTATACAGGGTGACAGGAGTATTGACAGTAATCGGAGGCTGGTTCATGACAGCCCTGATTGCCTTTATTGTTTCCTTTGCCTTTGCAAATATCCTGGCATATCTGAAAGTTCCCGGCTTTTTCCTTCTGGCAGCCCTGGCTGCATACATGATCATGAAAAACCATAAAACCCACAAGGAACATGAAAAAAACAAAAAGGAAATGACCATATATAACCTTCATGATGTCAAGGATTTTCATGATTCCGTGTCACAGACATTTGACCACCTGGCTTTTCTGCTCATGGGAATCAGAAACTCACTTGACACGGTGTTTGATGCATTGTTTGACGAGGATCTTGACAGGCTAAGACACGAAAGAATGCAGACAAGACATTTCCAGAACAGCACCAATATCATTATTGCCAATATTTTCAAAGTATTAAGACTTCTGTCCAAGGAAGACAATCAGGTTTCATATAATTATTATCAGATCATAAGAAGACTGCAAAAACTCACTGACGGCCACAGAGACATTGTAATCAGGGCTGCAATGCATGTGGGCAACCGCCACAAAGGGCTTTTAAAGGAACAGATAGAAGAGCTTAAACAGGTAAAAGAGACTTTTCTCAATATCTTTATGCTGGTTGAAACAGCCTTCCGTGACAAGGAAATTGTTGATTGTCAGGATGCTGTGGAACAATTTCATTATCTAAGGGAACTTGTGGATGATTATAATGAGAATCAGATTGAAAGAATCCGCAATGATTCTTCCAAGACACGCCTGAGCATCCTGTTTTACGCCATAAGCGGAAACTGTGTCATGATGGCAAAACAGAATGTCAAACTGCTGGATATTTTCAATGAATCATTCAGGCTTAACCAGAAATGTTCATGACAATCAGGATCTATTCATCAAGTAAGAAATCCACAGACTCCAGATGAATCAGGCCGGTATCAACAAAGATGAGAATACTGTTGCCAAGACTGGTAAAATATCGTTTTTTCACTGAGGCTGCATCCAAAGGACAGACAAATCCGGATGCTGCTGTTTTATCATGTTTCCGGTTTGGGGCCAGTATTGCCCACCTGTTCAACTCTTTGTAGTTTTTTATCACACAGCCTTCAGGCAGTTTGTCTGTATTTTTGAAAGCCATGTATCGGATTGCTTCATCCACAGTTTCAGGACCAATCTTTGAAAATTTCATTACTCTGACCTTACCTGTCCTTGTTTTCATGAACAGATCATCATTGTTTTCAAAAAGAAAATCAATTGTATCCAGGCTCTTATATGTAACAAGAATATGCCAACAGGGTATTATAATGGAATGATAAATACACGATTTACCAAGTCTGCCTGATCTGACCTCCATGTCTGCCTTTGCACAGGGCAGGACATGTGTATCATTAAACCGGACATCTGATGTATTTAAAAAAAGTGTCAGGCATTTTTCAGGTTTTGCTGCCAGGTTCTGACCTCTGCTGTAACCAGAATAATTGACAGCCACTGTTTTTTCTCCTGACCTGCAATCTTCAAAAATCCGTATTTTATCAATACTTATTCTGTTTCCAATAAAACAGGAGTCAATACTTTTTATTTCTTTTCTGAACCTGCCTGAATCCGGCTCAAGGGTTTTCCAGGTGAAAAGGCCAAGATAGAAAGAACTTCCACTGCCGCCATAGTCAACTGCAAAAGGCATGACAAACAGATTGCCGGCTACAAGCTTCATCTTATTGTAGAATCCTGCAACACTGCCTTTTTCACCACCTTTCCTGTCTGAGAAAATGCCGTGAACATAGTCGCACTCTGGACTGCTCTTTATTTCGTTGAAACCAGCAATTAAGTTCTCAGTTTCAGGTACCTTTAATATTGTATTGAACAAATCCTGCCATATGACTGCCTCCGGAGAAATCTCACAATAATCACCCTCTGCATGCCAGATGCCTCCACTGTCAAGACAGGCATCACATCTTTTGCACTCTGCATATCCCTGTGCAAGCCTTGAACCCATTCTGACCTGAGTGCAGAACATGACAACGACACATAAAACCCATATAACGGCTATCATAAGATTTCTCTTTATAAAGCCGAACCTTATGAAAGCCGTTATAATAAAAATCAGACTGCAGCACATTGAAATCCCTGTCAATCCGAACAGAACAAGACACCCAAGCCCTGAACAGGCATGCGGGATCAGAAAAAAAACAAAAAGAGCAGCACCAGCACTGAAAAAGATGTAAGCCAGAATATCCTGCCATCTTTCCGTAAAGAAAAATTTTCTCATATTATCCATCCTTATCAAACCTGACCCAATCACTTTAATTCTAAAAAACCTGAAATATTTTCAGGGTCAATCACCGGGTGGTAAGCTGATCAGAATATAATTCTGATGTAACCTTTACTATCCTGATAATATGATTTCTGATTGCTTTTTTGTTTTTCAGCGGATAATTGCGGAAAGTCATTAGTATCCCTGCAAGGGATCCTATGAAGGATTGAGAATAAAGTCTTGCCGTATCTTTCTTTGCGCCATGCCGTACAAGCAGCTGTTCAAAAAGATCAAAAAAGATTCTTGTTGCCGAATCAAACTTGCCTGCAACCTGATTTGCAAGTCCATCCTTGAGCATAAGACATGTCATCATCTGAAATGCAGATTCATTTTCCATGAGATGATCCACAAACCTGACTGCAAATTCTTCGATTGAAGCTGGATTTTCTTTCTGCACCATTGAACGGAATTCCCTTGTGGCGCTGGCAATCTCCTGAACAAAAGCCTCATGGAACAATTCTTCCTGGCTTGGAAAGTATCTGTAGATGGTGGCAGGTGAAATTCCAGCTTCCCTGGCAACCTGCCTTATACTCACTTCATAAAAAGGTTTTTCAGCAAAAAGTTTCAGGGCAGCTTTGACAACAAACTGCTTTTTTGCATTCTTTTCCTTTCTTTTCAGATTTAAGAAATTCTGTGCCGTCACTTTAACAATATCTTTTCCTGTATATGAATACTCAGCAATTGCAAATTGTTCTGACACTTAACATTTGTGCTGAAAGATGACAAGATAAAAACTGCCCTGTCTTTTATACCTTGAATGTATGGACAATCTTTTTCATCTCATCTGCCATTGCATTGAGCTTGTCGGCACTCTGTTTGACAAGATCACTGCTGTGTTTCATTTCATCTGCTGCGGAATTCACATTTTCTATATCCTGTGCAATATTGACAGCCACCTGTGAACCTTGGTTTACATTATCGCTTGCTTCCTGTATCCCCATGGAAAGCCCTGAAATATTGGTAACAATTTCCTGGGTTGCAGCAGATTGCTGGGTCACTGCCGCTGCTATGGTTGTGACAATTTCATTTACATTCATTATGACCTCAGACACTTCCTTTATGGAATTTACAGTTGCCTGGGTATTATTCTGAACATTGTCAATCTGCTCTCTTATATCCTGGGTTGCGGCAACAGTCTGATTTGCAAGCTCTTTAATCTCATTTGCCACGACAGCAAACCCCTTGCCGGCATCTCCTGCCCTTGCAGCCTCGATAGTGGCATTGAGAGCAAGAAGGTTTGTCTGATCTGAAATTTCAGCAATGGTATCAGTAACCCTGCCTATTGACTGCGCTGCCTTATCCAGAATTGCCATGGTATTTTCAGCTTCAGATGTTTTTTGTGCAGCTTCATCAGAGATCGATCTTGCCTTTTCAGCATTCTTGGAAATTTCGCTTATGGTGGCATTCATCTCTTCTGCAGCAGAGGCAACCATTGCAGCATTGGAAGAAGAGTCCTCCATGGCAGTACTGACAGAACCAAGCTTGGAAGTCATTTCTTCAGAAGCTTTTGCGACATTTCCTGCCATTGCTGCAGTATGATCTGCATTTTTTGTCATATCAGCTGCAACATTCACAAGTTCGGTGGAAGAATTGTCAACATCTCCTGAATTCTGGG
>CAYOYY010000020.1:29247-49621 GCA_964408295.1 uncultured Desulfobacula sp. | reverse complement strand
TTCATCGCCTAATTTGTATTTTCTGGCCAGTTCAACCCCTTTTTTGACATGGCCTATCAATATGAGGGCGGACATGGACGGAGAAAGTTTGTCATGTCTGTTCTTGCCGTCTGCCTGATTTTCTATGAAATATAATTTTTTATCCAGTTTGCCTATGTCATGATAATAGCCCATCACCTTTGCCTTCAGACTGCTGGCCTCAATGGCAGATGCAGCAGCTTCTGCCAGGGTTGCAACAATCACACTGTGATTATAGGTGCCTGGCGCTTCAATCATGAGCCGTTTTATGAGCGGACGGTCAAGGTTTGCAAATTCCAGCAGTTTGGAATCTGTTGTATAATCAAAAAGCATTTCAATCAACGGAGTAAATCCGATTGTGAGAGTAGCGGAGAAAAGCCCTCCGCAGAAGGCCAGAATTATTTCCTTTGCAAGTATGACAACATCTGGCTGGGCCAGGGAATAAAATCCAAGTGACAGAGCCAGGGCTGAATTGAAAAGGGCAAGCTTGAAACCTGCAATTATAAAATTTTTTCTTTCCTGACGCTGATTTATCCAGTATGCTCCTGCAATTCCGGATAAAAAGAAAAAAACAAACACTTCAAAACTGCCATTGAATAAAAGGCTTGTCAGTATGCACAGGGCCATGTTGAAGAAAACTGCAATATCAAAGCCTGAAAACAGGCATACAACCATGGCAGCCGCAGGTATTGGAATGATCATGAAAAAAGATACAGATGCAATGTCCCAGGGGCCTTTGGGACTTGTGGCCTGGGCAATGTAAATGGCAAACTTGGCAAATGTGATATAAAGTACAAGCCCAAGGGCAAGAAACAATATATGCTTGTTATGATCCTGTTTCAGTTTTTTGTGGTCTTTTAAAAACAGCAGATAGATCATGAGAATGGATATGAAAGTTGTCATGGCAATGCCTGTGCCTGAAATAAAAATATCCTTTTCTTCAACCTGGTTCTGAAGAGCTGCAAGCTTGACAAGCTGTACCTTGTCCACTCTTTCTCCTTCCCTTAAAATCATCTCTCCAGCCTTGATCTTGTACAGAACAGGTTTGATCTTTGCCTGGGCCTGGCGTATGCGTTTTTCTGTTTCATCTCTGTTCAGGGTGATGTTGGGAAGCAGAAGTCTCTGGCAGAGATCAACTATTAGGTTGGCAAGGGTGTAGTTCACACCTTTTAATATTGGCTGGCCTTCTATTCTCACCATGGCCTTTGCCTGGTCAGGCCCGTAAAATACTTTCAGATTGTTTACGGTTCTTTCATCTCCTGAACCAATGGTTCTTAAAATAATGCCTTTGTTTTCCTCCTTGAGCAGAACTTCCTTGTTTGCAACAACTCCGTTGGTAAGGATTTTGGTAAGAATGGTTTTTATTTTAAGGGTGATATCATGGGAAAATTTGTGTTTGTACAATATGGAGTATGCACCTTTGCTTATCGGGATTCCAAGCTTTTCTTCAAAAGCAGGCTTTGTTTCCATTATGATGGCAAGTGTGGGTTCAGGTTCGTTCGGGTCTTTGGCTGCCTTTCTGAAAAGATCTCCTGGTATCTTCATTGCAGCTTCAATATTGGAATTTATTTTTTTGAGCAGTTTGGCGTCAAAATCATACACCATTTTGACAGAATCCTTTACCTCTCCCTTTTTAAGATTTGTGGCAGCCCTGTCTTCAACAAAAAAGTTTTTTGGAGCCTTGATATCCCTCTGGGCAACATCTCCCAAGTGATACGAATATGTCTGTCTTGTTGTCTGTGGATACTGGGTGATGGTAAAGACAAGGGTTATGATCACCAGCATTGTCCATAATACAGCAGGAGATGTCAGCAGGAACTGTTTTACCTGTCTGATATGATTATCGTTTTTGTTTTTTTTCATATGCATCAATTATATCGGACACAAGCCTGTGCCTGACAACATCTGTTTTTGAAAAATGGATGAATTCAATGCCTTTTATACTGGTCAGTATTTTCCCGGCCTCAACCAGGCCTGATTTTTTGCCGGAAGGAAGGTCGATCTGAGTGATATCACCGGTTACAATGGCCTTTGACCCGTATCCAATACGCGTCAGAAACATTTTCATCTGTTCCGAGGTTGTGTTCTGGGCTTCATCCAGGATAATAAAGGCATTATTGAGCGTTCTTCCCCTCATGAAGGCAAGGGGGGCTATTTCAATAATTTCCTGTTCAATCAGCCCTCTTGCTTTTTCAAAATCCATCATATCATAAAGAGCATCATACAATGGCCGCAGATAGGGATTTATTTTCTGGGAAAGATCCCCAGGAAGAAAGCCTAAGGCTTCTCCTGCTTCAACTGCCGGACGTGTCAATATAATTCTTTTTACCTCGCCTTTTGAAAAAGCAGACATTGCCATGGCCATGGCAAGATAGGTTTTGCCTGTTCCGGCAGGGCCTATGGAAATCAGTATGTCATTGTTGCGGATTGCCTCGATATATTTCTGCTGGGCAGGGTTTCTGGCAGTAATGCTTTTATTGGAAATGGTTTTATATATTCTTGTTGTAAATATTTTTTTCAGCTGGGATGTTTTGTGATTTTTAATGGTATTGATCGCTGCATCAATTTCTTGCTCTTCAAGTGAAAAATTTTTTTTAAGAAGATTGTATAGCTGATTGATCAGTGTTTCAGCAAGATTTTCATTCTCCGGCGTTCCGCTGACAAGCAGGGAAGTTCCCCTTGTGTTTATTTTGACATTCAGTGCTCTGCAGATCTTATCCAGGTTATTGTTATGATGGCCGAAAAGTTCCCTGGAAATGGCCATGTCCTGAAAAGTTATGGTCTTCATGGCCTATAGGGTGCAATTTATTTTTTGAAAGGTCAATAAAAATCTTGACTAAAAAACAGGTAAACTGGTATTCAAAAAACGCTTTTCATCCGGGAAAAAAGGGAAAAATATGAATGCATTTGATATAGTGATAATCGTGATTGTATCGTTTTGCCTGATCAGGGGGCTTTTCAGGGGGCTTATCGGAGAAATTTCAGCCATTATAGCAGTTATTGCAGGATTTTACGCAGCCTTTACATATTACCCCATGATAACCGGCTATGCTGTAAAATGGATTCATGCCCCCGGACTGAGAAATATTGCTGCTTTTTTTGTTTTATTCTGTGCTGTTGTAATCTGTGTTAATCTCGTATCCATGCTGATCCACAAACTTTTGAATCTTATTTTTCTGGGGTGGGTGGACAGAATTTTCGGCCTTGTTTTCGGAGCAGCAAAGGGGGTGCTTGTTGTATGTGTGCTGTTTATAATGATGACCACATTCATCCCTAAAAGTTCAAGTATATTCTCACAGTCAAAATTGTCTCCATATATTGCACAGATTTCCAAAACAATGACAATCTTTGTATCAGGAAAGGACAGGGCCAGATTTTTAAAACGGATCAGGAGTATTTACAGAATTTGAAAAATCTGGATAAGCTTTTTGATATTGTCCGAACCCTCAGGGCTGAAAACGGATGTGCCTGGGACAGGAAACAGACTCCCGCTACCATGTGGAAATGCCTTGCAGAGGAAGCATATGAACTGAGAGATGCCATTGTAAAAGATGATATTTCCAATATCCTTGAAGAACTTGGTGATGTGCTTTTTCAGCTTGTATTCATAATGGAGATTTTTGAGGAGCTTGGGGCTTTTTCATTCATGGATATTGTGGATTCAGTTGCCGACAAGATGATCCGCCGCCACCCCCATGTTTATTCCGATGCTGTGGTTAACACAAAAGAGGAGCTTGAACGTCAGTGGGATGATATAAAACAGCTTGAAAAAAATCATGGTGCCCAAAAAAGAGAATCTGTCATGGATTCTGTTCCACAAGGCATGTCTTCGCTTTTAAGGGCGCTGAAGGTGTCAAAATGTGCGGTAAAACTGGGGTTTGAGTGGGATGATATTCATGGTGTGATTGATACTGTAAGATCTGAACTTGATGAGTTTGAAGCTGCCCTTGAATCAGGAGACAATGCACAGATAAGCATGGAGTTCGGGGATATATTGTTTTCCCTTGTCAATGTTGCAAGATTTGCCGGTTTTCACCCAGAAACAGCTCTTGCTGAGTCCACTGCAAAATTTGAAGGTAGGTTCAGGCTGATGGAAACAATGCTGAAAGACAGGCAGATAAAACTGGATGATCTTACATCCAAAGAAATTGAAAGCCTGTGGTCAGCAGCTAAACAGGCCTATGACAGATAGTCCCCTCTCTGGAATTTGGCATATTCTGTCTGAGCTGTCACAATGGTCTGGGTGGCAATTTTCTTCAGACCTGCGTCTGCATCTGTGAGCCGGCCTGCTTCCTTTAAAAGACTGCCGGCGCTTTTGTTTATTTTTTCAAGAACCGGCGCTATGTTTTTCAGTGATATGTCAGGATCTTTCAGGCTGGCTGAATATGAATCAAGCATGTCCAGAAGATCATCGGTTTTTTGGGAAACAATATCTGAGGAATTGATGAAATTAAGTTTGTCAGGGGCAGTGATTTCCTGCAGAAGACTGGCTGATGAACTTTCCATTTCAGGTGCCTCCGTTTTATCAAGAGCTTTGCTGAAAAGTTTCTCAAAGCCATCATCTGCCTTTGCATTACCCTGATTTTTTATATTTGCAGTCTGAAATGTTTTTGCTGATTCATTTACTGGGTTTATATTGGCCATAATTTTTCTCCTTTTAACTTGTAAAAACATAAAAGCAAAAGGCATGCCATATGTGAATCCGGCTTAAAATCAGGCATGGTGCTTCGTTGATGGGCTAAAATTGACAGGAAAAGAAAAAAATGCCGGGCAAATATTTCTGTCATCCAATCTCGTTCATTATGATTCCGGCCATTTTCCCGGCAATGGCTTCAGCATTGATGGTATAATTGTTTGTTTCAATCCTCTGTCTTATTTCAGAAACATATTGCGCCCTGTCTGCAGGCTGTATTTCCATGGCAGCAGATATTTTCTGAAGATCCTTTGTTCTGCCGGAAAGATTTATGCTGTCCACAGGGACGGGGCTTGTGGATTCCTGTCCCGGTTTGGATGTGTTCTGGGACCTGGTTGCTGAAGAATTCTGCTGATTGGCATAGGACTGGCTTATATAATTGGAAGTTGAATTGGATATTTTCATGGCTTGTTCTCCTTATGCCTCCATATTGCTGTCTGCAACTTCTCTTGCCAGCTGGGTCATTCTTCTGACTATGAATTTTGAATCTTCAACCGACAGCGTATGCGTGACTTTCTGATTATTTTCATCAACCACAGTATATGTGAATTGATTTTTGCCCTTTGTGAAATCAATTTTCTTGCCCATTTCTTTTTCAATCTGGTTTGTAATTTCTTCTTCGCTCTTTTCTTTCGGGCCTTCTGTGATTATTCTTTCAACAATGCTTTCTGCAACCTTGTCAATGATTGCCTGCCGCTTTCCTTCAGAAGAAATGGTGACACTGTCTGCAGAGGATCTGGCAGCTGCGCCGAATTTGCCCTTGCTGAGTATTTTTCCCTGGCTCAACTGCCTTGAGTATACTTTCAGGACATTCTGTATCTGATATGAAGGTATCTGCATTGTTTAATTTTCTCCTTAAACTTGCATTATCGGTTAGAGAAAATTAAAACTTTAATTTTTTTAATCATCAAAATTTCCGTCCGGGCCCTTGTCCACATCAAGAGCCGAGGCTTTTTCCATTATTTTTTCTTTTGTCCATTCATCTTCATGTTCAATCTTCTGTGCCTTTGGGCCTGGATCAAAGGATTTGTTTTCCAGAATTTTTTCAATCACAATCGGCGCTGTATCCTGTGCATTGAACACGCGTGTCAGAAGCCCATAGACAAATTCTTCCACATCTTTTGCCATTCTTTCCCGAATCTGTCTCGGCTGGGTAAGCAGCCTGCTTTCAAAGGGGAGGTTGAGCTTCTTGAAATTTCCACCTTCAAGCCCGTTTCTTTCTGCCCAGGCCAGCATTTCTTCCCATACCTCTTCTGATACCCCCCTGTCTTTCTGTTTTATGAAGCTTCCTTGATCCATGATGGCGTTTCCGTAGTCATTGACTTTAAGACCCCATGAAATCATCTGTAGTGCTGTCGCGACATTGGCTTTTGTGGTTCTTGTGCGTGTGGCAATGTCTTTCAGGCGTTCGGAATTATTGCCTGATGTTCCGTGCTGGGCGCCTGAAACCTTATATGGTGACAATGCTTCGTGAATCTGGGCTGTAAGGTCAACATTAATGCCTGTATCACTTGCCTCAATACCGTGTGTGGTTCCATTGTTCAGGGCAATCCAGTTTGGAAATATATTATGGGCATTAAGCCCTTTGATGAGAAAAAGTGCTTCTTCAGGTGTGGAAAGGCCCAGTTTGCCTTTGATTTCTCCGACTTCCGTTTCAAGGCCTGCCCAGTCAGGGATAAATGGGAATAATTCAAGATTGGCCAGGAGATTGAGCTCATCAGGCATGTGGGATGCGTCTATTGCAATGGAGGTTATACCGGCATCAAACAGGGACTGGATTTCCGGTTTTGCAGGTTCTATGTCTTCAGGTTTTTTTATTCCAAAATGGTCAGCATGAATTGCCACGGGTACAGTGATGCCAAGCTCATTCATGAAAGCATCTGTCTGTCTTGCAATGTTCCACAGGTTCACGCCGCAATAGGCATTTGTTCCGCCTTCTGATCTGGCAATTTCAATTATGACTGCTGCGTTTGCTTTCTGCGCAGCCGCAAGCACTCCTTTGATAACAAAGCTGTTGCGCCCGTTTGCGGCAATTGTCATGCATTGACCCTTTGTCAGCATTGCTATGTCTATGTATTTGCCGCTGACAATGAGAGCCTTTGAGTTTGGAAAAAGTTTTTTTATATTGGGGGGTCTGCCAAGATCCACGGCAGCCTCAAAGTCTGAAGAGTATTTTGATGAAATTGCCATTTGATCCTCCTCGAAATCTTAAATTGAATTTAGGTTCAGGCTTATTTGTCGCACGAAACCCGGTGAAAATCAAGGATTATTGAATAATGAATAACAATTCATAATAGCCTGCGGATTCCGGGTTGAATTTTATTTTTAAGCAAGAACAGTGTTTATATGTAACTATTTGTAAAATATAAAGAAATTAAATTATCATAAAATTAATAATTGTAAATATCTTCTTGACTTTTGGAAATTTCTTTTGTTAGATAAATGAATCTTTATTCATTTACAGACAGGAAGGGCAATAAAAGATTGCAGAAAAACAAATCGGAAAAATACCATAAAATTCTTGACAGTGCAGGTGCTGTATTTGCTGAACACGGCTTTTACAAGGCCACTATCTCACAGATAGCTGCAAGGGCAGGCGTGGCAGATGGCACCTTGTATCTATATTTCAAAAACAAGGATGATATACTTTATCAGTTTATCAGTTTCAAGACTGAAGCCGTGTTCGGGCAGATGCATGCTGCTGTGAAAAAAGGTGTCACTGCCGAGGAAAAATTAAGGCATCTTATACGCTGTCATCTTGAGGAATTCCAGAATGACAGGAACATGGCTGTTATTTTTCAGTCTGAAGTGCGCTATCTAAGGGAGATTGAACCTCAGATAAAGGATATCTCCAAAATGTATCTGGATCTTCTTTCAGAGATAATAGAACAGGGCCAGATCGAAGGCACAATGCGTCAGGATCTGTTCATAGGGCTTGTAAAACGTTTTATACTGGGTGCTGTGGAAGGAGTCATAAGTACATGGGTTTCAGCAGGGGGCAGGTATGATCTGGTTGCAATGGCCGACCCTCTTGTTGACCTTTATATGAAAGGAGTCAAGGGGTAATAAACCCGTTTCAGTATATGAAGGATATAAATTTGCTGAACACGGCTTTTTGCTTGACGTGGTCACTTATGTTTATTAAAGCTTTTTGAGTTTGGATTCATTGTCAAATATTATAAAAACATCTGGGAGGTAAAGAAGTATGACTTCAATAATCGGGCCGGCAAGTTTCAAACTTTTCGGTGTATTTCCTGTGGCAATCCTGTCATTTCTCATACCTGTCATAGGAGTGGGTGTTTTCACCTACATCATGGCAAGAAGGATTGCTCCTCTTGTAAGGGCAAACCCTGATCACCGCTTTGATCATATTGGACAGCGCATCAAGAATCTGATTCTTGTGTGGCTTGGTCAGAAACGGCACCCAAGATACCTTGTTGCCGGAATCATCCATATAGTTATTTTTGCAGGCTTTCTTGTATTGTCTGTCAGATCCACATCGCTTGTCATCATAGGCCTTCGCGATGGGTTTGTGCTGCCTGGTTTTGGCGGCATAATTGGCCATATCTATAATTTTTTCAAGGATTATGCAGCCACCTTTGTTCTGATTGCCTGTATTGTTGCTGCTGTAAGGCGGGGAATTATCAAACCCAAACGGTACAGCGTTCCTGAAAAATACGGCAAGGATCATACAGGGGAAGCTGTTTTTGTTCTTGGAATTATTTCAACTCTGATGATTTCTGAAAGCCTTTTTGAAGCTTCAAAGGCAGCTTATGAGCTTCAGACAGGCGGTGTACAGCATTTTTTGGCTCCGTTCTCTCTTGTATGGATTTTCAGGGCCATGCTTGCCGGCGCTCCTTTGGATGTTCTTCAGGGCCTGCATATTTTTACGTTTTTTGTTCATGATATCACCTTTTTCTTTTTCCTCTGCTTTCTGCCCCTTGGGAAACATTTCCATGTCATCACTTCTGTGTTTAATGTGTTTTTCATGAGAATCCACAAAGGTAAGATAAAACCTGTGAAATACGGGGTGTCCGATGAGCAGCTTGATGATCTTGAATCATTTGGAGTAAAGGTGCTGGAGGATTTTACCTGGAAACACATGCTTGACTTTTACACATGTGCGGACTGCGGGCGATGCTCTGACCAGTGCCCTGCCAATGCTGCGGGACGTCCTTTGTCTCCGCGTTTCATCACCATCAAGGCAAGGGATCTGATATTCAGGAACTATCCTTTGTCAGGAGAGATTTACAAAAGCAGGATGCTGGTTGAAGATATTTATACCGAAGATGAAATCTGGTCATGCACCACATGCGGGGCATGCGAGGAAGAATGCCCGCTCGGCATAGAATATATCGATAAAATGGTTGATATGCGCCGGGGCATGGTTGATGAGGGAATGGTTCCCCAGTCATTGCAGAAACCTTTGAAAGCCCTTGAAAAACGCGGCAATCCCTATGGCAAGATGGAAAAGAAAAGGGCTGACTGGGCAAAGGACAAGGAATTTGCAGCAGATTTCAAGGTCAAGGATCTCACAGCCAAGAAAGAAACAGCAGATACTCTTTATTTTGTGGACAGTATAACCTCGTATGATGACAATATCCAGCAGGTTGCAAGGCTGACTTCCATTATACTTAAAAAGGCAGGAGTTGATTTCGGCATACTGGGCAAGAAAGAAAAGGACAGTGGCAACGAGGTCCTTCGCTTTGGCGAGGAAATGCTGTACCAGGATCTGAAAATGCAGAACACGGAAGCCATACTGGAAAGCGGGGTGAAAAATATCGTTACTGCTGATCCTCATGCCTATAATGCATTGAAAAATGATTATACCGGACTTCCTCCTGTAAAGCATATTTCCCAGGTGGTTGCTGAAAAAATCAGGACAGGAGAACTTGAGCTCAAACCCTGCCAGACTCCTGACAAGGTATATGTTTATCATGATCCATGTTATCTTGGGCGCCATAACGGGATTTATGAAGATCCGAGACAGGCCATGGATGCCATTGACGGTCTGACACGGGTGGAACTTGAAAAAAGCCGTGACAGATCCTTTTGCTGCGGCGGCGGCGGCCTGATGCTGTTTTACGAACCTGAAGAAGAAACGCGCATGGGGGTTTTAAGGGTGAAAATGGCTGCTGAAGCAGGGGCAAATGTCATTGTTACTGCATGTCCTTTCTGCCTTGTGAACATTCAGGATGCAATCAAGGTTGCAGGAATGGAAGGGCAGATGGAAGCACTTGATTTTACACAGCTCATTGAGCAGCATCTGGCGTGAAAATTATAATATAATGGATTGCCGGCCTGCATCTTTTTGTCTGGCCGGTAAGTTTCAATTGATTTAAAGGAGGCAATAATGGAGATTTTGGTATGCGTCAAGAGAGTTCCTGATACTGCTGAGAACGAATTTGAACTCAACAGTGCCGGAAATGACCTTGACAGGGATGACCTGGTTTACTCGGTTAATGAATGGGATAATTATGCAGTTGAAGAAGCAATCCAGATTGTTGATAAGGTTGGCGGCAGCGTAACGGTAGTTACAGTTGGAGATGATGAATCGGAAGAGGTTTTAA
The DNA here is from genome assembly GCA_964408295.1 of uncultured Desulfobacula sp. GTDB lineage: Bacteria > Desulfobacterota > Desulfobacteria > Desulfobacterales > Desulfobacteraceae > Desulfobacula. The sequence continues at coordinate 39,340 of CAYOYY010000020.1, read as the reverse complement.
GACGTGAAATGGCCATGGGCGCCAATAACGGCCTGCTTTTGTCTGATGAAGCTTTTGAAGGTTCGGACGGAAGAGGAATAGCTGCAATTCTCAAGGCTGCCGTTGAAAAGGGAAATTACGACCTGATTCTTACAGGTGCACAGGCAGATGAAGGGGCAGGCCAGGTAGGTGGAATGCTTGCAGCCATGCTGGATGTCCCGTATGCATCCCTGGTCAATAAAATTGAGGTTGGAGACGGCAAAATCACTGTGGGCAGGGAAATTGAAGGCGGCAACCAGGAAATGAATGAAATTGAGCTTCCATGTGTGCTTTCAATCCAGACAGGTATTAATGAGCCAAGATATGTGGGAATCCGCGGAATCAGAAAGGTTGCAAGTGTTGATATTCCTGTAAACGGTGCAGGTGATCTTGGCATTGATGCAGCACAGGTAGGTGCTGCCGGCGCAAAAACAAAACGCATTGATTATTTTGTTCCTGATATGGGAGAAGGGGCTGAGATGCTTGAAGGCTCCACTGATGAGATCATTGAACAATTGATTGAGAAGCTTAAAGCAAAAGGAGGGCTTTAAATCATGACACAGATTTTTGCATATATCCCATATAAAAACGGTACACCTGATGATGTTGCAGCAGAATTTCCCACGGCTGCCGCAAAGATAGATGGCAGTGCTTCTGTAACAGCGGTTGTAACAGGTTCTGGCGCTGATCTTGATAAGGTGGCACAGGATCTGACATCTCTTTATGACGAAGTCATTAAAATTGATAATGAAGCCCTTGCATATCCAAATGCCGAGGTAGTCAGAAAGGCTCTTGTAAATATAATTCCATCAGATGCCGTTGTCCTTGTTGCACATGACACCCTGGGCATGGATCTTGCCCCGGGGCTTGCAATAAAGATGGACGGTGCATATGCAGCAGATATTGTTGATCTTGAGGGAGTTGAGGGTGATATCCTCAAGGCCGTGCGTCAGGAACTTGGCGGAGCTGTCAGCACTCATGTTACAATAGATATATCCTCTGGCGGTGTTCTTACCATCAGACCGGGATCTTTTGCCGGTGTCGAGGACGCTGCAAAATCAGGATCAGTTGTTGATAAATCAGGCGATGCAGGCGATCTTTCTGCAAAGAGAAAATTCCTTGAAGTTGTGGAAGCTGAAGTAGGCGATGTTGATATTACAAAGTCAGATGTTCTGGTTTCCATTGGTCGCGGGATTGAGGACGAGGAAAATATTGAAATAGCAGAAGAACTTGCAGAAGCAATGAATGCGGTTGTGTCATGCTCAAGGCCCATTGTTGATGCCAAATGGCTTGAAAAATCCCGTCAGGTCGGAACTTCAGGCCAGACAGTCAAACCCAAGGTTTATATGGCCATGGGTATTTCAGGCTCTTTTCAGCATCTTGGCGGCCTGAAGGGCAATCCGTTTATAGTCGCTGTCAACAAGAACCCCAAGGCTCCCATTTTTCAGGTGGCAGACGTGGGTATTGTTGAAGATATTCTTGACTTCATGCCTGAACTTACCGATGCTGTCAAGGAACTTTAGCCTTTTGTCCTGTACGTTCTAGAACAAAAGGGGACAGGCATTGAGACTTGCCTGTCCTCTTTTGCTTTTCCTTCTTACCTTTCATTTTTTACTGCTGCTGCCGTGCAAATTTGTCCAACAAATATTTGATGAATTTGTTTTTCGTTCCTTGCCAAACCAGCAGAATAAAGTTTATACTTCTGTACTGCATTGCGACTTAAATAATAGAAAAGGATATTCATATGACATATAAAGTAAAATTTCTGCCCTATGACATAGAGGTTGAAGCAGAGGAAAAGGATACGTTGATACGTGCTGCAATGGCTGCGGGCGTGCATATCAATGCCTCATGCGGCGGCAGCGGAGTATGCGGGAAATGCCGTGTCATGATTGAACAGGGAATGGTTGAGGGAGGAATATCAGAACACCTTTCAGAAGAAGACCGCGAAAAGGGATATCGCCTTGCCTGTCTTTCTGAAATTGTTTCTGATCTTGTTGTCAGGATTCCTGTGGAATCCCAGACCGATACTGCGCGTCTGAATGTCCAGGCAAGCGGCAGGCGCATGGCAAAGGCTGTGTATTCAGATGTGAATGAACTCCGTCAGGACGGCATGTTTATCCCGCCTGTTGAAAAGATTTATCTTGAAATGGCTCCTGCAGCAGTAGGAGACAACCAGGCAGATGTAACCCGCATAATCAATTGCCTGCGCCAGGAACATGATGAACACAGGCTTACCATGAATCTCGGGCTCATACGCAGGATTCCCGCTCTCATACGCGAGGGTGATTTCAAGGTTACTGCCACCATAATAAGGCCTGTGAGAAAGGACGGAAAAAACGAAATCGTCAATATTGAGCCCTTTGATACAACTGATAGAAATTTCGGCATTGCAGTTGATATAGGCACGACCACAGTATACGGGCAGCTTCTTGACCTGCATACCGGCGAAGTTCTTGCTCAGCACGGAGAATTCAACCGGCAGATCAGTTATGGTGAGGATGTTATTTCAAGGATTATTTTTGCTGAAAAGGGAGACGGCCTTGAAGTATTGCATGGTAAGGTTGTTGACACTATCAATCAGATCATAGACAGGATACTTGAAAAGGCAGATGTGGGAAAACATGAGATCACCACGATCACCCTTGCGGGCAACTCCACCATGACACAGCTTCTTCTGAAGATAGATCCAAGGTATATAAGACGTGATCCCTATGTTCCTGCCTCAATTCTTTATCCGCCTTTCCGTGCATCTGAAATTGATATTGAGCTTGGTGAACACACCATTGCACTGGTTTATCCCGGAGTTTCAAGCTATGTCGGTGGTGATATCATAGCGGGAATAATGGCGTCAGGCATGTACAAGACACAGGAACTGACCCTTTATATGGACATTGGAACCAACGCTGAAATTGTCATCGGCCACAAAGACTGGATGGTGTGTACGGCAGCTTCAGCCGGGCCTGCATTTGAGGGCGGCGGCGTAAAATTCGGCATGCGGGCCACAAAAGGGGCAATCGAGGATGTGTCCATTAATCCTGAAACATATGAGCCTATGATTATTACAGTGGGCAATAAAAAGGCAAAGGGCATATGCGGTTCAGGCCTTATTACCCTTGCAGCCAAACTTCTTGAAACAGGGATTATTGATTCAAGGGGCAAGTTCAACCAGAACCTTGATACAGACAGGATAAGGCAGACCGAGGAAATATGGGAATATGTTCTTGTCTATAAGGAAGATACCCAGATAGACAGGGATATCACAATTACTGAACCTGATCTTGACAACCTTATACGGGCCAAGGGGGCAATGTACAGTGCCGCCCTTACTCTGCTTGAGGAAATAGGTCTTGGAATCCAGGATATTGAAAGAATAATTCTTGCAGGCGGATTCGGAAGCTATGTTGATCTTCAAAGTGCCATTACCATAGGGCTTCTGCCTGAAATAGAAACGGAAAAAGTAACATATCTTGGCAACGGCTCGCTTCTTGGATGCAAGATAAACTCTCTGACAAATGCCCTGCGCCGGGATGTGGGCAATGTTGTGAACATGATGACAAATTTTGAACTCGCATCAACCCCTTCCTATATGGATCATTATATGGGCGCTCTGTTTCTGCCCCATACAGAAATGAGTTATTTTCCAAAGGTAAAGGAACGTCTGGAGAAACTGCACAAATGACAGGGCAAAAGGGTTATGTAAGAACAATAAGGCTTGCGCCTCCAAGCCTTGCTGACAATACTGCTGATGCACAGCGGCTTGAGCAGCATCTGTGCCGTGAACTTGAAACAGACATGGTCAGAATTGGTCCTCACCTGATCGGCAGCCTTCCATCAAAGCTGAGAACATGGAATTTTGAGGCTAAAACTGTATTATTCAGGGACAGGTTTTCCTGGACAGTGGCTGATATCCTTGATCCATCTTCAGATTCGCCTGTTCTGGGGGCTGCCATTGATATTGGCACAACAAGGGTTGTTGTAAGCCTGATTGACCTTGAAACAGGAAGTGAAATCTGTGAAAGAGGTTTTGACAATCCCCAGAAATCAATTGCGCCTGATGTGCTTGCAAGAATTCATTATGCTGGAAATCAGGACGGGCTTTCTGAGCTGCAGACCTTGATAATTGATGGAATTAACAGTCATATTGATGAAATATGCAGGGAAAATGCATTTTCAAGCCGGGATGTTTATCTGATTGCCGGAGCCGGCAATACAGCAATGACCCATCTTTTTCTGGGCCATGATCCGTCCGGGATAATAAGAGAGCCATATATCCCGTGTGTCAACATTCCGGACACAATGTATGCAAAGGATCTGAATATAAAGGTCAATAAAAATGCAATGGTATTTCTTTTTCCCAATATCGGGTCATATTTTGGCGGCGATCTCATTGCAGGCATTCTTTTTTCCAATCTTGATGCAAAGCAAGATCCATGTCTCATGGTGGATGTGGGAACCAATGCTGAAATTGTGATCGGAAACAGGGACTGGCTCATTGCCTGTGCAGGTGCAGCAGGCCCGGCCCTTGAAGGCGGGGTCAGCAAGATCGGCATGACAGCAAAGCCGGGAGTCATTGACAGGGTATGGGTGGACAGGGATTCAGGCAGATTGTGCATTCATACCATTGATGATGAAAAACCCGTTGGAATCTGCGGCTCAGGCATGATTGACCTTGCTGCTGCTCTTTTTCTGTCAGGCAGGATCGACATAAGAGGCAAGTTTTCTGAATCTGCCTGCAAAGGCAGTCTTATTGAGGATCAGGGCATAATGTCCTTTGTGCTTGTGGATGAAAAAGATTCCGGAACAGGGGCTCCAATATGCTTAAGCCAGGTTGACCTCAATTCCCTTACAAGTTCCAAGGCAGCCATGTATACCATTCTTGAGGTGATTGTCAAAAATACAGCAGGCCTTGAATTTGAGGATCTGAAAAAATTTTATGTGGCAGGAACGTTTGGCTCGTTCATAGATCCTGTATCGGCAATTTCCATTGGAATGCTTCCTGACATACCGGTTGAAAATTTTGAAGTGCTTGGCAACAGTTCGCTTGGCGGGGCAAAAATTTTTCTGAATGATCCCTGCGCATTTGAAAGGGTCATGAAAATACGCAGTTCAATAACCTATATTGAACTGAATGTGAACCAGGAATTCATGAATATGTTTTCCGGAGCCAAATTTTACCCCCATACTGACAATTCCCGTTTCCCGTCAGTTAAAATCATGGATAAAGTTAACACTGTGTTAAGTTGATGTTAAATATTTTGATTCTGGTTTAATGAATTCTTAATAACCAATATATATGGGATAGCTCCTGATATAACAGGGCCTTTATGCCCCATACCCTGCCTGAATCCTGGATTCCAGGCTGACAGCCCGCAGAATTTTCTGTGGGCTGTTATAATTTCAGACTTCTGGCACCAAGTTTGCTCTGCATGCTTTAGGTAAATTTTTGTATCTGTAACAATGGTATGCGAAAGGAAATAAAAGTGTCATCTGAAACCCTGGGCCTGAGTGTAAAACAGGAAACAAAAAAAGCTTTTTCCATGATGTTTGAGAAAAACTGGCCTGCCTGGCTGGCAGGAATTTTCATTGCAGTGCTGGCTCTTTTCATCTTTTTATGGGACAGCCCGTGGGGAATTGCAGGGGGATACAGAAACTGGGGAAACTGGGTTCTGTATTTTGCAGGGCTTCATGATAAAAAACCGTTTGCTCCATGGTTTCATCCCATGTCAATGTCCAATTTCGGCATTTTTTCAGGCGCCCTTATATCCGCACTCATGGGGCGTCAGTTCAGACTGAGAAAGGCTCCTGGATTTGAATACCTCAAGGGCATTGCAGGCGGAGTCCTTATGGGAACAGGAGCTGCCTTTGCAGGAGGATGCAATGTGGGCGGTTTTTATACAGCCTGCGGCATGCTTTCCATGGGTGGCATAGCCATGATGGCCGGCCTTGGTGCAGGAGCCTGGCTTGGTTTGAAATATCTTTTGTGGGAAATGGATCATGTTAAAGTAAAACCCCTTGCGCCTGCCCGTAATCCCGGAGTTGTTCCGGGAGTGAACCTGGAAAGAGCTCAGCCATGGGTGGGAACAATGCTGTTTGCAGGCGTGATCACGGCATTTTACCTGTATTCTTTGATTGATAAGACAATAATCGGGGGATATCTTTTTTTTGGCTGCCTCATAGGGCTTGTCATGCATCGCTCCCGTTTCTGTTTTGTAAGGGCATTCAGATGTCCTTTCATGACAGGTGAAGCAGAAATGGTGAAAGTCGTGGCCATGAGTCTGATGGTTTATGCAATGGGAAGCGCGGTAATTAAATGGGCATGGGTCAAGGATCCAATGGTGGGAGTTCATCATCCGTTCATGCTTGGCAGCTTTGGCGGAGGGCTTATATTCGGAACAGGCATGATCCTGGCAGGAGGCTGTGCAAGCTCAACATTATGGAGGGTGGGTGAAGGACATTTAAAACTTTTGATGGCCCTTGCAGGTTTTGCATTGTCAAATGCTTTTGCTCATAAATTTATCGTGAATTTTGATCTTGCAGACAGGCTTGGCAAAGCTGTTTTCATGCCGGATCTTTTATCGTGGCAGATTGGTATTCCGCTTTTTATTCTGTTTTTCTGGGCCTGGGTGATGCTGGCAGCATGGAATGAAAAAACAGAAAAATTTGTTATTTTTTAACTGATATTGAAACAGCAGGGAGGGAAAAAATGAATATATCTGAAATAACCGCGGATAAGGTGCTTGATACGTGCGGGCTTGCCTGCCCCATGCCTCTTCTGAAGACAAAAAAGGCTCTCAAGGCAATGGGCAGCGGTCAGGTTCTTGAGGTGCTTGGCAATGATCCGGGATCAAGAAACGATATTCCTGAATGGTCGGGCAAGGGCGGCAACAGGTTCCTGGGCATGCAGGATATTGACGGCGGGGTTACCCGGTATTTCATAGAAAAGGGTTAGATTTCATGGCAGATAAAATTGTTGTGTTGATAAGAGATGAAGATCAGCAGTATGAAGGGCTCAGAACAAGCCTTGGCCTGCTCCTTGAAATGGCTGAAGTACAGATGATTGTGCTGAATCATGAAATAGCAGACATGACAGAAGCTTATTCTGAAAATATGGAATTCATAGATGAAATGGAAGGTGAACGCTATACCAACAATCCTGCAAATGCCTCAAAATATGGATTCAGGTTTGCAGACAATGAACAGATCGGCAGGATGCTTGACAGGGCATCCCTTGTCATACCTTTCTGAGCCGGGGGGATTATATGAAACTTTTGCACATATTAAGATCATTGCCTGATGAAACCGTTAAAAGCCTTATGCTGTCATTTTCAGAGCATGAGGAAATAATTGTTCCGCTTTATGAGGATGATGTGGACTGGGAAAAACTTGTGGATGAAATTTTTAAGGCAGACAAGGTGATTTCATGGTGGTAGAAATCAGGTATGATGAAAATACGAGGTATTATTTATGACAGCAACTTTGGGAATTCTTGTCTCCTCTGACAGACATATTGATTATCTGGTGAATCTGACTTGTGCAGCGCACAGAAAAAATGTGGATGTACAGATCTTTTTTACAGGAACCGGTGTGAAACTGAGCCTTACTCCTGAATTCAGGAAACTTGTTGGAAAGGCAAAATTGTCCATCTGTGATGTAAGTTTCAGGTCCAACGGGCTTCATGGCCGGGAAGACAAAGTGCCGGGCGTGGGATTCAAGGATTTTGCAACCCAGGCAAGAAATGCGCAGATGGCAGCTGAGTGCGACAGATATATTGTTTTATAGGCTTGGTCCTGGTCTGAAAATAATATACATGGCTATATCTGTTATTTCAGTGAGCTGCGGCATTGCTCAATACGTTTTTCAATGTTTAATTTAAATCTTTTTGCACTCTGATTTTTTAAAAGTTTTAATGCATTGTTGTAGCTTTCAACGGCTTTGGGTATGTTATTCATTTTCTGGTAGGCCATTCCTGCATGATAATAAAACAAGGGATTTGTATCAGAGATTCTGATTGCTGTCGTGAATCGGTGTAATGCTTCTGAATATTTTTTATTGGTATACAGGACCCATCCAAATATATCCATGGTTTTTGGATTATTGGAAAATTGTTTCGCTCCTTTTTCTGCATAGGAAAGAGCAAGCTTTTTATTTTTTATTCTATCATTATATATTAATGTTATTTCCTGCAGAGGTATTTCCGATTCAGGATTAACACTAATCAGTTTTTTATAGGTATTGACGGCATTTTCATATTCTTTTTTCCCAATATATGCATCTGCCATTAATTTATAAGGCAGTGGCATGGACGGATAAAGTTCGGTCAGCATTGTCGTGCGTTTTACAACATCCGTGAATTTTTTTTGTTTTAATCCTATTTTGCAGAGGGCAAAATTTGTATTCAGAAAAATATCTGCAGGAATGTGTTCTTCTTTGAGCAGGTGTCTGTATTGCTTTTCTGCTTTTCTGATTTTCCCTTGGCGTAATAATATACCTGCAAGTTCCATGATGAGCCGATGTGGCATTGAAACGGAGTTTATTCCTTTTTTGCAGATATTTTCTGCTTTCTTAAGTTCTCTCAGGGCAGAGTATGTCCATGTAAGGCCAAGGTAGAGCTCGTCTGAACCAGGATGTTCTTGCTTAAAGATTTCAGACTGGTGTTTAAATTCTTTTTCATCTCCAATTGCTTTGTATGCTGCTGCAAGGTATGCTTTCGCCTTTATGCTGTTTTTATCGTAATCAAGGATTATCCTGCAGATATCCTGAGCGGTTTTAAACCTGCCGGTTCGCAGATATTTCCCTGCTGTCCACTCAAGACGGGGAATATCTTTTTCCGAACTGATGATAATTCCATCCTGCAGGGGCAGTTTTTCAGGTTCCATGGTACTTGCTAACACTTGGATATTCAATGAGCAGAAGGCTATTATGGATACATAAAAGATCAGGCATTTGTTAGATTTCAGTATCATCATTTAAGGCTCCTTTCTGGGGATTTAATTATATTATCTGGTATTATAAAAATAATCTGGATAGAGAAAGATATACGGCGTTCTGTGAATTATATTATAAAAAGAGGCAGCACCATTACGGCAACTGCCACTTTTTATCCTGAGATCTGTTCAGGCCGTATTCCCAGCCTTTACTTTACAATCGATACGAAGATTTGTTTTTATCTGATCGTCTTTTTTCTGTTTACACATGCTATGCCCAGCAGTCCAAGGCCAAATAGAAACATGGTTGCAGGTTCGGGGACAGGGTTGTTGTCTTCAATAATGCCTTGAATTTTTCCACCACCGAGTTCATAGAGAGTTGAGCCGTTGCCTGCCCAGAAATGCCCTAGGGCACCAAATCCCATGCCTTCTAAAGCTTTATTACTTCCGCCTATTTCAGTATAATCGAACCTATTCCATTCAGTCCAGCCTGATTCTACAGCCGTTGTATCAGGATTGTCTCCATATCCCCATTGTGCTATATGATTAGATGTCATGTCTGAAACAAAGACAAACCCGTTCACAAATTCCATGCCGTCTCCGTGACTACCTGCCATATTCGCCCATGTAAATTCATAAGACCATTCCCCTCCGGTGGAACTATAAACCGATCTACCATTTCCGCTCCACCATTTCCCATTGCCATATGACAGATAGTTAGCATACGAGGCATCTCCGCCGCCTGTGACGACAGTTGAAACGTAAGCACCGGTATTTTTATTAAATTTTTTTACCTGAGTTTGATATGTCCTGTAGATGTAACTATCATCCACATACATCTCTCCGACGGAGCCAGAATTTACCACGCTTCCTAAAGTTATATGCTTTGGGTTGCTGAAAGTTCTTATCTGATAGTTTGGGTTGGAAGTTGTGCCGCCTGATAATAATTTTGGCTCATCTTTTTTGGTAAGGTCTGCAACGGAAACATCTATTGAATAAATGCTGGTTCCACTGCCATAGTAAATTGTGTTTCCGTGACATGCAATGTCATACTCATAGCCCGTTCCGCTGAAAGTTGAAAATTCATAATAATCATCTGCCGAAGCTGTAAGGGCAGACCCCATTACCATAAGCCCTGTTGCCAATAA
>CAYOYY010000020.1:2106-29147 GCA_964408295.1 uncultured Desulfobacula sp. | reverse complement strand
CATCTGCCGAAGCTGTAAGGGCAGACCCCATTACCATAAGCCCTGTTGCCAATAAAAATAAAAATTTCTTCATTTAAAAGCCTCCTTGGATTAAATGTTTGTAAATATAATTTTTACATCTGTCTGGATTCGTTCACCTCCTTTGCATAGCCTTAAGAGTAAGAGATTGACTGTTAAAGAAATACGTTTTTTATTTGTTATAAAATTAAATAAGCTTAATGCGGGATTATTTATAATCAAAAAGCAATTTTTATACCAATGAAGATCTAAGCCATTTATATCCGATGACATATATGCTCTAATGACCATTGGTTAAACTGGCGTCATCCAGACCCTGAGCTGGAACCCAAGGTTCTGATCAAGGCTGAAAATCGTATTGTTGTGTAAAGTTTTTTGTATAAATAATTGCTTGAACAATAATGACGCTAATCCTCATATGCAAAATTGTGAAAAAAAATATAGTAATTTATGAAGAAGATTACATAATGTTATGTAAATAATTATTAGTTTTTAAGATTGATCGTTAAAATAAAAATGCACCAACTGATTTCGCCTGCCCTTAAAGGCAGTATAGAGCTTCTTCTGTAATTTCAGACAGGCATTATTATTCTTGACTTTTTCCACGGGTTTTATAGCATGAGACTGTTTTTATCAGGTGCCGCAGGCTTAATAGGGAATTCCGTGTGATTCGGAAACGGGCCCGCCGCTGTGACCGGGGACAAATGCTGCATTGATGCCACTGTCCATATTATGTGACGGGAAGGCGCAGCACAAGGATGATCCGGAAGTCAGAAGACCTGCCGGATAAACGGGGTGCAGGGGTATGTCGGGCACGGACTGATGCCGGCCTCTGATTTTAATGATCTTAAAGGATAAAAAGGGGATATCCCTGGATCGTAAACTGTTTACGGTTCAGGGATTTTTTTTGCCATGGAAAATTATCTGAAAATAGCGCTGATCCATGCTGATGTGAGGTATGGGAATCCGGAATTCAACCGCAGGCAGATACTTGAATACAACCGAAAAGCTGCTGAACTGGGCAGTAAGATAATTGTAAACACTGAAATGGGCGTGACAGGGTACAGTTTTCAGTCAAGAGAAGATATTGCAGGCATGGTCATTGATGACCATGATGAACTGATAGGGCATTTAATGCAGATAGCAGGGCAGTACGGCGCATATATCTGTTTCGGGTTTGCAGAAAAGGATTGTGGCTCGTCATTGTATTATAACACTGCCCTGGTCATAGGCCCTGTGGGCAGAATTGTTCTGAAATACCGCAAGATCAACGCCGAAGCAAGGTGGGCATGCCCTGGCGATTCATTTCAGGACAATGTGTTTGATACACCCTGGGCAAGGGCAGGGGTTCTGATCTGCTCTGACACCTACCACGGCCTGATTCCCAGACAGACAATGCTGAAGGGTGCAGATATCATTCTGGTTCCTGCAAACTGGCCATTTGCAGGAATTGATCCCCGTGAATTATGGGCAATCAGGGCAAGGGAAAATGCAGTTTATATTGCAGCATGCAACAGAGGTGGCAAAGACAGGATAATGACCTGTGATAATGCTCCTTCCTGTGTAATATCGCCTGAGGGTGAAATCCTTGTTTCACATTCAGGGCTTGACAATGCCCTTGTGACATATGAGCTTCCCCTTGAATCAGGCAGGCTGGCCATGACACGAAACAGGGCGGAAATCATATCCCGGCGGGATCCTGAAGCCTTTGCCCCTGTCTATCTTGACATGCGTCATGTCAGTTATGGCGGAGGGAATCTGACTTCATACTACGGGCTTTCCGAGCCTTATCCGTTTTCTGTTATATGTCATACCGGGCCTGAAAAGGCGGCTGCATATGAGTATATGAAAGACAGGCTTGAGGCCATTGACGGCAAAGACCTGGAAAAATTTACATTGGCGGTTTTTCCATGCATGGATATTTCTGATCCTGACGATGTTGCACACAGGCTGGTTCAATGGGCCATAAAACATGAATGTGCCATCTGTTTTGGGGCGCAGGCAGGAAATGCTGTGTTTTTTGTAACACCTGAAAACGGGATAACAGTTCATGGGCCGGGTAGATCTGGATCCGGTCCCGGCCCTGACAGGATCTCAATAGTGGATACAGGCCCTGCAAGGATCGGCATCTGCACTCCTGAAGAGCTTATGCATCCTGAAACCGGCATTGCCCATGCAAAACTTGGATGTGATATTCTTGTTTCCTGCCTTGATTATGGAGATGACATGGAGTTTTCCATTTTTGCAGGCAGAACCCTGGACAGGGTTGCAATTGCCGTGTCAGGCATGGAAACTGCGATCATATGCACTCCTCCTGAAGGTCATGACAGATGGAAACAGGTTACAGCATCAGGGCAGGGCTCATTGTGCACAGATGTTATTGATCCTGAGTATGTGCGGGACAAGACTTTTCAGGACAGGATTGATTTCAGGACAATTTTAAATACCCTGAAATAGATGCAGGCTGCCCTGCCTTTGTTCATACCTGATACTTGACTATTTTGAGCACAACCGATATTTTCCCTGCAAATGGATTTTAAAAGGGGCCTTTTATATTGGCAGTTCAGAAATGGTTTAAAAACCTGGAAAACAGGATTACACAGATTTCCCAGACTCAGTTTCAGCCGCGCCTGTTTTCCCTTGAATGGGTACTTGAAGGGATTTCAAAAATATATGGAACCTGTGCCGGGTTAAGGCTTTTTCTGTATGAAAAAGGTGTTTTAAAGTCCAGAAAGCTTTCCTGTACTGTTATTTCCATAGGCAATATTGTTGCCGGAGGCGCAGGAAAAACTCCCATGACCCTTTATCTGGCCGGCCTTCTGACTGAAATGGGAAAAAAAACAATTGTGGTCAGCAGGGGCTATGGCGGGCAGTACAAGGGAAAAGCACTGATAGTTTCGGACGGAAACAGGGTACTGGCAGATTCTAAACTTGCAGGTGACGAGCCTTTTATGATGGCTCAGGCAGGAAAATTCCCGGTTGTGGTGGGAAAGGACAGGGCAGGTGCAGGGGCCCGGGGCATTGAAGCGTTCAATCCTGATGTTATTGTTCTGGATGACGGGTTTCAGCATTTAAGGCTTGAAAGGGATATTGATCTGGTTCTCATGGACTGCCAGGAGCCTCTGGGAAACACAAGGTTCCTTCCCGCGGGCAGGTTGAGGGAAACCCCTCTTATGTCATCTTCCAGAACAGATGCCCTGATTTTCACCAGATGCAGTCCAGGCATGCATGACAATGATGCATTAAATGAAATTATTGGGCATTATCCTGGAATCCCGTGGTTCAGAACATTTCACGTGCCTTTTATTTCTGATGTTTTTTTGCGCTCAGACAAGGCCTGTCCAGAAGATATCTGTGACCCTTCCCGGCTTAAGGGGAAAAAAGCATTGATTTTTTCAGGAATCGCAAAAAATTTTTCTTTTTACCAGTCTGTAAGTCAATACGGCATTAATATTGCGGATCATCTTGAATTCAGTGACCATTACCGGTATAAGGACTGTGACATTGAAATGATAAACACGGCTGCTGAAAAATCAGGAGCAGATATTATAATGACAACCCAGAAGGACTGGACAAGGCTGAAACATGGCATAAAATGGTCTGCACCGGTAGTTGTGATGGGAATAAGAATACAGTTTGAAGAACCTGAGAGATTCAGGAGTTTTATTCAGGAAAAACTTGAAGGAAGATGAATGACATACAGATATATAGGCTGATAAGGCTTGCAGCAGTGATGCTGGGACATCTTCCGCGGCCTGTTCTGAAATTCTGTGCAGATATTCTGGGTCTTGTCTGGTATCATGCTGACAGACGCCACAGAAATGTTGTGCTTGAAAATATACGCTGTGCATATCCGGAACATTTTTCAGATGAACAGGCAAAAAGATTTGTCAGAGCTAATTTCAGACACACAATAGGCATTCTTTTTGATGTAATTTGGTTTTATCCCAAAAAAAAGGAAAAGGTTTTTGAGTATTTTTCCATAAAGGGCATGCACCATCTTGAAAATGCCCTTGAAAAGAACAAAGGCGTCATCGGCCTGACCTGTCATATGGGAAACTTTGAACTGCTTGCGGCTGCCATTGCAAAGACCGGAATAAACCCTTATGTATTATACAGAAAACTTGATTTCAATCCCCTTGAAATATTTGTGCGTGAAATGCGTCAGCGGTTCGGTACAACCATGATTCCGCTGCGCCAGGCTTCAAAAAAGGTTGAGGATCTGCTGAGACAGGGCAAGCTTATAGGAACCTTGCTTGATCAGAATGTGGACTGGTACAAGGGGGTGTTTGTTGATTTTTTCGGAAGGCCCGCCTGTACCAATAACGGGTTTGCAAAGCTTGTGCTCAAGACACAGGCTTCGGTTGTTCCTGTATTTATTGTCCAGAAAGAAGGCAGATTTATCATGGAATTTTTTCCTGAAATTCCCCTTGAAAAAACAGGAGACAAGATAAAGGATATTGAGAACAATACCCAGAACTATGTTTCAGCCATTGAATTCATGGTGAGAAAATGCCCTGAGCAGTATTTCTGGGTTCATAACAGATGGAAAACCAGGCCCTTCTGCATGATTAATCCACAACTGCCGGGCAAAGGTGAGGCTTAATGGGTTTTATAAAGCTTGCTGACAGCCCGGATGCCCGGATAATGATCAGAGCTGCCAACTGGGTTGGCGATGCCATAATGACAACTCCTGTTGTAAGGGCGGTCAGGAAAAATTTTCCAGAAGCCAGGATTACAGTGCTTGCAAAGCCGTGGGTCATACCTGTATATGAACATAATCCTTATATTGATTCGGTCATGGTATATGAAAATACAGGCAGGCATAAAATGGGGCTTGGCACATTAAGGCTTGCAGGGGATTTAAGGCAGCACAGGTTTGATCTTGGTGTTCTGATGCAGAACGCATTTGAGGCAGCACTTATCTCATTTCTTGGGGGGGTAAGGGAAAGACTGGGCTACAATACCGATGCCAGGGGGTTTCTTCTCAACAGGGCAGTAAAACTTGATCCTGCCCTTAAGAAAGGCCATCTTATTGATTATTATATCAGTATATTAAAAAAAGCCGGATTAGATGATGACGGCAGGCATCTTGATCTTTTCATCAGTCATTCTGACAGGGATTATGCAGATGATTTTCTGAAAAACGAAAAGATCACCTCCCCTGTTATAGGCATTAATCCCGGCGCCACAGGCGGAACTGCCAAACAATGGTTTCCGGAGCGCTATGCCGCGCTTGCCGCAGGACTTTCTGAGAAATACGGAACAAGGGTGCTTGTTTTTGGAGGCCCGAAAGACAGGGAACTTGGCAGTAAAATAACAGGCGAGGCCGGAAAGGGTTCATGCATCAATATTGCAGGCATGACAACCCTTGGCCAGGCATTTGCCATGATTGAAAGGTGTTCTTTGTTTGTTACAAATGATTCAGGCCTTATGCATGCAGCAGCAGCCCTGAACATACCGCAGGCTGCCGTGATCGGATCAACTGACCATGTTGCCACATCTCCTGTAGGTACAAACTCTGTCATTGTCAGAAAACCTGTCCCGTGCAGTCCCTGTCTTAAGGATGTGTGTCCGACTGATCATAGATGCATGGACCTGGTCAGTGTTGACATGGTCATGGAAACCTGCGACCGTCTTTTAAACTGTGGTACCTGAATATTTTGTGGAGAAAAGTTTTTTGTTTGCCCATGTAAAACGCATATTGATTATCAAGCCGAGCGCCCTGGGAGATATTGTCCATTCTCTGCCTTTTCTTGCTGCCTTGAGGAAACGGTTTGTCCATGCCTCAATAGACTGGGTGGTGGCCCACGGCCTGCACAGGTTTCTTGAGGGCCATCCCATGATTGACAGGCTGTGGGTGATTAAAAAGGATGAATGGAAAAGAACTGACAGGCTGAGAAAAACATTTGGAGAAATCAATGCATTAAGAAAAGATCTCAGGGCTGCCCGTTATGATGTCTCGATTGATCTTTCAGGGCTTTTCAGGTCAGGTGTGATTTCCTGGTTTTCCAATGCGCCTTTAAGGCTGGGTTTCAGGGAATCTGATGAAGGAAGCCCTTTTTTTTATACCCATAAGATTCATGGAAGCATGAATATTCATGCCATTGACCGTTATCTTGAAATTGCGAAATTCATGGGCTGCCCGGCAGACATTGTTGAATACCCGTTTGCCCCGTTTGATCCTGATCCGCCTGTGCTTGGCTGTCTGCCTGAAAAATTTGCCGTTATCTGCCCTTCAGCAGGAAAACCTGCCAACCGCTGGCCTGCTGACAGGTTCGGGGCTCTTGCTTCAAGGCTTGATATTCCCTGTGTTGTGATTGCAGGGCCCAATGAAACTGATATTGCAGATGAAGTGGTTGTAAATTCCGGGGGAAATGCTGTTTCATTTGCCGGAAAAACAGGACTTAAAGACCTTGTTGCACTTATTTCAAGGGCAGAATTTTTCATCTGCAACGACACAGGGCCAATGCATATTGCAGCAGCCCTTGATATACCTGTGTTTGCTGTTTTCGGCCCTGCAAATCCTGTGCGTACAGGCCCGTATGGCTCCATTCACACAGTGATACAGAAAAAGCTCTGCTGCTCGCCATGTTATGCAAAAAAACCATGCACAGATTTTATGTGCATGAACGGCATATCTGTTGAAGATGTGCTGAAACCGATCAATGACAGGATGAGTCTGCGATGAAAATATCTGTTATTGTTTCAACATACAACCGCCCTGATACCCTTGAAAAAGTGCTGGAAGGGTTGCTGCTTCAGACCAGGCTGCCGGATGAAATCCTTGTGGCTGATGACGGGTCAGACAGAAAAACAGTTGAAATGCTTGAGCCTTATCTTGATAATTCTGATGTTGACATCATTCATATATGGCATGAGGACAGGGGGTTTCGCCTGGCAGAAATAAGGAACAGGGCAATTGCAGCGTCAAGGGGCCAGTATCTGGTTTTTCTGGACGGAGACTGTATCCCTGACAGGCATTTTGTGCAGGATCACCTTGCCCTGGCCAGAAAGGGCTGCTTTTTTCAGGGTAAAAGGGTGATTGTGGGAAGAAAATGCACTCCGTTTTTCAGGTTTCAGGACACGGTTTCGCTTATGCAGCGTCTGAAACATCTTGCCTGCCGTAATATTTCAAATGGCCATCATATATTCAGGCTGCGGTTTTTTCCTTCATATACCACACGGAAACTGTCAGGCATCAGGTCCTGCAACATGGGTTTTTTCAAGGAAGACCTTGTTGCTGTCAATGGATTCAACCAGGAGTTTACAGGGTGGGGCAGGGAGGATTCCGAGCTTGCTGCAAGGCTTTACAGGTACGGGCTCAAAAGAAGGGAAAACCCTTTCAGAGCGGTGTGCTATCATCTGTGGCATCCGGAAAATTCCAGAACATGGTTGGCCAGAAACGATGAGCTGCTTGAAAAAACCCTTCAGGCAAAAGAGTTTTATTGCACCAGAGGAATAAAATCTCTGAATGATGATGGTGATGGATATGAATTGTAAACTGTCTGTT
The DNA here is from genome assembly GCA_964408295.1 of uncultured Desulfobacula sp. Taxonomy (GTDB): domain Bacteria; phylum Desulfobacterota; class Desulfobacteria; order Desulfobacterales; family Desulfobacteraceae; genus Desulfobacula. The sequence continues at coordinate 21,616 of CAYOYY010000020.1, read as the reverse complement.
TACATAATTGCGTTCAATGAAGAGGATAAGATTGCCCATGCACTTGAAAGTGTTCAATGGGCAGACGAGATAATTGTGGCTGATTCATTTTCCACGGATAACACGGCACGTATTGCACAGAAGTTCGGAGCAAAGGTGATTCAGATTCCGTTCAGGGGATTTGGAGATTTGAGAAACAGGGCAATTGAAGCATGTAAAAACCCCTGGATTTTCAGCCTTGACGCTGATGAACGCTGTACAAAGGCTGCAAGGCAGGAGATCAAGGCAATTATTGAATCACAGGACAGTCTTGATGCCTATTATGTGCCGCGCAGAAATTTTTTCATGGGAAAATGGATACGCCATGGCGGGTTTTATCCTGATTTCAGGCAGCCGCAGCTTTTCAGAAAAGGCGCACTGAAATTTGAAAACGATGCAGTGCATGAAAGATATCAGGTGATAAGCGCAAAAAAATGCGGTTATCTGAAGTCATTCATTTATCAGATACCATTCAAGAATCTTGAGGAAGTGATTGACAAAGCCAACCGTTATTCCAGCCTTGGCGCAGAAAAATTATATAAAGCAGGAGAGAAATCAGGCATGTTCAAGGCCCTTGCCCATGGCTTCTGGGCAGCCTTTGCCATTTATGTGCTGAAACTGGGATTCATGGACGGGTGGCCCGGCTTTGTCATTGCCCTTGGAAATTTTGAGGGCACATTCTATAAATATGCAAAACTTTCTATTAAAACAAAGGGACATGATTCCCTGATGCCTGGAAAACTTGCAGATGAGTAAGGAAAATGTCTGATATACTTCTAATGCTTTCCTGCCTTGCAGGGTATGTATATGCAGCCATACGCTGGCTTGGGATCAGGCCTTCCCATGCTCCTTTGTCTGTTGTGTCATGTGCAGGTGTGATCCTGTATCTGCTTGCCATATCAGACCTGCTTCAGACGGGAACCAGTGTCATGATTCTGTCAGGAGTTGTTCTGTGTATGGCAGGATGTGTGCATTTTTTCCAGACCAGGCATGACAGGGATTATTCTTTTCTGCTTAAGGGAACGGGATTTTTTCTTGTTCTCACCCTTGCAGGCTTTGTCCTTACAATTGGCATGAGTTTCACTGTTGTGGATGATTATGTCTACTGGGGAAGCCTTGGAAAATATCTTTTTTTCTTCAACCATCTTCCAGGGCCTGACTGCCCTCTTGACCCCAGGATTCTTGCCTATACTCCAGGTACAGGTCTTATCCATTATTTTTTCTATCTTTTAACCGGCAAATATAATGTTCATATGTCGTATTTTGCCCAGAACATGCTTTTGATATGTGCTGTTTTTGTGGTTGTAAACCCGGAAGAGATAAAAAAATCAGTCATAAGAACAGGCGCTCTTATAATCCTGCTGACAGTTTTTTATGGAAGTATATTTACAAAACTTCAGGTTGACTATCTTGTTTCTGCATTTTTATTTGCAGTTTTCTGGATATATATAAATGAAAAAAATCCTTACACAGGATTTTTAAGCGTGTCCATGCCCATATTGTTCCTGTTTCTGATCAAGGAAATAGGCATTGTTGTGGCTTTTTTCATTCTTGCAGCCATGCTGGCCGATACCCTGGCAGGCAGAATGCATTCTGGAAAAGAAAGAATATGGACAGTGATTTTTATTGGTTTGACAGCAGCAGGAGTTTTCGGGCTCAGAATGCTTTGGCTCAGGCATATCAATGACATGGGCTTTGTAAAATTTGACAGAGCCATTCAATGGGATTCCATAAAATCTGTTCTGCATATTTTTTCAGATGAAAAGGCATGGAAGGGTTTTGTGATTTTTATCAGGCAGGTTTTTGCAGGAGGGGCAGACCGCCTGAATCTTCCCTATTCTGTCTGGTATGCAGTTCTCGGATTTTTAGGATACAGGATTTTCAAAAATACAGAAGCCTTTGGCAAACCGAGACTGACAGCTTTTTTTTCAATAACTGTGCTTTGCCTTGGCATTTATCTGTTCATGCTGTACTGCCTTGAACTCATAGTGTTTGGTGTAGGAGTGTCAAGCGACCATGTTATAGGGTTTTCACGATACTTTAATATTGTTTTTGCAGGTGTTGTCTTTATGGCGCTTGTATATTTTCTTGATGATAAACTGCTGTCACGCGTTCAGGTTTCTTCCAGAACCTGTGCTGTGGCCTGTGCATCTGTCATGCTTGTTCTGGGACTGTCAAGGTTTGAAACTGCAATGCACATGGACCCGTATGATGCTGTCATAAGGGATGCCGCCCGGCAGATAAGGGCAAAAATGAACAATGAAACCCATTGCGTGGGACTGATATCCGGCAAACCCGATGATGTTTCAGGGCTTAAATTCTTATATCATCTTCTGCCTGACAGGGTGGATTACAGGATCAGAAATTTCACGTCTCAGGCCCAGCTTGATGCCTATGTTGCGGGCTTTGACTATATTATTGTCATGAAACCGGATTCCATGATTCTTGACTGGATCAGATCCCTGTGCCCGGCAAACCGGGATTATGCCCCTGCCTGCGAAATCAGTTTTTTTGCAGTTGAGAAAATATTGCAGAACACCAGGCCCGGCACCAATGCCTGCCTGCTTAAAAACATACAAATCTGTAAACCGGAGAACTGAAATATCAAATGACCAGGGTATTGCTCATACCAGCCTATAATCCTGACAGGAGGATGATTCCCCTGGTCAGGCAGATGCGTGAAAATTTTGAATGCGTGATTGTTGTAAATGACGGCAGTGCAGGGCAGTGTGATGAGATTTTCAATGCCCTGAAGGGAATTGACAATATTGTCCTGATTGCCCATGAAAAGAATCAGGGCAAGGGAGCAGCATTGAAAACAGGTTTTTCATATATTCTGGCTCATTTGGATGATTGCTCCTGTGTTGTAACGGCAGATGCCGACGGGCAGCACTGCCCTGAAGATATACTGGCTGTTGCCCGTGCCTTTGATGCTGAAAATCCCTGCCTTGTCATGGGCAGCAGAAATTTTGATTCAGAAGTACCCTTAAGAAGCCGTCTGGGAAACAGGCTCACCCGCAGTATTATGAAGCTTTTTTTCAGGATTGACCTGAGTGATACACAGACCGGCCTGCGTGCAATTCCTTTTTCTTTACTGCCGAAATTGCTGGACATTGCATATAACGGGTATGAATTTGAAGCTGAAATGCTGCTTACAGCAAGAAAAGAGGGCCTTGGATTTGAGGAAATCAAAATAGATACGATTTACGAGAACAACAATGCAGGCTCGTCGTTCAATCCTGTTGTGGATTCTGCAAAAATCTATTTTGTGCTGTTCAGGTACATAATTGCATCTCTTGTAACTGCTGCGGTTGATTATTTTGTTTTTTTTGCCTCTTATTCGCTTTTTCCGAAAATATTTTTATGTACTTATCTTGCAAGGTTTGTGGCTCTTTTTGTCAATTTTGTGATTTTAAGAAAATATGTTTTTCATTCAAGAGGCAGATTTTCTGCTGTGGCCCTGAAATACTGCATGATTGTCATTATTTCCGGATTTGTTTCCTCTGTGGCAATTGAATATTTTCATAATGTGGCAGGTCTTAATATTGTTCTGTCCAAAATCACGGCTGAGCTGCTTTTGTATCTGATAATTTTTGTGGCGCAAAAGGAATTTGTCTTCAGAAAACAGGGAGAATGATTTTGCAGAAAACAGACTGGACAAAATATTATCAATCCCCTTTCAGGGCTTCTGCACTGACCAGAAAAATTACATGCGCCACAATCATAAAAATGCTTAAAAAGCATATTCATGGCCTGAAAAATATGTCCCTGATAGAACTTGGCGGAGCAAACAGTGCATTTCTTGAGGCGTTTATAAGAGAGCTTGAGCCGCGTTCATACACCATTATTGACAATAATTGCACAGGCCTTGAAAAAACAAGGCAGAGAATCAGGCCTGATGATCCTGTTCATCTTCTGAACCGGGATCTGTTGAACTGGAAGCCTGATATTCCTGAAGCAGACCTTGTCATAAGCACAGGTCTGATTGAACATTTTGATTCACATGGCACTGCCGCAATGATCAGGGCGCATTTTGACCTTGCAAGGCCGGAAGGCCATGTTCTCATGACTTTTCCAACCCCCACCATCATGTACAGAACAGCAAGAATGATTGCAGAACAGCTTAAGGTGTGGATATTCCATGATGAACGCCCGCTTAGCCTGGAAGAAGTGAGAAAAACAGCCGGCATGTACGGAAACATGCTGGGCTGCGGCATTATCAGGCCCATAGTACTGACCCAGGGAATAATGCTGTTCAGAAAGACAGGAAATTTTAGAACCAGATAGGGTCTGATGCCGGGCCTGATATCACTTGGTTCAGAAAGATTAGATACTGAAATCCCGGTCAAGTTTTACCTGATGCAGCCGGTATATTCTTGTGATATTGCGGCCCATGGCGTCAATTGTGTGATATTTTTCAACAAGCCTGCGGGCATTTTCAGCTCTTTTTTCAGCAGATATGTTGTCAACAAGGGTTTCAAGTATTTTGTCTGCAATATCTGAAGAATTTTTGACTTCAGTCAGAAAGCCGGTCTGCCCGTGTCTGATGATGTCAGGGATTCCTCCGGTTCCGGACCCTATAACAGGGCATTTGCAGTACATGGCTTCAAGAAGAGCCTGGGGTACTCCTTCAAATGGTACATTGTTGATGTTGACAGACGGCAGAACCTTGCAGTCAAAGGCGCGGTACACAGGCCATATATCCTGTTTAAGGCCTGTGAAATGAACTTTTGAACTGATATTGAGATTGGATGAAAGTGTTTCTAAAAATTTGATGTAGGCATCAATTCCATACCCCACAATTACAAGATGATGTTCCGGCAGCCTGGAGCTGATTTTTTTAAATGCCTCAATAAGATATGAAATCCCCTTGTCCTTTGAAACCCTGCCTGCAAACCCTATAAATCTTGCTTCCGGGCCAAGGCCAAGCTCCTGTGCAAGCTGTTTTTTTGCTTCGTCTTTTTTGATGAGATATTCAGGAGGGGTAATGCCGCTTGGTATGGAAAAAACCTGTGTATCCCTGAGCTTGAAAACCTTTTTGATATGGTCTGTGGTGCAGTCGGCTGTTGTGAAAACATAATGGCACAGTTTTTTATATATTCTTCTGTTATACCATGAATTTCTCACATGGGCGCTGATGTGCCTTGAAAGAATCCTGAGAGGCACCTTTGCCTTTGCAGCAGCTTCAAGTGCAATTTTTGAATCCTGGTTTCCATGCGTATTGACAATATCGGGCCTTTCATTTTTGAAAATGCGCTTTAAGAACTTGTAGTCTCTGGCCATTGTCAATTTTCTGAATGGAACAGCATATACCTTGAACCCGTGCTCCTTTGCCCTCATGAACAAAGGCGTTTTGTCAGGTGCTGCAATAACAGGCTTGTGCCCGTTTTTTTCCATCCACACACATTCATTGAAAATTCTTTTTTCAAGCCCGCCCCACTGGGTGTGGCAGGTTGTGTGAATTATCTTGTAAAATGATCGCAGTACAGGTTCAGGGTCGTTCAAGTTTTGCCTCAATTCTTCTTATATCTTCAGGCAGGTCAATTTCCGGAGAATCGTGGTCAGTGACAACTACCTTTATTTTATAGCCTGATTCAAGCACCCTCAACTGTTCAAGTTTTTCAATGTTTTCACAGGTTCCTGTGGCAAGGGTGCAGATTATATCCAGAAAGCTTTTTTTATATGCATAAAAGCCAAGATGCTTGTAATAATCAACCTTTGTTCTGGTATCCCTTGGATATGGAATCCGTGCCCTTGAAAAATAAAGGGCAAATCCATTATTGTCAAAGGTCACCTTGACATCCTTGGGGTCTGTGATTTCCCTTTCATCTCTTATCCTGTATGCCAGGGTTGACATCAGAACAGATGAGTCCTCATTAAACGGGGCGATCAGCTCGTCAAGGCTTGAAGGATTGAACAGAGGCTGGTCTCCCTGGATATTCACTATGATTTCATCGGGCCCTGCCTTGATCATTGAGGCTGCTGCCGCCACTCTGTCCGTTCCTGAACGGCATGTTTCAGGAGTCATCAGTGCACGGCCGCCGAACGACTCAACTGCATGCATAATCCTCTGGTCATCGGTTGCCACAATGACCTGTGAAATTGTATCTGATTTCACAGCCTGCTCATATACCCTCTGTATCATGGGTTTTCCTGCTATCATGGCAAGGGGTTTGCCTTCAAGCCTGCTGGAACCGTATCTTGATGGTATGATTGCGATTGTCATGTCAGTTGAGTCTACATTTTCAGGAACAGATCCCTTGCCCTGTCCCTTGTCATTATATTTTTCCAGTCTTTGCCAAGGCAGTTTTCCCACAGGGGATCAAGGCCAAGGGCCACTGTGATCATCTGTTCCAGCCTGTCAGGTTCAATACCGCTGACAATGTTTGAAGGCAGGTTAATCCCGCATTTTTCCATTATTTTTTTAAATTCCCTTACACCTTCAGGATATATTTCCTCAAGCTGGTTAAAGGCAATGCAGCATCCGATTCCATGGTGGGTTCCAAGAACATATGAAAGCCCATATGACAGGGCATGGCAGGCGCCCACCTGGGAATAGGCAATACTCATTCCACCGAAAAACGAGGCCATCATGAGCTTGTCATCCCGGTCAGGGTGGTCATCGAGAAAAACCTGGCGGCACAGATCAAGTGATTTCTCGCCATATGCCCGGGAAAACTCATTGAGCATTGTTCCCTCAAGGGATTCAATGCAGTGGATATAGCAGTCCATGCCTGTGTAGAACCTCTGGTCATCCGGCACATCTGCGACAAGCTCCGGATCAAGCAGAATCTGGTCAAAAACCGTGTAATCTGAATTAAGACCCAGTTTTTTTTCAGGGCCTGTGAGCACAGCCGTTCTTGACACTTCAGCGCCTGTGCCGGAAAGCGTAGGAACAGCCATGTGCCAGACAGCAGGGTTCTTTATCAGGTCCCAGCCCTGGTAAAGTGTTGATGAACCTTCATTTGTGAGCATGAGGGATATGGATTTTGCAAGATCCATTGTGCTGCCTCCTCCCATGCCTATGATGGCGCATGGAAGACCTTGCCGGAATTTTTTGACTTCAAGGGTAAGTTTATCAACATATTGTGTTTTGGGCTCGTCATCCACATTTACCCATAAAAGCATATCATTGTCATGCACGGGAACCTTTTTTTCAAGAGGTTTGCCGGCAAATACATCGTCAACTACAAATACTGCCCAGCAATCACTGTCAGTGCGCTGTTTTTCAATTATTTCGTCCAGCTGGGAAAAACAGCCCCGTCCAAATATCACATTGGGCACCAGCCTGAAGTTTTTATACATTTGTTATCCTTAAAATTGTAAATCACTCATTAAACGATTTCATGACGGCCTGAATTCTTTTTTCAATATCTTCATCTGTCCATGACAGCATGATCTGCATTGAAATGGTGCGTTTCATGATGGCATCTGATTCTTTCAGTGCAGGTCTTGCATAATCAGGCAGGTTGCCTGCAAGCTCAAAACCCGGTTTTGCAGCTGTTTTCATCTGCTTTAAATGATCCCATTTCCTGTAATAATGCCAGTTGTTGTCATACCAGTACGCAGAGGCAGCGCCGTTTGCCGCAAGGTTTGCTGCAATTTTTCTGGCTCTTTTTTCATCGGGAAGGAAAAAACTTAAAAAACTTGCTGAATCTCCCTTTGCATCAGGAAGGTATCTGAAACTTACCTCAGGCAGGTCTGCCATTGCATCCTTGATCGCGTGCTTGTTCTTTCTCTGGATTTCAATGATGCGGTCAAGTTTTTCAAGCTGTGCCAGGCCAACGGCTGCATTAAGCTCGCTTATCCTGAAATTTGTTCCCATGATGGGATGGCCGTCAGCCCCGCGGTCCGGGCCGCCAAGATGGTCATGTCCGTGGTCTGAAAACTGGTCAGCCTTTTCATACACCATGCTGCTGTCCGTGATTATTCCGCCGCCTTCGCCGCAGGTCACGGTCTTGACTGAATCAAATGAAAAACAGCCTGCAAGCCCGAACCGGCCAAGTGCTTTTCCATTGAATGTGGCGCCAAGGGACTGACAGGCATCTTCAAGCAGAATCAGCCCGTTTTTTTCACATATTTTTTTGATTTCATCTATTCTTGCCATGGCTCCGCACATGTGAACCGGAATAACAGCTTTGGTGCGTTCTGTTATGACGTTTTCAAGTGCATCAGGGTCAAGGCACAGGGTTTCATCTATTTCGCTGAATACAGGTATGGCACCCGCGCTTATCACAGCCTCAAAGGTTGCAACAAAGGTAAATGGCGGCACAATTACCTCATCTCCGGCACCAATGCCGCATGCTGCAAGGGCGGTGCACAATGCAGCAGTCCCGCTGGAACACAGGTGGGCATGGCGGCTGCCCGTGATTTCACACAGCTTGGTTTCAAATTCCTTTGCCTTGAAATGCCCGTTTCTGACATTTTCAAACCCGTACCTGAAGAGAACACCGGTTTCAAGCACATCATTGACATGCTTTCTTTCCTCGTCTCCGAATATTTCAAATCCCGGCATGAATTTCTCCTTTATTTATATGAAAGATGGATATTAAAATCCGGTATTTTTTAAGTCATGGATAAATACCATATAAAACAGCAAAGTTTCAAGGTATGTTCCAATAAAGATTTAAAGGGGATTAAATTGACTTTACCTTTGCAAGTGCTTATACATAAAAAATATCTGTTCATTTGAAAGTAAAGGATTTTACCTCTATGAGAAATAAAGAACCAGATGTTTATCAGGGATTTGAACAGGGGCCTATACGTCCGCCAAGCGAGGCATACAGCCTTTTGATCCGGCTTACACGCAACTGTCCCTGGAATTTCTGCACGTTTTGCAGGGTCTATAAAAAAAGAAAATTTTCCTTAAGGCCGCTTGATCATATCATCAAAGATATTGACATATTAAAGACCTATATTGACCACATAGGACAGATTGCGCTGCCAGGCGCATATCCGGATACTGACAGAATCAATGAACTTTACAACAGGCTTGAGGAAAAGGACAGGGTGGCATTCAATGCAGCCATGAACTGGTATGCTTCAGGTATGACTTCAATTTTTCTTCAGGATGCAAATTCTCTTATCATGAAACCTGATGATCTTGTGTATGTGCTGGAACATATACGGGAATGTTTTCCAAAAGTTGAGCGTATCACATCCTATGCAAGAAGCCATACCATAGCAAGGATCAGTGATGAAAATCTTAAAAGGATTGCTGATGCAGGGCTTAACAGGATTCATGTGGGCATGGAATCAGGTTCGGACAGGATTTTGAAAAAAATCAGAAAAGGCGCCACAAAGGCCATTCACATCAAAGCAGGCCTGAAGGTGAAAAAAGCCGGAATGCAGTTGTCTGAATATGTAATGCCAGGGCTTGGCGGAATTGAACATTCTGTTGAGCATGCCATTGAAACAGCCTCTGCCCTGAACAGCATAAATGCTGATTTCATCAGAATCAGAACCCTTGCCGTCACAAAAGGCACACCCCTGGCCATGGAAGCTGAAAAAGGCGAATTTGAAAAACCAAGCGATGCCATGATGGCCAAGGAACTGAGACTGTTTCTTGAAACCCTGGACGGAATTGATTCATTTGTTAAAAGCGACCATATTCTGAATCTTTTTGAAACCATTGAAGGCCGCTATCCCGATGACAAGGCCAGAATGATAGGAATTATTGATCATTTTTTCAGCCTTTCACCTGAAGACAGGGTTTTATATCAGATCGGCAGAAGAATGGGATTTTTCCGGGGGCCTGAGGATCTTGACACAAGTCCCCATGTGGAACAGGTAAGGCAGGCTGTAAGGCGTTACAATGTGACTCCTGACAATGTGGACAATGTAATTGATGAACTGATGAACCGGTTTGTGTGACCCTGAATGCATTTATATTCATGTGCCGTTCTGTGTGAACAAGTGCCTGTATTGTGATTTTTATTCAAGCGTCAGGATTTCACTTGTTCCTGAGTACCTGACCTGTCTGAAAAAAGAAATTGAAATGAGAGCCTGTCCCAGTGCCAGGATAAAAACCATCTATTTTGGTGGCGGAACTCCTTCCTTGCTCGGCACTGATGAAATAGAACAGATACTGGAAATTCTCGGGACATGTTTCAGCATAAATCCTGATGCTGAAATCTGTCTTGAAGTCAATCCCGGCACAATTGACGCCAGTTACATGAAACAATTGCGCAGCGCAGGCGTCAACCGCATAAGCATCGGGGTACAGTCCTTTGATGATGAAAAATTAAGATTTCTGGGAAGGATACACACGGCAGAACAGGCAGCTGATTCCGTGAAACAGGCCATGGATTCAGGATTTGATTCGGTTTCTTTTGATCTTATTTATGCGCTTCCGTCCGAAACAGGGGAAAAATGGCAGAAAGATCTTGAAAAAGCTGTGAATATAGGTGTCTGCCATCTGTCATGCTATATGCTGACCATGGAGCCTTCCACTGCCATGGGACTTAAGGTGAAAAAAGGGCTTTTAAAACCATGCAGTCCTGAAACAGCTCAGTCCATGTTCAGGCAGACATCCCTGTTTCTGGCAGGATCAGGGTATGAACATTATGAGATTTCAAATTTTGCAATGGGACGGCAGAACAGATCATGGCATAACTGGTCATACTGGGACATGACGCCCTATGCAGGTTTCGGCCCGGCAGCCCATTCCTATGACAGAGGCTCAAGATTCTGGAACAGTGCAAGCCTTGATGCATACATAAGGAATATCAATGCCGGCATTCTTCCGTCAGGAGGCAGGGAAAAACTTGATCCTGAACAGAAAATGCTTGAAGCTGTAATGCTTGGCCTGCGCACCTGCAAAGGAATTGGCCTTGAAGAGTTTTCAGAAAGATTTGGAATTTCCTTTATTTCAAGGTTTCATGATCTTGTTTCAACAATCTGTGAACAGTCGATGGGCTGTGTAAGCAGGGGCAGATTTTTTCTTTCCCTTGAAGGAATGGCATGCCTTGACGGTATTGTCGAAGCATTTGCACAAGAGATTCTTCAGCCCCTGCCCCTGAGCTGACGCGTGTCTCCCACCCTTATTGTAAGATTGATTGAATCAAAGTATTCAATCAGGGGAATTACATATTTTCGTGATACACCTGTCATGGCCTTGAATTCAGGTGTTGTTATGGACTGATTCTTTTCAAGAAATTCTGTCAGCTCCTGTTTGAGACTGTCAACCCTTGATGCATCAAAATAAAGATCGTCCTTGGTTTTTACGATGCTGTTCTCGTCAATCAGCATGTGAAGGACATCAATGCCTGTTTTTTTGTCAATATCAAGATCCTGGCAGATATTTCTGAAAAAAGGAGGTGTAAGTCCTGATTTTTTATATATATTTTTTATCTTTTCCTTGATTTCATGCTGGTCAACCTTGAGTGCAACCTTGTGGGTGGACAGCTTGATTATGTTTTTGTCCAGAACTATGAGGTTTTCCCTGGCAAGTTTTGTGAAAAGTATATTAAACAGTTTTGCATCATTTATATACTGGAATTTGGATTTAAGTTCCTGGGTGGGCATGCCTTCCTTTAACGGGTTGTCAGCGTGATAGGCTTCAAGCTTTGCCAGCAGCCTGTTTTTAAGCTCTTCAAAAAAATCTGCATGCACATATACCTGCCTGTCCCTGTCTGTCTGGATTATCTGCTGTTTTGCAAGCATTTTCTGAAGACTTGCTGCAAGCTGTTTGTCGGGAATATCAGTGAGTACGCGAAGCTGTGCAAATGATACGCCTTCAAATCCCCTCAGGCCCAGAAAAACGCTTATGATTTTTTCGTTGTCACTGGAAAGAAGGTCTTCAAGTCCCTGGATTATTTTTTTGTCAAAGCGTTTGTGTTTCTGGGATGCAGGATTGAGTACCGTGCCTCCTCCTATGGTCTTGACAGGAGAATAGCTTCGGATAACATACCTGTCATTTCTGATGCAGCACACAGGAGATGAAAGCCTGAACTGCACAGGAGCCCTGTCGCCGGGCACAAGCTCTTCCCTGTCCAGCAGAATGAGGTAACCTAATATTTCACTTGTGCCTGAATGAAATCTGATTCTGGTTCTGTTTTTAAGCGGTTTTCCGTTACTTTCAAGGTAGAGAAAATCTGCGTCCAGCATATAGGTTTCAATCAGGGTATCAGGAGTGGACAGAATATCGCCGCGGGCAACAGCAGTCTTGTCAAGGCCCTGGAAATTGATTGCAGTTCTTGTCCCGGCCTCTGCCTTTTCCACAGCTTTGCTGTGCACCTGGATACCCCTTACCCTTGAAGTTATTTTCTTTGGGTAAACCATTATGTTTTCACCCACACTGATGCTGCCTGAGGTAAGTGTTCCTGTAATGACCGTGCCAAATCCCTTCATTGAAAACACTCTGTCCACAGGGAGCCTGAAAACAGGAGAGTACTTCCTTTGCGGAAGCTGTGAACATATGTCTTCAAGTGCATTGGTAAATTCATCAAGGCCCTGGCCTGTAACAGATGACAGGGCAATCACAGGTTTTTCCTCAAGAAAGGTTCCCTGTACAAAATCATTGATATCTTCAATGGCAAGCTCAAGGAGATCCTCATCAACCATATCGGTCTTGGTAAGGGCAATAAGCCCGTATTCAATGCCCATGAGCTGACAGATTTCCATGTGCTCCCTTGTCTGGGGCATGACTCCCTCGTCTGCCGCAATTACCATGGTGACAATATCTATCCCGGATGAGCCTGCTACCATGTTCTTGACAAATTTTTCATGACCTGGCATGTCAACAATACCGATGTGCTGGCCATTGGGCAGGTCAAGGGAAGCAAATCCAAGCTCAATGGTGATACCTCTTTGTTTTTCCTCCTTGAGCCTGTCGGTTTCGATTCCTGTCAGAGCCTTTACAAGGCTTGTTTTTCCATGATCAATATGTCCGGCTGTTCCTAAGATGATATTTTTCTGCACTGATCAAATATCCTGTTTGTTGCTTTTTTTTCTGAAAAAGGCCATTGCATATGCAAGGGCCACAAGAATGATCCCTGTTGCAATTCCGTGATAGATTCCCCATTCCGGCCTGAACAGCCTTGTCAGAACTATCCCGAAAAAAAGCCCTGCAATCAGCCTGACCACAAATATCAGCAATGCATTCATAATATATTATATATCCTTAAAATTCACGGGTAATATCATACTCCTAGGGCAAGGATAATAGTCAAACACCAGCTTAAGGTCAATGTAAAATATGCATTGAGCAAAACCTTTATTATATAATGAAAAGGGCGATAGTTTTGGTGACCCTCGTCATTTAAAACCGTGGGAGGTGACGGCTGTACCACGGGCCTCTCGACACAAAACGTACCAAATACGGTCAAGTTTGAATCTTGGATAATTTCAACCTTAGACTTTTATCTGACTTGATTTTGGAAGGGTTTTTATATATAATGGCCTTTAAAAAGGCTGTTAAATATAAAAAATTAAATTAATAGACTTTAAAAAGGCTGTTAAATGGACTATAATTTTATGTCAGATCCTGAGATTTGCAGAGAGCTTGGTCAAAGATTAAGAAAACTCAGGTTAAGAAAGAACTGGACACAAAAAAAAATTGCTCAATTCACCGGTATGTCGCTCAATACTGTCAAGGCTATTGAGAAAGGCGAGGGCAAGTTGAAAAACATAATAAAATTTTTGAGGGCCTTAAAAAGCCTTAATCACCTTGACAGTTTTATTCCAGATCCAGGTATATCTCCCAGACAGTTATACAAATTAAAAGGGAAACCCAGAGTCCGAGCTACCGGCGATAGAAAAAAAGGAAAACAGAAAAATGGTTGATCATGCCATGGTATCCCTTTGGGGCCAACAAGTAGGATATGTTGTTTGGCAAAAAGAGTTTGGATATGCTGTGTTTGAATATGAACCAAATTTTTTAAGATCGGGTTTAGATATCGCACCAATCCAGATGAGTATCAAAGATGCCCAAAGCGGAGACGGAATATTCTTTTTCCCGGAACTGCGCAACAACACTTTTTTTGGATTGCCGGGATTGTTGTCCGATGCCCTGCCGGACAAATTTGGGAACCGGATCATTGATGCATGGCTGGCAAGAAATGGAAGGGACCCAAAAAGTTTTAATCCTGTTGAACGACTTTGTTATATGGGGAAGCGTGGCATGGGGGCATTGGAATTTGTTCCCCGGATCCATCCGAAAAAATTAAACAAGTTTGCTTCTGTTGAGATAGCCCGACTTGTGGAGCTGACACAAAATATAATGGAACACCGTCAATCCCTGGATGTCAACCTTGGAAGTGTTGAATCGGAAAATACAGAAGCATTAACTGATATCCTCAGGGTTGGGACTTCCGCAGGCGGAGCAAGGCCAAAAGCGGTTATAGCTATTAATGATAAAGGCCATATCATATCAGGGCAAACGACAGTTCCCAAGGGCTATGATTGTTGGATTTTAAAATTTGATGGAGTGTCCGATGAAGAACTTGGTGAATCAAAGGGATATGGACGTATTGAGTATGCCTATTATTTAATGGCAAAGGCTGCAAAAATTAATATAAACGAATGTCGTTTACTGGAAGAAGGTGGAAGGGCCCATTTCATGACAAAGCGCTTTGACCGCAAACAAAACGAAAAGATTCATATGCTTTCTCTTTGCGGCCTTGCTCATTTTGATTTTAATGTGGCCGGCGGTTATAGTTATGAGCAGGCGTTTGGAATAATGAGAGCTTTAAAAGATTTAAATCAATCTGATATGGAGCAACAATTCAGGCGTATTGTATTTAATATTTTAGCCAGAAACCAGGATGATCATACTAAAAATATATCCTTTTTGATGGACAAGTCAGGCTGCTGGAGCTTATCACCTGCATATGATATAACCTTTTCATACAATCCAGGAGGGGTATGGACAAACCAGCACCAGATGAGCATAAACGGGAAACGAGACGGATTTGTTTTTGATGATCTGTTACAATTAGGAGAAGCAGCTCAGGTTGGAAAACCAGCAGAAATAATCAGAGAAACTTTAGATATTGTTCAACAGTGGCCTGATTTTGCAAAACAAGCTGGTTTGACAGATAAACTCATACAGAAGATATCGGCAGCCCATAGAATTGAGCAAATCAAAAATTCTTTACCGAACCAAGACAATATTGATTGGTCTCCGTCTTTGTGATTCCTTTAACCTTTGGTAGTGTTTCAATCCACGCCCCTGTTGAATTTCGTTTTATTCCGTCATAGATTTTCTGATTATTTTGAACATGTTGGATAATTTTCGATTTGTTTTGGTTAGATATTGGAAGTCGCTTCGCTCCGGTTTATTTTATTGGGTTTTTTAAGGCATGGTACAGGGGGAAGAATAATTGGGACAGGGAAGCCGGGGTTACCCAGCTTCCCCAAGGTGTATTATTCAACACCCCTGTTTCCGGCTATCCCTTGCCGGGTTGCTCCCCAGAAGAACCCGGCTCTGTTTCGCCGAAATTTAAAAGATTTCAGATGATGCAATGCGGACATGTTCTGCCGATACAGTCATGGATTTTTCTGCAGCTGCTGCAATCAGTGAGCCTCTGACAAGATTGTTGGCCTTTCGTAAAAGGCCGCCTGTACCCTGGTGGATGGCTGTGACTGCCTGATCAGAAAACAGATTGGAGGCACCGCACAATTTCAAATGATGAATAAGATAGGATTTCATACCGTCCATGTTCAGGCCTTCCAGGTGGCTTCTGGCAATGATCCGTGATGCAAACGGCATGGATGCCCGGTATTGAATTTTGTCCATGAGTGTTGGCTGGCCTGCAAGGATCACAGGCAGCCATGTTCTGGAGTCCTTTTCAAATTGAACAAGGGTATGAAGTTCGGCAAACACCTCCATGCGAAGAAGAGAAGCTTCATCTATGATCAGGACTGTTTGCATTTTTTTGCCATGGACAAACTCGCGGATTTCGTTTTTAATAATGGATATCATCACAGCTCTTCCACAATCTGACGGTACAGTTCAATTATGGAACCAGTGGATGCTGTTACATAAAATACCCTGTACTCTGAGGAGTGCAAAGATGCTGCAGCATATCTTAATGCAGTCGATTTGCCACTGCCAATATCACCGGTGACAACGGCGCTGCATCCAAGTCTCAGGGTATAATCAAACCGTTTTTTAACTCCTGCAACTTCAGGTGTAATCAAAATGTCATCAATTTCAATCACATGTCTGCCAATCAGGGCAACCGGCGCTTCAAACATATTGCTGTTAAGGGTGATGGTTCGGTTTTGCGAAAATGATCCTTCAGATCCGGTGGAGCTGTTCTTATACATTCCATGGCCGAAGTAAATCTTTTAAACGGACTTTCTCCTGTAGAACTGTGTTTACGCTGATGATAAACATCATTGAGCCATTTTTCAAAAGCCATATTCAAATCCTGAAGGGTTGTTCCGGTAAACTTCTGAAGAAACTGCAATCTTACGGTTCTGAACCAACGTTCAATTTTACCTTTTCCCTGGGGCTTGAACGGCCTTGCATGGATAAAGATGCTGCCACATATTTCAGATGATGGGACCTGAATGCCGGGCCATTGTCCACATACAGCTTTCTGGGCAGCCCACGGCTTAAAAAGGCCTGCTCCAGTACCTTGAGATATGTTTTTAAATTCTCTGACAGATAAAAACCTGCACCTGTAACCAACCGGGAATAATCATCCATAACAGCTATCAAATAAGTCTTTCTTTGTTTATCCAGAACCAGTACCCTTGGGCCGTGCATTACATCACTTTACCACAAATCATTAGGGTATTGTGCTTCAAACTTTCTTCTGTCCTCCGGACGGGCACTGTCCATTAACCCCCGGGCATGCAAAAAACGATAAACACTTGAGTAACTGTATGTTTTACAGGTGATCTTCTGCAAAGATTCTATCAGGGTATCAATGGTGGCCCCTGGTTTGTCAAATCCTAACCTGATAATCAGGGATGCAGCCTCTTCATCAAAAGCCCTTGATCTGCCCTGGTCAGACCGGCCTTTTGGATAAAGGGATTCTATCCTGCCGTTGTATTGCCTGATCCACCCTAAAATGGTGCTTCTGCACAGTCTGGTCCTGCCTGAGTAAGGAATTGACCACTTACGGGCACACTTTTGCTGTAATAATCGTTCTTTTTCTCCGTAATCAAGTGCCTCTCCGGTAACAAATTCTCATATGACCCCAAAACGGAATACTGCAATCTCTTTTTTCTGATCCTCTGTCATACTTCCTCCTTAAATTTTCGGTTTTAAAGGCTATATGACAGACAGTGCCTCCGAGTAAATCACAGCAGTCGGTAGGGTATGAAAAACTTGATATTGCCTGATAATTAAATTGAACTGGTAACCGGAATCCTGCCCATCCTGATCAGCTCAATAAACCCTGCAATCACCCCTTGATCCCATGTATTGGACAGATAAGCTGCTATATTGCGTTTTAATGCTGTTTTTTACATTGGCTTTGCCTTCTTGGCACACCGACATCTTTCCTGACACAGGGAGGGGCTTGACATTGGGTCCACTTCAAACAGAGAGATATAAAATTGCAATCATCACATGCAGATCTCGATTTGGCAGGTAACAACAGCACTTTGTTTTCACAAAAAAAATTATATTCTTTATAAGGTGATAATAAAAGAATAATCATCTTGACAAAGCAATAATAAAAGAATAATTGTCTTGACAAAGCAATAACAAAAGAATAATACGTAGTGCATTAGATCGTTATTCGACTAAATAAAATCTGGCTAACTTTTTTAAAAAGCATAAGGTTGATCGTGATATGGATATTACAAACACCGTTTTTCAACAAAAGTCCTCACTCCTTGAGCACAAGAGTTTCTTTAATGATCATGCAGAATTAGGATATCAAGAATATAAAACATCAAAATATATTTGCGGCAAGCTTGATAGACTTGGCATTGAGTATAAAAAAGGATTGGCCGGTACTGGAATTTTAGCTATCATTCGTGGAAAAATCACATCGGATAAATGTATCCTTTTTAGGACAGAGATGGATGCTGTAAATGCCGTAGACCAGTTTGGTAGCCCCACAACCGCACACCTCTGTGGTCACGACGCACATATGGCAATAATGCTCTCACTGTGCCGGATTCTTTCCCGGAATACAGATAGATTGCAAGGCACTGCGAAAGTATTGTTCCAACCAGCCGAAGAAGCCCTTGGGGGAGCAGCCGCAATGATTAACACTGGAGTTTTAGACAACCCAAAGGTAAATAAAATTTTTGGGATACACATGTGGAGTGAGTTTGAGACCGGCCAGGTTTGTGTCTCAGAAGATCCGCTATTTGCTGGGGGTGACCAGTTTTCAATAATATTTTCCGGAACACCGGGCCATGCTGCAATGCCTCAGTCCGCAGTTGATGTGATATTAGTTGGCTGTACATTTGTTCAAAACATCCAAACAATAGTTAGCCGAGACCTTTCACCGATTGAGCCCGGTGTTATCTCTGTTTGCCAGTTTCAGGGAGGGTCTTCTCCCAATGCCATTCCAAAAGCGGTAAAGATTGTTGGTACAGCTCGGTCTTTTTCTGAAAAAAACAGGGAACTGTTTACAAACAAGGTTAAACACCTTGCAAGGACTACTGCAGAATTATTTGGTGCAAGAGTATCAGTTGACTACAGACATCTCGTTCCCCTTTTAAATAACACTAAAAAAGAAGTTGAGATTGTGCGAAATGCGCTTAGAAGCGTGCTTCCAACTCAAGACTTAATTTGTGAATACCAGTCGACATGTGTCGATGATTTTTCTTTCTATTTAAAAAAATTCCAGGTGTCTACATTTTAATAGGGTGTAAAGGTGAAAGGTACTATCCAGTTCATAACAATGCTTTTTATGTGACCGAGGAAAGTATGCTTGCCGGATTGATGGTCCTATATCGTTTAGCCGAATCAGAGCTTTTTTGTTAATGCAGTCTTTGAAAATTTTAAGCAAATAGAAGGATTAATACAATGAAAGTTGATTTTGTTGAGAAGACCCAAGTTCTACCTCAAACCCCACTTAATAATGCAACCTTTAGTGAAAACATGCCTGATATTTTGCGAAGTCATGAAGAGAATTTCAATAAAAATTTTTCTGAATTCAAAAACCAACTTAGAGATAGCAAGATTCGTGCCGCAGAAAAAAATGGGAGATGGATCGTTAATCCCTTTGTGAAAATGCGTATTCTGCAAGGATTTAAAAATGGAAAAACAATTAAGTACAACTTGGGAGGAGGGGTGTTTTTTGATAAAGACACACTCCATTTTAAGAAGCTTACCCTTGCAAACAATATTCGAGTTGTACCAGGAGGAACAAGCCTGCGTGATGGCTGCTATATAGCGAATTCAGTAACTATCATGCCGCCGTCATTTGTAAATATCGGAGCATATGTAGATGAACACACCTTAATAGATTCTCATGTTCTTGTTGGTTCCTGCGCCCAAGTTGGTAAAAGACTCCACTTAAGTGCGGGAGTTAAACTGGGTGGGGTTTTAGAGCCTAGTTTTGTTAACCTAAAA
>CAYOYY010000020.1:0-2096 GCA_964408295.1 uncultured Desulfobacula sp. | reverse complement strand
GGTGGGTCAAATTTGGGTTATAAAGATGGGTCATTTTTCGGTTGTAAAAAACAAGAGCCGGTAGGGAGTTTGCCGGTTATCATCGAAGACGATGTTTTTATAGGTGGAAATAGCGGAATCTATGGCGGAGTTATCGTTCAGCAAGGTGCTGTCATTGGTGCTGGAACAACCATCACAAACAAAACACCTATATACGACCTTGTATATGATAGAGTTTACAAAAACGAAGGCAATTCAAGTTTAACTGTCCCGACAAATGCGGTTGTAGTCACAGGCACAAGACCATATAGCAATGTAGGAGAATACAACAACATTGCCATTCAGACCCCGGTTATTGTTAAATACAACTCGAATGCCATTCAGCATGAAGATGCTTTGCGGTAACTGAGGTTTAATATAGAACTATTACCCATGAGAAAAATTATGTATTCTAATAAAATTGATCATCTTACTGAAAAGACAAACTTATTAAGTATTCAAAACAATGAACTCCTCTTTGCAGAACAAAAGGCTAATGAACTTACCACAAAATACGGTAGCCCTCTTTATCTCTACTTTGAGGATATTATTCGTGATAGCTGCCGCAGACTGAAAACGACTTTCAACCATCCTGATTTTCTTTTTAATTATTCTGTCAAAGCAAACAGTAATATAAATGTGTTAAAAATTATTTCTGAAGAAGGTTTTGGAATTGATGCGGTTTCTCTGGGCGAAATAGCCTTGGGGCTTAAAGCAGGCATCCCACCAAACAAAATTTTTTTCATTTCTAATAATGTTTCAGTAGAAGAGTTCGCTTTTGCAGTGAAAAACAAAGTGCTTGTGGTCATCAACTCTCTTGGCCAATTAGATCTGTTTGGCCGTCATTTCACCGGTGAAAATTTAGCTATACGAATTAACCCCGGTTTTGGAGATGGCCATCATAAGAATGTCATTACCGGAGGAGCAAAGACAAAATTTGGAATTGAACTTACTCATATAAAAAAAATCAAGGAGATTGCACAGCGTTATTCTCTGAAAATTTGTGGCCTCAATATGCATATCGGCTCTAATTTCATGGATTACCGTTCTTATGTAACAGCATCAAAAATACTCTTAGATATTGCTGATAAATTTAAAGACTTGTCTTTTATTGATTTCGGAGGCGGTCTCGGGGTCTCTTATCAAGATGGGAATAAAATGCTTGATATCGAACGAATGAGTCAGGATCTGCACCTGCTTTGTGATAATTTTACCCAAAAATATGGCAAACGACTTCATTTTATCATGGAACCGGGAAGGTTTCTTGTTGCTGAAAGCGGCATTCTGTTAACAACTGTAAATGATGTAAAAAGAAATACATCATGTTCTTTTATTGGTACAGATGCAGGATTTAATGTTCTTTTAAGACCGACCCTTTATCAGGCATATCATGAGATTGTAAATTGCCGGAATGTAAAAGGAGATACAATGCCTTTTAATATTTGTGGAAATATCTGCGAAACCGGAGATATCCTTAATAAAGATATGCCCATGACGTATACGAAAATATCAGATATTTTAGCTGTTCTTGATGTTGGTGCCTATGGGTATTCAATGGCGTCAAATTATAACAGTCGCCCAAGACCAGCGGAAGTGCTGTTACAGAAAACTGGTAGAATTGCTCAAATCAGAAAAAGAGATACCATAAAAAATTTATTAGAAAATCAGATAATTTTATAATTTATAAAACTTCAAGGAGAAGTAAACTTTTAAACCAATCACAGAATTAACAAGGAGAACACAATGAACTTAAAAGAATTTAAAAAGAATGAAATTATCAAACAAGGAGGCAAGCTGGATGAAGACGGAAGGTGCGATTATTGCAGATCAATGTCATTCACTGGAATAAAAAAGGAAGTTGATCCTCTAAAAAAAGCATTAACAAATCAACTTAATGATATTTTGGAACAGGTGAAAAACACCGGTAAATTTTATGACGTTGCTGTGGGGTTTAGTGGTGGAAAAGATAGTGCTTACTTGTGCCATTTGCTCAAAGAAAAATATAAGCTTCGTGTTTTAGCCTGAATATTTCATGAAACATCCATAATGGATATCTGAGTAGCAATTTTAATGAGAAA
>CAYOYY010000019.1:41155-50422 GCA_964408295.1 uncultured Desulfobacula sp. | reverse complement strand
TTAATTATTCTGGTCATACAGAAGGGGTGTTTTATTTTCGTTTTTTAATTTTACCTTCAGCACAGTTTTTATTTACATAGCTCCGCCCCGTCGGTTACATAGGCTGTTTTACCGAATTGATAAGGGTTTTAAGTTTTACGTAGGTGTCAGGCAACAACTATGCCATCCATAAAAAAAAGTAAAGAGAGTAATAGCAAAAAACCTTATTTATGGAATTTTTTTTGATTTCTAGGGAGTTTTACCTATATATTTTCATAAATTTCATGTAGTTAATTTCATATTTTTATGGTTTTTAAATGAGCATACATTTGAGGCTTGTTGATTGAAAAAATGAGAGTGTTGAAAAAACGTAATATAGTGTGAAAAAAGTTACATAAAATATGTTACTTTTTTCACACTATGGGTGGTTTTGACTGTGAAAATATTTATTCAACTGCATTGGTGCAGGCCTGGGCAAGCCTTTGTTTCAGGTATTCAACTTCATCCCTGTCGTATTCGTAAAGGTCAAAACAATAGCCGTCTTCGCCCAGAAGACCTTCGGGGATGAGGTCTCCTGCCTCATCCGGGTCAGTGATCATTTCTCCGTAAAAACACACGGAAAGCCAGCGTTCATTCGGGTCATCGTCAATGACATCCACCATGGCAAAAAGGGAACGTTTTTTCTGTGAATTATGCCTTGGCCTCAGGGAATAGGTGACTCCTGGCCTGGCATGAAATTCAAGGGTTGTGTCCTCAAGGGTTTTAAGGTATTCATAAAGTTCAGTGAAAGCCTGCTTTGTCTTTGATTCCGTTTCTGTCCAGGAATCCAGGAATTTCTGTATTTCATCCATAATTTTATTCTCTCATATGTTTTAAAAGGTGACCTAATTCAGGAAAAATCAGGTTGGTGCATGCAAGCTTGCATGCCTTTATGCTGCCGGGCATGCAGAATATTATTGTATTTTTTATTATCCCTGCCGTTGCCCTGGAAAGGATGGCGGCAGAATCAATTTCCTCAAAGCTCAGTTGTGAGAAAAGCGGGCCGAATGCAGTGAGTTCTTTGGTGAACAATGGTTTTACAGCTTCTATTGTGACATCTTTCGGGCTGATGCCGGTGCCGCCTGACATTATGATAGCATCTGGCCCGATTTTTTCTGTAATATGAAGGGTGAGCTCTTTTATGGCGTCTATATCGTCTGTAACGGTCTGGTGGATCACCACTTCATGACCGAGTTTTTTTGCCTGTTTTTTTATCCATGCTCCTGATTTGTCTTCAGCAAGGCTCCGTGTGGTTGAAACGGAGACTACGGCAATTTTCACGTGCTCAGGTGCGTTTTTTTTATGCAGTAAGGTACCCATTTTTATTCCCGTTCAATGTAGGCCAGGTCCTGGCCGTCATGTTCTTTTACAAGCACATTTATCGTATCATGGTGCTCGGTATTGATGCAGATTCCCTTGTAATCAGCCTGTATGGGAAGTTCCCTGTGCCCCCGGTCAACAAGTATGGCAAGCTCGATCCTGGCTGGTCTGCCAAAATCCATGAGGGCCTCCATTGCAGCTCTTATTGTTCTTCCTGTAAAAAGAACATCATCCACCAGTATTATATCCATGTCATCAACACTGAAGGGGATGTTGGATGGCCTTACAATGGGCTGATGGCTGATTTTTGTCCAGTCATCCCTGTACATGTTGATATCCATGCTGCCAACCGGCAGTTTTTGTGTATGTTCTGTGTTTTTTATCTGGTCTGCAAGGCGTTTGGCCAGAAAATCTCCTCTGGTCTGTATTCCCACAAGCCCGAGGTTTTCAGTGCCCCTGTGTTTTTCAATGATTTCATGGGACATTCTGGCAATTATTCTTTTGAAATCCTGATCATTCAGAAGATTCTTCTGTTTTTTCATTGACAGTTTTTCCTTTATCAATAATATATTTCAGATTTTTGTATCATCTTTTTTTATGACGGGCAATACCTTGATTTTAGGTTTGACTTGCTATAATCAGGGTAGGATGATTTATTTTTAATCAAAAGGGATTTCAATGAAACTGGAATGCACCGGCGTGATTCTGGCCGGCGGAAAAAACAGCAGGCTTCCTGGAAAGAAAAAAACATTCAGAAAAGTCGGAGACCAGATGATTCTTGACAATATCTACAGGGTGTTTTCCGATCTGTTTCAGGAAGTGATCATAGTTGTGAATGATCCAGGCGATTTTGCCGACTGGGACATGACCGTGGTCACAGATATTATTCCGACAAGATGCGCCCTTGCCGGTATTCATGCAGGGCTTTTTTATGCTTCTTTTCACAATGTATATGTGACTGCCTGTGATACTCCGTTTATAAATCCCTGTGTCATAGAGTATATTGTGGGCCAGGCAGCTCCGCAGTTTGAAGTTGTGATTCCATGGACTGATGACGGGCTTGAACCATTGTCCGCTGTCTATTCAAAAGACTGTATTCCTTTGATAGAGGCCAATCTTGAGAAGGATATATACATGATCAAGAAATTTTTCAGAAAAAAGAAGGTGAAACAGATTCCAGTGGAAAAAATCAAGGCTCTGGACCCTGACATGCAGTTTATTTTCAATGTCAACACTCCGGCAGATCTTGAACTGGCACAGGCAATAGCAGCGGAAAAAGGCAGGCAAAATTTAAAGGGGGAATAATTATGCAGATGTCACAGATAATGGACAGGATAAAGCAGCACCCTGATTACCACAAGGCAGGAATGATCCTGTGTCACAATGGTGTGGTGCGTGCAACTTCAAGGGATGGCCGCGAGGTGACAGGGCTTGAAGTCAGGGTGGATCATGATGGGCTTGACAGGATAATTGCCGAACAGAAAAAGCGTCCCGGAATCATTGAAATACTGATTCATATAAATGAAGGGCACAGACTCAGTGTGGGCGATGATGTGATGTTTCTGGCGGTTGCAGGAGATATAAGGGAAAATGTTATTGCAGTGCTCACTGATACTTTAAATCTTGTAAAAACCACAGTTACATCCAAAACCCAGTTTTTTAAACAGGAATAAAAATGGCTGAATTTACTCATCTTGACAAAGAAGGCAACGTCAGAATGGTGGACGTGGGCGCCAAGGATGAAACCCGCCGCACTGCCATTGCAGGAGGCAAAATCTTCATGTCATCGGATACCCTTGACAGAATCATGGATTCAAAGGTCAAAAAGGGTAACGTGCTTGAGGCTGCGAGAATCGCCGGAGTCATGGCTGCAAAGCAGACTTCCGGGCTTATTCCGATGTGTCACCCATTGAATATTACCCATGCGCGCGTTGATTTTTCCTTTGACAGGCCAAACAATGCCATTGACATTGAGGCAGAAGTTTCGCTTACAGGAAAAACAGGAGTTGAAATGGAAGCCCTGACTGCGGTTTCCATTGCTGCCCTCACTATTTATGACATGTGCAAGTCATATGACAGGGCAATGCGCATTTCAGATATCCGCCTCAAGTTCAAATCAGGTGGCAAAAGCGGAACCTATACTGCTTTGTAAAACCATGGTGGATGTGCACAATTTTATCTGGCTTGGTGCGGGGTTTGTTTCAGGGGTAATATTATGCCTTGTGCTTGCGCGGCTGTGGTCGGGGTTTTTTTCTGCAAGGTTCATGAATCTTGCAGGCCAGTATTTTCATTCCCTGGAAAAGGACAGGGCACAGACCTATGGTGCCATTGCTGAAAAGCTTGAACAGGTGGGCAGAGCCCAGAACCTTCTGCAGGTTGAAACTTCCAACCTTGTCAAGGCGCTCAGGCTTCCCCATGTAAGAGGCCGCTGGGGTGAAATGACACTCAGGCGTGTGGCTGAGCTTGCAGGCATGGCTGCATACTGTGATTTTGAGGAACAGGTTGCAGCCGGAAGCGGCAGGGGAAGTGTCCGGCCTGACATGGTTGTCAACCTTCCGGGCAGCCGCAGGATCATCATTGACGCCAAAGTGCCTCTTTCAGCATATCTGGATGCACTTGAAGCAGACACGGAAGAACAGAAACGCGAATTGATGAAAGCCCATGCCCGTCAGGTAATGACCCATATTTCAGAGCTTGGTTCCAAAAAATATTTCAGGCATATTTCTTTTTCACCTGAATTTGTGATCCTGTTTATTCCGGGAGAGAATTTTTTTTCCGCAGCGCTTGCAGCACAGCCTGATCTGATGGAAAAAGGAATTGAAAAGGGCGTTGTCCTTGCAAGCCCTGCCACGCTGATTGCAGTTTTAAAGGCTGTGGCCTTTTCCTGGCAGCAGCAGAAAGCCTGTGAAAATGCAGAGCAGATAAGGCAGCTTGGAACGAGCCTTTTTGAAAGGCTTATGACGATGACGGGCAATATCAATCACCTTGGGAAGGAAATTGAAAAATGTGTTGCCGCATACAACAGGACAGTGGGCTCAATTGAAAAAAGGGTGATGCCTGCCGCAAGAAAACTGGGAAGCCTCAAGGGGCTGGATCAGAATCCTGCTGAACAGGCACTGGATGATATCGGGGAGACCTCTGTCAGGATATTTCGTCCTTCAGGAATGCCCGTGGATGAAAAAAAAACATGAAAACAGTGTATAAAAATACAGTCCGGGCTTTTTTTGCTTTTCTGGCATGCTGCATGGCAGCAGGATGTGTCCCGCGTGCCGCGCTTAAAACACCTGCCGGCTTATGCATGAAAAAGCTTGATGTCTCAGACTATCCTGTGTTCAGGGACAGTATGGATTTCAGGGGCCTTGAGGTCTCAATCGGAAGAAGCCTGGCCTATCTTGAAAAGCTTCCGCCCGGGCGCAGGTTCAGGTATGCTGATTCACAGTTTACTGCTGCACATCTCATCAGGTCAATGAAGGTTTTTGCAGGATTTCTGAAAAACAGCCCTGACCCCGACAGTCTGAACAGGTTCATACGGTCCAGGTTTCTGGTGTATGAGGCAGTGGGCAATGAAGACGGCAGGGTGGTTTTTACAGGATATTTTGAGCCTTTCTGCAAAGGATGCCTGAAAAAAACCGGTGAATGCAGATGGCCTGTATATTCAAGGCCGGATGATATGCTTGAAATAAACATGGCGGCATTTTCACAGCGTTATAAAGGACAGCCCCGTCTCATGGCAAGGGTGGATCAGGAAAAAAAACAGGTTGTTCCCTATTATTCAAGGGCACGGATAAATGCCATGCCGGACTTTGCAGACACAGCACAGCCCCTGGTCTGGCTCAAAAGCAGGGTGGACAGATTTTTCCTGGAAATCCAGGGCTCGGGCAGGGTGGAGCTTGAAAACGGGGAAATATTAAGGCTGCATTATGCTGCTGCCAATGGAAGGCCGTACAGATCAATCGGCAGGTACCTTATCCGCCACAATGAAATTGCAAGGAAAGACATGTCCATGCAGGCCATAAGAACCTGGCTTGAACTGCATCCTGAAAGGGTGGATGAAGTTTTGAATCATAATGAGAGTTTTGTGTTTTTCAGGACAGAACAGGGTGGGCCCTATGGCAGCCTTGGTGTGGAGGTGACCCCCATGCGTTCCATTGCAACCGATCCCGGGTGTTTTCCAAAGGCCTCCCTGTGCTTTGTCAGTACAAAACTTGCTGACAGGGTTAATATCAATCCTCTGAAAAAATGGGAAAAAGCGGATTTTTTCGTGCTGAACCAGGATACGGGCGGTGCTGTCAGGGGGGCTGCAAGAGCTGATATTTTTTTTGGCAGTTCCCTGTATGCCAGGTTTGCAGCAGGCCATATGAACCAGAAGGGCAGGCTGTTTTTTCTGGTTTTAAAACCAGGCAGCATGGCCGGGGCTGAATTCTAAAATAATGTTTTTTCCCGGATAAAGGTTCAGGTCATGAATTTTTTCAGGGCTGAGCCTGACCACAAAGGACAGCTCGCTGACGGCAACTCCGGCGGTTATATATCCTGTTTTTCTTTCCAGCAGCATTGATACCACATGGCCGTGAAGCCGGTTGGAAGGGCCTGATCCTGTGTGTGGCCCGTCAATGTCAGTGGCGATCTTCATGTGCCCTGTCCCAATCACTGCAAAGGAAACATCTTCTGCATCTGCCGGCGATTCAAGGCGGATGGACTGGCCGTCATTGAGAATTTTTTCTGCAATGCCGCACTCTTTTGGTTCAAACGGGCCTGTTATGATATTTTCCATGCCTGTGGCAAAAATTCTGCCTTTGAATATGGAAATCCGTGTGTCGCATATGGATGCAAGCCAGGCAAGATCATGGCTTGCAATGACAAGGGTGGTCCCCCATGTCTTTCTGGCTGCAAGGGCTGCCTGCCTGATAAGCTGTGCGCTTTTAAGGTCCACGCTTGCAACAGGTTCATCAAGAAGCAGGACTTCAGGTTCCAGCACAAGCCTTGCAGCAAGGGCAACTCTCTGGGCTTCGCCTCCTGACAGCTCATGGCTTCTGCGCCGGGCAAATTCCTGATATGACAGGCCCACGGCTGCAAGGGCCTTTTTTATCCTTGTTTCAAGGTTTTCTGTGTCCCGCCTGATTTTAAGGCCATAGGCAATATTGTCAAATACACTGCGCCTTAAAAGATAGGGTTTCTGTGTGAGAAGGGTGACCTTGGAACGTATTAAAGGCGAAAAAGGCTCTGCGCGCCTGCCTTTGTACATTATAACGCCGCTGCCCGGGCTGTCGGCAAATGCAAGAAGCTTTAAAAGAGTTGTCTTTCCGCTGCCGTTGGGGCCGATCAGTCCTGTTATGGAACCTGCCCTGATTTCAAGTTCGTCAATATCAAGGACTTTTGTGTCTCCGTAGTACTGGCGTACATGGCTGAGCCGGTATGCAGGGGCAGGGCTTTTCATTGTTTCCTCAGAAATGATAATGACAGGTTCACGGCAAAGGCAATGAGGATCAGGACAATTCCAAGGGCAATGCCGTCTGCAAAAAGGCCCTTGTTTGTTTCAAGTGCAATGGCTGTTGTTATTGTTCTGGTGTGATATTTTATGTTGCCGCCCACTATCATGGAGATTCCGACCTCGGTCAGCACTCTTCCATATGCTGTGACTGCTGCTGCAAGAATGCCGAACCTTACTTCCCACAGACAGGTGGCTATTATGTTACGCCTGCCTGCGCCAAGGCTTATCAGGGTCAGCTTGAGGTCAGCATCGATTCCTTCAATGGTTGTGGCTGTTATGGCTGCAACTATGGGAAAGGCAAGAATGGTCTGCCCTGCTGCTATCCCTGTCAGTGTAAAAAGAAAGCCCATGCTGCCAAGCGGGCCCTGCCGGGAAATGAAAGCATAGACTGCAAGCCCGATGAATACGGTTGGAAGGGCAAGCATGGTGTCCAGAACGGTTCTCAGATGTTTTTTGCCTCTGAAATCAAAGTATCCCAGGACAAAACCGCAGGGAAGGCCTGCTCCAAGGCTTAAAAGCATGGAGCAGGTGGATACTTTCAGGGTCGCAAAAACAGCTGTCCAGGTTGATATGTCTCCTGTGACAAGAAGCCTGACAGCCTTGATGAACCCTTCGGCAATAAAATCCATGTTCCCCTTTTTTCAGTCATTTTTATTCTGCATTGGGGATGAACAGCTTTTTCCCCAGAAGCCTGAAATCTTTTATCAGTTTCTGTGCCCTTTGTGAAGCCATCCAGTTTGAGAATTTCATGGCAAGATCATATTTTGCAGAAGGGCATCTTTCAGGATTGAGGGTAAGAACGCTGTACTGGTTCAGAAGAATGCTGTCTTTTTCAACCATTATCTTCAAGGGAGCTTTGCCGCCTTTCTGGGACTGGTATTTGATGAAGGTGCCCCTGTCTGTCATGGTATATCCGTTGCGTTCCTGGGCCATATTGATCGTGGCAAGCATGCCCTGGCCTGTCTGTACATACCATTTTTCCCTGTCAGGAAGAGGTATTCCCGCATTTTTCCAGAGGAGTTTTTCTTTCTTGTTAGTGCCTGAATCATCACCGCGGCTCATGAAGGTGGATTTTGTTTTTTTAATGAGCCTGAGTGCCTGTGATATGTTTTTGCCCCTGATGCCTGCCGGATCGGATGCAGGGCCTATGATTATGAAATCATTGTACATTATCTGGCGTCTGTCTCTTCCGTAACCGGTTTTGATGAATTTTTTTTCAGCAGGAGGTGCGTGAACCAGCAGAACATCAACATCACAGTTTTGGCCGAGTTTCAGGGCTTTGCCTGTTCCGGTTGCCGTCCATTTAACTTCAATGCCTGTGTCCTTTGTAAAATAAGGAATCAGATAATCCAGAAGCCCTGTGTTATCAGTGCTGGTGGTGGTTGCCATCATAAGAGTTCTGGTTCCTGCCTGTGCGCTGAATGCCATGATGCATGTCATAAGCACTGCCGATAATGCGATAAAAATTTTTTTCATTTCCAACTCCCTGAATAAATTATTGGATTATAATATTTCTAACCCGTTAAAATGGAGTTGGAATATGTTAATTTACGGTCAGTGTCAAGAAAAGGATGGGAAAACAGGGTAAAAAATTCCTATAACAACCTGTACTGACTTTAAATCACACATTCATCATCTGTCTTTGAGAAATAGACTGTGATATTCGTCTTCTGAGATATGAGCTTTAAGCTTTCCATTGACCCACAGATAAATTTCTTCAAGGTCAGAATCAGACAGTCTGGGAAGAAATGCCTTTAAAAATGAATCTTCAGAGAATTTCTGAAGATAGAACATTATGGTTTCCTCATCGGTTTTCCGGTCAAGTCCGAAGGCTCCAAGGCCCCTGTATTCCTGGATGAAATTATGGGTGTCTTTTTTTGTATTCATGGATTTTCAAAGGCATTTTCAGCTGCATTAAAGATTGTCTGCAAAGGCACAGGTTTTGTAAAATAATCCTTGAACCCTGCCTGCCTGCACTCCCGGCTTTTGTAAGCAGATGCGTATCCTGTCACTGCGTATGCAGTTGCTTCAGGGTTTTGTTCCAGTGCCTGCCTGCACAGTTCCATTCCGCTCATTCCCGGCATGTTAAGATCCAGAAACATGACCGGAATGGTTTCATTTTTTAAAAGTTCAAGTGCCTGCTCTCCTGATTCTGCACAGAAAACAGTGTAGCCCTTGTGCATCAGTGCTGCCTTGAACAATGTGCGTATCGGTTCCTCGTCATCGACGACCAGTATCTTTTTTTCTTTCATTTTCAGGGTCCCTGTCGTACAGATTTGCAAGAGCTATTCTTAGTAGGTATCTTTTAAAAAAGCAAGATTTTTTTAATACCTGTCCTGCATATTTTGTATATGGTAAATAATGCAATGTTATTGTATAATTCTTAAATACAGTTTTTTTGCCTCGGGCAGGAAAACGAACCGGCCGCTGTTGAATTTAAT
>CAYOYY010000019.1:0-41145 GCA_964408295.1 uncultured Desulfobacula sp. | reverse complement strand
GCAGTGCAGGAAGAACTTGATGCCCAGATAAAGAAAATTGTCAGTTTGTCATTTCTTGGAGATCTGACCCGTGTTATTCCAGACGGTTTTATGATTCTGAATAGTCACAGACAGATTGTATATTGCAATGACGCTCTGGTTGAAGGCCTTTGCATCAACGGGCCGGAAGATGTCTATGGGTTAAGGCATGGCGAGGCAATTCAGTGTATTCATTCAGAGGAAACTGACGGAGGATGCGGCACCACCCGTTTCTGCAAATACTGTGGTGCAGTGAATGCCATCGTGAACAGCCAGGAAGAGCAGGGAAGCCTGCAGGAAGAAGAATGCCGGCTGACTGCACAGGATGGAAAAATTTCCTATGATTTTCTTGTCAGGGCAAAAACCATTGAGCTTGCAGGCGAAACGTTTACGTTTTTTGTCATACGCGATAACAGCAGTGAAAAAAGGCGTAACATACTGGAAAGAATTTTTTTCCATGATATCTTAAATACAGCAGGAGGTATCCGCGGACTGCTTGAACTCATGAAGGATGCAACACCTGATGAGATAGACGAGTTCCTGGAACTTGCCGAGTCTTCTTCAAATGCCCTTGTGGAAGAAATAAGCGCCCAGAGAGATATGCTGGCAGCGGAAAACGGCAATCTGGAAATTGAGATGTATGAGGTGAATTCCCTTGAGGTTCTGTCTTCGGTGATTGCTGTTTACAAAAAGCACCCGGTTGCTTCGGGAAAGACTCTTATAATTGATGAAAATTCTGCGTCAGAAAATTTTATCAGTGATCCAAGGTTGTTGTCCCGCGTCATTGGCAACATGGTCAAGAACGCCCTTGAAGCAGAACCGGCAGGAAATACCGTAACAATCGGTTCAGGCCTGGACAGCGGGCATCTGTATTTCTGGGTTCATAACCCTTCACTGATGCCGGAAGAAGCCAAGATGCAGGTTTTTCAGCGCTCGTTTTCAACCAAGGGCAAGGGCCGCGGGCTTGGAACATACAGTATCAAACTTTTGAGCGAAGCCTATCTTGACGCAAGAGTGGAATTTACAAGCGAAAAAGAATCCGGAACAGTGTTCAGGGTGATTCTTCCGTGATTCAATGTGAAAGGACAGATATGAAAATAATGGACAGGTTTTATAAAGCCTGCATTGATATCCTGCATGAGGAACTTGTGCCTGCAATGGGGTGTACAGAGCCCATTGCAATTGCCTATGCAGCAGCAAGGGCAAGGCAGGAACTTGGGTGCCTGCCGGATTCAGTGCTCATTGAAGCAAGCGACAATATCATAAAAAATGTTAAGAGTGTGGTTGTGCCGAATACCGGGGGGCTGCGGGGCATAGAAGCTTCAGCAGCAGCAGGTATTGCAGCAGGTATTGCCGAAAAAAGGCTGGAAGTCATTTCATCTGTTGACGATAAAGGCCGTGCAGCAATCGGAAAATTTCTTGAAACAGCAAAGATAAAGGTAGCAAAGCTGAAAAGCGGCCTGACCTTTGATCTTATTGTTACCGTGTGCCATGGAGAATCAAGCGCAAGTGTACAGATATCCCATTTTCATACCAATATTGTCATGATTTCAAAGGACGGCAGAACCATATACAGAAACCAGGACTGTGATGAAATTCCAGCAGCTCCGCTTACTGACCGCTCCATTCTTAATGTGAGAAAAATTCTTGAATTTGCAGAATCCGTGCAGATTGAGGATATTGAAGATATTTTAAGCCGTCAGATTGAATACAATACAAAAATAGCTGAGGAAGGCATAAAAGGAGACTGGGGCGCAAATATAGGTTCTGTTCTTATGGAAACCTGGGGCAATGATATTAAAATCAGGGCAAGGGCCATGGCTGCGGCAGGATCAGATGCCAGGATGAGCGGGTGCGAACTGCCGGTCATAATAGTTTCCGGCAGCGGAAATCAGGGGATTACAGCTTCTGTGCCTGTTATTGAATATGCAGAGGAACTTGGCTCTGATAAGGATACATTATACAGGGCGCTTGTGGTTTCCAATCTTGTTACAATACATCAGAAAACCGGTATAGGAAGATTATCAGCCTATTGCGGCGCTGTAAGTGCCGGAGTCGGAGCAGGAGCCGGCATTGCCTGGCTTCATGGAGGAAAATTCCGACAGATTGCACACACCATAGTAAATGCTCTTGCAACGGTATCAGGTATAATCTGTGACGGTGCAAAGCCTTCATGCGCTGCCAAGATTTCTTCTGCTGTTGATGCCGGCATACTTGGATTCTATATGTACCGTAAAGGGCAGCAGTTCTATGGAGGGGACGGCATAGTTACAAAAGGGGTTGAAAATACAATAGCCAATGTGGGAAGGCTTGGCAGGGACGGCATGCGCGAAACTGACAGAGAAATAATCCGCATCATGCTGGGTGAATAGTAAAAAAGAGGCTCTGGGTTATTTATGTGAGACGGCCGTGGAATCTGTATTTTTTTAGTGTTTACATAATATTGTATTTTATTTATAATCCTGTTGTATTTGTATTCTTGCCCTGATCAGACCAAATTCGTTCATGCATCTGTCAAAGGAGATTTTATGAATTTTAAGGATCTTGCCTCAAACCTTGGGCTTGATGAAGAAGATTTTATTGAACTTGTGGAGCTTTTTGTGACAACTTCCCTTTCTGATATCGCCAAAATAAGAAAGGCTGTCCAGGACAATAATGCCGCTGATGCGGCGGCAGCGGCTCATTCCATCAAAGGAGCATCAGGGAATCTGGGTTTTGAAGATATATTTACCCGTGCCAGGGATATGGAAATGCAGGCAAGAAAAGAAAATCTGGACGGGTTTGATGAACTGGTTGCCGACCTTGAATCCATGGTAAAGGCCCTTGATTCTTCATCTGAATCCTGACTCTGGAAAAAAGGTTGTGTTTAAATGGACAATCAACATCCTTATACAATTCTTGCAGTTGACGATAACCTGCTGAACCTTAAACTGATTGAAAAGTCATTGTCAAAGGAAGGTTACAGGATTTTCAGCGCCAGTAACGGGCCGGATGCAAGGAATATCGCACTTAAGGAAAAGCCTGACCTGATTCTGCTTGATATTGAGATGCCGGGTGAGAACGGTTTTGATGTGATTAAAAAGCTCAAGGACAATTCACAGACCAACGGGATTCCTGTTATATTTCTCACCGGAATAAGCGAGGTGGATGCAAAGCTCAAGGGCTTTGACATGGGGGCAGTGGATTATATTACCAAGCCGTTTCATCCCCTTGAGGTTCTGGCAAGGGTGAGAATACATCTCAAGCTTTCCATTGCAACCAATTCCCTGATTTCCGGCCAGGCAGACAAGCTCAGGCAGCTTACCGAGGCCCAGACTTCAATGCTGCCCCAGCCGGAAGACGACCCTGAAGCCATGTTCAGCGTGTATTACAGGGCGCTCAATGAGGCTGGAGGCGATTTTTATGATATTTTGCATATTTCCGACAGGATAACAGGATATTTTGTGGCTGATTTTTCAGGCCATGATATAAAGACCAGCTACCTTACTGCATCTGTAAAGGCTTTGCTGGCACAGAACTGTACCCCTGTATATTCTCCGTCTGAAAGCATGAAAATGATCAATGATGTATTGACAAGGATCCTTCCTGATGGGAAATATCTGACCGGGTGTTATCTGCATCTTAACCGGATTACGGGCAAGATGACAATTATCAATGCAGGCCATCCCCCTGTTGCCTGCCTTCCTGCCGGAGGTGAGCCTTATCTGATCAAAAGCAAGGGCGATATTCTCGGCATGTTTTCAGATGCCCAGTTCGGTATTGAAAAAATAGATGCAAACCCTGGAGACATGTTCTTTGTGTATTCAGACGGCCTGGTTGAATCCACCCAGAAAAAGGTAACATGGGCGAGCGGTGCGGACAGCCTTCTTCCTGCATTCAGGCAGATTGCTTCCATACCATATGACAGGGCTGCCCCGGCCCTGGTTGATCATCTTTTCGGCAGTGAAGACAGCATGCCTGAGGATGATATTGTTGTTTTATGTGTAAAGGTGTGAATCATGGGCTCATCAAAACATGTTTTTGAAATTGTGCATACACCTGATTCAATGGAATTTGTTTTTTCATCAACATTTGAAAATATTGATGATGCCTGTGAAAAAGCGCTTGACTATTTAAGTTCCAGAATAGCAAACATAAAGCCCATGCTGTTTTCGATCAATCTTGTGATCCGTGAGGGCCTTACCAATGCTGTACGCCACGGGAACGGAAACGATCCTGAAAAGCTTGTTCATTTTTTTGTGAACATTGTTGAAGACCGGCTGATTCAACTGGTGATAAAAGACGAAGGCAAGGGATTTGACTGGAGACGTCAGAAACTTGCCAGACTGCCTGACGATGCCGAGCATGGCCGCGGCATATCCATAATAGGAACCTATTTTAACGATTATTATTATAATGATGCAGGAAATATTCTTTATCTTGAAAAGGATATTTCTCCTCTGTCCTGAAAATTTAACCCCTCAATAACACAAGCCTAATCCAATCCTAACAAAATACCTGTACAACCTGTTCAACATGATCATGCATGGGAATAAAACTATTGCTTGAATTTACTTGAATTTTGATCAGGAGGAAATATGAAAAAGATTATAAAATTGCTGGGTGTATCGGTTTGCGGCCTTGTTCTGGCATTTACCAGTGCCTTTGCAGGGGAAATCGTAATCAAGGGCTCTACAACTGTTCTGCCCATTGCACAGAAAGCTGCTGAAGCCTATATGGCTCTTCACCCGGATGTCAGGATATCCCTTTCAGGCGGAGGCTCCGGCAATGGAATCAAGGCCATTATTGACGGGACAGCAGACATAGGCAATGCATCCAGGTTTATCAAATCAAAGGAAGTAGGCCTTGCGTCACAAAAAGGGGTTTATCCTGTTCCGTTCAGAATAGCACTTGACGCCATTGTTCCCGTTGTAAACCCTGCAAACAGTGTAAAAGACATTACAATGCACCAGTTAAGGGATATCTATCTTGGAAAAATAAGAAACTGGAAAGAGCTTGGAGGCAGACCAGGCAGGATCGTCGTGATTTCAAGGGACAGCTCCTCAGGAACCTTTGGGGTCTGGAAGGAACTTGTGATGGATAAAAAACGGGTCATTGCCTCTGCACTTACTGTTCCTTCAAATGGAGGCGTGGTCCAGGCAGTGGCAAAAACACCCGGCGCCATAGGATACATAGGTCTTGGCTATCTCAATAAAGAGATCAGGGCTTTGCGGGTTGAGGGTGTTGAAGGCTCGGAAGAAAATACCCTGAACGGCTCCTATCCGATTTCAAGGGGGCTTTTCATGTTCACAAACGGCTGGCCTTCAGGAGATACAATGGGATTTGTTTCATTTATTCTGTCAAAAAAAGGTCAGGCCCTTGTTAAACAGGCAGGGTCAATTCCGCTTTTCTAGAAAACCGGAGACTGGATTTGAAACAAAAACATACAGACAGGGCAGTGCACTGGTTTTTTACAGCCAGTGCATTGTTCGGCATTGTATCGCTGTCACTGATCATGGTTTTTCTGTTAAAGGAAGGCCTTCCCATATTCAGGCATGTGTCTTTTAAGGATTTTATCTTCGGAACAGAATGGTATCCCACGGATGATCCGGCAGCCTTTGGAATTTTTCCGCTTATACTTGGTTCGGTTTATGTCACGCTTTTGTCAGGGCTTATTGCGGTTCCACTAGGAATCATGACAGCAGTGTATCTTGCACAGATAGCCTCTCCCGGGCTGGCACGCATAATCAAGCCGGTTGTGGAGCTCATGGCTTCAATGCCCTCTGTTGTGATAGGCTTTTTTGCCATGGTTGTTGTTGCACCCTTCATGCAGAAGGTTTTTGATATTCCGGTGGGCCTGAACATGTTCAATGCATCGCTCATGCTTGCTTTCATGGCTGTGCCCACCATATGCAGCATTGCCGAGGACGCATTGTTCAGTGTTCCTGCAAGCCTTAAGGAGGCATCATTTGCCCTTGGGGCAACCCATTTTGAAACCCTGACAAGGGTGGTGATTCCAGCTTCCCTGTCCGGAATATGTACGGCAGTGATTCTGGGGCTTTCAAGGGCGGTTGGTGAAACCATGGTGGTGCTCATGGCAGCAGGCGGGGCTGCAATGATCCCGACATCAATTTTTGACCCTGTGCGGCCTCTGCCGGCAAGCATTGCAGCCGAGATGGCAGAAGCTGCTTTTGGCAGTGACCATTACCATGCCCTGTTTGCCATAGGCCTTGTTCTGTTTGTGTTTACATTTGTCTTCAACCTTATGGCAGCTTATATCTCGGTCAAATTCCGACAATCAGGAGAGGCTTCCTTGTGATGATAAAAAAACGTTTGCTTGTGCAGAAATTATGGTTCATGTGTTTCAGGGCTGCCGCCGCTGTAAACGGCATTGCCCTTGCCATCATAGTGTATTTCATGGTTGTGCGGGGGGCAGGTGCGGTTTCATGGCAGTTTTTAACCCAGGCTCCCAGGGATTCCATGACAGCGGGCGGCATTTTCCCGTGTATCATCGGAACCCTTGCCTTGAGTCTCATGACCATTGCTGTTGCCCTGCCCCTTGGGGTGGCGTCTGCCATATATCTCAATGAGTATGCTTCAAACAGAAAATTTGTAAGGATTGTCAGGCTTGGAATCAACAATCTTGCAGGAGTGCCTTCCATAGTATTCGGACTTTTCGGCCTTGCCTTCTTCTGTATTGTGCTTAAAATGGGTGTTTCCATTGCAGCAGGCGGCCTGACCCTTGGGCTTATGACATTGCCCGTCATAATAGGGGCAAGTGAGGAAGCCTTGAAATCAGTGCCTGATACCTTTAGGGAAGCTTCCCTTGCAATGGGGGCCACAAAATGGCAGACCATCCGCAGGATCGTGCTGCCTGCCGCATTTCCCGGCATTCTGACCGGATCAATTCTGGGGCTGAGCAGGGCTGCGGGCGAAACAGCACCCATCATGTATACGGCTGCTGTATTTTTTACTCCAAAGCTTGCAGGATCAATTTTTGATGAGGTCATGGCACTGCCGTATCATATATATGTGCTGGCAACGGCAGGGACACAGATCGAGCTGACAAGGCCCCTTCAGTACGGCACAGCCCTTGTGCTGATCATGCTGATTTTCGGAATGAACCTTGGGGCCGTGATTTTAAGGGCAAGGATGAGAAACAGACAAAGGACATGAACTGATGCATGATAACATCAAGATGCACACAGAGCACCTGGATTTTTTCTACGGAGATTTCCAGGCTCTTCACGATATATCAATTGAATTTGAAAAAAACAGGATAACCGCATTGATAGGGCCTTCAGGCTGCGGCAAAAGCACATATCTAAGATGCCTGAACAGAATGAACGATCTTATACCCGGAACCAGGATAAAGGGCAGGATTATGCTTGATTCTCAGGATATCCATGAGCCTTCAGTGGATGTTGTAAGCCTCAGGCGCAGGGTCGGCATGGTTTTCCAGAAACCCAATCCCTTTCCCAAGTCAATTTTTGAAAATATCGCCTACGGGTTGAAGGTGAACGGGATAAAGGACAGGGCTCTTATTACTGAAACCGTTGAAAAAAGCCTGAAACAGGCAGCCATCTGGGATGAGGTAAAGGACAGGCTTAATGAGTCTGCATTAAGCCTGTCAGGCGGCCAGCAGCAGCGCCTGTGCATTGCAAGGGCGCTTGCAGTTTCTCCTGAGGTTCTTCTCATGGATGAGCCTGCTTCTGCCCTTGATCCTGTTGCAACCCAAAAGATCGAGGAGCTTGTAGAAAAAATCTGTGAAAAACTGACCATTATTATTGTGACGCATAATATGCAGCAGGCAGCAAGGGTATCCCATAAAACAGCTTTTTTTTACATGGGAAAACTGATTGAAGTAAATGATACAGATACATTGTTCACAAAACCTGCATTAAAACAGACCGAAGATTATATAACAGGCAGGTTCGGTTAAGGAGAATATAATGGCAGTTCATCTGCAAAAAGCAATTGAAAAGCTTAAAAAAGAGATACTTTCCCTGGGAGCCATGGTGGAAGACAGGTTTCAGAAGGCAATTTATGCGATAAAGACAGAAGACCTCGATCTTGCACGGGAAATCATCAGAACAGATTACATGGTTGACGAGCGCGAGATTGAAGTTGAGGAGGAATGCCTTAAAATACTGGCTCTTTATCAGCCTGTTGCAATGGATCTGCGCTTCATTGTGGTGGTGATAAAAATCAACAATGACCTGGAAAGAATTGCAGATTATGCAGCAAATATTGCAATGAGGTACAAAACTTCATTTCAGAATCAGGAAAAATTCAGGTATGATTACTCAGCAATGGCTTCACAGACAGGAAAAATGCTGAAAATGAGCCTTGATGCTCTGGTCAGCCTTGATGTTGACATGGCATATGAGGTAAGAAATATGGATAAAATTGTAAACGGCATGAGAAATCAGGCCTATGATATCATGAAGCAGGATGTAAAAAAGCATCCTGGCCAGGTGGGAGAAATAATTAATATGTATCTTATTTCAAGGCATCTGGAAAGAATAGGCGATCACACCACCAATATTGCCGAAGAGGTGATTTATCTGGTTGAAGGTGAAATCATCCGCCACCGCTGAACAAATAAAAATACCGGGGACTGACATGGCAAAAGAAACCATTCTCATTGTTGATGATGAGGAAGATATAATCGAACTTATAAAATATCATCTGAAAAACGAAGGCTACCTGGTTCTGACTGCACAGACAGGCGAAAAAGCTGTTGAGCTTGCAAAAAGCCATCATCCGGATCTTATGGTGCTTGATCTCATGCTGCCGGGAATTGACGGGCTTGAGGTTACAAGGATTCTGAAAACAGGGCCTGAAACCGCTGATATTCCCATTGTCATGCTCACGGCAAAGGGAGAGGAATCTGATATTGTCACAGGCCTTGAACTGGGAGCAAGTGATTATGTTTCAAAGCCGTTCAGCCCGCGGGTGCTGGTTGCACGCATAAGAGCCGTTTTAAGAAGAAACACAAATTCTTCTTCTGCCATGCCTGACCCTGTGACACTGCGCGGAGACCTTGTGGTGGACAGGGCCAGGCATGTTGTGACAATTGGCGGAGAATCCGTGGATCTTACCCTGTCTGAATTTGATCTTCTGTCTTTTCTGGCTGCAAAAAAAGGCTGGGTATTTACCCGCGGGCAGATTGTGGATGCAATTCGCGGAGAAAATTATGCAGTGACCGAACGCAGCATAGATGTGATTATTGTGGGACTTAGAAAAAAACTGAAAAGCCATGCCTCTGCCATTGAAACGGTAAGGGGAGTCGGGTACAGATTCAAGGAATAAAAAAATCATAATGAAAAAAAATAAAAAAATAATCTGGCAGATTTTCCCTTCTTTTCTGCTGATTACCCTGCTTTGCCTTTGCGCTGTCACTGCGTACTCAACAAGCTATTTCAAGAAATTTTTCATTAAAAATTCTGAAAAGGAACTGACAATACGGGCAAAGCTTTTAAAGGACAGGTTCATTGATTATCTTGGAAAGGAATCTGACATCAGCAGTGACACAATAGATGCCATATGCAAACAGATAGGAAAGACAACAGGGACAAGGGTTACAATAATTCTGCCTTCAGGTGTTGTTGTGGGAGATTCCTTTGGTGATGTGAATGTGATGGAAAATCACATGAAACGCCCTGAAATTGCCAGTGCCCTGAAAAGAAAAAAAGCTGTTGCCGTGCGCACAAGTCCCACACTTGGCAGAAAAATGATGTATGTGGCCATGCCAGTCATGATTGAAGGCCGTGTGGCTGCGGTGATCAGGACCTCAATTTCCCTGTCTGCCATTGACAGCAGGATCAGGTCTGCAAGAAACAACATGTTTGTGGCCATGCTGTTTACCGTGTTTGCCGCTGCTGCGGCAAGCCTTTATGTTGCAAGGCGGATCACCCTGCCCATTGAGCAGATGAGAAAAGGCGCTGCAGAATTTGCAGCAGGCAATCTTGAGGCAAGGCTTGCCGTGCCTGCTTCCGAGGAATTGTCAGAGCTTGCGGTTACAATGAACAGGATGGCTGAAAACCTTGACAGGGAGATAAGGCAGGCAAAGGAACGCAGTATGGAGCTTGAGGCTGTGCATTCCAGCATGCAGGAGGGGGTCATTGCCATTGACCGCAATGAAAAAATCATTACAGCCAATGCTGCTGCTGCCGCAATATTTGATTTTGCTCCGTCAAATCTCCGGTCAAGAAATATCCTGGAAGTTGCAAGAAATGTTGAATTCCAGAATTTCATAAAAAAAGCCCTTGCAACCCATGAGCCTGTATCAGGACAGATTGTCCTGGCCCGCAATGAGGATATCATGCTGCACATCCATTCTTCATCCCTGTATGATGCAGCAAGAAACAGGATAGGAACCCTTGTGATCTTTCATGATATTACCAGGATCAAGCGCCTTGAAAGGCTGCACAAGGATTTTGCTGCAAATGTTTCCCATGAGCTTAAAACTCCTCTGACTTCTGTGAAGGGATTTATTGAAACCCTTCAGGAAATGCTGTCAGGAGGCCAGGACTATGATCCTGATGAGTGCAGGCGTTTTCTGACAATTATTGAAAAAAACATAAACAGAATGATTGACCTGATCAATGATCTTCTGTCACTGTCAAAGCTTGAGCGGCTTCAGGGCACGGATGTGGACCTTGAGCTTCAGCCTGTTGCAAGCCTTATTGCAGGAGCTGTGCATGTCTGCCAGTCGGCGGCAGATGCCAGAGATGCAAAGATCAGTATTGAATGTCCTGAAGAGCTTGAGGCCAGGGTTGATCCTGTGCTGATGGAGCAGGCCATTGTGAATCTTGTGGACAATGCCGTGAAATACGGGCCGCATGGAAGCACAATTGAAATCACTGCCAGGGCCTGTGCCAAAGGAATTGAAATCATGGTCAAAGACAATGGATGCGGTATGGACCAGTCCCATCTTCCAAAAATATTCAACAGATTCTACAGGGTTGACAGGGCAAGGAGCAGGTATGAAGGCGGTACAGGCCTGGGGCTTGCCATTGTCAAGCATATTGTTCAGTACCACAATGGCAGTGTTGATGTATCAAGCGTAAGAAACAGGGGCAGTGTATTTACAATCACACTGCCATCATGATTTCTGTGGTGATGACGGATGCTGCATATAAAGGGCCCGGGCATTAAGCCCCAGTATTTTCTTTTTTGCGGTTTCATTTATCTTTGAATTGTCCATGTCTCTGAAATATCTGTCAGGGCCGAGCAGGGGAAAGTCTGTTCCAAACAGAACCCTGTCCCTGATTCCTGCGTCAACTGCAATATCATAGACACAGGGATCATAAAGGTAAGGAGAGGCTGCTGTGTCATACCAGATATTTTTCAATACATTTTTTGTCTGTTTTTTCATGCAGTTGTAGAAGAATATCCCGCCGCCCCAGTGCGCCAGAATAATTCTGTTGTCCGGGAATTCTTCTGCAAGTGAGTATATCTGTTCAATGGTGACAGGTGTCTTACCGGGATAAAGATGGCCCACAGGCTCGTTTGTGTGGATCATGCACGGAAGGTTCCCGCTTTCCCTCAGCACTGCCATTACAGGGTCAAGTGCGTCAAGGGCAGCCCTGTCTATTCCTGAAAGATAGAATGCAAGCTCTCCTGCTCCGCTGAGCCCTGCATCAATGCATCTTCGGGCCTCGTCCGCAGCCCTGTCCCATGAAGCATCAAAACAGGCAAGGCCCTTTATCCTGTCAGGATATTTTATTACAGCTTCAATTACAGCGTCATTGTTTTTTTTTGCAAGTTCAGGCGTACGCCATGGAAATCCGCAGATTATGCTTATGTCAACTTCATGCTGATCCATTGTTTCAATTAGATCTTCAACAGCACAGATTTTTGCCTTTGGTGAATCATAAAGCAGCCTGAATTCAGGCTCATTGTCAAAAAACACAGATCTGTCCTGCCTTACCTGTTCCGTGAATATGTGAGTGTGAGAATCAATGATCATTCCGGTTCATCTCCTTTAAACAAGTTAGATATTGAAAAATATCCTGTGCCAATATATATTAGTTGCCTCATGCATACAAGGGCTTAGGATAAGGAACAAGATGAAATATTATCCTGTTTTCATGGATATAAGGAACAGGCCCTGCCTTGTTGTCGGGGCAGGTTCTGTCGGAGCAAGAAAGGCTGTCAGCCTTGCCGGATGCGGTGCCAGGGTCAGGGTTGTAACTCAGAACCCTCCTTTTTCAGGTGAAAGGTTTGAAAACCATGAAAATATCTGCATTGAGATCAGAAAATATGACCGGGCTGATGTCTGCGGAATGCATCTTGTTTTTGCAGCCACGGACAGCCGTGAGCTCAACCTTGAAATAAAAAAGGATGCAGAAAACCTGAACATATTGTGCAATATTGCTGATGCGCCTGATTTGAGCGATTTTATTGTCCCGGCTTCAGTGGACAGAGGAGACCTTGTCATTGCAGTTTCAACCTCAGGCTCAAGCCCTGCTCTTGCAAGGGCAGTCAGGCAGGAGCTTGAAAAACAGTTCGGGCCGGAGTATGCTGTGTTTCTGACCATGATGGGCAGCCTGCGTAAAAGACTGCTTGCAGCCGGCCATGCCCCTGATGAACATAAAGAAGTGTTCAGGGCCCTGGTTGGAGAAAATATTCCTGATCTGATACGGAAAGGAAATGAAACACAGATCAACCGGGTTCTGGAGAAAATTCTGGGCCCAGGATTCCGGTATGATGATCTTGTTTGTAAGGAGTAATTGATGGAAGTTCAAACTGCCGGTATTGTGCTTGATTTTGCAGTGATACTTTACTGCATGAGCATGGCTGGATATCTTTTGTTTCTGTTCAACCAGAAGTCCGTGCTGCAGAAAATTTCATTTTACCTGATTTCAGGGGCAGTGGCAGTTCATCTGGCAAGTATTGCTGCCTATACACTGGGAACCGGTGCACTGCCGGTGCAGAACCTGTCCCAGAACCTGTCTGTTGCAGCTTTTGCCCTTGGAATCATGTTTCTGTTTTTCCAGTATAAATATGATCTTAAAATTCTCGGAGTATTTGCTGCTTTTCTTTTGTCCGCAATGATGGTTGCTGTCATTCTTATTCCGGAAGCCCATGGCACAAGGACGGAAACCCTGAAGGGAATATGGCTTTATCTGCATGTTATTCTGGTTTTTACAGGAGAAGCTTCCCTTGCCCTTGCCTGCGGCACAGGAATATTGTATCTGCTCCAGGAAAAGGGTATCAAGAGCAAGGCTCCCGGCTTTTTTTTCAAACGCCTGCCTTCCCTGGACCTGCTGGATAATGTGGGATATGCCTGTCTTACCACCGGTTTTGCCCTTTTAACCATGGGCCTTGTAACCGGTTTTGTGTATGCAAAGATCATCTGGGGCAGATTCTGGAGCTGGGACGTCAAGGAGGTTTTTTCCGTTGCAACCTGGCTTGTTTATGCAGCAGTGCTGCATCTGCGCCTGTATTCAGGATGGAGGGGGAAGAAATCTGCTGTCATGACCATTATAGGGTTTCTTGTGATTGTTTTTACATTCCTCGGAGTCAATATGCTTCTGGGCGGACATCACCAGGGATTTACCAGATAAAGAAAGAACAATGCCAAAAATAATTCTGATCGGTGCCAACCATAAAACTGCTCCTGTGGAGCTCAGAGAAAAAATGTCATTCTCCGGTGAGGAGATTCTGTCTGCACTTGAGTATTTCAAACAATGCCCTGATATCAGGGAAAGCCTTGTTTTTTCTACCTGCAACAGGATTGAAATATTGTATGTGCCTGAAAAAGGCGACCAGGTGGAAAATGTGATAAATTTTATTGCT
Source organism: uncultured Desulfobacula sp. (assembly GCA_964408295.1). Classification (GTDB taxonomy): domain Bacteria; phylum Desulfobacterota; class Desulfobacteria; order Desulfobacterales; family Desulfobacteraceae; genus Desulfobacula. The sequence continues at coordinate 27,339 of CAYOYY010000019.1, read as the reverse complement.
GAATACAAGAAACTTGATGTTTCCGAATTTAAATCCGCCCTTTATATATACAGGGATGACGAGGCCATCCATCATCTGTTCAGAGTGGCTTCAAGCCTTGATTCCATGGTTGTGGGAGAGCCCCAGATTTTGGGGCAGATCAAGCAGGCATACAGGACTGCCGTGGAATGCAGGGCTTCCGGAGTGCTTTTAAACCGTCTCATGCACAAAGCCTTTAACATTGCAAAACGGGTGAGAAAAGAAACCGGTATAGGCGACAATGCCGTTTCCATAAGTTATGCAGCAATCAAACTTGCAAACAAGATTTTTTCAGACCTGTCAACCAAACGGGTTCTGCTGCTTGGAGCAGGTGAAATGGCCGAGCTTGCAGTGGAACATCTCATTTCCAACAGGGTGAAGCAGATCGTGGTGGCCAACAGAACCTTTGGCCGCGCAGTTTCTCTTGCTGAAAAATTCAGTGGCAGGGCTGTGAAATTCGAGGAAAGAATTGAGGCTGTGGAAGAGGCTGATATAATTATTTCCTCAACAGGAGCCACAGATTATGTGCTTACCCGTGATCAGATACGCGCAGCCATGAAAAAGAGAAATCACCGCACGCTTTTTTTCATTGATATTGCTGTGCCAAGGGATATTGATCCTGAAATAAACAAGATTTCCAATGCCTATGTATATGATATTGATGACCTGACCCATATTGTGGAATCAAACAGGGAACAGAGAAAAAAAGAAACCATAAAGGCTGAAAGGTTTATTGAAGAAGGTGTGGTAAAATTCAGGACATGGCTGGAAAGCCTTGCCATTGTTCCCACAATCAAGGCCCTTAACGATAAAATGACATCCATTGTGAATATCGAGCTTAAAAAAACACTTCCCCATCTGAAAAACCTTTCACAGGATGAAATAAATGCCATTCACCGCATGACCCGGGCAATTGCAAGCCGTACCATCCATGACCCCATCCGTTTTCTGCGCAACACAGGCGAGCACAGGGATGACCGCCTTTATCTCAATGTCACCCGACAGCTGTTCAATCTTGATATCCCCGAAGACCAGTAACTGCCTTTGTACGGCCCCACCAGGAAGGAACTTTACCTATTGATTTTTTAAAACCAACACTATAAGAATCAATACAATAGATTGCCAGTAATGTAACTGACAGAGCAGAGCCATACAGGAAAAGGCCCGGGAATTTGATCAAAGTTAAGAATTTTTATCATGATATCAAATCCCGATAACATTATTTAAAACACGATATCCTGAAGGACTTTATATTTGAATGCAAAAACCAGATAAGACCCTGAAGGATATAAAGAATTGTAGAATAACTTGATGGTCGGGCACTGTTGGATGTCCACCACGCTGATCAAGTCGGCAGCAGCGGATCAGACAAGTTTGCCGCTTTGCGACTTATCCACGGGCCGTTGGGTAACAATATAGGAGTAAAATGAACTCATCAAAAGATTCTTATTGGGCAAACAACGCATCAAAATACGGTAAGAATACAAATAAGGATATTAAATCGTTGCTACGCAGAATTCAAGGTGATATTGGCCATGCAAATCGTGTTCTAGATGTTGCTGCGGGGACGGGAAATGTTTCGTTATTTCTGGCAAAATATGTTCAACATGTTGATTGCCTTGATATAGAATCAAAAATGATCGCTGTCGCACGGGAAAAAGCAGAAAAAGCAAAAATAGAAAATATATCATTTCATGTACAAAGCGCATATGAGCTAAATTTTCCGGATGCTGTTTTTGATGTAGTAGTCATATTGAATTCTCTGCATGTCATGGACACTCCACGCTCAGCTTTAAATGAAGCAAGACGGGTTATAAAGCCAAAAGGTTTAATTTTTGTTCCGACTTATTGTCATGCTGAGACAAAAAGAGGTCTTGATAATTATCGCAAGTGGTCTTTAAAATCTGGTCATAAATCTTATCATTTGTTTAGTATTGATATTCTTTGTGAATTAGTAAGCAATTGCGGGTTTGAAATAAAGAAAAAAGATATAATTGAAATAAATCATGGCAGAGAAACTGGTGTTATGATTTTAGGATATATCGTTGCCAGTCCGTCATAACAGAGGTGTTCACAGACAGGAGTTTTGCACCGCAAAAAGTGGAGCGGTTCTTTGACTGGCTCCGGAATTTCAGCCATCTGGTTGTAAGACATGAATATCATGTGCAAAATTTCCTATCTATGGTTCAGCTTGGTTGTGCCATAGTGTTGCTCAGTATATTTAGAAATAAATACAAAATTGCATATATATGGCAGAATACGAAAAAATTTTTATAAATCAGTTCTGAGTAAAAAATGATAGCAGAAATAAAATCATTAAAAGACGATAAAATACAACTGGCAAAATCTGTCAGTTGTCATAAAGGAAGAATAAAGAAAGGCAAGTTTCTGGTTGAAGGCTTAGAAGCAATTGATTGGGCCATTGAATCAAATATTAAAATTGATTTTATTTTAATTTCTAACAAACTGAAACAGTTTGACGATAAATATTTGGCATATAATGTTTATAAGATATCAGATGGATTGTTAAAGAAGGTGACAGGTACAAATTATGTTATTCCCGTTGTTGCTATTGGAAATATAAAGAAAAATACCACAAACAAAGATTTTTGTATTGTGCTTGATAATGTAAAAGATTTTGGAAATATTGGAACCATCGTTCGCTCAAGCCATGCTTTTGGGATAAATAATATTATAAGCACAAAAACTGATTTTGATTTATTTCAAAGAAAAACAGTAGATGCATCCAGAGGGCGTATTTTTAGCACGAATTTACAGACATTTAATAATCCGAGCGAAACCATAAAATATTTAAAAGATAATGATTATCAAATTGTAACAACATCTCCACGGGGTACACAACTTCAATCCCTGGTTAAACTTTCTGATAGACCTGTCGCATTAGTCGTTGGGAATGAGACTTCAGGTGCTTCTGATGAATTTATGGAAAATGCCGACATTATTGTTCAGATTCCAATGTACAGTGAAGTAGAAAGCCTTAATGTAGGCGTTGCCACAGGAATAAGTATTTATGAATTAAAATTAAAGCGAGTATTAGGAATGCTTGAAAAGCAGATAAAAACAACCATTGGCAGAGAAATTAATGTGGCTGCAATGTTGATAAGAGAAGCATTGGATGCAAAATTGAAAAAAGTGTCAAATTTATCAAGCAGTCAACTCATTTTTTTGATGGTGTTGAAATGTGATACGGAAATGAGTCTTTTAGACGCTCAAAAACAGTTTGGGATACCTGACAATGAGATTAAAAATCACTTTGAACCACTTATTGCAGAAGGGTTAATAAGTACGGATTCTGCCAATAATTTTGTGATGACCGAGACAGGAATAGAAACAATTGGAAAATTGTGGACAATTATTGAAAACACAGAGAAAAAGATTATGGAGGATTTTACCGAATCGGAGCAAAAAGAATTGAAACGGTTACTTGACAAGATTAAAGAAAAATGTGTTGAAATAAAAAATGGGCTCTAATACTTTCTTGTGATGTGAGGAGCGAAAAATGATAACAGGACTCCATTTGCTTTTGACCTATAAATGCAATCTGACATGCGATCATTGTTTTTTATACTGCAGCCCGGCTTCAAATGGAACAATGACCATGAGCCAGATCCGCTCAGTGCTTGAGGAAGCAAAACAGATCGGCGGTATTCAGGAAATATATTTTGAGGGAGGAGAGCCGTTTTTGTTTTATTCTCTTATGCTTGAAGGTATCAGACTTGCACGGGAAATGGGGTTTAATGCAGGAGTCGTATCCAACGCCTACTGGGCAACATGTCTTGATGATGCTCAACTGTGGTTGAGACCTCTCATGGAGCTTGGAATTTCAAATCTGAGTATCAGCGATGATGACCTGCATTATGGTGATACATCAGAAAATTCAGCCAGATATGCTATTGATGCAGCAGAACATTTGGGAATACCTGTGTATTCGCTCTGCAAAGTCAGGCCGGAAGCCAGAGTATATGCAGAAACAGCTGAAAAGAAGGGAAACCCAGAAATCAGCGGTGGGATAAAACTGAGGGGGAGAGCAGTGGAAAAATTTACTGAGGGCCTGCCGACCAGATGTCGTGAACAACTTAATGAATGTCCTTATGAGGAACTTGAAGAGCCCAAGCGTGTTCATTTAGATGCCTTTGGTAATGTTCAAATCTGTCAAGGCATCAGTATAGGGAACTGCTGGAAGAATCCGCTATCAGAATTGATCAGGAATTATGATGCACAGAAACATCCTGTTTGTGGCCCATTGGTACGAGGTGGCCCCGTTCGGCTGGCCCGGGAACATGGCCTTGATCTGAAAGATGAATACGTGGATGAATGCCATCTATGTTATTCTGCAAGGCTGGCATTGCTCGACAGGTTTCCAGAATATCTTGGCCCGAAACAGGTGTATGGATTTTAATGGAAATATTATTTTGATTATTATGGGAAAAACTGATGAAATATGTACTGAAGCTTGAAGATGGAAGAAATGAACCGATTAAAGACCTTGATAATGCAAAAAGAGTCATCATTGTGGATAAAGATACAACAGGTGCGGAAGATATAACTTTTGCCTATTGCAGATTTGAGGCAAAAACATCATCTCATAAGAAACATATACATAAAAATGCTGAGGAAATTATTTACATACTTTCAGGAAAAGGAATAAGTGGGGTTAATGATTCTGAAGTTGAGATGAAGGAAGGCGATACCATGTTTGTTCCCCGCGGTGCGGTTCATTGGTTTTATAATCCATTTTCAGAGCCGGTTGAAATGTTGTTTGTTTATACCAGGTCATCTTTAAAATCTGCTGGTTATAAGATTGTTGAATAAAGGTTGATACAGGCAGGTGGTATACGGGGTGGCAGTCTGTATGCTGATACTTTAGGGGGACTGGAATTTTCCTGCCTTTGGTATTACCGGGAAATCATCATGAAATGATACAGATGCTGCATATTGACCAGATGCTCGCTTTTATAACCAGCCATATGGCTTTTGCCTATGTAACAGTCTTTCTGGTCGCATTTTCCGAATCCCTGGTTCTGGTAGGCCTGATTGTACCTGGTACAGTTCTCATGTTCGGGATTGGAGCCATTATTTCCACTGGGACGCTGGAACTTGAGCATGTGCTTGTTCTGGCTGCAGCAGGGGCAATTGCAGGAGACGGCATATCATACTGGCTTGGCCGGTATTACAGGGACAGGCTGAAACAGGTATGGCCTTTTTCCCGTTATCAGGATCTGTTTGCAAAGGGAGAGGTTTTTTTTAGGCGTCATGGTGGGAAAAGTATATTGACAGGGCGTTTTATAGGGCCTGTCCGTCCTGTGATTCCTGTTGTTGCAGGGGCTCTTGGGATGAGTCCCTTGAATTTTGCCATTGTTAATATTGTTTCAGGCATTGGATGGGCCTTTGTTTATGTGCTGCCGGGAGTTGTTTTCGGAAAATCCATGGCTGTGGCCGGAGCAGTTGCTGTCCGCCTCTGCATATCTGTTTTTATTTTTGTTACTGCAGTATGGGGGCTAGCATGGCTTGTCCGCAGGATTCCGGCGAATTTTATTGGTATTGCTGCGCTTGTGCTTGTTTTCCCTGCAATTGCATGGAATATTGCTGTATACCATAAAACAGGCACAGGTTCTTCCCATAGTTGCAGGCCTGCCGTGATTTCAGTTGAAGAATGGACAGAAGGCGGATGGTCAAGGGTTTCAGGAAATATTACGGCAGGGATGGGTAAAACAGGTATGCCCTTGATATTTCAATGGGCAGGGCCGGTTGAAAAATTTGCTGAATACCTTAATGATGCAGGATGGCAACCGCCCTTGCGCTTTTCCATGAGAACTTTTCTGGAACTGTTTTCACCTGATGCGTGTATCAAAAACATGCCGGTGCTGCCGCATATGCATAATGGGAGTACTGACATTTTGTGCATGGTGTGGCAGGAAAATGATGCAAGACTTGTGCTCAGGATATGGCCTTCTGATGTCAGAATAAAGCGGAACAACGCCACTATATTTGTTGGAGAAATACAGCGGCAGCGCTGCATGCATCTGGCAGGTCTTGTAAGTTTTGCTGTTGGAATGAAAGATGCTGGTGATTCCCTGAAGATATTTAAAAATTCACTTCCGGGCAGAATAAGAATAAAACCGGTTCCCTGCACGGATAATCCTGTGTCAGCCAGTACTTTAAAATCTGTGAAAGTACTGCTGATATGGGAACCGGAATAGTTCAGGCGGAATTATGCCTGATCAAACAGATCAGTGCTGAGATATCTTTCTCCTGTATCAGGAACTGTGAACACAATTGTCTTGCCCTTGTTCTCAGGTCTTGAAGCTGCCTTGCAGGCAGCATGAAAAGCAGCTCCTGATGAGACTCCGCAGAGTATGCCCTCTGACAGGGCAAGCTGTTTTGCAGCCTTGAATGCCTCATTGTCCTCAACCTGGATAATCTCGTCAATAATGTCCATATCAAGGTTTTTCGGGATAAATCCTGCTCCTATGCCCTGAATTTTATGGGGGCCTGATTTGCCTCCTGAAAGCACGGGAGAACAGGCAGGCTCCACTGCTATGGATTTTATACGGGGATTTTTTGCCTTGAGCCCTTGCGAAACCCCTGTGATGGTTCCGCCTGTGCCGACCCCTGCAACAAAAATATCTATTTTCCCCTTTGTGTCGTTCCAGATTTCCATTGCAGTGGTTTTTCTGTGGATTTCAGGGTTTGCAGGGTTTGAAAACTGATCCGGCATGAAAGCTCCTGGAGTCTGTGCCACGATCTGTTCTGCCTTGTTAATAGCTCCATTCATTCCTTCAGACCCTGATGTCAGAACAAGTTCGGCTCCAAGATGCTTCAGAAGGCTGCGTCTTTCAGTGCTCATGGTTTCCGGCATGGTAAGTATAAGCTTCAGGCCCTTGACCCTGGCTACAAGTGCCAGTGCAATTCCTGTATTTCCGCTTGTCGGCTCCACTATGGTTGAACCTGAGGTGATTTTGCCGGATTCAATGGCATCTTCTATCATTGCAAGCCCTATCCTGTCCTTGATGCTGGAGGCAGGGTTAAAAAATTCAGGTTTGGCATAGATATGAGCCTTTGTTTCTGCGCTTGCTTTTCTCATGTATACAAGCGGGGTGGCTCCTATTGTCTGTGTTATGTCAGGCATGCTGTTCATTGGTGTTGTCCTGTGAAATTTCCTGGTATTTGTAAATCAGGCGGGGTGATTCCATGAAAACTTTTGTATCCGGCGGTACTGACTCTGTAAGCCAGACATTGCCGCCCACAACAGACCTTGCCCCTATTATGGTGTCTCCCCCGAGAATGGTTGCACCTGAATATATGATTACATCGTCTTCAATTGTGGGATGGCGCTTGGCTCCCCGCAGCAGGCTTCCTGCATCCCTTGGAAGGGAAAGAGCTCCTATGGTCACATTCTGGTAAATTCTGACATTGTTGCCTATGATACTGGTTTCTCCCACAACAATACCTGTGCCATGGTCAATAACAAATTTTCTGCCTATCCTGGCTCCCGGATGGATATCGATTCCTGTAAGGCTGTGAGCGTGTTCCGTCATGATTCTCGGCAGCTGCGGCACATCGAGCCTGTACAGGATATTGGCGATTCTGTATACTGTTATTGCATATAATCCAGGGTATGAAAAAATAATTTCATCATGGCTTTTTGCAGCAGGGTCACCTTCATACGCTCCTCTTACATCTTCTGCAAGGTCAAGGCGCAGCCTGGGAATGGCTTTCATGACCTCAAGGGCAATATCATGGCCTTTTTTTTCGCATTCAGTGCAGGCCTGCCCATAGCGCATGCAGTCATGGCTCAGAACGTGGATAACCTGTTCCGACAGGATATCATATAGCTGGGAAAGACCCTGGCCGATGCTGTATGCCATGTTGGCAGCGTCAATCTTCTCACTTGAAAAATAACCGGGAAAAAGTATGGTTCTGAAAAGATCTATCATTTCCTTTACACTTGTTGAAAAATGAATGGGCTCATCTCCTACATGGGCAAAGCATCTTGTATCGTCCATTGATTCAAGAACCGCATTGATTGTTTCAGGCAGGTGCCTGCGGTAATCGGTGGCAGGGCCTTTCTGGGCCTGGCATATTCTGTTTAATATTGAATTATTCATTTTTTTTCTTATCCTTGTGTGGTTCAAAAAAACCTTTGAAAACCTCGCATTCACGGCATTCGTTCATTTTTTCCTCCCATGATTCATGGACTTTTCCGCTGCATCTTGTACCGTTTATAAACCAGCACATGTCTTCGGCCTGAAATTCCCTGGCAGGGCATGTCTTGTGAAGCTGATCCGGGCATTCCCGGATATTCCAGCACTTGTCCGTTGATTTTCCATCCTTTAAAAGAATGCGTGAAAGCAGAAAAAGAAGCTGGCGCTCAACATGGTGGGGTATTCTGCGCCATCCCTGTTCATAGCTGTGAATTGCCTTTATGGATACTCCAAGGAGCTGGGCCAGTTCCTTCTGGGTTTTATTGAGTTTTGTTCTTATGGCTTTGAAACTGTTATTTTCCATATATAAATTATCTGTGTCTGAATTATTTCATGTTTTGAGACAATATATACCACAAAGTAGGATGAGTCAATGATTGTGAACTGATTAATGAATGAAATAATTTTAATTTCAGGGTTGACGTGGATAATTTGTGCATTACTTTAGATAATAAAATATAAAAAATAATGAAAGGTGATTGATATGAAACTTGATAAATTAACTGTAAAATCCCAGGAAATGCTGCAGTCAGCCCATGAGTTTGCAGGCCAGAACGGCCATCAGGCAATTGTGCCTCTTCATTTTTTAAAGGCCATGCTTGATGATGACCAGGGAATTGCATTATCCATATTAAAAAAGATCGGAGTCCAGGAAAATATACTTGCAGATGAGGTTGCAGCAGGTCTTGACAGGCTTGTGAAAGTATCCGGAGATGTAAATATCTATCTTTCTTCAGAAGGCAGGAAGGTTCTGGATCATGCCTTTTCCGAAAGCCAGAAAATGAAGGACCAGTACGTCAGCCTTGAACATATTCTGCTGGCACTGGCCACGGTCAAGGATGAAGCCTGCACCATCCTGAACAGAAATGGTGTTACCCGTGATGCCATTTTATCTGTATTAAAGGATATCAGGGGAAACCAGACCATTACAGACCAGAACCCTGAAGAAAAATATCAGGCTCTGGAAAAGTTTGGAAGGGATCTGACCGCACTTGCAAAGGAAGGAAAGCTTGATCCTGTAATAGGAAGGGACGAGGAGATCCGCAGGATTGTCCAGGTGCTTTCAAGGCGCAGAAAAAACAATCCTGTCCTGATTGGCGAACCTGGAGTGGGCAAGACAGCAATTGTTGAAGGCCTGGCCCAGAGAATAGTGGAAGGAGATGTTTCAGATTCCCTTAAAAACAGACGTGTGATTGCCCTTGACATGGGCGCCCTGCTTGCAGGAGCCAAATTCAGGGGAGAATTTGAGGACAGGCTTAAGGCTGTGCTCAAGGAAGTGGAAGCAGCCGAAGGTGAGGTTGTGCTTTTCATTGATGAGCTGCATACGGTTGTGGGGGCAGGAGCTTCAGAAGGATCTGTCGATGCATCCAATATGCTCAAACCTGCCCTTGCACGCGGAACCTTAAGATGTGTGGGTGCCACAACCCTGAATGAATACCGCAAATATATTGAAAAGGATGCAGCCCTGGAAAGGCGTTTCCAGCCTGTTTTTGCCAAGGAACCGAGTGTGGAGGACACCATCTCTATTCTAAGGGGTTTAAAGGAAAAATATGAGGTTCACCATGGAATCAGGATAAAGGATTCTGCAATTGTTGCTGCTGCAACCCTTTCCCATCGTTATATTGCAGACAGGTTCCTGCCGGACAAGGCTGTGGATCTGATAGATGAATGTGCATCGCGCCTCAGGATTGAAATTGATTCCATGCCAAGCGCCATTGATGAGCTTTCAAGGAAGATAACCCAGGCCCAGATCGAACGTCAGGCCCTTTTAAAGGAAAAGGACAGGGCATCAAAAGAACGCCTTGAAAAGCTTGAAAAGGATATTGCCTCCATGAAGGAGCAGCTTGGTCCCCTGAAACTGCACTGGGACAGTGAGAAAAAACTCATTGAACAGATAAGTGCAATCCGTGAGGATATTGACAGGTATCAGACTGAAGCGCGCCTTGCTGAACGTAATGGCGATCTGGAAAAGGTGGCGCAGATAAGATATGGCACCATTGAACAGCTTCAAAGACAGCTTGAGGAGAAAAAACAGGCCCTTAAGGAATTTCAGAAGGACAGGAGAATGCTCAAGGAAGATGTGGAAGAATCTGATGTGGCAGAAGTTGTATCCTCATGGACAGGTATCCCTGTATCAAAGATGCTCAAGGGTGAACAGGAAAAGCTGATTCAGATGGAAGACCACATAAGGAAAAGAGTGATAGGCCAGGAAAAGGCCATTGATGCTGTATCCAATGCTGTCAGACGTGCCAGGTCAGGGCTTCAGCCTGAAGACAGGCCCATTGGCACCTTTATTTTCATGGGGCCGACCGGAGTGGGCAAAACCGAACTTGCCAAATCTCTTGCTGAATTTATTTTTGACAGCGAACAGGCCATGATTCGTGTGGACATGTCCGAGTACATGGAAAAGCATTCCGTGGCAAGGCTGATTGGAGCTCCTCCGGGCTATGTCGGCTATGACGAAGGGGGATATCTTACTGAAGCCGTAAGAAGACGCCCGTATTCCGTTATCCTGTTTGATGAGATAGAAAAGGCTCATCAGGATGTTTTCAATGTTCTGCTCCAGGTGCTTGATGACGGAAGAATGACAGACGGTCACGGAAGAACTGTGGACTTCAGAAATACAATCATCATCATGACATCCAATGTGGGATCAAGGTTCATGCAGGAGGCAGGAGCCGGCAACCTGGATAGTGAAGAGGTTCAGAAGGCAATTGCCCAGGCTCTGAAAGAGGCGTTCAGACCCGAATTTCTGAACAGGATAGATGAAATTATCACATTTCATTCTCTTGAGCTTGAGCACATAAAGAAAATTGCCGGAATTCAGATTGCAAGGCTCAATGAACGTCTGAAATCACGCAACCTTACAATTGAGCTCAGTGACAGGGCCATGGAATACCTTGCAAAGAAAGGATATGACCCTGCATTCGGAGCAAGGCCGTTAAAAAGGGTCATACAGCAGGAAATCGAGAATCCCCTGTCCCTGGCAATTCTCAAAGGTGAATGTCTGCCTGATACAAAAATCCGTTTTGATCTTGATGAAACGGGAGAGGGCCTTGTACTGCATACATGATAGCCGTCAGGCCGTACATGACAACAGGCAGGCCATGTCCTGCCTGTTCAGCCTCCGTATTTGTCGTCAAAGGAGTTCCAGAAACTTTTGTCTCTGTCCTGCCATCCTTTGCCAAAGGATTTGTCAAAAAAGGGCTTGAGTTTTGAGAACCATGCTCCATATCCCTGTTTTCCCTCGATACGGGATCTGATGACATCGCCAGCATGGCTCACAAGGTTGGCAAGTTCATCTTTGGGTATGTATGAGTCGGCTCCTCTTTTTATAGACTCCTTAAGATTCTCCGGGGTCAGTGCATGGGCTGTCAGCATAAGGGCAGGTATATCCTTTTTGCGGGCAAGCTCAAGGATGTCATATCCGCTGACCCCCATTATATCCAGAATTGCGAGATCATAAATATTATCTTCAAGGGATTTTCTTGCTTCATCAAAGCTTGACACTGTATCAAGATTGCACATGTCAAGCAGTTCCTCAACGGTTTCCAGAATATCAGGCTCATCGTCCACAACCAGGATCCGCCTGTCCTTGAGCAGATTTTCCGTGCTGATCTCATTGAGCTCAAATTTGACAGTGGTGACAGGGCAGTGAGCCTTGAGGATCACATAACGGGCAGTGGATCCCAGGATTGCTTTCTGGGCACGTGATTTTTTCTTTATGCCAAGGAAAATATGATCAATTTCATTTTCCCTGGCAAATTTTACAATATCTTCTCCAGGTGAAAGCCCCCTTACACTCTGCTGGGCATCACACTGAACCCCTGATTTTTCCATCAGGGTTCTGGCAAAATCAAGATTTTTTTCCGCCTGGACAATATCTGACTGTTTTTCAGAAGCCCCTCCCTCCATTGAAGTCATCACATAAACAAATGCATTGTTAAGCACAGCATGATCCCGTGCCAGAGACAGGGCAAGCCTGCCAGATTCACCGCCGTTATATCCAACCAGTATCTTCATAATTGACTCCTGAAATTCCTGTCTACATCCAGCGTTTGCGCCTCTTGTATGATTTAACGTTTTTAAAGGATTTTCTGCCGCCGCCTTTGGTCAGGCCCATGTAGAATTCCTTTACATCAGGGTTGTCCTGAAGCTCTTTAGACGGGCCTTCCAGAACTATTTTGCCCGATTCCATTATATATGCATAGTCTGATACACCAAGTGCGACCTTGGCATTCTGTTCAACAACAAGGATTGTTGTTTCAAGCTCTCTGTTGATTCTCTGGATATTGTCAAAAATCTCCTTTACCAGCAGGGGAGCAAGGCCAAGAGACGGCTCATCCAGCATGAGCATCTTGGGAGTGGCCATCAATGCCCTTGCAATGGCAATCATCTGCTGCTCTCCGCCTGAACTGTATCCGGCCATGCGGTTGGTCACCTTGGAGAGCCTTGGGAAATGACGGTACATCATTTCATTGTCTTCCCGGATTTTTTTTGCACTGTCCTTTCTTGTGATTGAGCCTACCAGTATGTTTTCATTTACAGTAAGGTGCTTGAAGATGCGCCGGCCTTCAGGCACCATGACTGCGCCCAGTTTCACAATATCCGTCCCTGCAAGATGGGTCGTTTCCGTGCCGTCAAATTTGATGTATCCTTCACGGGTTGCCCCGTTTTCAGGCTTTAAAAGCCCGCTGATTGCCCGTAAGGTGGTTGTCTTGCCAGCTCCGTTCGTACCCAGCAGGGCAACAATGCTTCCTTTTGGCACGTTCAGGCTCACACCTCTTAAAACCTGAATAATATCATTGTAAACGACCTCAATATTGTTGACTTCCAGCAGATAATCTTCCATAGGCTTTTTCTTTATTCTTTTTGTTCCGGCCTGATGCAGCAGGCCGGAACTTAAGGTTACAGGTTTAAATTATTATTTTATCTTTTTCATGTAAAATGACTGAATCGGGTTGCCAACTTTTCTGAATACTCCGTTTTTAACGGTGTAGATCTGAAGCATGTCAACGCCTGCATGGTCAGTTTTGGAATATGTTACAGGCCCGATTGTGGTATATGGCTGATATGCCTTTGCACCGTGCATTGCATTGAGCTCATCATAAAGAGTCTTCCGTGTAATCTTGAGACCTTTTGCCTTGGCTCTTTTAATGACCTCTGTTGTTATCTGGGCCACTATTATACCTGCTGCATAATTATGAGAATTGGCAGCTTTGGCATCTCTGTGATATCTTTTTGCCAGTGCAAGCTGTTTGGTTGTGCCTTCATTTTTTTCAGAGGTCAGGTTGAATGAGCATGACCATACATAGCCTTCACATGCCTTGCCTGCAAGGGCAATAAGGTCGTTGCCCCCTGTGTAGTGAGCACCGAGGAAAGTAAGTTTCCCTGGCTCTCCATAGGTTTTTGCAGTCAGGCCCAGACGGGCAGAATCCTTGAGCATGGTTGCAACAGGAGACTGAACCGTTTGGCACAGAACATACTGGACACCCTTGCTTAAGAGTCTTTTCAGCATTGCTGAGTTGTCAAGATCCTTGCCGTGTTCCACAACTTCCACAATATCCATGTTAAGTCCCTTTGCAACGGCTTTTTTGGCATCTGCCATAGGAGCGCGCCCAAATGCTGAGGGATGGATGAACATGGCAACCTTGGGTTTGTCACCCTTGTGATGATTTACAACATATTCGGAAAGTGCCACAAGCTGCTCTGAATAGGAAGCCACAGGAAGGAAAATATAATGTGAATTGTCCAGGTTTCCTGCATGGTATGAAGCAGGCAGCACAGGAATCTGTTCTTCCTCAAAATCCCTTTTGAGCCCAAGGGTTGATCCTGTGGAATAATTCAGATACAGAACAATGCCCTGATCAAGAAAATCCTCAAAATTTCTTTTTGTGATATCTGTTTTATACTGGTCATCTCTGATCATACAGTCAATCTTGTCGTTTCCCAGCATTTTTGTCTCATTGACAAATTTGAAATAATCTTCAACCCCCTTGGAATAAGGGTTGCCTGCATCAGATGTCGGGCCTGTGATCGCAAGCGACATACCGATCTTGTATACCTTGCCTGCAGCACTGACAGGCGGCGTGAATGCAAACATGACTACAAGTACCAGCAACACGTTTAAAAATAACAGGTTTTTGATTTTCATGGTTTTGATCCTCCTTGGTTTGGGTTATGGCGCATAATATTGTTAAAGCATGATGGCCCGTTAATATGTTTTTTGTCAGTAACGGAAGGGCCACAGCTTGGTATACGATTTGGCAATACGCCACCAGTTGGCAATACCGCGGGGTTCAAACATGAGAAACAGGACAATCACAAGACCGAATGTCAACGGTTTCAATGCAGTAGCAAGATTCATGCTTGAAGGCAGAAAGTTTCCTGCTATTTCAGCCAGATGTTCCACCTGAAGCTCAAGATATTTAATTGCCACAGGCCCCCAGAACGAGCCGTTCAGGATTCCCAGGCCGCCCACAATTGCCATGGCAAGATAGGAAATTGATTCATGAAGTGTAAATGATTCAAATCCCACGCCTCTGTAAAGATAGGCATGCAGAGCGCCTGCAACACCTGCGAAAAATCCTGACAGGGCAAATGCATATACCTTGGTAAGGCCCGGATTCATTCCCATGGCATCTGCGGCGCGGTCATTGTCCTTGACAGCTATAAGGGCTCTTCCATATCTGGTCTTCAGAAGGTTTTTTACTGCAAAACCCAGAAGAACCACCACCACCATGATAACATAATACCAGAAAAGATAATGCTCTTTTCTGAGCACTTTTCCTGTGAACCAGTAAACCCTGCCCACAAAGATTGTCTGTCCCTGATTGAAAAATGTCAGAAACTGGATTGTCCATTCAAAAATCATCTGGAACGAAAGGGTGGCAATGGCCAGATAAAGATGCTTGAGCCTGAGAGCAGGAAGGCCTACAATGGCTCCGAACACAGCTCCCACAAGCCCGCTGATTATGATCAGCACAGGCCAGAAATGGGTGATGAAAACATGGGAGTCTCCAATGACCTGACTGAATGATGCAATGGTATATGCACCTATGCCCACAAAAGCTGCATGACCTATTGATATCAGGCCTGCAAACCCTGTGACAAGGTTCAGCCCCATTACAGCCACAATGGCTATAAGTATATTGTCCACAAGCAGCATGCTCTTGTTGCTCAATGAAAACAGCATGGGCCATGTAAAGAGAATTAACAGAAAAAATGTGAACACAGCCCTGTCAAGGCTTGTGAAAAATATCTTCTGTTCCTGTTTATAATCTGTGTGAAAATTACCAGTTGCTAACCAAGAATTTGCTGACATAGGCTACACCCGTTCAATTTCATGAATTCCGAATAAACCGTGGGGTTTAAACAGAAGAATTATTAGTAAAATAATATACGGCATGACATCTCCTGTGCCGTTCAACCCGAAATTTCCGTCCAGATATCCGCTTGCAAACTGCTGGATCAGTCCCATGATGATTCCTGCCACAACAGCTCCCAGAATGGAGTCAAGGCCTCCCAGAATTACAACCGGAAATACTATGATGCCAAATGCATGAAGCGTATCAAAATTAAGCCCGGTTATGTTTCCTATTATGCAGCCTGCTGCAGCAGCTGACAGTCCGGCAGTGGCCCATGCAAGCCCGAATACCTTTGGAACTGAAATACCGATTGACATTGAACCAAGCTGATCATCTGACACTGCTCTCATGGAAATTCCAACAGTGGATTTTTTGAAGAACCATGAGAATCCTCCGATCAGGATAAAGGTTATGATAACTCCCACAAGCTGGGTCCATGATATGGAAACCCCGTGAAATGAAAGCGTGGTCTGGGGAAGAAACTGTGGGAACGAGTAGTTCTCGGTTCCAAAGGGGGTAAGATAGATAAGGCCGTCAATTATGGAGCCAAGCCCTATTGTAACCATTATTACAGATATGATGGGTTCGCCTATCAGTCTGCGCAGAAAGATTCTTTCAACACTCATGGCAAGAAAGAATGTAATGACCATGCTGGCAAGAAAAGAAAACAGGATAGGTACTTTTGCTGTTACCGTCAGAAAATAAGTGATAAAGGCTCCGGCAGCAATGATCTGTCCATGGGCAAAATTGGCCACGCGGCTGGATTTGTAAACCAGCACAAGTCCCAGAGCAGCCAGGGCATAAATTGAGCCCACCACTATTCCGCTGACAAGTATTTGAAAAAAATAACTGTAATTCATCAGACTCCTTTCACTGTGTAAAATGAAATACTTGTTTTTACCGTGGTTGTCTGTCCGTCCTGGTACTGGAAGGAAGCCTCAACCTCTTTTTTGTCTACAGATTCGTCATAAAGCGCCTCATACAGGTTCTGATAACGTTCCCGCACAAATTTACGCCGGATTTTTCCTGTTTTTGTCAGCTCGCCGTCATCAACATCAAGCAGTTTGTACAGAAGGGCAAAGCGTTTTATCCTGAAATGCTCTTTTTCAGCACGCCTGTTGACATCAATGACCTGTTCCATGATGAGGTCTGCAACCTGGTCCTTGCCAGAAAGATCCATGTATGTGGTAAATGAAATACCTCTGTCCTCAGCCCATTTGCCTACAACAATCGGGTCGATGTTGATAAGGCAGGCCACAAAATCCTCCTTGTCTCCGAAAATCACGGCTTCCTTTATATAAGGGCTGAACTTGAGTGCATTTTCCAGAAACATGGGAGAGAACATATCTCCTTTGTTATTGTGCATTACATCTGACAGACGGTCGATTACCACAAGATGCCCGTTATCATCTATGAAGCCTGCATCTCCTGAATGAAGCCATCCTCCTTCCAGAAGTTCCTTTGATTTTTCAGGAAGATTATAGTAGCCGGGAGATACGGAAAGTGACCTGGAAAGGATTTCCCCGTCTTCAGCTATCCTGCATTCAGTGCCTGGAAGGGGCTTGCCCACTGTTTCAGGCCTGACATCTCCGTCCCTGTGCATATATGCGATACCTGTGATTTCAGTCTGTCCGTAAATCTGTTTAAGGTTCACACCGATTGCCTGGTAAAATGTGAAAAGCTCAGGACCAAGCGCTGCTCCACCTGTATAGGCCCGTCTCAGCCGCAGAAGCCCGATCTGGTTCACAAGGGGCCTGAACACAAGCTGGGTGCCAAGCCATGACCTGAGTTTCAGCCACAGAGGCATTGGTCTGCCTGTCATTTTGTATTCTGCGGCTTCAAGGCCAACTTTTATGAAATAATTATAAAAAAGTTTGTTAAGCCAATAGGACTGGTCTATTTTAAGCCAGATTTCAGAGCGTATGGTTTCATAAATACGCGGAGCGCCGAACATGAAATGAGGTCCTATTTCCTTTAAATCTGCCATGGCAGTTTCAACTGATTCAGGAAAATTGATCGTGATCCCGGTTGCCATGGCCACGCCGAACGAGTTCATCTGTTCGCCTATCCATGCAAAGGGCAGAAAGGAAACATATTCATCTGTGGGCTCAAGCGGATCAACCTCAGTCAGCCTGACTCCCATGTTGATATAGTTCCTGTGGGTCATCATGGTTCCCTTTGGAAGCCCTGTTGTGCCTGATGTAAGGCAAAGATGGCAGACATCATCGGGCTTGCCCTGATCCACAAGCTCTTCAAACAGACCGGGATTTTTTTCATGTTCCTTTTCTCCCAGTTCATAGAGATCTTTTATACTGATGAACCAGTCATCTGACATATAATCTCTCATGCCTCTGGGATCCTCGAATATGACTTTTTTAACCCCTGGAATTTTTTCTCTTACATCCAGTACCTTGTCAACCTGTTCCTGATTATCGCAGAATACAGCACTGACATTGAGATAATCGAGTATCTGGGCTATTTCATCCGGCATGCTGGTCTGGTAGATTCCAGCGGAAATGGCGCCAATGGAATGTGCCCCTATTGCAACAAACAGCAGTTCAGGTATGTTGTCGCTGATAATGGCGACTGTGTCGCCTTTGGCAAGCCCTATGGCCTGAAGCCCCAGTGCGGTTTTTCTGACATGGGAGTAGTAGTCTTCCCATGTATATGTGTTCCAGATCCCGAAATCCTTTTCCCGTAATGCCGGGCGTTTGGGTGAAGTACCGACCCGCCAGCGAAGCAATTGGGGGATTGAATAGTCAAGCAGTTTGTCATTGGTGTTCATTGTAAATTAATCTTCTCCAATATAAGCTTCAATAACTTTAGGGTTATGGGAAACCTCTTCAGGGCTTCCCGATCCGATTACCTCGCCAAAATCCAGGACATAAATCCGGTCTGAGATATCCATGACAACTCCAAGATCATGTTCAACAAGCACCACTGTTATGCCCCTTTCCTTCTGAATATCCATGACAAACCGCACAATATCCTCTTTTTCCTCCTGATTCATACCTGCCATGGGCTCATCCAAAAGCAGAATTTCAGGTGCCAGTGTCAGGGCGCGCGCCACTTCAACCTTTTTCTGGACTCCATAGCTTAAATTGCCCACAAGGCTCTTGCGGTAGGGCTCAAGTTCCATGAAATCTATTATGTCTTCCACATAGGCCCTGTTCTCTGCCTCGATTCTGGAGGCCTTTCCCACATAGACAAGGGCATGCAGAAAACTGTATTTCAGATTCTGGTGACGGGCAAGAAGAAGATTGTCCAGAACAGAGAGCCCTGAAAAAAGCTCAAGATTCTGGAATGCCCTTGCAATTCCCATGTTGGATATCTGGTGAGGGGAAGCATGGGTTAGTTTTCTGTCCTTGTACAGGATTTCTCCGCTGGTGGGATGATAAAATCCTGAAATGCAGTTGAGCATGCTGGTTTTCCCGGCTCCGTTGGGCCCGATAATTGAAGTGATAAGCCCGGGCTCAATTACCATGTCCACATGGGACAGAGCCTTGAGCCCGCCAAAGGAGAGGGTCACATCTGAAACCTTTAATTGTGCCATAAAAATTCCAATAAGACTTTAATTGTTAAAAAATATTAAAAAAACAGTATTTAAAAAACAGGCAGGAAAATTTTATGCATATTCCTGCTTGATTTTTTCACGGTCAATTGCACCATCTGCGGTTTTTGGCAGTTCGTCCACAAATTCAACATACCTGGGTTTTTTATACCCGGCAATTATTGAACCTGAAAAGCTGATCAGTTCTTCCTTTGTAAGGGTATATCCCTTGTTGAGTGAACAGACAGCTTTTATGCCTTCACCGAATTTGGGATCAGGAACGCCGAACACACAGGCCTCATTCACAGCTTCATGCTCCATAAGGGCATTTTCAACTTCTGCGGGAAAAACATTCTCACCGCCCGGTTTGATAAGTTCCTTTTCCGGTTTGCGGCCTTTGAAGTACAGGAATCCGTTATCATCCAGCATGCCCAGATCACCTGTGTGGTGCCAGCCGTTTCTGAATGTATGGGCATTTAGCTCGTCTGCATTCCAGTAACCCTGGAAAACAAGCGGGCCGCGTACGATGATTTCTCCTGTTTTACCTGAAGGAAGAAACCTGTCATTATCATCTGCAATTTTCAGATTTGCAAGTGGTGAAACAGGGCCTGCAGACCCGGGCTTTGCAAAGTATTCAGTAAATGTGATCAGTCCTGAAGTCTCTGTCTGTCCGTACATGGTCCAGAATTTTGAGCCGGTAATGTCCTGCCATTGTTTTATTGTGTCAGGCATGTCAAGGCCGGCTGCGATTTCAAGGCTTGACAGGTCATAATCCTGTGTTCTGATGGTGTCAATAAGATTAGTCAGTATTGGAGGAAAAGAGCCGATAAGATTTACTTTGTGGCTCTGGATAAGATCTAAAACTTTTTTTGGGTCAAATTTTTTTAAAACAACATTCTTGCCGCCAGCCTGAAGTGTGCCCAGGCCCAGGTTGATTCCCATGATATGGAACAGGGGCAGTACATTCAGGCAGGTTTTGCCTGTGTCAAGGCTGAACGCATTAATAATCTGCTGGTTTGCCAGAATGATATTTTCCTGGCTTAAGACTGCACCCCTTGGCTTGCCCTGCATTGCAGCCGTGTGAATTATCACAAACGGATCACTTGATTTGCAGGGTACAGGTTCAGTCAGCATTTCATCGAGATAAAGCCGGGACAGCCCGTCTTTTTCATCATCGATGATATAGCAGTGCTTTATGCAGGAAAATGAATCCGCAAGTTTCCTGGCCTGTTCTGATGTATGCATGTCTGCTATGATGACACATGGACTTGTGTCATCTATTATGTGTGCTGTCTCTTCAGGGGCAAGACGCCAGTTTATGAGTACCAGCACAAGGTTGAGAGCAGATGCGGCTCCGAACAGGTGAAAAAATACAGGATGATTACGGCACAGAACTGCTATCCTGCTGCCGGGCGGCAGGTTAAGTGCTTTAAGACCGCATGCAAGCCCTGCGGTCTGAGAGAAAAGTTCACTATAGGTGATGTCCCCTTGTTCGGAACTTACGGCACAAGATGAACCTTTGAAAAGTGCATTTTTTTCATACAGGTCAAAAAAGCTCAGGTTGTGAAGATTGTGCATAAAACATGACTCCTTTGAAAAGGGTAATCACCAGTGTTTTTTTCTTTAAATCCAGCAGGAGCGTGAGGTTTCAGGTCAGAATAAACAAGCCAAACGAGCGCTCAGTCTCAATATGCTTCAGTAATAATTTAATTTGTTCTGATTTGTCAAAGACTTTTTTTATTATTTTTCCCCACACGGGAAAAATACTGTAAACAGGGAATATCCTGATTTCAGACAGTCCTTTACTCCATTACAGAATTCACATTCTGAAATATTTCCAGGGCATATCCTGTTTTTGTCTTCAGCCAGAAAACAGCATCTTTTTGATTCCATATCCATGACAAATCCGTGGCGGTCTGAAAATATTTTCATTCTCAGAAGATCAGCTCCCTTGCCGCCTGCATTGAATGCAAAGGGATTTTTTGTGGAATAAAGCAAAGTATCCTGTGTGGAAAAAAAGCCCTCAAAAATTTTTTTGCTTGCATCAGGGTCAATCCCCACCCCGTAATCCTTTACCCCGAAAAGAACCCCGCAGTCTTTTTCTGTTATGCTGATGCAGATCCTGCCCTGGTCAGGCGTGTTCTCAACGGCATTTCTTATGAGTCCGCCAAACATTTTTTTTATGATTTCTTCAGGCAAAAGCAGTTCCGGCATATTATTTCCAATTTCAACTTCAATGTCGATATTACGGAAATCAAACTGAGGTTCAAGATCTGCATAAAATCGGGGGAAATATTCGTAAAAGCATATGTTTTTATAAACCACAGACCTTGGCCCGAACTTTTCATCTATCATTTTTCTTACCGCTTTGACTGTATCATTGCAGGAACCATCTTCCACTGCCATGTGAACAAGGGTTTCAAGCTCATCCTGGCATGTTTCAAGCATTTTCAGCAGAAGTTGCTGTGCTGAATAGGCCTTGCCTTCCATGATATCAGCAACCTCATCCTGGATTTCCACAATCCTGTTAAGATTTCTTTCTATCCTGTTCAGGGTGGTTTCAACCTTTATGCCCGATACCTGTTCGAGTTTTTTTCTTAAAATTTCAAGAGAGCCGGTAAGCACTGCCACAGGTGTTTTAAGCTCATGGGAAAGATGATTTATTGCCTTTCCCTTGGCACGGTTCATGGAAGCAACATCGCGGTATGCCTGTCTGACAGCCTCTGAAAACCTGGCATTCTCAATTGAGATTGCACAGGTTGCAGCTATCATGGTCATCAATTCCATGTCATTGTAGTCAAAGGGGTTTTCCTTTTTGTTGATTGCGCATAAAACCCCTATTATCCTGTCCTCACTCTTGATGGGGACTTCAAGAAGGCTTTTTGTCTTGTAACCCAGCCGTTTGTCTCTTTCAGGGTAATCATGGAGCAGCTTTTCTGCATCATTGACAAGTGCATATTCCCCTGTTTTGATAATTTCTCCTGCAAGCACGGAGTCAACCGGGAATCTGAATGTTCTTGCCCGCCTGTCTGTATCTGAATCATCATATGCTCCGCCTGTAAAAAACAATTCCTCCCTTATCTCGTCATAAAGAAGCACAAGGGCTCCTTCCGTATTCAGAAGGGTTTTCACCTCTTTGGAAATATAGGTCATGAGATCTTCAAGTTCCGGATATTCCGGAAGAACGGCGCTTATGCGCATGATGGTTCTGTTGTTGGCCTCAAGCCTTTTTTCTTCCGTGATATTTCTTAATATGACAAAATTATCTGTTCTTCCATCTCCATACCCGGAATATGATGCAGCCCACATTACAACATCAAGAATTTTTCCATCCTTTGTGAGGCGCTTTGTCTCATACCTGGCAATGGACTTGTTCTGCTGGAATTTTTTGAGCATCTCGCTTGTTTCTCTTTCCCTGCCTTCTGGAACAAAAGGGACAGGCCTGCCCTTAAGTTCATGGAGAGTCCAGCCAAATGTTTTTGAAAAAGCAGGGTTAAGATAGGAAACATTTCCTGAATCATCATATACAACAATGGGATAGGGCACAAATTCCAGGATTTTTCTGTAGATCCTGTACAATTGTTTTGTTGTCTGCTCGGCAATTTTTTCTTCTGTTACATCCTGAAGGGTTTCCACAGCGCCTGCAATTTCCCCTTTGCTGTCAAGAAAGGTTGAAGCTGTAAAGAAAAGCCATTTGCCGTTTGCATCAAGGTCTGGAAAAAAATCAGTGGCAGCGAATCTGTTGCTGGTTTTTTCAGTTTTCTTATATTTTTCACCGTAATGCTCAACAATCTGGGCATCTGAGGATCTGTCAATGATAAGATCAGCCATGACAGGCCGTTTTCTTGAATAGAAGGCTTTCCATTGGTCAGTGGTTCCTATCATGTTTTCTGAACTCAGGCCGGACAGATTTTCAAGCGCCCGGTTGAAATGGGTTATAGTGTGATTTTTATCCACGACAAATATGGGAATGGGGGCATTAAAGATTATATTATTAAGAGTTTTGTTCTCTTCTTCTAATTTTTTAACCCTGGTTTCAAGTTCTGCAGTATAGTTTTCATTGTTTCGCATAAATAAACCCCAAAAGACTTTACAAGCGTGATTGATCCCCGTATAACAAATTATAGCGTAAATGATGTTGAATATTCTTTGCCAAACTGCAGCCGGTGTTACAATGCCCGGTTACACTATATAAAATCATTGATTGACATTGCAAGGATTTTAAAGGGTTGAAGAAAAAAATGCCAGACACCACCATTAAAACGGAAATTCTGATTCATGACCTCAAGGTCCCCATTTCGGTCATTGATGCCGGGGCAAAATCTCTGCTCAACAGACAGGATTCCTATGGTCCGCTCACTGAAAAACAGGAGAAAGTGCTGAAAAGAATTATCAGAAACACCCTGACCACTCAGCGTCTTGTCAATGATGTTCTTGAGCTTGGAAGATCCAGGGAAGGGGTTATGATTTTTTCAGATTTTTCCGTTGCCTCGCTTGTGACAGGAGTTCTGGTGGAAATTTTTGATCTTTCCGATCCTGGTGTGGCTGAGCTTATACGAGAGACACATAGTTACGATGAGCTTAACAATGTAATAACGAAAAGCGGTGCCAGGGTTGTTTTCAGCCCTGGATGCTGGAAAGCTGTGGTTCATCTTGATGAGGCAAAGGTAAGACAAATTTTAAGAAACCTTGTTACCAATGCCATGAAGCACAGGGCAGACAGGGTTGAAATTTCAGGTGAAATCACCAACAGGCAGCTTACCCTGAAAGTCAGTGACGATGGCCGCGGCATTCCCGCATCTGACCAGAAAAGGATTTTTGAAACATATTTTACCACAGGTTCTTCCCTTGAAAATGCCATCCAGAGCCATGGGCTGGGGCTTGCCGGAGTGATGGTCCTTTTAAAGGATATGGGAGGAAAGCTTACCCTGAATTCAGGAGATGGAAAAGGCGCTGAATTTATTGTGACAATCCCTTTGCAGCGCTGAGCATGACTGTATTATCCGGTGTTCATGGCTTATTCCATTTTCTGGATATCATCCCTGGCAGAGAGCTGCTTTTCATCAAAATCATCCCAGAATTTTTTATCTTTTCTGCGCCATCCCTCGCCGAATAATCTGTCAAATATGGGTTTAAGAAGTGAAAACCATGTTACATGGGCTTTTTTGCCTTCTTTTCTGGCAGTCAGGACATCTGCAACATACATGGAAATATCCACAAGCTTGTCTTTGGGCACATAGGCATCTGCCCCCTGTTCAATGGATTGTTTGAGATTATCAGGGGTAAGGGCATGGGCAGTCAGCATCAAAGCCGGAATATCAAGGGAATTGGTAAGCTTGAGCAGATCATAGCCTTTTACTCCCATTATATCCAGAATGGCGATATCATAGGAATCTGTCTTCAGAAGATTAACAGCATCCTCAAAGCTTGCTGCCTTGTCAACCCGGCACATGTACAGCAGTTCCTCAAGAGTTTCCAGAATATCAGGCTCATCGTCCACAACAAGGACTTTTTTGTTTTTAAGTATGTTATGGCTGTCCATTCTGCCTCCTGATTCTGTGTTACAGGCAAATTACAGACAGTTTATCATGATATCAAGTTTATTCAAACTGATTTAATACCTGTATTACATAATCAATATCGGCACAAGTATGACATGCATTAATCTGAAAACGTATGGTTTCGTCGCCTTTTGGCACCACAGGAAATGTAAGGCCCACCACAAGCACTCCGTTATCAAATAAGAATTTGACAAGGTCATGGGTCTTTTTTGTGTTCCTTACCATCAGCGGCACAACAGGGTGTGGGCCGGGTATTGATTCTTTTTTCAGCCTGTCAAGCCCGCTGCGGAATTGTTTAGTGCGTTCCCTTAAATTTTTCAGCAGACAGATTCCTTCATCACTGTCCAGAATATCAATGGCTTTTTCTGCTGCTGCACAGTCTGCAACACTTAAAGGATTTGTATAGATATATGTGTCTGATTTCTGGCGGACAGCTTCTATAACTGCCTTGCTTGCTGCAATGAATCCGCCGTTTACCCCGAATGCCTTGCCAAAGGTTCCCACAATTATATCAGGACTTGCTTTGCAGAATTCAGAAGTGCCCCTGCCTGTATCTCCATAGGCGCCTATCCCGTGGGAATCGTCAACAACAGTGACAACCCCGTCCCTGAATTTTGAATCGTATTTTCTGCATATTGCTGTGATCTGGTCTATGGGTGCATAATCGCCTCTCATACTGAAGATGCCGTCAAAGACCACTATTACACGTTCCATGTCAGGGCTTACCCCTTCAAGGCAGCGTTCCAGGTCTGCCATGTCATTGTGCCTGAAAATGGATTTGTTTGATCTTGGAATATTGCTGATGCGCATGGCCCTTATGATGCTGTTGTGATTGAGCTGATCTCCTATCCAGTGGGTTTTTGAATGCGAGACAGCAAGGGCAAGTCCGCAGTTTGAAGTATAGGCTGAATTGAAAATTTTGGCAGCAGGTTTGCCGACAAATTCAGCAATTCTCTTTTCAAGCCTGATATGATGAATAAATGTTCCGTCAATAAACCTTACAGCTCCGGGACCGACCCCGAACTCTCCAGATGCTTTGTCTGCCGCTCTGACAAGTTCTGGATGATTGGAAAGTGACAGGTAGGAATTTGAATTGAGCCTGATAAATTGTCTGTCATATCCTGTCAGTTTATAGCGGGGACCATTTTCTCCGGATCCAGGAATAAAACCTTCAATAATTCGTTCAGCTGGTTTGGCTCTTCCTTCCTGTGCAAGCGCTTCAATCTCTTTGTTCAGTGATATGTCAAGTCTGTCTGTGGACATCTGTCTATTCTCCTGTATGGTTGATCACTCAGGGTCAGACCAGTCAAGAATGACTTTGCCTGAGTTTCCTGATATCATTGCTTTAAATCCCTTTTCAAATTCCGTGTAATGGAACCTGTGGGTTATAAGAGGGGAAATATCAAGCCCGCTCTGTATCATTGTTGTCATCTTGTACCATGTTTCATACATTTGTCTTCCATAAATACCCTTGATGGTGAGCATGTTGAACACGACCTTGTTCCAGTCTATGCCGGTCTGTTCCGGCATTATGCCAAGCATGGCAATCTTGCCTCCGTGACACATGTTGTCAATGATGGAACAAAGTGCAGAAGGATTGCCTGACATTTCCATTGCCACATCAAAACCTTCCTTCATCCCAAGTTTTTTCTGTGCCTGTTCTATACTGGTTTTTCTTATGTCAACTGCAAGGGTGGCTCCGGCTTTTTCAGCAAGCTCAAGCCTGTACGGATTGATATCTGTCACAACAACATATCTTGCTCCTGCGTGTTTTGCAATTGCAGCAGCCATGCATCCTATGGGGCCTGCTCCGGTGATAAGTACGTCTTCTCCGAGAACGTCAAATGAAAGTGCTGTGTGCGCAGCATTGCCAAGCGGGTCAAAACATGCCAGAACATCAAGGGGGATGGTTTTATCGCAGTACCAGACATTTGTGACAGGTATTGCAAGATACTGGGCAAAAGCTCCGGGCCTGTTTACCCCCACTCCCTTTGTATCCCGGCACAGGTGCCTTCGCCCTGCAAGACAGTTCCTGCAATGCCCGCATACAATATGACCTTCACCTGAGACAATATCCCCTTTTTTGAAATCAACCACATGGGACCCTGTTTCTACAATCTGGCCTACAAATTCATGGCCTGTATGCATGGGAACCGGTATGGTTTTCTGAGACCATTCGTCCCAGTTGTAAATATGGACATCAGTCCCGCAGATGGCTGTTTTGATGATTCTGATCAGAACTTCATTATATGCTATTTCAGGGACAGGCACATCCTCAAGCCACAATCCTTTTTCCGGCTTTGCCTTGACAAGGGCTTTCATTGTTTTCATGATATATTGATCCGCCATTTAATATAAATTCAAATATTTCTTTATTAAAATTTACTATAATATAAATTTCAATAAAATGCCATTTGTTTTAGCATACCATGTACCAGGCAGAGGGCAGGGTATTTGATTCAAAAAACTCGAGATCAATATTAAAGCAGAACACAGTGGGAAGACAGAAGCCCACGATTTTTCTGGATTTGTTTGCAGACAGAACGAGCTCCATGATACCCAATTCTTTACGGCCACCTGCGGAACAATTCGGCTCAGGCTTTTTAAAATCGGGGCGA
>CAYOYY010000018.1:0-52032 GCA_964408295.1 uncultured Desulfobacula sp. | reverse complement strand
TGTTATATGTTGAGTTAACAAAGCAGAACCATTCGTCATCATTCTGACCCATGAAGTCTCCTCTGTAATAGAAACCAGGGAATCTTGATTCTTCACGGAACTGGATATGACGGGTATGAGCCTGAACTGTGTAGAGACGATGGTTGATTTCCCATGCTCTCAGAAGTTCATGCAGGTCACCTGCAGCAATGTTTTCAAGGTCTTCACGGAACATTTCAAAATTTTCCATGAGGATCTCAAGGGATTTGCCGGATGTCATGTAGTAAGTTGCAATACCTCCGCCATACTCATTGGTCATCTTCATCAGACGCATGGCCATTCCGGAAGGTTTGCAGTATTTCGGGTTAACATCCTGGGCAGTTGTGTATTCACAATTGTCAAGGTAAGTTCTGACTGGTTTGTAAACCATATCAACAAGTTCTTCATCGGTTTCTTTGAAGCTTGTTTCCTCAGGATGGTCTCTGAGGTACTTAACCATTGATTTGGCAACGATACGGCCTTCAGTATGAGAACCTGAAGAAAATTTATGGCCGGAGCATCCAACACCGTCACCAGCAGTGAACAGACCCTTTACTGTGGTCATTCTGTTGTAACCCCATTTGTAGTCATCAGGTACCCAGTCTTCGTCCGGACCTGAGCACCAGATGCCGCAGCAGCCTGAATGTGAACCAAGCAGATACGGTTCGGTCGGCATGATCTCAGAGTCTTTTTTCTCAGGCTCTGTATTTGTGGCGCACCACAGGTTGGCCTGACCGCATGTCATATCAAGGAAGTCTTCCCATGCTTCTGATTCAAGATGTTTGAGCTCTTTCTTGCTCATTGTCTCGCCAAGCTTTGCAAGGGCATCTGTGGTTTTCATGATGATGGGGCCGCGGCCTTCCTTGTATTCTTTCATCATGAGATGGTTTCTCAGACAGGTAGGTGTAACAGCAGCAGTTCCATAGGGAGCATATTTTTCAAGCTCTGCCTTTGCATCATCAGAAGCTGCATATGCTTCACCAAGACCATTGACTGTCTGAGCCTTGAAAAGCAGGAACCATGCACCAACAGGGCCGTAACCATCTTTGAAACGGGCCGGGGTGAAACGGTTTTCCATCATGGAAAGCTCTGCGCCTGCCCTTAAAGCCATTGTATATGTGGAACCTGCATTCCATACAGGATACCATGCACGGCCTTTACCCTCACCGACTGAACGGGGCTGGTAAATATTAACAGCGCCACCACAGGCAACCATGATAACCTTTGCCTTGATGATGTAAACTTTGTTTTCTCTCAAAGAGAA
Organism: uncultured Desulfobacula sp.; assembly: GCA_964408295.1. Taxonomy (GTDB): domain Bacteria; phylum Desulfobacterota; class Desulfobacteria; order Desulfobacterales; family Desulfobacteraceae; genus Desulfobacula. Next base: position 50,750 of record CAYOYY010000018.1, on the reverse strand, counting down.
ACCAACAGCACCGGCAATTTTATTGGGATCATCCTTGTCATTGAGAATCTCAACGATAAAGCATCTTTCAAGAATATTTTCTTCGCCAAGAGCTTTCTTACCTGCTTCAGCAACGATTCTCTTGTAGGACTCACCATTGATCATGATCTGCCATTTACCTGTACGTACAGGTGTTGCACCCGCTTTCAGGGTACCCATTTTCTGGCCTTTTTTCCCATCAAGGTTTTTATTGTCCTCTGTTTTCTTCCAGACGGGAAGGCCCCATTCTTCAAAAAGATGGACAGAGTCATCAACATGACGGCCAAGGTCATAGATAAGGTCTTCACGAACCAGACCCATAAGGTCATTTCTGACCATGCGGACATAATCTTCAATCTTGTTTTCGCCGATATAGGTGTTGATTGCGGAAAGGCCCTGAGCTACTGCACCTGATCTTTCAAGTGCAGCCTTGTCACAAAGAAGAATCTTTGTGTCATCGCTTGCCCATTTTTTAATTTCAAATGCTGTTCCACAGGCAGCCATACCACCGCCGATGATCAGAATATCAACTTCTCTTTTATCAACCTCCGGGTCTCTTACAGCTTTAAGTTCGCCAACAGGTTTGTTAGGTAATGCCATTATATACCTCCAAAATTATAAATAAAGTATCAAACTAAATGGATGACAGGTTCAGGCTATGCAAGTTCCGCTGGAACCGGAAGAGTGTAGCCGTCTGCTTCTTCTGTTGAAAGAATCTCGCTGTCAAGGTCTTTACCTTTAAGATCGGCATATTCGTTTGCCTCACCTTCGGGAGTTGTCCTGATCGGGAACTTGAAGCGTTTTACAACGCCGTTTCTGAACTTACAGGTCCACATAATATCCTCTGTACCCATCATGGGAACAACAGAACTGCCCATTGGAACAAAGTCAGAATATCCTCTGACTTCAATCGCCTGAGAAGGACAGATCTTTACACATGAAAAGCATTCCCAGCACTGATCTGGTTCCTGGTTGTATGCTTTCATTTCATTAGGATCTAGAACCATCAGGTCATTGGGGCAGATGTACATACATGCTGTTTTGTCCCCACCTTTGCAGCCGTCACATTTTTCTGCAATTACAAAAGATGGCATTTAAAATACCTCCATAATTTAAGTTAATCAATTTGCACAATACCGTTGTGCTACTATTTTATCGCTTTAAATCAGACCGTAAGCCTTACTGCCCGGTCTGGTATTCCTCAACCGCATTTTTGGATCAACAGCAAATTATGATCCAAGTTCGCATAAATGTTATCGAAATAGCACCCTCCAAGTCTTTTTGTCAAGAATTTTTCAAAAAAGATTTGCCATGATTTTCATCTGGAAATTATGAGTTCTTCCTGTTAATCTGTGCCAGATTAATTTTATAAGTTTCAAGCCCATAAAAGGAATGGAAAATGACAGAAGAAATGATACCGGTTAATCCGTCGGATATATTGAATTTTAAATGCAGCAGCCAGAACCCGTGTTTCAATGACTGCTGCCGGAACCTCAACCAGGCCCTGACTCCGTATGACATACTCAGGCTGAAAAATAATCTGCGCATGACATCATATGATTTTTTAAAGGAATATACGTCTCTTCATTATGGACCTGAGTCCGGCCTGCCTGTGGTGGAATTCAAACCCAATCCTGCCACAGGCCATGCATGCCCTTTTGTTACGGAAAAAGGCTGCTCTGTATATGAAGACAGGCCAGGATCATGCAGACTGTATCCCCTTGCCCGTGCAGTGGCACGCTCAAGACAGACAGGAGAGCTGACTGAATTTTTTGCCCTGATTGAAGAGCCCCATTGCATGGGGTTCAGCGTGAAGACCGGCAGGACAATTGAACAATGGCTGAGAACCCAGGATGTTGCAAGACATAATCATTACAATGACATGCTAATGGAAATTATCAGCCTGAAAAACAGGATAATACCCGGGAAACTCCAGGGAGCAGATTCAGACCGTTTTTATCTTGGTTTATATGATCTGGATGAATTCAGAAAACAAATCCGCGAAAAAAATATTTTAAAAAATCATGATATTGTCCTTCCGGATGATGTTACCGGAAAAATCATGGAAGATGATGAAGCATTGCTTGATTTTGGCATACAATGGGTAAAGCATGTGCTTTTCGGCATAAAAATACAATATCAGGGGTCAGAATAAAATGGAGATCAACGGCAGAACAGCCCTGGTGACCGGAGCTGTAAAGGGAATAGGAAAAGGTATCGGCCTTGCCCTTGCCCGTCATGGCGCAAACCTTGTGCTTACGCGCCATGACTGGGAAGAATCCTTTGAACAGATGGAAAAAGATTTTTCAGCTACAGGGGTTGAGTATGAAATAATTGATGCTGACCTGCGCAATATTGAAGAAATCAGAAAAATTGCAGATTTTATTGAAACCAGATACGGCCACCTTGATATCCTCATAAACAATATTGAACGCGGAGGATGGCCGGTTGTTCACGGCAGATACACGCAGGAGCAGTGGAATCTTGAAATACAGACAACCATCAATGCAAAGCAATGGATATTTTCAGCCATGCTGCCTCTGCTTGAAAAAGCAGAACAGGCATGTGTAATCAATATATCATCCATTGCAGGCATTACCGGTCGCTCAGGGCCTGGAGCCCTTGTTTTCAATGATGGATATGCCGCGGCCAACCGGGCAGTTTCAAGCTTTACGGAAACATGGGCCCGTCTCGGCGCTCCTTCAATCAGGGTAAATGAACTCATGCTCGGCATCTTTGACACCCGTCATGCAAAAGAAACACGGGGATGGAATGAGGTTCTGACAGAAGAGGAAAAAAAGTCCCTGATAGATCACACCCTGCTTAAACGCACAGGTACAATTGATGATGCGGCAAAGGCATGCCTGTTCATGATAAAGGATGCGCCTTATATGACCGGAAGTGTTCTAAGAATAGATGGAGGATATGTGCTTGCAGGAGAAAAAATTCCTCCCATGCCCAGAGGAATTTTATAAAGCAATATCTTAAATTTTAAAAAGATCCCTATCCCTTTCACTGAGCATAAAATTGGCAAGATCCACCTGCACAAAGGAGCCGATTGTTTCACGGATCCTTAAAAATTCAGGAAAATGCTCCATAAAGATATCGGTAATCCGGGGATCAAAATGCTTTCCTCTTTCATTTCTGATTATATCAAGGGCCATTTCAGGCGGGTATGGATCCTTATAGGGTCTTTTTGATGTGAGGGCGTCAAATGTGTCAGCAATTGCAACAATCCTTGCAGGCAGAGGTATTGCCCGGCCCGACAGCCCCCTGGGATAGCCCTGGCCGTTGAATTTTTCATGATGGCATAATGCAATATCCTTTGCCATCTGAAGTATACCTGATTTTGACCTTGACAATAATTTTGCGCCAATTGTGGTATGGGTCTTGATCACATCAAATTCTTCAGAAGTAAGTTTTCCCGGCTTAAGCATTATCTTGTCCGGGATCCCTATCTTACCCACATCATGCATGGGAGCGGCATAATAAATGGCTTCAACGGTTGCTGCAGGCAGTTCCAGCTTCTGAGCCATAAGCCTGCTGTATTCTCCTATCCTTATAATATGGTCACCTGTGTCCTCGTCCTTGAACTCCGATGCCATGACCAGCCTGTGAATTGAATCAATATATGCCTGCCTGAGTTCTTCATGGGCCCTATGAGCCTCTTTTTTAAGGCGCTGTTCCCTTAACACCCTATTTACCCTCAGGATAAGCTCCTGCACGGAAAAGGGTTTTTCAACAAAATCGCTTGCACCCACCCGGATCATTTCATCATACTGATAGCTTTTGACCTTTCCTGTCATCACAATGACATCAGCCGGATACATTCCTCTTATGTTCCTGGCAAGCTCAATTCCTGACATACCCGGCATGTTAATATCGGTTATAACAATATCAAAATGTTTTTCAGACAAAGCCTTTAAAGCAAGCTCGCCGCTTTCTGCTCCCATGCATTCACACCCTGACATCTTAAGGGCTTTTGAAAACAATGATATTATTCCCGGATCATCATCAACAATAAGAATACAGGGATCAGCGACTTTTTTATTATATCGGCCATATTGATCCATAAAGAACCTGAAAAGAAAAATAAAGATATAAAGATTACACCAAAAGTGTGTAATAAATTTTGACTGTATATCTCATCAAAGTCAAGAAAAATCTACGCGGAGTCAGACACAATTTCCTGTATGATGCAGGATAATTTCACGGAGTCATGGCGGACAATTCCGCCTTTGGTGTCCAGAACATCAAGCAGGTGAAAATCGCGATCCCTCCAGAAAGAATCAGAAGCGCAGATTTCAACAAAACTTGATTTCTGCTTTCTGTAAACATCAAGTACACCTTCCGCCGGCTTTGCAGAATTGGCTATGATTCCGTCCAGCCTGCGTCCAAGGCGTTCTTCAAGCTTAATCACAAAATCCTGGCCTGAAAAATTATGGGTTTCACCATATTTGGTCATGATATTTATGGTGAAATAGATTTTTGCTCCTGTTTCCAGCAGTGCCTGCCTTACTCCGGGTACAATCAGATTGGGAATGATACTGGTAAACAGATCGCCAGGCCCTATGAAAACATAATCTGCCTGTGCAATGGCATCCAGGACAGGAGGATATACAGAGATGGAAGAATGATGATGGGGAACCAGAAAAACATCCCTGATACGCTCTCTCTGTGTCCCCCTTGGAAGATCAATGGCTTCTTCCCCGTAAATCCGTCTTCCGTCTGTAAGCTCTGCCACAAGAGTGGCACGGTCAACAGTAACAGGAAGTATCTCCCCTTTTGCGTCAAGGATTTCAGCAAGAGCGGCAACTCCTGCCGGGAAATTTCCTGTATATCTTGAAAGCATTGTAAGAAGCATGTTGCCGGCACTGTGACCTGCAAGGCGCCTGTCCTTTTTAAACCGTTTCTGCAGAATGGAGCGGCAGGTATTCTGGTATGGAGACAGGGCAAGAATACATTTAAGCACATCTCCGGGCGGGAGAATACCAAGCTCATCCCTCAGCCTGCCCGTACTTCCGCCGGAATCCACCATGGATACAACGGCTGTAATATCTATATCAGGTAAATCCCGAAGTCCTGACAAAAGAACAAATTGCCCGCTCCCACCACCGATTGTAACTATTTTTTTTTCTGCCATCTTCTGTCTCCGAAACAAAACATCATACAACAGCCCGACCCGGTTCTGTCAGCATCTGGGCAATGGTCTGTCTGATTCTGCCCTGAAGGTCATGTATTTTTCTGAACCGTGCCTCAAGCTCTGCCATCTGTCTGTAAAATGAAGTCCTGTCAAATTTATGATATGGTTTTCCATCAAACCTGCCTGCATGACAGCCCTCTCCTCTGATGATTCCTTTTCCGGGCATGTGCAGCTCATGGGGAATGCCGTGAAGCCGGCAAATCATGGGCCTAAATTCATACACCAGACATTTTCCGTCCATGTTTGCAGGGCACATGATTTTAAGGCTTTTTTCGCCGGTGCTTTCTGCAAAAGTATGTTCACAATAATCACGGGCTGCCTGTAGAATAGTTTTCTGCACATGTTCATCAAGCAGGCTGAATCCATACAGAAAAAATTCGCGCTCAATATGGGTATGATGAAAAAAAAAGGACCTGCAGCAATTATCTTCACATCCTGTACACCTGAAACCATATTGCAGGGCTACCCTGTCCCATGCTCTGTCCATTGAAGCATAAAGTTCTGAAAGGGGTTCAAAAAGATCAGGCATCATGATTTAAAGTCATACAAGTGGTTTTGGAAGAAAAATTGATGCATAAAGTTCAAGGGCATATCTGTCTGTCAGGCTTGCAATCAGATCACATACCGAGCGTTCAAGACTGTTATTTGAAGGATCCCACAATGCCATCTCCATTCTTGCAAGTTCTTTTTGCAGACGATCGGGATTGTCCATAAAATAATTATAAAGATCAATAATCACTTTTTTTGCCTTTATAAATTCATTGTGAACAGCAGGTGAGCGGTATACTTTTTCATACAGAAATTTTCTAAGTATTATCATTGCATGCATGGTGTCTTTACCCATATCAAGGATAAATTTCCCGTCTTTCGGGCCGCTGTTGTACACAAGCTGTTCAATCATGATGCTGGCCCTTTCCGAATGGGTCTTTCCCAGCTTTTTGAGGCAGATATCAGGCACCTGTGACAATGACACAACTTTCCCCCTTAATGCATCATCAAGGTCATGGTTAAGATATGCAATAATATCAGCAACCCTGACGATCCTTCCTTCTACTGTAACAGCAGTCTCGCCCGGGGTTGAGGGAAGGATATTTCCGAACCCCTTGGAATGCTTTAAAATGCCGTCTCTGACCTCACGGGTGAGATTAAGTCCACTGCCCTTGTTTTCAAGACAGTCCACCACACGAAGGCTCTGATGGGCATGGGAAAAATGCTGGGAATAAATTTCTATCAAAGCAGTTTCTCCACCATGGCCGAATGGAGTGTGTCCAAGGTCGTGGCCAAGTGCAATGGCTTCTGCAAGGTCTTCATTAAGACGCATAGCCCTGGCAATATTCCTTGAAATTTCTGCAACTTCCAGTGTATGCGTCAATCTTGTTCTGTAATGGTCGCCAAGAGGGGAAAGAAAGACCTGGGTTTTATATTTCAGGCGCCTGAATGAATTGGAATAGACAATCCTGTCCCTGTCAAGCTGAAAAGCAGTTCTGATATTGCACACATGATTTTCATCATACCGTCTTTTTGCATCAGCACTTAAGGTTCCCCATCTGGAAATGAAATTCTTCTCCCTGGCCTGGAATTGTTCACGCACGCACAAGGTGGACTGCAGAGGTTCGATACTTATTTTCTTTTCTGTTTTCATAAATTACTATTGAATATCCAATGAAATTAAATAAAATACAATAATTATTTAAAAAAGCAAGATTAATAACAAAGGGTTTTCAAACTTAAAATGGATAATGAGTTTTTCATGGGCCTGGCACTTGATCAGGCCCAAAAAGCATTTGATGAGGGCCAGTTTCCAGTCGGATGCGTGATTGTTCATAATAATATGGTCATTGCAGACGGGGCAAGAAAAGGCACATCATCTCCCGAAAAGGGATTCAGTGAAATCATGCATGCTGAAATAAATGCATTAAGACAGCTTGAAACAGCTGATAATGTATCTGATTTTAGTAAAATGACACTTTTTTGCACAATGGAACCATGCCTCATGTGCTTTGGAGCCATTATACTGTCAGGCATAAAAAAAATTGTATATGCGTATGAAGATCCCATGGGCGGCGGCACAGGATGTGATTTAAAACATATGCCCCCCCTTTATGCAAATTCAGGAATCTGCATCATACCGGGGGTATTACGTCAGAAAAGTCTTGATCTTTTTTATAATTTTTTTAATAAAGAAACAAACTTGTACTGGAAAAACAGTTATTTGGAAAAATACACCATTGAACAAAAAAAAGGACAGGACATACATAAATAATCCTTGCATTTTTCAGTGCAAGCCATTATAATCGCAGGGTTATACTTGTTCTATCAATGGTAGAAAGACAATGATGCTATTGCAGGAGGTGCAAAAATATCTAAGCGAGGAAGGCAGGATCAGACAAGTGTGAATAAGGGAATCCGGGCCAGTCAGGTTCGAGTAATCGGTTCTGACGGAGTCCAGATAGGGATTGTGCCCATTGAAGAGGCTTTAAGACTGGCTGCTGAAGAGTCGCTTGACCTGGTTGAGGTTTCTCCGGGTGCAAAACCCCCGGTCTGCAAAATAATGGATTTCGGCAAGTTTAAATACGAGCAGACCAAGAAAAAGCAGGAGGCAAGACGCAAGCAGAAAAATACCCAGATCAAGGAAATAAAAGTAAGACCCAAAACAGGCGACCATGACCTTGAAACCAAAATAAAGCACATTAAAAAATTTATCAGTAAAAATGACAAGGTCAAAATCACCATGGTTTTCAGGGGCAGGGAATTCATGCTCAAGGAACAGGCAGGCCAGGTGCTGGAAAAAATTGTCAGCCTTACAGAGGATTTTGCCCAGGTGGAGCAGGAACCCAAGTTTGAAGGCCGCTTCATCACAATGCTGCTGGGTCCCAAATAAACCGGTATTTATTCTGCAGAGCAACAATACCCGAAGCACTGCTGAAATACGGCACAAAAATAATGGACATGTATGGTGGTATATTGTTTGTATCTTTATACCGCCATCTTTAATTTTAGAAATCAAATACAGGAGAGGACAAAATGCCCAAGATCAAGACATGCCGCGCGGCTGCCAAGCGGTTTAAAAAAACTGGTTCAGGAAAATACAAATTCAGAAAATCACATGCCAGCCATATTCTTACCAAAAAAACCACAAAACGCAAAAGAGGGTTCAGGCTGGACCAGATGATTGATCAGGATAACATGAAGGAAGTCAAAAGACTGTTGCCCAACGGGTAATTCACAGGTGAAACAAATTTTAGGAGTTTGACAAAATGAGAGTCAAAAGAGGATTCAAGGCAAGAAGGCGCAGAAACAAGGTTCTTAAACTTGCAAGAGGATTCAGAGGCGGAAGAAGCAAATTATACCGCACTGCTGCGGACGCTGTTGATAAAGCATTGATGTATGCGTACAGGGACAGAAAAGTTCGCAAAAGAGAATTCAGAAAACTGTGGATCGTGAGAATCAATGCCGGCGCAAGGATGAACGGCATGTCATACAGCAAGTTCATCAATGGTCTTAAACAGGCTGGAAGCGATCTGGACAGAAAGGTTCTGGCAGAACTGGCTGTTTCTGATCCTGCAGGATTTTCCCAGCTGGCAGCCCTTGCCGGCGCAAAGGTTTAATTCAGGCTGAACAGGTGGGGGTATTTTGCAAAATAATCTGACACAAATTGAAGAACAGGCCATTGAAAGCATTAACAATGCAGAGAACAGCAGCCAGCTGGAACAGCTTTCCATAAAATATCTCGGCAGAAAAGGCATACTTACAAAATTCTTAAGAAATATTTCTTCACTGCCGGTTGAAGAGAGGCCTTTAGCAGGAAAAAATGCCAACCTTCTTAAAACAAAGCTTGAATCTGCATTTAAAAAAGCATTGTCCAGGATTGAAGCAAGTGATGACAGCAGCTCTCCCGGCATTGATGTCACGCTGCCGGGAAGGCATGCCGTACGCGGCAGCCTTCATCCTGTCACCCAGGTGACACAGGAGGTCTGTGATATTTTTTCAAGGCTCGGTTTTGACATTGCAGAAGGCCCTGAGGTTGAAACAGATTATTACAATTTTGAAGCATTGAATATCCCCAAATACCACCCTGCAAGAGATATGCAGGATACATTCTATGTGTCTGAAAATATTGTACTGCGCACACATACATCGCCTTCCCAGCCCCGCGTGATGGAAAAAACAGCCCCTCCTGTCAAGATCATTGCCCCGGGCAAGGTGTTCAGGTGTGATTCCGACATCACACACACACCAATGTTTCATCAGGTGGAAGGCCTGATGGTTGATAAAAATGTTTCGTTCGGCGATCTGAAAGGGATTCTGACTACCTTTGTCCATCAGTTTTTTGACAAAGACACATCACTCAGGTTCAGGCCGAGTTTCTTCCCTTTTACCGAACCAAGCGCTGAAGTTGACATACGCTGCGTCATGTGCAGGGGCAAAGGATGCAGGATATGCTCAAAAACCGGATGGATAGAAATTTTAGGTTCTGGAATGGTCCATCCTGCGGTTTTTGAAAATGTAGGATATGATACGGACAAATATACCGGATTTGCCTTTGGAGTAGGCATGGAACGCCTTGCCATGCTCAAGTACGGTATTGATGATATAAGAAAATTTTTCGAAAATGACATTCGTTTTCTAGGGCAGTTTTAATATGAAAGTCAGTCTGAACTGGTTAAAAGATTATATTTCCGTGGACCTTGAACCTTCCGTGATCTGTGAAAAACTGACCATGGCAGGGCTTGAAGTGGACGGCCTTGAACAAAGATACCAATACCTTAATGATATTGTTGTTGCAAAAGTCTGTGAAGTAAAAAAACACCCAAATGCAGACAAACTTTCCGTATGTATGGTGGATACAGGCCAGGATCAGCTGATACAGATTGTGTGCGGGGCCCCAAACGTGAAAGAAGGTATGACAGCACCATGTGCTCTTCCAGGCACTGTCATGCCCAGCGGCATGAAAATCAAAAAAGGAAAACTCAGGGGTGAAATCTCAGCCGGCATGCTCTGCAGTGCATCTGAACTGAAGTTAAGCACAGACAGTTCAGGCCTGATGGAGCTTGACAGTGCACTTGTTCCAGGCACTGCCCTTTCCCATGCCCTTGATGTATCTGACGTTGTCTTTGAAATAGACCTGACACCAAACCGCCCTGACTGTCTGAGCATGATAGGAACTGCCCGTGAAATCGGGGCGTTCACAGACCCGAAGCAGAAAGTCAGGCTGCCTGACTTTTCCCTGCCTGAAGAAAGAATAATCAAAGAATCCATTCATGACCATGCAAAAGTAACGATACTTGATCCTGACCTGTGCCCAAGATACTCGGCCGGCCTTGTCTTTGACGTGAAAATAGGCCCCTCACCGTTCTGGCTCCAGCAGAAACTTGAAGCAATAGGTCTTACTCCCATAAACAATGTGGTTGATATCACCAATTTTGTCATGATGGAAACAGGCCAGCCCCTTCATGCCTTTGATTTTGACATGCTTGCACAGGGCAGAATAATTGTCAGGCGCGCAGGAGATGATAAAGAATTTACCACTCTGGACACAAAAACCCATAAACTTGAACCTGATATGCTGATGATATGTGACGGTGAAAAACCTGTTGCCCTTGCAGGTGTAATGGGTGGAGAAAATTCTGAAATTTCTGATTCAACCACCAGGGTTCTTGTGGAAAGTGCATATTTCAACCCTGTTTCAATAAGAAAAACTGCCAAAAGAACCGGGATATCAACTGATGCATCCCACAGGTTTGAACGCGGAATCGACCCTGATGCAAGCGTCAGGGCATTGAACAGGGCTGTTGCGCTGATTGCCCGGTTATGCGATGCATCCATATTAAATGATATAATTGATGAGCACCCGCAAAAACCTGTCAAAAGGGAAATCATTGTCAACACAAAAGCTTTGAACACACGCCTGGGAACCAATTTTAATTCCGACACCATCAAAGAGATACTTGAATCAGTTGAGTTTGAGGTAAAAATCCTTGAGAGCGGTCAGCTCAAAGTCATGGTTCCCTTTTTCCGGGTGGATATTGAAAGGCCAGAAGACCTGTCCGAAGAAGTTGCAAGACTGTGGGGCTATAATAATATTAAAACAAGCTATCCCATGATTCCTGCCAAGGGAAAGCCGGTTGCGCCTGAAATCAGACTGAGAGAAAAAACAAGACAGATCATGTGCGGTTTTTCCTTTCATGAAGCCATCAATTACAATTTCATCCATGAAAATTCATGCGACCGTCTGTGCCTGGCTGAAAATGACAGATTAAGACGGGTGGAATCTATTTTAAATCCGATATCAGACCAGATGTCGGTTCTCAGGACTTCAATGATTCCTGGCCTGCTGGAAACCATGAAAAAAAATATTGCCAAGCAGTCAGACACCCTGAAACTGTTTGAAATAGGCAAGGTGTTTTTTGCCACTGATAAAGGAAAACAGCCTGAAGAGGTTGAGATGGTTTCCGGCATTATAACAGGCACAAGAACAGCCAGAACATGGCATTCGAAAAAGGCTGATGTTGATTTTTTTGACTTAAAAGGGATCATTGAAGGTCTTCTCAATGCTCTCATGATCAAAGACGCAAAATTTGAAAAAATACAGGATGGGTTTCCTTATTATGAAAAGGGATATGCTGCACAGGTCAGCTCAAAAGGAGCGGCAATAGGCACACTGGGTAAAATCAGTGAAAAAGTCCTTAAAAACTTCGGTCTGAAGCAGGATGCATTTGTATTTGATTTCAGCATGAAGGCTCTTCTGCAGGTTCTGCCGGCATCTGTCACAGCCCGGCCCCTGCCAAAATTTCCTTCTGTGTCAAGAGACATTACCATTATTGTGAACAAATCTGTTGCAGTGGGCGATATCCTGGAATATATGACCATGGTATCAGAAAAACAGCCCCTGGTTGAAACAATATTCCTGTTTGATGCCTTTGAGGGCAAGCCACTTGATGAAGAAAAAAAATCCCTGTCATTCAGGGTGGTGTACAGGTCTGCTTCAAAAACCTTAAAGGAAAAAAATATCAGCAAGATACATTCAGGGATATCAAAAATGGTCGTAGAACAGTTTGACGCCGGCCTGCCTGAATAAGTGCTGCTGATAAAAACTATTATTTGACAAATAAAAAACACATTGGTATATTCATCGGCTGATGCGGGTATAGCTCAGTTGGTAGAGTGCAAGCTTCCCAAGCTTGATGTCGCGAGTTCGAATCTCGTTGCCCGCTCCATCTTTAAGGGAAGGATGGCAGAGTTGTTCCATTGATTGGAGTTAAGATATGATCTGAACCGGTTTTTTTGGGGAAGATTTTGTTTAAGTTGTTACAGGAACGGGCATCTGCCCGTTTTTGTATTTAAGGATATCAAAAAAGGCAGGAAAGGCTCATATGGGCAAAAGAGCTGAAAAAAATACAGGCGTACCTGTAAAAAAGCTGAAAGAAATAATTGTCCCTTTCTGTGAAGGAGAAGGGTTTGAGCTGGTTCACATAGAGCAGGTCACACAGAACAGGGAGAGCATAATACGTATTTTTCTGGACAAACCTTTGGGCATAACCCTGGATGACTGCGTTTATGCCAGCCGTCAGCTTGGTGATCTTATTGATATCCATCTTGAGAATATCGGTACTTACAGGCTTGAAGTTTCTTCTCCCGGCCCTAACCGGCCATTGAACAAAAAAGAGGATTTTCAGCGTTTCAAAGGAGAAAAGGTAAAAATTGAGGTCAAGGAACCAATTGACAACCGCAAAAAATTTATCGGAATCCTTGAAACAATTAATGATGATTCTGTTGTGATTGCTGTTGACGGGAAACAGGTTGAAATATCAGACCAGGCGATCAGCAAAGCAATACTTGCAGGTCAGTAATATGGAGAGCACTTAATAATGTTTATCACGGATATTAAAAGGGTTATCGACCAGGTAAGCCGGGAAAAGGGTATTGAGCCCGAAGTTCTTATCAATACCCTGAAAGAGGCTATTATATCAGCTGCCAGAAAGACAATAGGCCCAAGAGCTGATATCGAGGTGCACTATGATACAAAGACCGGTGAGGTTGAAGTTTTCCATTTCAAGGAAGTTGTCGAGGAAGTTGAATATGAGGACAGCGAGCTGACCCTGGAAGAAGGATATGAATATGACCCCGAATGTGAAATCGGGGACAGCCTGGGAATCAGAATTGATACTGAAGAATTCGGCAGAATTGCAGCCCAGTCAGCAAAGCAGGTTATAATTCAGAAAATGCGGGAAGCTGAGAGAAACGCAGTATATGAAAATTTCATCCACAAAAAAGGAAAGATAATAAACGGAATTGTTCAGCGTTTTGACAGGGGCAGCATAATAGTTAATTTAGGCCAGGCAGAGGCCATATTAAGGCCAAGAGAGCAGATGCCAAGGGAGAACTACAAACGCGGTGACAGGATCAGGGCATATGTTCTGGACGTGCTTGAAGAATCAAAAGGAGCCCAGATCATTCTGTCCAGAACCCATCCTGAATTTCTCATTGAACTGTTCAAGACAGAGGTGCCTGAAGTGGCAGAAGGCATAGTCACCCTTCGGGGAGCTGCAAGGGTTCCGGGTGTACGGGCAAAAGTTGCTGTCTCATCAATTGATTCTGATGTTGATCCGGTGGGCGCATGCGTTGGCATGAAAGGCAACAGGGTTCAGAGCATAGTTCAGGAACTGCGTGGTGAAAAAATTGATATTATCCAGTGGAGCCCGGATATTGCAAGATTTGTATGCAATGCCCTTTCTCCTGCTGAAATTGCCAGAGTAATCATTGATGAAGACAATAAATCAATGGAAGTTATTGTCAATGATGAATTTCTTTCCATTGCCATTGGCAGGGGCGGGCAGAATGTTTCTCTTGCCTGTGAGATCACGGGCTGGCACCTTGAAGTTACAAGCGAAGAAGAATACAGCAGGGAAGTCAAGCAGGGATATGACAGCCTCATGAAAATCAGCGGAATCGGCCTTGCACAGGCAGAAGCCCTTTTCAAGGCAGGTTTTGCATCTCTGGCTGATATAAGTGAAGCTGATACAGAAGATATAGTATCTGTAATTGATATAGAAGAACAAGCAGCACAGGCAATGATAGAAGAAGCAGGAAATCTTCTGGAAGAAGAACTGGAAGCCCGGGACCAGGAAAGCCCGGAAGACGGCGCACAGGAAGATGAGTCTTAACTCTCAAAGGTGCCGCCTGGATACGGCAGACAGAGTACAATTTTAAAAAAGGGATTACTTGGGGGCAGCAAATGGCGAAGATCAGAGTATATGAACTGGCTAAAGATCTGAACATGACGAACAGGGCGCTTCTTAATAAGATGAAGGAATTGAAAATTGAAGTTAAAAGCCATATGAGTTCTCTGGAAGACAGCACAGTCCGTGCAATCAGAAACGCCCTTCTGGGGAAAAAGAAGGGTTCAACCGATGTCAAAGTCAAGCCATCGGTCATACGCAGACGTCGTAAAAAGCCTGAAGTCATCACCAGGTCTGACCGGAAAGAAGAATCCGAAGATCAGGTTCAGAAAAAAACCGATGCTGCACCTGCACAGGATGGCACTGCACATAAATCAGTATCAGAAACCAAAGATGCGCCCAAAAAGGATTCAGACACAAAGATACCTGAAAAATCTGAACTGCCAGACCCGGAAAAAGAAGCTGATACTGCCGGAAAACAAAAAATTAAGGCCGAAAAACCAAAGCCGAAGGTAAAAGCAAAAAAATCCACGCCTGCAAAAATCATAAAACCTGCGACTCCGCTGAAACCTGAAAAGCCCGCTGATCCCTCACCTGCCCCTGCTTCCTCATCTGCTAAAGAAGAATCAGACCAGAAGGCTGTGCCTGTCCCAGAACCTGAAAAGGCTCAACAACAGGCCATTGATAAATCTGATAAAAAAGATGACCACAGAAAAATTCCAGAGGAACACCAGGATGTGGAAAACAGACAGTCAGCAGCATCTTCTGAGCCAGAACATGAAAACCGGCAGGAAAAGGAAGCCTCTGATACCCAGGAAACCAACAGAAAAAAAATAAAGAAAAAAAAGAAAAAGAAAAAATCCACACCTGCAAAAATTGTTAAGATAGCAGACCCTGTGGTGCTTGAAAATTTAAGAAAATCAGCTTCTGCTGATCACAGGACTCATTCCGGCCCTTCTGCAAAATCTGAGCGCAGTGAAGAAAAACAGCCAGCTGAATCCAGAATCAGAACCACTGGTTTTGCAGGTGCACACAAAAAAGACGCAGGCCCTTCTGCCATGCCCATGCCTGCGGAACCTGAACAGGGAAAAAGAAAAAAGGAAAAAAGAAAACACCGCAAAAGAAAATCCGTTATTGAAGGCGATGCCTTGTACAAAAGCAGCCGCGGCAAAAAGAAACGCGGCAGAAAAGATATCAAAGGCAAAAAAACCAGTTTTCAGAAAACCCAGATTACCACTCCAAAGGCAATTAAACGCCGCATAAAGATTGATGAAGCCATTGAACTTGCCGAGCTTGCAAAACGCATGGGAATCAAAGCAAATGAAATGATTGTCAAATTAATGGGCTTAGGGGTGATGGCAACTGTAAACCAGACAATCGACTTTGATACGGCAGCGCTTGTGGCAGCTGAATTCGGATTTGAGGTGGAAAAAGCCTCATTTGAGGAAGAAGCCCTGCTTCACATGGAATCTGAAGAAGAGGATCAGGGAAAAATGATTGCAAGGGCTCCTGTGGTAACCATTATGGGTCATGTTGACCATGGCAAGACCTCCCTGCTCGATGTCATCAGAAAATCAAAAATTACCAGCGGAGAGGCAGGAGGCATTACCCAGCACATTGGTGCATACAATGTTGAGACTCCAAACGGCGGAAGAATCACCTTTCTCGACACTCCGGGACATGCAGCATTCACGGCAATGCGTTCAAGAGGGGCACAGGTTACAGATATTGTCATACTTGTTGTGGCAGCAGATGACGGTGTCATGCCCCAGACAATTGAGGCAATAAACCATTCCAAGGCAGCCAATGTTCCTGTGGTTGTGGCAGTAAACAAGATTGACAAGGCAGGGGCAGACCCTGACAGAATCATGAGAGAATTGTCAGAACTTGGCCTGCTTCCTGAAGAATGGGGCGGAGACGTCATTTTTGTGAAGGTTTCTGCAAAAACAGGCGAAGGAATAGACGAACTTCTCGAGATGGTTCTGCTGCAGTCTGAAGTGCTTGAACTTAAAGCCAATCCTGACAGAAGAGCCAGTGGATATGTTGTTGAATCCAGGCTTGATACCGGCAGAGGCGCTGTGGCGACTGTTCTGGTCAAACAGGGCACCCTTAAGGAGGGAGATGCCATTGTATGCGGCCTGCATTCAGGCAGGATAAGGGCAATGATGGATGATTCAGGCAAGAGAATAAAATCGGCAGGTCCCAGCACACCTGCTGAAATTTTCGGCCTCAACGGAGTTCCCGATGCAGGAGATGAACTCATTGCCGTGGCTTCTGACAAGGATGCCAAACAGATTGCAACCCACAGAATGCAGAAGCAGAGAGCAAAGGAACTTGCACAGAAAAGCCGGGCCAACCTGGAAAAAATATTTGAGAACCTGGGTTCTGCTGAAATCAAGGAACTCAAGCTCATTGTCAAAGCCGATGTTCAGGGTTCAATAGAAGCTTTGAATGATTCACTCAAAGACCTTGCCAAGGAAGAGGTTGACGTCAAGATTGTCCATTCAGGAGTTGGCACAATCAATGAATCAGACGTATCCCTTGCAGGAGTTTCCGATGCCATCATCATAGGCTTTAATGTAAGACCCACCCCGCAGATCAGAAAACTTGCCAAGGAAGAAAATGTTGACATGCGGTTTTATGATATCATCTATGATGTCATAAATGATATCAAGACCGCATTGGACGGTATGATGCCCTCCACCTTCCATGAAATCATAATAGGACGGGCCGAGGTCAGAGAGACCTTTGTTGTGCCCAAGATAGGCACAATTGCCGGATGCCATGTCACAGAAGGCAAGGTTATCCGGGGCAAAAAAGTAAGGCTGCTCAGGGAAGGTGTGATCAAGTGTGATACTGAACTTTCATCCTTAAGGCGGTTCAAGGATGATGTAAAGGAAGTTGAGCAGGGATATGAATGCGGTATCGGCCTTGAAAAATACAATGATATCAAGGTAGGGGACGCAATTGAATGTTATGAGATAGAAGAAAGGCAATATAAGGCAGAATAAAAAAAATGAAACCCTATCTACGTGCTGAACGTGTCAGCAACAGAATACAGCAGGCCATTACTGAGCTTCTATCCAGAAAAATGCAGGATCCCAGAATGGATCTTGCAACCATCAGCCATGTAAAACTTTCCAGTGATCTTAAAATTGCCAGAATTTATATAACTTTCTCCGGCAGTAACATTCGTTTAAAGGAGGCCATGGACGGGTTCAACAATTCAAAGGGATTTATAAAAAAGAAAATAGCCCCCAAACTTGGACTGAAATACATGCCTGACTTAAGGTTTGTCTATGATGACACCTTTGACAGGGCAGCCAAGCTTGACGAGCTGATCAGATCAGCTTCATCTGAATCCAGCGACAGGAACCCTTCCTGAACCGGGCATATGACAGACGGCATAATTCCCATTAACAAGCCTGAAGGCCTTTCTTCTGCCAGGGCAGTGGCACGGGTCAAAAAAAAACTTGGCCTCAGAAAAGTCGGCCATACCGGAACACTTGATCCATTTGCCACAGGGCTTCTGCTGTGCTGCACCAACAAAGGAACAAAAATCTCAAAATTTTTCCTTGGCAGCAATAAAACATATACAGCAAGAATCTGCCTTGGAATTGAAACAGATACATATGACAGGACAGGCAGGATTACTGCACAGGCCCCGCAGGAATCTGTATTCGCCCTCAGTCCCGCTGATATTGAAAAGACAGTTCTCTCATTTACAGGCGTTCAGCAGCAGATCCCGCCTGTATTTTCTGCATTAAAGCACAAGGGGCAGCCCCTGTACAGGCTTGCCCGTCAGGGCAGACCCGTGGTAAAGCCTGCACGAACCATTGAAATATTTGATATTGCATTAAAAGGTATTGACCTGCCCTGCCTTGATATTGAAATATCCTGTTCTTCAGGGACATATATCAGGACACTTGGATATGATATAGGCAGAAAACTCGGGTGCGGAGCACACCTTTCTGAACTATGCCGTACAGGATCGGGCAGCTTCACTCTTGACCAGGCTGTTGGCCTTGATGAACTTGAACAGATGGACAACAAAGAAAAAATCCAGAAAATTGTTCCTTTGTCCACATGCCTTGAGTTCATGCCCATGATCAGGGCTGACCGGAATATTGCCGTAGATATCAGATTCGGCAGAAAACTGAGCATTGCAAAAATAGGTTCTGCCCCGGAAGCTGTCAGCCCGGGGCAGCCCATCAGAGTGGTTCAGGAAAATAACGAAGTCATCGCCATAATCACCCTTGATGAAAACCTGCGTGACTATAATTATTCTTGCGTTTTTACAGATTAACTGGTATCTATACATGGTTTTATTTTTGTATATGGTATGAAAATTTTGTTTTGCATTTTCTTTTCTGAATGGAATATTGGATGGGAAATCGTTAAAGACAGAATAATCAGGTCATACCATGATTTATTTATTCCAGACAAAGGAGTTTTAAAGTGGTTTTATTAGCTGAAAACAAAGAGGAGATGATTGAAAAATTCAAGCTCCACGAATCAGACACAGGTTCACCAGAAGTCCAGATTGCCATCTTGACACACAGGATAAGTTATCTTACCGAACATTTAAAAGTTCACAAAAAAGATCACCATTCAAGACGGGGTCTGCTGATTCTCGTTGGAAGGCGCAGAAGCCTTCTTGACTATCTCAAGAAAAAAGATGTGAACCGTTATCGTTCCTTAATCGAAAGACTGGGACTCAGACGATAGAATGACGTACACCCGGCTTTTGATGGTTTGTCAGTCAAAAGCCGGTTTTTTATTTTTTTGCAGGCGGCAATTTTTAAGGCAATTTTTAAATAAGTTCGCATGTTTGTCATTAACCTGGCATTTAATGACAAACATGCGGGTTTATTTTTTTAAAAATTTCCTGACAGGTTGCCGCCTTTTTTTAATTACAGATTACAGGAGAAATTATGGAAAAAACATTTAGTACAACAATCAACGGGCGGCAGTTTTCAATCAGTTCCGGGAAAATGGCAAAACAGGCCTCAGGCGCAGTAACTGTGCAGTATGGAGAGACCATAGTGCTTGTCACAGCCGTTGCCTCAAAGGAACCAAAGGAAGAGATAAGCTTTCTTCCTCTGTCCGTTGAATACCAGGAAAAAATATATGCTGCCGGCAGGATCCCGGGCAATTATTTCAGGCGTGAAATAGGAAGGCCCTCTGAAAAGGAGACCCTTACAGCAAGGCTTATCGACCGTCCAATCCGGCCTTTGTTTGAAGAAGGGTTCAATTATGAAACCCAGGTTATTGCCACTGTGCTTTCAATGGACAAGATCAATGAGCCTGATACCCTTGCCATGGTGGGTGCATCAGCTGCTCTTGAAATTTCAGACATACCCTTTGCAGGCCCCATTGCAAGCATCAAGGTCGGCAGGGTAAACGGAGAATTCATTGCCAACCCCACCTTTGAACAGATGCTTGAAAGCGATATTGAACTTGTGGTTGCAGGCTCAAAAACAGGAGTGGTAATGGTTGAAGGCGGAGCTGATATTGTGTCAGAAAAAGACATGCTCGATGCCATATTCTTCGGACATGAAGCCATGCAGCCTCTCATTGATCTCCAGGTTCAGCTCAAACAGGCACTTGGCAAGGAAAAAAAGCCATTCACTCCGCCTGTCATGGATAAAAAACTCATGGCAGAAGTGATTGAATACAGCAAAGACAAAATACATGAAAAAGTACAGATAAAAACCAAGGTTGAGCGTCAGAAAGCCTTGTCAGCCCTGAAGGAAGAAGTTGTTGAACACTTTGCCGACAAATTCCCTGAAAACATAAAGGATATAAAGGAAGCCTTTGGCAAATGTGTAAAACAGGTCAGCCGGGATATTGTTCTCAAGGAAAAAAAGCGTATCGACGGCAGGGCCTTTGATGAGATACGTCAGATATCCTGCGAGGTCGGGGTGCTTCCAAGGCCCCATGGCTCCGCCCTTTTTACCCGCGGAGAAACACAGGTACTGGGAGTTCTGACCCTTGGATCAGGCATGGATGAGCAAAGAGTGGAAACACTTATGGGCAATGAAACCCGTGCCTTTATGCTGCATTATAATTTCCCTGCATTTTCGGTTGGAGAATGCAAGCGTCCGGGAGGCCCCAGCCGCAGGGATATAGGTCATGGACACCTTGCCACCCGTGCAATTGAAAAAATACTGCCCAAACAGGAGGATTTTGAATATACCATCCGCCTGGTCGGGGAAGTCATGGAATCCAACGGCAGTTCATCCATGGGAACCGTATGTTCAGGAATTCTTGCACTGATGGACGGAGGAGTCCCCATAAAGGCCCCTGTATCAGGCATTGCAATGGGGCTTGTCAGTGATGAAAACAATACAATCATTCTTTCCGATATTCTAGGTGATGAAGATCACTTCGGAGACATGGATTTCAAGGTGGCAGGAACAGCAGAAGGCATCACAGCGCTTCAGATGGATATCAAGATCAGGGAGCTTTCAAGACAAATCATGGAAAAGGCTCTTAAGCAGGCTCATGCAGGCCGCATGCATATTCTTGATAAAATGCTTGAAACCCTGCATGATGCAAGAAAGGAAGTATCTCCCCATGCTCCCAAAATTGTCAGTATCCAGATCAAATCAGACAAGATCAGGGAAATCATAGGCCCGGGGGGCAAGGTCATAAGAGCGCTCCAGGCTGACACAAACACTGTCATCGAGGTCAATGACGAAGGCCTTGTCAAGATAGCTGCGGAAAATGAGGAAGATGCGGCAGCAGCCATGAAAATGGTGTCTGACATTGCCCTTGACCCTGAAATAGGAGCGATTTATGAAGGCAAGGTGGTAAAAATCACTGATTTTGGAGCCTTTGTCAATATCAAACAGGGAACTGACGGCCTGGTTCACATATCAGAGCTTGCCAATCACAGGGTAAAAAAGGTAAATGATGTGATAAATGAAGGTGACATTATCAAGGTCAAGGTTCTGGATATCACAAGGGATGGAAAGATAAAACTCAGCTACAAAGCTGCGAAAAATGACGCAAAATAATCGTGTCGGGCTGTGTCCCCTTGCAAGTGGAAGCAGGGGGAACAGCCTGTTTGTTTCATGCGGCAGCCACCGCCTGCTGATTGATGCCGGACTTTCAGGAATTGAAATACAAAGACGGCTTAAAAGTATTAATATAGAGCCTGAATCCCTCACTGCCATAATAATCACACATGAGCACTCAGATCATATAAAGGGAGCAGGAGTGTTAAGCCGCAGGTTCAATCTTCCTTTGTACATCACAGAACCAACGCATAAAGCCTGTGCAGGACTTGGAAAAATTGATGACCTGCGCTTTTTCCAGTGCGGCGAATCATTCTGCATCGACAATATCATGGTACATCCGTTTGCCACCTGCCATGATGCAGCAGATCCTGTAGGTCTTACCATACAATACAACGGGTATAAAATCGGGATTGCAACTGACCTTGGGATTGTAACAGCCCTTGTAAAAGAAAAACTCAAAAGCTGCAATATTCTCTACCTTGAATCCAACCATGATCCTGATATGCTGATCAACGGCCCTTACCCATGGCATCTCAAGCAGAGAATCAAGGGCAGAACAGGACATCTGTCCAATATGGATGCCGGAGGACTTGTTGCAGAACTTCAGAGCCAATGTTTAAAACATGTTATTCTCGCTCATCTAAGCGAGG
Organism: uncultured Desulfobacula sp.; assembly: GCA_964408295.1. Lineage (GTDB taxonomy): Bacteria > Desulfobacterota > Desulfobacteria > Desulfobacterales > Desulfobacteraceae > Desulfobacula. Next base: position 28,675 of record CAYOYY010000018.1, on the reverse strand, counting down.
AAAACAACCATCCTGCAAAGGCTGTGCATCAGATTGGAAAAGCTATTGGCGGCCAGGATATATGCATTCATGTTGCCGGGCCTGACAATCCTGGACAGTTCATAAAATTATGAAGTCGGGCAATTATTTTTTCCATTATGCAGGACATCATGGATGGTACATGACAATTCCCTCATATCAACAGGTTTTAAAAGATACCTTGCAATGCCTTTTTTCCTGATAAAGGAAGAGTCAAGATCATCACTGTAGCCTGAGCACAGAATTATGGGCATGTCAGGCTTTATCTCCAGCATTTTTTCCGCAAGGACCTTGCCATTCATTGCCGGCATTACCATATCAAGGATCACAAGATCAAAGTTTTCATTATCCCTGATAAAAATATCCAGAGCTTTTATGCTGTCATTGACAGTCACCACACGATATCCAAGCCGGGTAAGCAGTTGCTCTGCCATTTCAGTCTGAAAGACTTCATCATCAACAAACAGAATGCGCTCATTATTTCCCTTGATCATGGGCCTTGTTAACGGTTTGGCACTGGTCTGTGAATCAAACACCGGGAAATATAATTCAAAAACACTGCCCTTTGAAATTTCACTTTCAACTGTAATGGCACCGCCTGATTTCATGACAATGCCGTGCACCACTGAAAGCCCGAGCCCTGTTCCCTTGTTTTTCTCTTTGGTGGTAAAATACGGGTCAAATATCTTGTCACTTATCTCCTTTGACATGCCGCATCCTGTATCCCGGATTCTCAGTTTCAGATAATCGCCTGTTGACAGGCCAAGCTTTCCGGCAGTTCCCATATCATTTATGTTCACATCGCAAAGCTCAAGTTCAAGAATGCCTCCATTGTCTTTCATGGCCTGCCAGGCATTGGTGCAAAGATTCATTATGACCTGATGCATCTGTGTGGGGTCAGCCAGAATATGGGAATTGCTCCTCAGGCTGGTCTGGATTTCAACGGACGGGGGTATGGATGCTCTCAAAAGATTGAGAATCTCCAGAATAAGAGCTTTTAATTTAACCGGTTTTTTTTCATATTCATCCTGATGACTGAAACTTAAAATCTGCCGGATCAGTTCCCTGGCCCTTTCTGCAGCATGCATGATCTTTTCAAGTCTTGGAACAAGCTTTTCCGGGTTGTCAGGTTCGGCAAGGGATAGTTCTGTAAACCCCATTATGGCTGACAGAATATTATTGAAATCATGGGCAATGCCTCCTGCCAGGGTTCCTATGGCTTCCATCTTCTGGGACTGACGGAGCTGACGTGCAAGTTCTCCGCGTTCTTCATCAATTTTTCTGGCAGCACGCTCACTTTCATGGTAGTTCAGGGCAAGCTCCCTGCCCTTCTGAATAATGGACTGGGTTTCATTGGGATGGCACACGTCATGGGAAATTATCAGAAGTTTTCTTCCATGAATATCAATGGCACATGCCTCAAAAAACATTTCCTGGTCATTGGAATCCTTTTCAATCCACAGCCCTGATTTAAAACAGGTTGTATCATTGTCTGCCCATCTTGATTTTATCTGATAAATAAAATTACCAAGAAAACTGAAAATATCCTCCTCACACGGCTGGCCTGCAAGCAGGCCTGTTGACTGAGGCAGATGTTCAATCCATGAAGGAGCTGTGCCAATGAGAACAAAATGCCCCTGATCATTCATTTCCAGAACAGCAAAATTCAGGGCACAGAAAAGTTCTTCCAGAAAAGCTTCGTGCTTTTTGACAAGTTTTTCCCTCTGTTCAAGTTTCAGGCACATATCATTACGCGCCTGCTGGTCTTTTTCAAGGGATTTAACCCTGTCCGCAGTTTTCTGAACCAAAAGGCCGTATCCTTTGTCAACCCTGAAAAGCACAGCATCCATAAAAGGACTGCCCTGCATTTTTATGCAGGATAATTCAATCTGCCGTCCCTTTAAAGGCAGAAGACCTTCCATGAAGACAAAAGCATCAACAACAGGTCTGCCTTTTTCAGGTACAGGCAGGCCAAGCCCTTTAAAATTGCCTCCGCATTCAACAATATTACCTGCCTTGTCCAGAAAAAGATAGGCAATGACAATATCATCCTGTATGCGCAGGCAGACCTGTTCCAGAATAAGTTTCAATGAACTATACATCTGACTGATCCACCATTTGACAGGTTAACAGCAAAAAGGCATCCCTTACTGATTCTCCTGTTTTCGCACTGGTCATGACAACATTGATGCCCTGTGTTTCAAGCTCTTTGAAAACTGAATGGTCAATTTCCCACTGATCCTTTAAATCCAGTTTATTTATTACAAAAATAAAAGGAATGGGGCCTGTTACAGTTTCACTTATCTGCTTAAGATTCAGGGCGGTTGCAAGGGTATTTTTTCTGGTGCCGTCCACGACAATGATACAGCCTGAAGCTCCTGTAAGATAGGAAAGCCTCACATGCTGGAATTCATCTTCTCCATGCAGATCCCAGATAATGAGATCAATATCTTTCCCATCTGTTCTCACGCTGGTTTTTTCTATTCTAACTCCGACAGTTGTATGATATTTCTCAGAAAAGATGGAATGGACATACTGCCTGACCAGACTGGTTTTTCCCACCGCAAATGCCCCGAGCATACATATCTTTTTTTTGATCATTTAAGCTTTTATCTCCCTTTGGTATTATAAAACAGGCCTGAAAACAACTGCCCTGTTAAATTGCCTGTCATGCACTGTTTTTTCCGGCACCAGTCTTTCATCGGGCCTGGCTCCTGAAACAAAAAACATACAGGGAGAAAGACCCCGGGCGGTTAAAAAATCAGAAATCTGTTCAGCCCTTGCACGGCTGAGTTTCCTGTTCAGGGTTTCAGACCCTGATGAATCAGTATATCCCATGATCATTATACGTACAGGCTCATGTAATACAGTACTGAACCTGCGAATCTGCATCAGAAGCTCAACTGCGCGTGCCAGAGAATTTTCCTGCCCCCTCACAAGGTCTGCGGTCCTGGTCTTAAAATATATCCTTACGGCTTCAAGCCTGTTAAGAGCTTCAGCAAGCCCTTCTTTGTCAATATTGTTAACCTGTTTTGCATCAATGGAGTCCACACCGGCAATTGAAGGGCCAAGCATGGCAAATCTGTCCAGCCATTTCTGCCCTGCCCTGCCCCTTGCCGCAAGAACAGCGCCAGCCAGGGAAAGTTCAATGCCTGCAGGAGGGGCAAGAATTTTTTGTGCACGGCTGATTACAAAACCTGGGTCAAGGCTGTAAAATTTTTTCCAGTACTGCCTGATATCAAGCAATTTCCTTGCTTCTTCTGAAACCAGGGAATCAGGTTCCTGCGCCATCGGGTCCTTCAATCCATATATATTGTAATATCCTCCGGCATGATCTGATGATATTACAATCAACCCCTTCTGTGTTTCAAGTTTTTCAAGATAACTAGTCCATGCCCGGCTGATCCTGTACTGATGAAAACCCCATAGAGCTGCCACAGCCGCAAGACCTGCCATGGCAATCCACACCAGAGGGGAAATTTTATCGGCATCATTTTTTTTTCTTGCCTGAAGCCCTTTCTCAAGCTGATCCCTGAAAATTGTAAATGGCAGAATATCCCCGTCAAAATTTTCCAGGGCTTTTCCGGCTTTAAGATGAATCTCCTCGATAAGTTCCCTGTATCTGAGCCTGAGTTCAAGTGGAGGTGTTCCTCTTATGACCGCTGCAATAAAAGCATGCTCACCTTTTTCAATCCATACACTTCTGTCTGAGCCTATCCTTAAAGTTTCAATATCATCAGAAGCATTATCCGAATGAAAGGAATCCCTGACAAAATCCTGAATTGCTGTCAGCATGCCTGACACAAGATCAGGATCCTGGGCTGTTATATTCACATCCTGTACATGAGCAAGGACAACGCCGGAATCGCTGTGAATCAGAAAAATCTGCTCAACCTGATATAGAAGAGTATGAAAAAGAACCACTTCAGCAAACGGCCTGTGTGTTCTCAAGGCCTCGATACGCCACTTAAGTCCCTGAACGGAGAAGCTGCGGTTTAAAATATGATTCAGGGACTGCACCATTGACCTTATGGTTGATGTCACAGCTTTGCGCAGCCCCGGCCCGAGAGCAGGAAAAATAGCTTCTGCAATGGCTGAAGGATTTTTCTTCACAGAAGCTTTAAGCGAATCATCAACCGCAGGCTGAAGCGCCTGTGCAAGACGGTCATTTTCCAGTGTGGAAAAGGACACAGCCTCAGGAAGCACGCGGCTTATTTCTCTGGCCCTCACAATGGGATCGTCAAGGCGCAATTCAAGGTTGTCAAGCCGTTTTCTTTCAGCCTCCAGCAGTATATGCTTTAATGAGGCAAAAGATCTGTTCCTGTCAGCTTTCTGTTTCATGCTGATTTCCCAGTCATTGTTCTATTCAGACGAAGAACCTGCATCATCGTCCCCTGAAAGACGCATGGCAATATCAAGAAAAAAACCGGACAGGTCAGAACGGTTGACCTTTGCGTCGTCAAGACGGGTTGCGGCCTGCTTCAGGCTGAGTTCTGCCTGCTCATATTTTGACAGGATTTCTGCTGACAATTGTTTGGACTGAGCCAGAATCTGCTCCCTGAGTTCGCTTGATTTAAGAGCCAGTTTTTCTTCTTCTGCAACCAATTTTTTATTAAGGGTTTCAACGGCATCGTTCAGCTGTGCCTGGATTTTCCTGTCCGATTCAGCCCTTTCATCAGCCTCTGTCTTGATTCTTGCATTAATATCCTTGATTTCCTGCTTCACATAGGATTCCAATGCATCTATTCTTCCGGCAAGCTCTTCCTTTAAACTGCCGATCTCCCGGGCAAGCTGTTCTTCCATTCCTGCAAAACGATTTTCATAATCCCTTGCCTGATTGCCAAACAGAATATCGCGGATTTTATCCATGCTGCCTGCGTCGGTTATTTCGCCAGACCTGCCTGAAGATGTTCTTTTAATGCCTTTGGTATTTTCCGGAGTGTCCATGGAGCCTGAACCTGATTTTTTACTGGAATCATGCACGGTAAACCTCCTTTTCACATTTCAGATGGGTTGGATGAAGATATGGTATATCTATATAATCTAACAGATTAAATATCAATGTACCAGTAAAATCAAATTTTCCTGCCATGGCAGTTCACAGATACCTGAATTTCCTTATTGAATATTCATGCAGGACAGGCCGTATTGTTGGTAAATGCCACAAAAAACTTGACTTTTTCTCCTGTTCATAGTTAATCAGAGCTGTGAAACATTGTAAAATTATTGAATAAAGGTAATATAAATGCTTATACTGGCTAATTTTTTTGAAGCAGTTGCAGTTGTTTTAGATTATGCACTGACATTTTATATGTGGATTGTAATTGCAGGTGCGGTTTTATCATGGGTAAACCCTGATCCCTACAACCCCATAGTAAGATTTATCAATAATGCAACAGAGCCTGTTTTCTATCAGATAAGAAAAAGACTACCTGTTAATTTCGGAGGACTTGATATCTCCCCTGTCATTGTCATTCTGGCAATTATTTTTTTACAGACCTTTGTTGTGAACAGTCTTCACGGGCTGGCGCGCACAATCAGTTAATAAAAAGTGTGAGGTATTCAAATGGGTGTAACACCGCTTGTAGTAAAACAAAAGGAATTCACCACAAGATTCAGAGGATTTGATGTTCAGGAAGTTGATTATTTTCTTGAGGAAGTTGCAAGGGAACTTGAAAACCTGAATCAGACCATCCAGGCCCTGCACGAGGAAAATCACAGGCTTGATCTGGAAAACCAGGGTTATCGTAAACGGGAAAATTCCATGAAAAACGCCATGATCCAGTCCCAGAAAGTTCTGGATCAGATGAAGGAAAATGCAAAAAAATCCTCACAGGTCATTATTGCTAATGCCGAGGTGGAAGCGGAAAAAATACTCAGCAGAGCACACAAAAGACTTTCACAGCTGCACAGCGACATCATTGAGCTGAAAAGACAGAGGATTCAGCTTGAAATGCAGATAAGCGCTGTACTGGAATCCCACTCCAAAATGCTGGAAATAACAAAGGAAGAAAACAAGGCAGCTGATGAAGCTGATGCCAGCCTGAAATTCATCAGGCAGGCCTGATCCGGACTTCATATAATTATTCATCAAAGGTACAAAAATGGCCCAGATTGATGCTTTTTTCAAACTAATGCATGAGCAGGGTGCTTCCGACCTTCACCTTGCTTCAGGTCAGCAGCCTGCAATAAGGCTTCACGGCGACATTGAAAGAATCAAATACGAGGTTCTTACAAGTGACAAATTAAGAAAGCTTTTATATGAGATAACATCCCAGGAAAAAATCAAGATCTTTGAAGAAACAGGGGATGTTGATTTTGGCTATGAAATTCCGGGGCTTGCAAGATACAGGGCAAATTATTTCATGCAGAAAAACGGGATTTCAGCTGTATTCCGTGAAATTCCGTCTGAAATCCTTACCGTGGAACAGCTCGGGCTTCCCCCTGTGATTGCAAAACTCGCAGATCTGCCACGCGGGCTTGTCCTTGTGACAGGGCCGACAGGTTCTGGTAAGTCAACCACGCTTGCCGCCATCATAGATCAGGCAAACAGAACCAGAAAAGACCATATAATCACTGTGGAAGACCCCATAGAATTTGTCCACAGAAGCCAGAACTGTATTGTAAATCACAGGGAAGTGGGACTTCATACCCAGACTTTTTCATCTGCCCTGCGCGGAGCCTTGCGTGAAGACCCTGATATCATACTTGTTGGCGAACTCAGGGATCTTGAAACCATCTCCCTTGCCATAGAAGCTGCATCCACTGGCCATCTTGTTTTCGGCACCCTTCATACTTCAAGCGCAGCCAAGACCGTTGACCGTATCATTGAAGTTTTTCCCTCCACTGAACAGGCACAGATACGCTCAACCCTGGCAGACGGACTTCGGGCTGTTGTTGCCCAGACATTGTTCAAAAGAATCGATAAAAAAGGCAGATGCGCTGCCCTTGAAATCCTTGTGGCAACCCCTGCTGTGCGTAACCTGATCAGGGAGGCAAAAACTCACCAGATCCCGTCAATGATCCAGACAGGAAAACAGTATGGGATGCAGCTTCTGGACGATGCCATCATGCAGCTGTACAAAAAAGGCTGGATAGATCCTGATGAAGCATATGGCAAGGCAAACAACAAATCATTGTTCAGGCCCTTCCTGAGAAATCCGCCTGCGGATTTTACAGAAGCCTGATAACCTGAAAGGAAAACAGCATGAAAAAACAGCAGGTTGACCATATTCTGTCCAGGATGCTGGATTCCCATGACAATGTGTCAGACCTTAACCTGACTCCTGGAAAGCCCCTTCAGGTTGAAAGTTCAGGCCAGCTGGAGCCGGTCAATATAGAGCCTGAATTCAGGGTGCTTACCCCCTTTCAGACAGAAATCTTTGCCCTTAACCTGATCAACAATAACAGAAAGCTTACTGAAACCCTGATCAGGGAAGGCTCATGCGACCTTTCATATCAGCTCGGGAACAAGGCAAGATTCAGGGTGAATATTTTTTCAAGATCAGGCAAATATTCCATTGTATTAAGGAAACTTGAAACAAAGATTCCCACCATAAAGGAACTGAATCTGCCACAGGCCTTTTATACAATGGCAGAGGAAAAAAACGGAATCATCTTTGTCACAGGTGCCACAGGATCAGGTAAATCGACCTCACTTGCTGCACTTCTGGATGAAATAAACGAAAACAAATCAGTGCACGTAATCACACTTGAAGACCCCATCGAATACCAGCATCCCCAGAAAAAATCCACATTTAACCAGAGGGAACTTGGCATTGACTTTGACACCTTTGCAAATGGGCTAAGAGCTGCCCTGCGTCAGGCTCCTAAAATCATTCTTGTGGGTGAAATGAGGGACAGGGAAACAGTTGAAATAGGCCTTACTGCAGCAGAAACAGGCCACCTTGTCCTGTCCACACTGCATACTGTTGATGCTGGCCAGACAATCAACCGTGTGCTTGGCATGTTTTCAACTGAAGAAGAAAAACAGATCAGGGTCCGCCTTGCTGACAGTGTAAGATGGATTGTCTCCCAGAGGCTCCTGCCGAAAACAGGAGGAGGAAGGGTTGCTGCATTTGAAATCCTGGGAACCAACCTCAGGGTAAAGGATGCCATACTCAACGGGGAATCAGAAGGCAAAACATTCCACGACATCATTACAGCGGGAAAAGCCCAGAACATGGTTTCCTTTGACGAATACATAATTTCTCTTTATGAGGAAGGAAGCATAAGCGAAGAAACAGCATCTTCCTATGCATCAAGAAAGGATATTGTTGGTAGAGGACTGGATTCCATCAAAAGCGCCAGAGGGGAGACCACCACAAAGGTCGACTCCCTTGAGATTGATCATTCATACAGGGGGAGCAAATAGGCCATGAACATAACATGCCATAACTGCAAGGCAAGGTTCAATATTCCTGACAATAAAATTCCGGCAGACAGGGATGCTGCTTTCAAATGCCCCAGGTGCAGGGAAAAAATAATTGTGCCTGCAGCAGGCAGGACAAACCCCGGCCATGGCCCACAGTCACACCAGGATTTTTCCGAGCTGTTCAACGGTACCCATCACAATGCCCTTGTATGCATTGGAAATCCCGGACTGAAGGCAAAAATACATGCAGGAATCAGACAGATGGGCTTTAACACTGAAACAGCAGAAGACACAAGAGCTGCATTCATAAAAATGGAGTACAATATTTATCACCTTGTGACAATTGATGATGAATTTGACAGCAACAGCGGCATCTCTGAAATCATTTCACGCATGAATGACATTGACATGTCCCTGCGCCGCAGGATCTGCGTTGTATGGTTCAGCAGAAAATTCACCACAGGAGATGACATGGCTGCCCTGCATGCAAGTGTCAACTCCATCATAAATGTAAAGGATATAGCAAGGTTTGAATCATGTCTTTCAAGAGCCCTGACAGACCACCGCAATCTTTATACTGTATATAATACATCATTAAAACAGGCCGGAAGGGTCTGAAACAAATCAAAAAAGCTGCTTCTTTCATGATTTTTCAAATGCATGATCCATTAAATTTTTCCGAATGGCTGAAAAGGGTTTTTTCCTTTCTCAACATTGCTGTATTGATATTTACACTCAGCTTTATTGCTTCTGAACTGCGTTTTGGATGGATTGAAAACCTTATGGGCTCATACCTTGTTTCCATAAACGATTCACGCCCTGAAAAAGGCACTGTCTGGAAAACAGGTAAGCAGGCTTCCAGGGCCCATGAATACCTTGACCAGCTTATACACAAAAAAGAAGATATCACAAGAAACGCCAGGCAGGCGTCATCCTTTGAAAGTCTTGCGTCAGGCCTTCTGCCTGGAGAATGGGTAACCCTTGATCAGGAAGAATTTAAAAAACTATACCTTGGCATTGCCAGATCAAAGGCCAGTGAACTGATAAATCCGGTACGCCTTGCATGGCTGTTAAAAGGCGGAGTGCTTGACAGAATATTCTGCCAGGGAACTGCCGATGGAATCAAAATTTATTTCATTGACTCACAGAACAGGGTAATAAACGAGATTGAACTGAAAAAATCAGATCTTGCCCAGCTTGAGAACAAAGAGAAATCCATACCTGGCAGGCTGTCTGACATGCCTGAATTTGCCGGACGCATCTACCCTGCCGATATATTTTTCAATGCCGTGTTCAGGCTTCAGCCTGATATACTTCCGGATCTGATGGAAAATCCTGAAATTCTCCTTGACCAGGAAGGAAAGATTGTAAAAGTAGGTATCTGGAATGAGGCGGACAAAGGATATATCAGGCTCGGATTTGAATTTACAAGCCCCAAGGGCAGCAGCGTGGTTTTCATCAGAGGCCGGGAATGGGCTGTATGGCAGCTGAGCCTGAGACTTAAAGGAGAGCAGTAATTGAGAATATTAACCAGGCTTGCATATATTATACGTTCATTGTGGTTCACAGGGCTGATACTTGTCTGTACAGGCTGCCTTGCAGGGGTGTTTGCCGTCTTTTATACGGCACGTGATCTTCCCAAACTGCCATCTCCGCTGAGCAGGATAATTGAAACCCCCCAGACCATGATCTTTGCCTCAAACGGCCAGGTTCTGCTTACACTTGGAGAAAGAAAAGCCGTGCCCCTGAGCATGGTATCCAAACATTTTATCAATGCCATACTTGCCGTGGAAGACCACAGATTTTTTGAACACCACGGAATCAATATATTAAGAACTGCAAAAGGACTTTATATCACCCTTTTTAAAAAAGGCAAGGTACAGGGAGCTTCCACCATTACCCAGCAGCTTGCAAAAAACCTTTTTTTCTCATTTAAAAAATCATATACAAGAAAATTCAAAGAGCTTCTGATAGCCCTGCAGATGGAGGCATCCAATTCAAAACAGGAAATACTTCAGGCATATATCAACCAGATTTATTTTGGAGCAGGAGCCCAGGGCATAGAAAAGGCATCTCAGATATATTTTGGTAAATCAGCCATTGACCTTACACTGCCGGAAGCTGCCCTTCTTGCAGGCCTGCCCAAATCCCCCACAAACTACAATCCTTTCAGGCATTATGACCTTGCGCTTAAACGCCGCGCCATTGTTTTAAAAAGAATGGTCAGCGTGGGATTTATCTCCCGGACTGAAGCACAGAAGGCAATGGCTTCGAAGCCTGATCTGAACCGCATGAACCCTGAATCTGAAAAAACAGATTATTTCACAGATGCAGTACTGGCAAGACTGATAAAAAAATATGGTCAGGAAGTTGTTTTTCACGGTGGAATCAAGGTTTTCACAACCCTGGACACAAGGCTTGAAGCCATTGCACGCACCACTTTGAAAAAAGGCCTTGAAAGACTTGATTCCATGATGGGAATCAAGGGTGATGATGAAGACCGTCCACAGGGTGCGCTCGTGGCCATTGATACAGGTTCAGGAGCTGTCAAGGCCCTGGTGGGAGGCAGACAATATTCCCAAACCACCTTCAACCGCGCAGTGAACAGCAGGCGTCAGCCGGGAAGCGGGTTCAAGCCTTTTCTGTATTATACTGCCCTCAAGGATCCCGGAGGGCTGAACCCGGCAACTCCCATGACTGACAAACCGGTAATAATACACATAAAGGGAGGAAAGGACTGGGCCCCTGAAAATTTCAGCAGAACCTACAGCGGCACAATGATTTTAAAAAAAGCACTTTTCCGCTCGGTCAATACCATTGCAGCTCAGCTAATGGAGAAAACAGGGCCTGAATCTGTAATAGAAACAGCAAGGGCGTGCGGAATCACAAGCCCGCTTCAGCCGGTATATTCCCTTGCCCTTGGTTCATGTACCGTAACCCCGCTTGAAATGGCATCAGCATATACTGTATTTGCCAATATGGGAATCCGGCACAGGCCATTCATGATATGGAGGGTTGAAGATGCATTGGGCAGAGTGCTTTTTGAACATATTGTCCAGGATAAAAGAGTGCTTGATGCTGCAACATGTTTTCAGGTTGTCGATATGATGAAAGCAGTCATTGATACAGGCTCGGGCAGGTCTGTGCGCCGCCTCGGATTTGACCGCCCTGCAGCCGGAAAAACAGGAACCACTGATAATTTCAGGGACGCCTGGTTTACCGGATTTACTCCAGGGCTCTGCACCTCGGTCTGGACAGGGTTTGACCGGAAAAAAAGCCTGATAGCTGCAAACGGAGCAGGCATCACAGGCGGCAGGGGAGCGGCTCCAATCTGGACTCACTTCATGATGGAGGCTTTAAAATCAGAGCCTGTGAGGGATTTTGCAATTCCTGACAATATCCGCTTTGAAAAAGTGGACGCTGCAACAGGGTGCCTGCCCGACCCTGCACAGGCAGATGCGCAAATCATGGAAGTAGCACTGAAACCTGACCAGCACCCATGCCCTCCACAGGAACAGCCGGAGCCTGAAAGATGATCTGGATTTTAAAAAACATAAGCATTCAGCTGTGGATAACACTGCTTGTATTCATACCTGTTGTATTTTCCGCAATGCCTGTGATCACTGATTTTTTTCCGGGCCTCAACCCTGTTGGAGCAGGATTGGCCATATTGATAATAACAGGAACAGCCATTTCAGGCCTGATGAATTATCTGGCAGTAAAATCCATAAAAAAACTGGTAAAAGACGCTCAATCGTGGGAAATGAGCGCAATCACCATCAAGGCGGAACAAAATTATGCAAAAGCATTGAGAATTTATAACTCATTTCTCATATGGCCTTTTTGTGCAAAAAAAATAACAGGGTGTTTATACCGTGCCATTGCAGGATTCACACTTAATACAGAAACTGCCAGTCCTGAATTTGCAAAAATTCCTGCGCCTTATCTTAAAATATTCCCGGAAGATGAAGAAATTGCAGAATTATGGCTTGCAAGGCTCAGGCGCGCCAGTGTTGTCTCACTGCTCGATCAGCAGGTATTATCAGGGCTTGCTGCTGCCCATTATGACAATGATATCCTGGCACCTGCAATTGCTGAAATTTTTCTGGCTCTTGGCAGACAGGATTTTACTGCATGCAGATTATACCGCCAGATCATGAAAAACCCTGATTATGAAAAACAATATGGTGCAAAAATCAGGGAAGTAACCGGAAATTTTCATGATGATCAGAAATCAGGTGAAATAATTTTTGCCCGTTCAGGCCATATGCCTGACAAAAGAACAAAAACAGTTAAAAAACGCAATCTCCTGAAATCATTCATAAAATACCTGTGGAAACCTGTGAAAATATTTTCAGGATTAATGGTTTCAGCGGCAGTTTATATCAGAACCCATGAAAAAGCACGGTTTTATATCAAATCAGGATGCCTTTGCATCATGGCAGTGGTTGTTGCAGTTTTCATAGCCAATACTTTGTCATATATAATGAAAACAAAAACCGTGCAAAAGGAAAAAACAAAAATTGAAATAAAGATCCCCAAACCATTTACCATACAGGTTGCAGCCTATCTTAAACGCAAATATGCTGACAGATATATAGAACTGCTGAAAAAAAGAGGCATCAAAGCCAGAGTAAAGAAGGTCAAAGGAGGAGGCAAAACCTGGTTTGTGGTCCAGGTCTCTGAATTTGCCGATAAAAAAAGCGCAGCAGCCTACGGCCGCAGGTTAAAGTCTGAAAAAATCATTGACGATTTCTTTGTCAACAATAATTAAATTTGAATATTACAAAACAAGCCGCTTTATTGTTTTTTAAGACTTAGGATGATCACAAACCTATTCCCAACTATAAAAAACTTTGAGCTTGTTCCCATGTGATTTGGGGAGGCAGTTATCGAATTGCAAGCGACCGACAACGATTCCAGTAGCAATATCAATTTCCCTGGCGAATCTTTGAACTGGTTCCAGGGATCGGCCATCCCAAGTTGAAAGAAAGCGGCGGTAATCAGCTGGTGGAATGAGCTTATCGCGGGCAAAAGCATTAGCCTCTTCCTCTTTTTCTCCATCCAAGCCATTGCCCTCAATAAAGATTTCTTTCCGGCCATGTCTGAGGATATGTCCAGCTTCATGGAAAAAGGTAAACCAAAGATGATCATTACTTTTGTAACGCAGGCTGAGCTGAATAAGAGCCTTACCCTTCAGCCATCTTGTAGCTCCAAAAACACCGGTTCTAGGCAACTCTGGCACAAAAACTACAGCAACCCCGGCTGAAGCGGCCAAATTTACCAGCTCAGGCACAAAAATATCCGGAGATTCTTTTGTCAGTCCACGAATTTCATTAAGAATATCAAAAAAACGCTTTCGGTCAAATTGTGCACATCTGATCTCACGTGCTTTAATTTCACCCTGACGCAGCCATGCGGACACTGATTCAGCACTGGTTTTAAAGCGTTGAGTCTGGCGATAGGCAACTTGATATTTTTGCCAGACCATGTACCATTGCTCTGGCGAAGCTACTCCGAAAAAGTTCAAGACAGTTTCTAATTGCGTGTATTTGTTATTGCGTTTAGATATCCAGCCCAATTTAACCATGGCATTGACTGGGACTTTCTTCAACCAGTCCAGATTCGATTCCAGACGCTCTTGCTCTGCCAGACGAATCCGGTCTTCCTGGAATTTTCTTTCCATGTTGTTCCAAAAATGTGCCGGACGGCCCAATACGCGCTCAAACTTTAGTGCTGTTTCGTGACTAACAGGTGATTTCCCCTTGATAATCTCGTTGATGGTTTTCTTGGTCAACCCGGTTCTAACTGCAAGTTCAGCCTGTGTCATTCCAAGGGTTTCAAGATAATCTTCAAGGACTTCACCTGGTGATATAATATAATCTGGTATATACTGATTCGGGTGTTTACTACTCATGTGTATCCTCCACCCCCAAAATTTTAACGGTGGTTACCTGGGACCAGTCCAGCCCGCCATCTTTCCGTCTGGGAATCGGATTGTGGTCAGGGACAAAAATCAATCTATAAGGGTGATCCAAATCCATAGAAAGTTGTCCCTTCCGTTGTCCCTGTAGTTCATGACATCGGCTCGGCCCGCTCTTTGGAGGCCAAAAATCCATAAGATTCACGGCAGCCCTAAGTTCAGCCAAACGAATTCTGATTTTTTTAGCACGTATGGTACCGAGACTCTTCTCAAGCAATGCACCTTTGTTGAAGGATTTAGCCAACTTTTTGTTTCTAAATGATATATCCAGATCAATCTCCTGTCAAGAAAAGATTAACCAAATGGGTTAATCTTTTCTATGCATAGACACATCAATAATAACACATAAAATTCCACTCATTGCTCTCAAATTTTTCAGTACATTAATTCGTAATTCATTCCCATGCCCCGCAGAACATCGCGGTAGCTCCAGTTTTTTGGACGGTTGATGCTGTATTCATAATGGTTGTTCTTCCGACAGAACTTTTGTTCTGCAGTCGTATGGTGTCTGGCGCTAGCTTGGCCAGAGTGCTGAGGCTTTGCAGGATATTTTAAATGCTTAATCCATGAAAGGAGAAACGATTATTTTTAAATCTAAAAATTTTATTTAATCACCTGCAAACTAAAATATCTTTCAATTGAAACAAAATCCTTATCATTATGAAGCAATTGAATATTATGCTCTATTGCAATCGCCGCAATTATACAATCAATAGTCTTTCTAATTGTAATACCTTTCTTTCGCAATTCTCTATATATCTGTGCTGAATACAAGTAAGTATGATAACTTGCTGGAAGAAATATTAAATTTTTAAGTAAATCCTGAATTTTTTTAAACTCATTATCATTTTTTATGCCCTGAAGGATTTCAGTAGTTATAACCCCACAAATACAAATATTTCCTCTATTTAAAATAAGATTTTCAAATATTCTTACATGGGGGAATGATTGACCTGAAAAAAAATCAATCCACACAGTAGTATCAACTAAAACCATTATAAATACGGCTTTCTCTAGATTTTTTCAAATCACCATCCCAGTGGATTTTCCCCTTGAGTTGAAGAAGTTTACTTTGTTTTTCATGCCTTAACAATTCATGTAACGCATAATCAATTAAAGCTCTCTGGGTTTTTATTCCTGTAACTTTGATACACTCATTTACCAAAGTTTCATCAAGAACTATATTGGTACGTTTCATAACTACCCCCCTTAAAATTATCCTATACACAAAATACTTCTATTTAATGTGTATATCAAGAAAGAATTTCAAATTTATTCATATCCATGCCGGAAGAGTGATTGCAGGCAGGACAATAGTGCGTTGCAGGGTTTCTACGCAAGGGGCAGGGCAGAGTGCAGGTTGCCCTGCCCTCTGCCGGGTATAACCAGTATTTTTCTGTTAAAACACTATTTTCATCTTTGCATAGATGAAATCATTGTCATCATACTGGCCAAAATATCCTGTACCGGACTTACCGTCATACCATATAAAACCCAGAGAGGTTTCAAGCCATGATAATGCCTTGTAACCGGCTTCCAGGCGGTGGCGGTTGTTTCTGGCGTTAAAAAATGATGTCAGCCTGTAGCTTAATGTCAACCTTGAATCCATGAGTGAATATCTAAGATATGCAGTCATGCCTGTAATGGATTCAGGCACAGCAATTTCATTGCAATAATCCACAATATAGCGGCCAAAATACTGAAGATTCAAAAAAAGATTGTGCACAAACAGATCATTCCGGTCAAGGCCCAGTACATATTGTATCTGATCCTTCTGCATCACGCCTTCAGGGTATTTCAGCAGAAGAAGGGGCCTGTGTTCAAAATCAACATTGTAAAATGCTCCCTCGTTCTGATATGCTGCTTCTGCCCTGAGCACAAACGGGCCTGCACTGCGTTCAATATCCATCCCAAAAAGCCCCATGCGCGGATGCACTGCCTGAAATGCCTTTGGGATAACGGCAAGGCCTGTAAGGGGATGAACTCCAAGTCGGCTGATCTTGTAAACAGGTGCAGGATCTCTGCCGTAAAATCCGTACAGGGCTATATCAGCCTTTAAAAGGGAAAACATGAGCCTGCCGCCAATGCCTGCATCATAAGCCCATTCATTGGGAGAATCAGCTTCATTGATGTCAATGCCAAGAGCAGTGAATTTTTTCATTGCACCTGGCTCAAAAAAATCATGAAGACCCGGGCTTGAATCAGCTTCAAAATATGGAGACCAGAACCCTTCAAATCTTAAATCCTGTCCTGGCTCAATATTGAAAAACATCCCTGTTCTTCCTGTTTTGCGATCATTTAAATCATAAAACAGAAAGCTTGTATAATCCTGGGGACAGACCCTGTCAAGCGGTCTTACTTCATCTCCCTTGCCCCAGTAAATCATTTTTCTGCCAAGAAAAAACTCTGCTGGTTTGCCTGCAATGGCATCAGTTCTGTAGCCTGCATAAAGCTCCCTTATACCAGCCCTTGTTTTGTTGCTGCCTTCAAGATCCTGATAATCAAGCCTGAACCGTCCCTCAAACCTGAAATCAGAAAGATCTTTCCATGCTCTTAAATCCATGCGGTTGCTTGTATAAAGGGTATCAGGATCATGCACAGGCATCCACAGACTTGAAATCACCTGGCCTTCAAGGCGCAGAGGCAAACTTTTTCCTGCCCCTGGTTCCGGTTCAGGCAATACAGTATCAGCACCTGCCTCATTTAAAAGGTCATCCATCATAAGATCATCATCCTGTTCATCATCATTGGCCACAGAAGTGCCGGAAGATGCACTGATCTTATGAGATGCGCCATTGTTATCCTTTGCTGCATGCAGGTCTGTACCTGATACCAGAATCAGCATGAAACACAGAACCACACATAGAAATGTGCTCAGGTTTGAAAATACACGGTTTAAAAATGCTCGGCCCATGGTTCCCCCATTTTTTCCTTGTCAAATGCACCTGAATCTATTCCAGTATCCACCTGGGCCCTGACCACCTGAAGTATGGTGGTATGATCCTGAATCAGATTTTTTGCCACGGTCTTGAATGCAATATTGATATTGCCTATTTTACGGATATCGCCTGCGGCAAGCACTCTTTCAAGCTTGTTGTCCCGGTTGTATACCTTGACCCTGACAGGTACAAAGGTTTTGCAGTCAATCCAGCTTACCTTTCTGGGAAATCTTGCATTCCTGTCCTTTGCAATGGCTGTGACCCTGAAACAGAGTCTGCCGCCTATTTTTCTGTCCTTTCCGCGCCTGTATGTATAATCATCAAGCTTGAGCCCGCCAAGGTCCTCATTGGTCAGGTCAGTATCTTCAAAATCGTTCTGCCTGTCCTGGGATGCAATCTGCCGCGGCCTGCCTATGGCAGGGGTATAAAGGTATTGATCATTGTTTCTGCCGTGGGTTTCAATGGTAAGAAAGGTCAGGCCGCGTTTCATTGAATCCACGAACCTGAAAAGAGCACGCTGAAGGTCTGCATAAGTTTTTTCCTTGATTATGACCTTTCTTGTATCACTCACTGTTTTGCCGGATTTAAGCGTCATCACTGCATAAATCACCATATCCTCTGCCGGCCTGTTAAAATCCTTTGTAATTTCAGCTATCAGCCGGCCGTCCTTTGCTGCATTTTCCTTTACATAGGGCCCTGGCATTTCAAATGCATGAACAGGCAGATACAGTCCCAGAACAATAAGTGTAAGAATACATATTTTTTTCATGATTTACTCCTTGTGTGTTTGCGTTAATAAATTAAATCTGTCTGCAATGGTCAGAACTGCAGGAAGCAGTGTAAGAGCACCCGTTGCAGAGGTCAGCATGGTTGTGGCAATCAGTATGCCAAGGTTTATGAGAGGCACAAAGGCAGATGCAGTAAGGACCAGAAAACCTGCTGTAACGGCAAGTGCATTTATGAGAATAGCCCCTCCTGTAATATCTGCTGTTTCACGGGCTGCTGTTCTGTGATCTTTGCCCTCACTGCGCAGCAGACGGTACCGGGTAAGATAATGAAGCCCGTAATCAATACCTATGCCTATTGCAACACAGGCTGTAATGGCTGTTGCAGCATCAAGGGGAATATCAAGCAGACCCATGATGCCGAAATTCACCACCAGAGCCGCGCAAAGCGGGATCACGGCAAAAAGCCCGTACATCACAGACTGCATGACAAGACCGACCAGAACAAGGACAATAACAAGGGACACGGCAATGGATTTAAGCTGGCCATGCACAATGAGATGTTCAGCTTCAAGATACAGGGCCCCTGTTCCGGTTATATGCCAGGTTATTCCAGCTTCTTTCAGGCGTTTTCCAAGGCTGCCGGACAAAAGCCTGTCCACGGACTTCATGACAGCATTTGTAATTGTACTTGAAGCTGTTTTCACCTGAAGTGTCATGGCAGCATTCATTTTCCGGGAATCAATAACAGGTCTTGTATCAGAACGCCGGTACTTGTCAAGATATGATGCAAGATGGGCCTGTAATGCAGAAGGTGTTTTTTCTCCTGCAAGGTCATTCAGCCCCGGTATTCTGTAATCTGCCGGGTCATTGAAATAAAAGGCCTGATTCATTTTACGTATCAGATCCAGCATTGAAACAGTTTTACCAACCTGAGGATATTGGGTATTTACCATTTCTTCAATTTTCTGCATGGCTTCCATGACAACCGGACACAGGACTGCGTTGCGTCTGTCAGAAGAAAAAACAACCCGTATATCCACTGTTCCTGAAAACTTATTGTTGATGAAATTATCAGCTTTTCTGATATCAGAACCTTTTTTGAAAAAGGTGATATTGTTCATCTCAACTTTGACAGAAGAAAGGTAAAAACCGCATGCAATGAGAACAGCAAGGGTTACAGCCAGAATTCTGCCGGGATTGTCCGTTGCAATCCGGCCTGCGCCGGCGCAGAACCTGATTTTTTTTACTTTTGTTTTCTGCTGATCACCAGCCCTGTCATTTTTTCTGCTGGACTTGATCCCGAATTTTGCCAGCAGGGCTGAAATAAGTACCAATGAAATAACAAGGGCAAAAAAAGTTCCAAGTGCAGTAAAAATTCCAAAGTCCCGAAGGGGAATTATATCATTAAAAGCAAGTGATGCAAATCCTGCAACTGTTGTCAGTCCTGCCATCACCACCCCGATGCCGGTTCCGTCCAGGGTTTTTGCAACCCCTTTCTGTCTGTCAGAAATTTTGTTGCAGTGATGGGAATAATAATGCACAAGATGAATACCATAGGCAGATCCCACTGCCACCATCAGAACAGGAAGAGCAACCGTGACAACAGACAGGGGAACATTGCACAAAGACATTGTGCCCACACACCAGAGAACGGCAAGAAGCACGGTGAGAAGAGGATACACAACCCCTGCAAAATTCCTGAAGGAAAGAAAAAGAAAAATTACAACCACGCCTGTAACAAGGGGAAAAAGGCGGAAGGAATCCTGAACCAGCCGTGTGCCCACTGCATCATCCACCACAGAATATCCTGCCACATGGATTTTATAATCTGTTGAACCAAAAATTTTGTCCAGCCCTGTTTTCATAGCGTCCAGAAGAATTTTTCTGTTCTTCTGATCAAGGTTGGGCGCTGTCCTGATGACCACGAGCAGGCTTTTCTCATCTGAGCTGTAAATACCTTTTTTAAAAAACGACCATGCATGCAGTCTCTGCTTTATATGATCCATTGCAGAATCGTTTATTTCATAAGGCACAATATCTCCAACCCGTATCTGCTTTGGAGCCTTTGCAATGGCATTCTCAAGGGCCAAGGCAGCAGCACGGGTCAGGTTCCGGCTTAAAAGCTGCGAAAAACCATTGCCTGTTTTACCGGATTCAACAAGGGTGTGTGCAAATGCCAGAATATCATCTGTCTTTGTTCTGCCATTTTCAAGAAGCTGATCCACAAAATTTTCAAATTCCGGATCAGGGGAGAATCCAAAGGGCTTCATTGCCTCCATTATGCCTGTTTTATCCGTGAACTCCGGCCACACTGTCCTTGCATCTGTAACGGAAATAACATCATCCACCCAGGTGCTGAAATAATGTTTTCTGCGGTCAGTTGGCTGTTTTGCAAAGGCAATCAGTTTTGAAGAAAATTCATGGTCTGTACCTGACAGGGCCACAAGCTTTGCTGCAAGTTTTTGTGCAAGTTCATCAGGGTCATCTGTTTTAATAAAACCAGGCAAAGAATCTGCAATTGTTTCAGCAAGTTCATCCTTATCGGAAAAAACCTGTGCAAAATCTTCTGAACTGAAATCAGGATCAGATGCAAGGCTCTGTATCAGCCCTGAAAGGGCAAGAGCTTCATTTCTGTCCAGCTTAAACTTACTGCCAAGTTCCCTGGCCGGGATACGAAGATTCAACTGTCTGCAATAATCTGAAAACCTGCGTATCTTTTTTAATAATTCAGGATGAAATATACCTGTTTCAGATGTAATACTGACCACAATTCCGCCTGGATTCCCGAATTTTTCCTCTGCATTGAAATAAGCTTCCTTTACCTGATCCCCGTCCGGAATCATGAACATCAGATCATTTTGTATGCCTATTTTAGGAATTGCCCAGACAGATATAAGAGTAAGGGCAATCACTCCTGCAACAACCAGCCTGAACCGCGTTGCAAGCGGCATTATCAATACTGACATCCTTTTTAAACCTGAACTCAATTTTGAATCTCCTTTTATTTTTTTACAAGACTGACTCGTCAGTCATTTTATTGTCAAAAAATTTTACCTGACTAAACCTGTCTTCCTTCCGGTTTGGACAGCCCGCCCATTACAAAATCAGCCATTCTCCGGCTTAAGGCTGCAACATCAACATGTTTTTTCACATCCATGAAATAAAACAGGCTCCTGTCAAAAAGGCCGACCAGAAAAGTTGCTTCTGTTTCTGCATCCTCAAATGATATGTAGCCGGCCCTGCGGCTCTGGTTAAGCCGTCTTGTTATGGTATTGATAAATTCAGCATAGATGCCCTCATATGCATCCCTGAACTTGCCTCCATAGCTCCCTCCTTCAAAAAACACAATTCTTGCCATCTTTCCATTGGCCTGAAAAAGGGTGATCAGCCTTCTTATGAATCCGTGCACGTTTTCATGAACAACCTTGTATGAAGGTCCTGCAAAAAGTTCCTTGTCTTCTCCTATCACAACAGTAAAAAGACGGGTGAACTCCCTGCATATATGAAGGAAAACATCATCCTTGGATTTAAAATAAAGGTAAAAGGTACCCTGGGCAACTCCTGCCCTGCCAACTATGTCAGAGATACGGGTATCCTGAAACCCTTTTTCATAAAACAGATCAATGGCAGCATCTACAAGCAGCTTCTGTTTATCTTCCTGTTTTCCTGTCATGGCGCGCCCTGTTCAATTATCGTTTATGACTGACGAGTCAATCATAATCATGGGTATATTGGTTGTCAAGATTCAGGCCATGATTTTTCTAGTTTGCAACAAGGCCGGCCAGCCACATTGTAAGGGGAGGATAAAAGGAAATGATCATAAGATCAATTATCAGAATTCCCAGAAAAGGCAGAATACGCCTGCTTATGGCAGAAATGCTGTCATTGGATATGGAGCAGGATACAATAAGACAGATGCCCATGGGAGGGGTCAGCATTCCAATGGCAAGGTTGGTGACAACTATCACCCCAAGCTGAATCATGTCAATTCCAAGAGCAGGCACCATGGCTGTAATCATGGGCACAAGCAGAATCAGGGCAGCAGTGGTTTCAACAAAGGTTCCTGCAATCAAAAGCACCATGTTTACAAGCAGGATCAGCATGACAGGATTGTCAGAAAGACCCAGAAGGCTTCCGGCAAGCCGGGCAGGGATATTTTCAATGGCTGCAATCCAGCTGAAAACAGAAGCTGTGGCAATGATAAACATGACAACGGCAGATGTTACAGAGCCTTCAATAAACAGGGGCACAAGGTCTTTCACCCTGATCTTCCTGTAAATGAACATACCTGTGAAAAGAGCATAGACAACAGCAATGGCAGCAGATTCGGTTGCCGTGAAAATCCCGAACAGGATTCCGCCCAGAATGATTGCAGGAGCCCCCATTGCCAGCAGGGACCGTTTGAATGTATGCAGGGTCTCCTTCAGTGAAAAGGATACAGTGGCTGCATAGCCCCTGCGCCAGGAAATAATTGTTGCAGCACAGATCAGGGACAGCCCTATGAGAATACCGGGCAGAAGGCCTGCAGCAAAAAGTCTGCCTATGGAAGCACCTGTCAGGAACCCGAAAATAATCATGGGAATGGAAGGAGGAATGATAACCCCTATGGAACCGCCCGCAGCCTGAACTGCTGCTGCAAACTCGGACTCATAGCCTGATTTTTTCATGGCAGGGATAAGAACAGCCCCCACAGCAGCAGCGTCTGCTGCAGCTGAGCCTGAAATTCCTGCAAAAAACATGGCAGATACAATTGTCACGGCTGCAAGCCCGCCTGGAAGCCATCCCACAAGGGCATTGGCAAATTCAATGATGCGGCGGCTGATGCCGGCAGCTTCCATGACAGTCCCTGTAAACATGAAAAGCGGAACAGCCATAAGATGAAACGAATCTGTTCCGCCGAACATGCGCTGAACCACCATCATCAGGCTGAAATCCCCCTGGATCATGATGGCTGCAATGGATGCCACTCCTATTGCAATGGCAATGGGCGTATTAATGGCAAAAAGAAATACCAGAGACAGGATCAGAATTTCAGCAGTCATGTGAATCTTTCTTCAGTTCAGCGTAAAAAAAACCTGCTCCATGAATCATGAGGATAACTCCACTCACAGGTATCACACTCATTATGATCCATTTAGGTACCTGCATGGCAGGAGATATCTGCATGCGCACAAACCATGCAAACCTGCACCCGTAGAAGATCATGACAAAAAACAGGGCCATGGATGCAATGTGGGTGAGAATACAGGATAATTTCTTCAATGGCCTGGAAAGCTTTTCATACAGAAAATCGACTCCGGGATTGGCCTTTCTGTAATAGGCGCTTGATGCACCCAGAAAAGTCAGCCAGACAAGAAGAAATCTTGCAAGTTCCTCAGACCAGAACAGGGAATGGTTAAGCATATATCTGAAAAATACCTGAACAGCCACAACCATTGTCATCGCAAACCCCATGCCGAAAAGCAGATATTCAACCACCCGGTTGATGCGGTCACTTATACTGAAAAGAGTCATTATCGGATACTGTCCATCCCTATTCCTTTACGGCATCCATGATTTTCACCAGCATTGTCTGTACCTTTGGAGCCCTGTAAATATCCATATTTTTCAGATCCGCAACCCTGGCACGGAAAGCTGCCACATCAGGGTGTTCAACAACCTGCATGCCCTTTTCCTTTAAAAATTTCAGACGGGCAGCGTTTTTTGAACGGTTATCAGCTCTCTGAAACACTGCTGCCTCATGCATGGCTTTCTGAATCATGTCCTGATCTTTTTTATCAAGGGTATTCCACCAGTTAAGGGAGGCAACATCAATATGATATGAATATACATGACGTGTAAGGGACATATATTTCTGTATCTCATAGAACTTGTACACTTCCATTACCCACAGGGGATTTTCCTGGCCATCAATTACCTTCTGCTCAAGTTCAGTATAAATCGGCCACGGCATTGGAGTGGGATTGGCACCAAGAGCCTTCCATATGGCTTTATGAATGGCAGAGGCCATGACCCTTATTTTAAGTCCTTTTACATCATCAGGAGTTCTTACAGGGCGCCTGCTGTTGGTAAGGTTCCTGAACCCGTTTTCAGAAAAGCTGAGACCCTTGAATCCTGAACTTTCAAGGCTCTTAAGAATCATGCCTCCGAGCGGCCCATCAAGAATCCTGTCTGCCTGTGCATTGTCCTTGAAAAGAAAAGGATAGCTGATGACACGGACAATGGGATCAAAGGTATCAAACGGCCCTCCTGTGACAATGGCCATCTGAATTGTATTCATCTGTACCTGCTGAAGAATCTGTGTCTCATTGCCCAGGGATGCTGAATGGTAGATCTTCACCCTGAATTTATGATCTGAACGCTGTTCAATCAACTGCCTGAATTTTTCCGCAACAATATTCTGGGCACTGCCTGGTTTTGTTACAACTCCAAGCTTGATATCTGTTACAGCCAGTGCTGTACCAGCACACATCAACACACTTAAAATCATGATCAACATAAAACTTTTTTTCATGGCAACTCCTTTAAAAATTATCAGGATAAATAATCAATCTTACCATTTTTCCCACTCAGATAAACAAAATAATTTTTTCACCACTGTCAGAACGGGGTTTCTCCCGGATAAACAAACTGTCTTGGCCCGCCTGACCCTGCCTGTGACCAGTTCTTGACCTGACCTATTTTCTCATAATTGTCAAGTTTGCCAAGTTCTTTGAGCCTTTCATAAATCAGGTGCCAGGCACAGTCCACATCGCGCCCCAGAGAAATACTGATCTCACATTTTCCATTTGTTGAGCCTCCGCAGGGCCCGTTTAAAAGATGTTTTGCACATCGTGCAATGGGGCATATCCCCCCGGTCAGGCCCAGAAGGCAGTCTCCGCATCCTGCACATTTCTCATTAAGGACTCCGGGCTGATCCATAGCTCCCAGAAAACTGGTGTTAAGTCCGGGCAGAACAGGGATTCCTATGAAAACATCTGCCATGGTCTGCACACCTGCACCGCAGGCGAGGGATAAAATGGCATCAATTCCGTCAGGCAGCTCAAAAAAAGGCTCAATCCAGTCTTTTTCGCATTGACGAGCCAAAATTGCATTTTCAAAAATATGAGTTTCTTCTGAATCCCTGAATGCATGGCCAAGAGCCTGGCTCATCTGTGCCGCTGCCCGCTCTCCTCCGGTCAGACTCACAGCCACACAGGTCTGGCACCCCACAACAAGAACATTTGAATATTCCCTGACCAGTTCAATCACTTCTTCGATTGGCTTGTGTTCACCGACTATCATTGTTTACCGCCTCCCATTGCAATTTTTTTACCGGAAAGCTTTTCCCATATTGCCACAGCGTCAGACCCCTTATGATCAGAACATAAAGGTTCAATTTTTTTGTGCACACCTTCTGAAACCATTTCTTTCAATTCTGCCGTATAAATTGGTTTGCCGCACACCTTACAATGAACAAGATCAAGAGTTTTAACAATATCAAATCTGCCTTCAAGCAGATACCTGAATTCCACGGCATTCTGGGGGCAGATCCGCCAGCAGTGGCCACACCTGGCACAAAGCGCCATGTTATGAAGTATTTTACGACTGTCGCCCTGATCAAAATAATTCAATGCCCCGGCAGGGCAGTTCTGCACACATGCCAGACACCCGTTGCACCTGTCGTTTACCTTGAAAAAAGACATTTTTACCATCTCCCTGGATTTTTTACTGCCAGACCCTTTTATGGTTTAACCAGACGTGCCAGCCTGCCTGCTGCGCTGATCATGCTGGGCATTTTGAGTTTTTCAATACTCTGGAATTCAAGTGCCCCCTGCTCACAGGACCTTACACATTCAGGATCATTGGTGCAAAGGTCACATTTATATGCCTTTGCCTTGAGCCTGTCCAGTCTCATGGCTCCAAAGGGGCAGGCAGCCACACACATTGCGCACCCCACACATCTGAGACGGTCAATCATGACCCTGTCTGTTTCATCTTCAATAAAAACCGCCTCTTTTGGACATACAGCCATACAGGGAGGATCTTCACACTGCATGCAGGCGATGGGGAAAAAAAATTCTTCATCTGTGGAAGTTCTGAGGATTCTGATACAGGACAGGCCAGCAGCGGTGAGAGTGGTACGTGATTCAATGCATGCAGTTTCGCAGTCCCCACAATTATTACACTTCTCAGGATGAATGATGAGCGTTCTGTACATTTTAAAATGTCTCCATTTACATGTTCTGCAATCTTTGAAAACTTACAGAACATTGCGTCAACACAAAATGTTCACCATCATGAATACAATAAAAATTATGATATAGACTGGATCAAAAGGGGTCAATATATTTTTTATAAAATTCAGTTCGTTATAATGAACTATTACAATCTGTCTGAATATTTTTTTAAAAGCCCCCGGAACTGATCATAGGTCAGCCCAAGCTTTGCTGCCGCCTTTTTCTGATGGAAACGGCATTCATGCAGGGCCTTTGAAACAAGGCTGCATTCAAACTCAGCCACAGCTTTTTTAAAAGGCATGTCAGGCAGGGAACCGGGAAATCCTGCTGGCATTTTTTCCATCACAGCTGCTTCAGATTCCGGGACAGGCTGCGGCTCAAACGGATTTTTAAAAGGATTAAAATCAATGTGGGTGATTCTGGGGCTGGAAGATTTGTAAACAGCTCTTTCAATCACATTTTTCAATTGTCTTATATTGCCTGGCCATGAATAGGCTTCAAGCTCTTTCATTGCAGCAGGGGCTATTTCAGGAATTTCATTCCATCCAAGTTCAAATGCCATTCTTGCGGCAAAATGCCCGGCAAGAACAGGAATATCTCCTTTTCTGAACCTCAGAGGCGGCACATAAAGCACTTCAAAGGAAAGCCTGTCAAGAAGGTCTCTTCTGAATACCCCTGAATCCGCCATCTGTCCGAGATCTGCATTGGTGGCTCCCACAATACGCACATCAACACTGACAGGTTCAGGGGAACCCACCCGTTCAAACCTGCCATATTCCACTGCCCTTAAAATTTTCTCCTGGACTTCCATTGGAATATTGCCAATTTCGTCCAGGAAAAGAGTGCCGGATGATGCAAGCTCAAAACGGCCTGCCCGCCTTGGTCCTGCCCCTGTAAAAGCTCCTTTTTCATACCCGAACAATTCAGAACCTATCAACCCGGGACTTAAGGCTGCGCAGTTCAAGGTGACAAAGGAATTCTGCCAGCGCCTGGACAGAAAATGGATTCTGGAGGCTGCAAGTTCCTTGCCTGTTCCCCTTTCTCCAATGATAAGCACAGGGCGCTCAACAGGAGCCACCATGGATATCTTTTCCTGAAACTCAAGAAAAGCTTCTGACTGACCAAGAGCTTCGGGAATTGAAAAATTTTTATCCTGTGTTTTTACCTGGCCTGGCAAACCACGCTCCTTTGATTTCAAAATAGCTATAATAACTTTTTTTTAGTTTAAAACACCTTTTAACAGTAGAATTTACCACAAATATAAATACCTGTCAAATCAGACAACTCATTGAAATAAAAAAGAATAAATCAATATACTCATGTGTGGCACAATATATGCTCATATAATCTCACAGTTTGATAACAGACCAGAAAAAGGAGAATAAAAATGGGAATTTTCACAAGGTTCAAAGATATTGTAGCTTCAAACATGAATGCCATGCTGGACAGGGCAGAAGACCCTGAAAAACTGATAAAACTCATGATCCGGGAAATGGAAGACACCCTGATCGAAATAAAATCATCATGTGCAGGAACAATTGCCACAAGAACAAAAACAGGAAGAATACTTGAAACTGTAAAACAAAAGGAAAATTTCTGGGCACAGAAAGCCGAGCTTGCCGTGAACAAGGGACGGGATGATCTTGCACGCCAGGCACTTAAGGAAAAAATGCAGTATGCTGCCAAGGCACAGGCAATTGAAGAACAGGCAGTGGAACTTGATGCAATCATTGACCAGTACAGGCAGGATATCCAGGAACTTGAAAACAAGCTGAGATCTGCAAGGGAAAAGCAGAGAATACTTGTTCAGCGACACATAAGAGCAAAATGCAAAAAAGATGCACGCCAGGAAATAAGGCGGGCAGGCAGCGCTGAAGCCATGCAGAGATTTGAAGAATTTGAAAGCCATATTGAGCGCATGGAAGCCCAGGCAGATATAGTGGACTGGGGCTCAGGAACTGACCTTGAAGAAGAATTCAGGGCTTTGGAAGGCAATGATATCATCGAGGCAGAACTTGAAAAATTAAAGTCCTCCAGATTAACACAGAAAAATGATATAACAGATACCCAACAATAATCTGACCGGAGAACCAACATAATGACAGGTGCACTCATCATAGGCATATCAATTGGCGGAGTAATTCTTTTTGTGACCACCATAGGGCTGATTATCATAGGCATAATAAAAACAGCCAGAACCGGAGGACTGTCCAGGACAGAAAAACAGGCCAGAGCAGAAGAGACAAAAATGATCCAGGACATATATCACAGCCTTACAAAAATGGAGGAAAGGGTTGAAGCCCTTGAAACCATATTAATAGAACGCCAGAAAAAGGATTTTTAAAAATGAGAGGATACAGACATAATTTCAGACAGGGCAGGCGCAGATATCAATATGGCGGTGTTTTCAACGG
>CAYOYY010000017.1:0-53218 GCA_964408295.1 uncultured Desulfobacula sp. | reverse complement strand
CAAGAAGTGGTCTTGGTTCTGTTCAGAATCAGCTTGTATCAACAATATCCAACCTTTCTGTGACCAAAACCAATATCCAGGCATCTGAATCTGCCATCAGGGATGTTGATTTTGCTGAAGAAGCATCAACCTTCTCCAAACTGCAGCTGCTGGCCCAGACAGGATCATATGCACTGGCCCAGTCCAATGCAGCCTCACAGAATGTCCTGACACTGCTTCAATAGCAGTTAAACCGGATCTTTAAACCAAAAGCCCTGGATTTTTCCAGGGCTTTTTTTATATGGGAAAATATTTCCTTGTTTTCAGGAACTTACAGGAAAAAAACTCTTGGTTTTTAATTCATCACCTCCTTGTCACCCAATCCTTTTAAATCCATAACTTATTGAAATCACATAATTTAATTATTGTGAATGTGAGTATGGCATAATATTTGCCATATATGTCTGCAAATACAGGTTTTTAATTTTATGGCAGAACACTACCAGACCATTTTCCGGGATGCTGGGAAAGGATCAGTAATTTCAGGGAGGAAGAAAGAATGACACTAAGAATAAACACAAACATCGCAGCATTGAATGCTCACCAGAGCATGGTGAAAAATGACTCTCTGCTTGGTAAATCGTTGGAAAGGCTTTCCACGGGGCTTCGCATTAACAAGGCTGCAGATGATGCATCAGGCATGTCCATTGCCGATTCTCTCAAGGCCCAGTCCCTTGGAATAGGTCAGGCAATCAGGAATGCCAGTGACGGAATCTCCATGGTTCAGACAGCAGACGGAGCAATCCAGGAATCGATCAATATTGTCAACACCATAAAGACCAAGGCAATTCAGGCAGCATCAGACGGTCAGACCACAGCCACAAGAAGAGTAATCCAAAATGATATTGATAAACTTTTAAAAGAACTTGATACTATTGCCAAATCAACATCATTCAACGGCCAGAAACTCCTGTCAGGAGCATTTACAAACAAGGCAATCCAGATAGGTGCGTTTGCCAATGAAACTGCAGATATTTCTATAGGTTCCACTGAATCCAACAAGGTAGGCCATATCTCCCAGGCCAATCTCAATCTTGCAGGCAATAACGGCGGAGAAGTACAATTAACCATTACAAGCTCCATCACGGGTGAAAAACTTACCCTGAACACCATTGATATCCAGTACAATAATAAGAAAGAAAACGGCATGGGTGCCATGGCAGATGAAATAAACCGGTATACATCTGTCACAGGCATCAGTGCCAAGGCTGTAATTGAAAGCACCACTGTTTCCCCCATAAAGGCAGGCACAACCGGATGGGATTTTGCCATCAACGGTGTCACAATAGGAGCCATTCCAGTGGAAGACAATGATTATTCAGGTTCCCTTGTCAATGCCATCAATACCAAATCTGCTGAAACCGGGGTTAAAGCTTCCATGACCATTGACGGAAAGCTCAAAATGAAATCCATTGACGGCAGAAGCATAAAGGTGGAAGGCTCAATCACAGATGTCATGGGCAGCACTTCCAATCAGATGTCTGTTCTCGGTTATCTTCAGCTTACCCAGAACGGGGTCAGTCAGTTTCAGATAAATGGAATAGGCGCAGGGGCAACCGGCGGCGATATAACCATATCAGGAGATATGGAAACTGTGGAAGATTCTGTAATTGCTTCAGGTTCAACCATAAAAACAGGCTCGAAACTTGCCGCAGGAACCATTATAGGCGGTGACATGCTGGTTGAATCATCCATAGATTCCACTCAGCTTGATTACAATCTGAAATCAGGGTCAACCCTTTATGCCACAACCCAGCTTGCCAAGGGCACTGTAATAGGAGGAGCCATCACGGTCGGCGGAGACACCATTGCAAGCAGTTCAACAGGAACAACCGCACTTGAAGAGGACATGCTTGTAACCGCAGGAACCACACTGGAGCAATTTACCACCCTTGGTAAAGGTACAGTTGTCACAACAGCCTTTACTTCTTCTGCTTCGGGCTCAGTTGTGACCTATAACATAGGCAACACCCTGACATCCTCTGTTCTGCTGACCCGGGATGTAACCTTAAATTCCAGCATGACCTTAAAATACAGCAGTACTGCTGCTGATAATACAAAGATCAAGGCAGGCTCCATCATTGCCAATGGTTCCAAGCTGGGGGCAGAATTTGAGATAGGCAAAATCTATAATTCCAGCGCTGCAAATGTCCAGGTCACCACAGGAGTGGCCACAACAACCAATATATATCTTAATTCCACTTTAACCGGCAATTCTGCAGAAACTGCCATAATAAAGGCAGGCAGCCTGCTTGCTGACAATACCACTCTTATTCTGGCCTCAGATTCTTCAGGCACCATGAGCTGGACAGGCCCAACCCTAATCACGGATTCAGGCACCATTGAATACGGAGATACTGTACAAAGAGGCCAGGTTTACACCCTTTCAGGAGACCAGGTTCTTTCAGGAGACCTTGCAACAGAAGTTAACGGCAGCACAACATATGATTCATACAGTATCACAAGTGGATCTGTACTCGTGACCGGGTTTACAGCAAATTCAATTACAGCAGGAGGAACCGGAGAAACCACAACCCTGTCATCAGCCACCATGGCCGATGATATGACAATGAAAGCAGGATCAGAACTTGCTGCCGGAAGCAAACTGCTTGCAGGATCAGAGCTTGGAAACAGCACCTATGTCATGGGAGGTTCATTAAGCTCCTCTGCCACAGATGTTACAACCTATTCAAGAACAGAGCTTAAAAGCGGTTCAAAAATCGAAAGCGGCAGCATTCTTGCGGAAGGTTCCACTGTGGGTGGTTCCATCACACTTGCTTCCCTAAAACAGCTTGACTCAGACATGAGCGTTACAGCAGGCACCATACTTGCTGCCAACACAATCCTGAAAGCCGGGACAACAATAAACCAGGATATGACATTAAACAGCGCCACAAGTGGTGCATCTGCAACTGAAATAGAACTTAAGGCAGGGGATGTATTAACCACTGATCTTTATGTGGATTCTGACACAACTTTGTCCGCAGATATGATGCTGGCAGCAAAAAGCACACTGGAAGCGGGAACTGTACTGGCTGTCAACACCTCCAATGCCGGCACAGTAGGCTTGAGTGATACTGAGACCTATCGCCTTTCCGATGTTTCCGTACTTGACCAGACAGGTGCGCAGCGAGCGATCAGTATTGCAGATTCAGCTCTGGAAAGCCTTGATGCGGTGCGAAGCTCCCTTGGTTCTGTCCAGAACCAGCTTGCTTCAACCATCTCCAACCTGTCTGTAACCAAAACCAATATCCAGGCATCTGAATCCACGATAAGGGATGTTGATTTTGCTGAAGAATCCATGGTTTTTTCAAAGATGCAGCTGCTGGCCCAGACAGGTTCCTATGCACTTGCCCAGGCAAATGCATCAGCACAGAATGTTATGAATCTGCTGCAATAATAAAAATGTCATAGATCACCACAGCCAGGGACAGATATGATACAGCTCAGGCGCTTTCTTGATAATTCAGGCAGCGCCTGTTGCTGTCTGTCTCAAGTTTCCATGACATGGTGCCGATACAAATATTAACTTAGGGTATGAATACGGGGTATAACTATGGCGACAGGAACAATAACATCTCTTGGGATCGGATCAAGCCTTGATCTTCAGGGTATTCTTGACAGTCTAAAAAAAGCTGATGAACAGACCATTACTGCCAAAAAAAATGAAAAAACAAATCTTGAAGCCACAAAAAAAGAATTCAATACAATTAATGCCAAACTGCTGGCAATGAAATCAGATGCACTTGCATTATCCCTGAGTTCAAACTTCCTTGACAGATCCATTTCAGTATCATCATCCAATGTATTAAGTGCAACAGCTGCAGACGGCACAAATCCAGGTGCATATTCAGCAACAGTAAACCGTCTGACCACAACAAGCTCATTCAAATCAGTCGGTAAAGCTGCCACGACAAATTCGGTAAATGTCCCTACAATTCAGAAATCAGCCAACGGGTTTGCAGACACAAATACTGCCATTGTTCTTGCTGAAAATGAAAACATGACCATAACATACGGATATGGCTCCAGCAGAAAAACAATAACCATAACAGGAGGATCAGGAGGGTCGACACTTGACAATATAGTAAGTCTTATTGCCAGTGATTCTGAAAATACAGACGGAACCACAACCTACCTGACTGCATCAACCTATCAAGATGCCACAACAGGCAAATATCATCTTAAGATTGCTCCCACATCTGGCGGGACAGGGGAAGACAATCGTGTAATGGTCACAATACCACCGGCAAGTACAGGTTTTTCAGCTGATGCGGCAACTTTTTCCTACACCATGGGAG
Organism: uncultured Desulfobacula sp.; assembly: GCA_964408295.1. Classification (GTDB taxonomy): domain Bacteria; phylum Desulfobacterota; class Desulfobacteria; order Desulfobacterales; family Desulfobacteraceae; genus Desulfobacula. The sequence continues at coordinate 48,878 of CAYOYY010000017.1, read as the reverse complement.
ATTCCAAGGTAATATCATTGTCTGTCACAGCTGACACAAGTCTTTCAGGGCTTGTAACCCAGATCAACAATGATACGAATAATCCAGGAGTCACTGCCTCAATTATAAATACCGGATCAGGTGATAATCCATATGAACTGCTCCTGACAGCCAACTCAGCCGGAGAAGCTTCCAGAATAAAGATCACAAGCCAGCTTACAGATCTTGCCATGAATGAGGTAAATGGATCCGGTTACACAATGACAGGTGATGCAACAATTTCCTTTACCAATCCCCTGGTGATAAGAAGCGCCGATTCAAACAATCAGATTATATTCCAGGAAGACAATGGCAGCGGCTATACTTCGGACATTACCGCAACAATTGCAGACGGAGTATACCAGACAGGAAACGATCTTGCCAGAGCAGTTGAAACTGCCCTTGAAACTGCTTCTGCTGCAAACGGTAAATCCAGGGACTATGTTGTATCTTTCAATTCCAATACAAACAAGCTGGAAATTCAGGAAGCAGGCACTCTTGCTCATCTTAAGATGAGATGGGACCAGGCAGGGTCCACTGCAAGAGATGCTCTTGGTTTCACAAGCCACAATGAATCAGTCATTACTCCTTCTTCATCCTCCTTAAATGCTTCAATCACAATTGATGGGGTGGAATATCAGAGAACAAAAAACACCGGCATCACAGATGTGATTTCAGGGCTTACATTGTCATTGATAGGCACAGGTGACGCAACCGTAAATGTCACTGAAGACAAATCAGCAATTAAAAAACATATCACAAACCTTGTCACAACCTTCAATGATCTGATAAAGGAAATAGACAGCAATGACGATTATGACAAGGATAACAACACCTGGGGCACACTTGCAAAAACACCATCCATAAGAAGCGCAAAAGATATTCTTTTGACACTCATGGGTACAACTGTCACGGCCAACAATAATATCCAGACCTATTATGATCTGGGATTTGAAGTCAAAAAGGACGGCAGCGTCAGTATTGACGAATCAGTACTGGACAGCAAGATCACGTCCAATTTCAATGATATCAAAACATTTTTCATTGGAACAACAGCAGGAACCGGTGTCACAGGCATGGGAGATCTTCTCAACAACCAGCTAAGGGAAGATACAAAAACCAACGGGCTGATAGACAGTGAAAGCGATGCCATTGATGCCAGAGTCGCACGACTGGATGATCAGATAAAAGAAGAATCAGACAGGCTGGATAAACGCTATGAAACACTTGCAAAACAATTTGTACAGCTGGATTCATATATGCGCAAGATGGAGTCAGAGCAAAATTATGTTTCACAGATATTCAGTGCAACAGATAAAAAGAAAAGTTGATAAATAATTTTTAAAGGGCAAAGGAACAAATTTCATGGTTCATGGTAATGCAATCAATTCATATCACAAGGCACAGGTATATGATGAAATGGATCCCCAAAAACTGATTCTGATGCTTTATGAAGGGGCCATAAAAAGGATTGTCCTTGCCCGTGAAGGCATAAAGCGTTCAGACCCTAAACTCAGAGGAGAAAACTTGGGAAAGGCCATAGCCATAATCGCAGAATTAAATGCAAGCCTGGATGAAAATATCAAGACAGAAGAGATCAATTTTTTAAGAGGGCTTTATGCTGCCATGCTGGCTGAACTACCAAAAGTCTCAATTACAGAAGATATCAAGACACTTGACAGAGCTGAAAAATATCTCAACGAACTGAAAAGGATCTGGGTCGAAAATGTCATGAATAATAAGAATAAATCACAGGCTGCCAAGCAGCCCAGACCGGCAGACACTCAGGCCCGGCAGTATCCAGGACAGGCCATGGCCTGTCATAAAAGTTCAATTGCAATTTAAGCTGTTTTGAAAGGAAATCATAATGGACAAAACCAAAATCATATCAGACCTGGAACTCTGCCTTACCAATTACGAGAAAATCCAGGCGCACCATCTGTATCAGATGCAGTCTGAGGCCCTGCCTGATCTTGAACTGATGAATACAGAAAGGGCTTATGCTTTCAAATCATTGAAAACAGCCCTGGACACCTTTATGGGCAATGCCGGCACAATATATGGATCTGACAGTGTATCCATACTGACCGGATATGAACAAAGAGTTTCTTCAATGATGGCGCTTGACGAAAAGATTGCAATTGAGATAAAAAAGCATAAAAACAGACTTAAAGCAGATCTTGTACGCATGAAAAAGGGGAAGCAGGCAATAACAGGCTATAAAAGTACCGGTGCGGTATTGTCTTCCCCAAAAGTTGTAAGCATGAACAGATAAAATTCAAAATATTACAGGGAGGTAATAAAATGAATATGGTGGCAAATACCCAGGCAAACATGGATGTCAGCGGTGTGAATCAGGCATCTGTACTCACAAAACAGACAGGGGTGCACAAGACATCCCTGCAGCCTGCACAGCAGTCTGCGGCACAGAGTCAGCCGGACAAATCTTCTGTATCAAAAAAAGACGTGCACGATATGGTGGAGGCTCTCAAGGATCTGACAGAAACCCTGAAAACAACTTTAAATTTCAGTGTTGATGACAGAACAAACAATATTATTGTAAAAATTGTTGACAAGGATACAGACAAGGTGATCCGTCAGATTCCTCCTGAAGATCTGCTGACTCTCCAGGAAAAAATGCAGGATCTTACAGGATTTCTGTTAAGCGACAATATATAGGGAAGAACAGGCGTAAACATACCGGTTTCGCAAATTATGCGAGATCTCCCCTGCACTGACTTTCTTCATTGCAAAAGCTTATGCTTGTGTGAATAGGAACTGTTCTGCAAAATAAGCTGCAGGCCCTGTTTCAGTCTGTTGTTAATCACCAGCGGAGCCATGAAATTAGCTGTCATTGCCTCTGGATTGCCATGGGGGATGGTGACAATCACAAAGCATGAAAGTTCATCATTTTCCAGATCCCAGGCCACGTTTTTTTCCAGGTCTTTTTTCTCAATCGTATAATCCGGCATGATCTTTACAGGATCCAGAACCACAAAGGATAAATCCGGATCATCCATGCACTGAAACAGTAAAAATGGTTCTGTTTCTTTTTTCTGTAAAAAAACATAGCGTTTCTGATCTCTGAATCCGGGAATTCCCAAAGGAATATGGATTATTTTCTGCTCATCGATTTCAACTTCCCCGAATTGTCGTGTACTGATCTTCATTCCCTGTTTTCCGGCTCCCTGTTTCCAAACAATTTTGCAGCTTTTGCTATATCTGATTTATCACCTGTTGCAGAAAGGATATTTTCCTTCTGAATGGATTCATAAACTTCCTGTCTTAATACTGTTATGTGTTTTGGCGCATCTATGCCGATTCTGACACTGTTTTTCCCGGTCTCAATCACCTTGACAACAATATCATCGCCAATTACAATACTTTCACCGATCTTCCGCGTTAAAACAAGCATATTATAAAAAATCAACCAGGCTGATATTGATCACCTTGGCTGTTGAATTCAGTGATGCCTGGTAGGCATTCTGAATTGATTTAAGATCCATTATGGACTGGACAATATCAGCGTCCTCAAGTGTTGACTTCCTGTCTTTAATGGCCAGTTTTGTTTCTGCACTCACCTTCTGACGAACCTCAAGCCTGTTGCATTTGATACCTATATCGGAAAGAGTCGATGTAATACTTTTGTAATGTGTATCAAGCCTTGTCATGGAACGGCTGATACCATCTACATCGTCCTTTGCCAAATAATTCTTTAATGCAAATAAGGTGTCGAAAAGCCCCCATGAGGCCTCCTTGCCCGTGGCAGGGGTTGACACGGCATCTGCCTGTTTAAACCCCAGGGTTGAAGCAGCACTTTTACCTGCATTGGTTCCTGTTTTCCACAGCAGCTGAAAATCTTCGAGTTTCCTGCCCTGGTCTCCGTCCTCCTTTATAGTGAACCTGTGGCTTATATAACTGTATGAGACTTCATAGTCAACCCTGTTCCCCTTTTCCTTGGATGCATCTTCCAGGGCATCTTCAATGGCACGGGCAAGAGTATCAGGATCAGTATATGTCCCGGCAGGTATACGGGCAGTAAGTTCACTTGTGGTTTCAGCACTGCTGCCGCTCAGGATTTCTTTGAAATCAATATAATCATTGGTTCCTGCAGTAATTGTAAAAAGAGTGACAGCATTGTCGCTTTCATATGAAGTGGCTCCTGTATCATCAGCTGCACTGCTGTATCCAAGTTCCCCTGCCGCACTTATACCGCTGTTTGTCCCTGAATTCCATAAAAGTCTCAGATCGGTAACAACTGCGCCATTGTCCTTAATAGTAAACTTTTCTGAAGTGCGGTCATAGGTGACCTTGTAATCGATATTATTAACAGAAGCATTTTCCATTGCAGTTTCTATGGCAGCACACAGGGTATCCATATCTGAATAGGTTCCGGGCGGAATTGCAGCGCTCAACTGGGCTGAAAGTCCTGCTCCTACATTTTCCTGAAAATCAATCACATTATTGGTATGATCAAAAGTTTTCAGTGTAACTTCAGAATCACTGACCGGCGGCTTCCAGGAAACATCACCTGAATCAAATCCAAGATCAGGCCCTATACTGTGGTCATTGGAAGCTGCAACAATATCAAATTCAATATGATCACCCTTTTGTGCAGGAGAATCAAGAAATATGGTAATATCAGCACTGCCGTTTCTGTCCAGATCAAGATCAACATGAGTATCAGTGCCGGAAATTTCAAGTGGAAGCCCGTATCCTGGATCATTGAGCACCTTCCATTTGCCGTTGTCTTCCCATGTCAGGCGCAGCGGAGCGCTTCCTGATGGTTTAGGGGTTTCCCTTGTCAGCGCATCATCATCGACAATATTGATATTAACCCCTTCCTTTATAATACCTTCAGTTGCAAGCCCTTCAATCCTTGGATTCTCCCCTGACTCCCACAGAAGATCAAATCCCATGTAACCATCATACTTGCCGTCACTTGCAATGGTAAATTTTTTTGTGGCAGAATCATAGGAAACATCATATGTCACCTGATAACCCTTTTCATTTGAAGCAGTATTCATTGCGTTTCTTACTGCAACGGCAAGATCATCAGGTGTATAGTTTCCATCAGGTATTATTCCTTCCAGAACTGTTTTGGCATTTTCACCTGTTCCCGGATCTTCCCGGAAATATATCCTGTTATTGGTGGAATCCACCTTGATCTGGTTTTCCGTCATGACCTGGCTGCCGCTTCTTCCGACCTCAAGCTGGCTTGTCAGGCCTGATTTGATTGTAAAAGGAGAATCATCTCCGTTATAAATCACTTTGGTCGGGTTCTGCTCATCATCATAGGTAAATGTTCGTGTATCTGTTTTTGTACCTGAAAAAATATAATTACCATTCACCTGGGTATTTCCAAGTGAAACAATCTGATCTATGATTCCTCTGACAGTTTCAACAGCATCTGCTCTTTCTGAACTACTCATTGAAGCGTTAGCCATTTTATTTGCCAGAAGCTTGGCCTGTACTATCTGATCTGATATGGAATGCAGGGCAGACTCGGTGGTGTTCAGCCATGTTTTACCTGTTTCCACGTTTTTATCCAGTTGATCAAGATTGGCAACCGACATTCTAAGGCCCAGCACCTGGGATAATCCGATTGGATCATCAGCAACCGAGTTTATTTTTTTCTGAGTGCTGACAACTTCATTGGCATCCCTTAAATTATTGGTCAGATTACTCAACTGAAATGTTGAAGTGTCATAAATGGAAATATTGGGAACCCTCATTACAAATCTCCTTTTCTACCTCACAGAAATCAGGGTTGTAAGCATTTCATCCGCAATTGTCAGGAGTTTTGATGCTGCTGCAAATGCATGCTGGTACTTCATAAGCTGGATCATTTCTTCATCCAGAGATACGGCTGATACAGAATTTCGTTGTTCTGTTATCTGTGTAACCATGGTGTCTGCAAATTCTCTGGAAGTTTTGATGCTTCTGAATTCAACGCCAAAATCACCTATCATTGCATTGTAGTAATCATCCAGGGTCGAATCTAAAATACTGGAACTGGCCTGGCTCCCTCTGGTAAATTCCCATTGTTTCATGGTTACAGAATCATGCTGAATACCGGTTATTGCAAGTGCATTGGAATTATCTCCCTGGGTAATGAGCCCTGTTTTTGAATTAATTCTGCCTGTGGCTATGAATTTGGTATCACTAAGATGATCATTTATTCTCATACCAAGGGCAGTGCTGCCCTTGAAAAAGGTATTTATCCCGGCTGCCGCCATGATACCTGAATCTCCACCTGAAGAATCATCTCCAAAGGCATATTTAATATCAGAAGCATTGTGTTTGACCATATCAAAACTGACATACCCGTCTCCTGTCACTTTTTTTGCAAATCTGATCTCAATATCCCCTGTGCCGTCTGCATTGAGATCCACGGTGAAGCCATTGTCGTCTCCGCCTGCAGGAAGCAGTTGAGCAACCCCTCCTGTTGAATCATTCAATATTCCCCACCTGCCTGATGACCTTACAAGTTTGAAATCAGAAGCTTTAAAATCCAGGGCACTCCAGTCCAGTACGTTTATGCTGGTATTTTCACTGCTGAATCCGTTTGATCCTGAGTATTTTATATTTTCCACATTATAATATTCATCCGAACTTTGAATTGTAAGCTGGTTTGCCACAGTAATGGTGGCTTTCAGCCCCCCTGCCTGTTTATTGAACTGATCCTTGAAAGAATCAAGAGTCCAGTGCCAGTCAGACATAAGTTCGCCGGTTGAATTTCCAGATGAATTCTTTGAAACAGGGATACCGGATTCATCAGTTGTGATTGTAAAAACATCACCGTCAAACAAAGTTCCATCATAAAAATCCAGAACCATTCCATCCACCTGTACTTCCACAGGGGAATCAGGAGTTCTGGGAGGTGTATGCCCCTTTATCTCAAAACTTCCGGAAGACACAGACGAATGCCATTCAATGGTGATATTATCTTCTCCCGAACCAGGTTCATGCCCTATTTTACCACCTTTCACAACCTTGAAATGATAAATATCATTTATGCTTTTTGCCTGTCTGAAAACCCTCAGGTCCATTGGATCAGGTACTCCTGAGGTATCAGTGTTGACAGTCAGGGTATTGCCTGCCACAAGGTTTCCCTTGGAAATATCAAAACTCACTGTCTGGGATCCGTTTTCCACGATACTGACCGTGCCCTTGTCTTCAATGGTCAAAAGTCCTGAACTGCCTGTTGAATCTCCGTTTTTATCAAAACGTTCCCATTTGATCACTGCATTATCATCATACAATGTTGAAGTGGAAAAATTTCTATATGTGTTTCCCGATTCAAGAAGATCGTTTTCAGGCTGATTTACACCGCTTCCCGTGCCTGTGGATACTGCAAGCTTTGCATCATTGGTTGTACTGTCTGAAAAATTCGTTATTTTAATTGGATCTTCAAGAGAAGATTTCTTCAGTATGGAAACTGATTTGCCATTGCGTACAAAAGTGTAGTCAGAACTTGAAATATCTGATGAAAGCTCATTATAAAGCTGTCTTGCAAGCCCTATCTCCGTTGTCCCGGCTCCTGCCGACACAACAAAGCTTACAGTATGCCCGTCAAGATCAAAAGAGATGGTATCTCCTGCATCAAACCCTGTGAACCCGTCTTCACCTCCAAGGGTGATAATGGAACTTGCAGTGGTTGCTGTTCCTGCCGTACCGAACAGGCCTGTTGCAGCCTGGGTGTCTGACTGAATTGATATGCCCTGATCAAGCAGTGCTGTAACAGTGCCTGTGATAACTGCCGCAGTTGTGGCACCTGCCCCTGTGAATGTTGTTTCCGTAACAACTGCAGATGTCCCGCCAACAGCAGTTGTTATGGTTGAAGGCATACCAAATGTCACAGTATCACCGCTTGTTGTAAGAGAATTAAATGTTTCCACATCACTTGCAGCTGCAGTAAATTCAAGGCTTGTATTTCCGGCACCTGAAGATGAGCCTGAAAGTGAGGTCAGATTTATGGTCGCATCATTGCCTGTATCATCGCCTGCCTGCTTGAGTGTAATGTTGGACCCGTCTGTGGTGCGTATGATAATGGAATTGGCAGCACTTCCCTTTGAAACGGTAAAAGGTTTGCCTGAAAGCTGAGAGGACAAAGCATTATAAAACGCAGTTGAAACTTCGGACTGATCAGTCACGTCACCGACTCCGGTAAGATCAACAGACACGGTTGTGCTTGTTGTGGGCACACCATCAGACGTTATTGTCAGGGTGACAGTATCAGTATTATTGAAATTTGAAAAAGTATCCAGCTGAATGCCTGCATTATCCTGAACTGCAAAATCCTGAATACCGAGAGTTGCACCCCTGTCACTTGAGATGGTAAGCCCGTCTGCATAAAGATCAGTGTCAGAATTGATATCATTCACTGCTTTTACAGATTCCACAAGAGAATCTTCAAACTGGTCTGCAAGACTTCCCTTTGATGAATCAACAACGAAACTTTTTGCATACACATACCCGTCCACATAAAGGCTGTATTTAATTGTATCCCCGTCCTGGGCATTTGAAATCCCAGATATATCAAGCTGAGCCTGGGTTGTTGAAGCATATGCATTTATACCGTCCACCCTGTTCAATGCTTCTGCAATGGAGGCAGCAGACCTTGCGGCATCTCCCCCGGAATCCTGGATACTTATCTTGTGAATACCGCCTGAAGCTCCATAAACTGTCAATGTCTGGTCAGTAATTATATTGTCAAGTGCAGTGGATGCCCCTCCGGAGCTTGTGCCCCATATTTCTGCGAGTCTGTCTCCATTGGTCTGGATTACAAGCCTGTCTCCGATCTGACCGCTGTCAAGCACTGTCAGCTTATATCTTGACTGGGCTGAACCAGGGGCCATCCCCTGCCAGTTTGTAAGAGATGCCGAAGAAATACCCATATCCATCACTGTTTTGCGGTATTTTGTCTCGCTTGATGAATTATCCTGGGTCCATATGGTAAGATCCTTTGTATAATCAATCTTATCTCCGAAATCATAACTTGAAAGCCAGCCGCTTTCATCAACACTATAGGTTCCTGTTATACTCCCTGCATTGTACTCAAGCCCTGTTCCCTGTGAGTGCTGAAAATTCACGGCCCATACCATCTGCCTTGCAAGTTCATCTGCCTGCGACCTGTATTTTGGAATAACCCCATCCCTTATATCAAGCCAGCCTCCAAGTTTACCGCCTGTAATATCATCAGTGATGTCAAAGGTTTCTCCAAAACTGCCCTGCCACATGATCCTGCCGGTCTTCATGGAAAGGTCATAATGATCCACCCCATTCACCAGTGTTGAACCATTTCCCGCATTTATTATAACCGATCCATTGCCCTGGGTTATCACATCAACATTGATCAGCTTACCCAGCTGATCTATAAGGCTGTTACGCTGATCTCTGAGATCATTTGCCGTGCGGTTTGCTTCAAGTCCCTGTATTTCACGGTTAATGGCCCCTATCTGAGCACTGAGTGAATTAATCTGGATCAGGGTAGAATTGATATCAGTTGTGATGTCAGAAGAAATCTGGTCAATATCTGAACCAAGCGCATTAAACCGTTCAGCAAGTTTATTGCCTTTTTCATATATCTGATCCCTTTCAGAAACCCCCATGGGATTATTGCCAAGATCCTGCCATGCATTCCAGTAATCACTCAATATACTGTTCAGGCTGGCCTTGGAATTTTCATCAAAAAAGCCTTCCAACACCTTCATATATGATTCTGCTTCCTCAAATCTTGCCTGGGTGGATTTCTCATCAGTCAGCCTGTTCTCAAGTATCTGGTCAACATTCTGCTTGACCTGGGACACATTTACACCTGTGCCGAAAAGCAGGCCTGCATATAAAGAAGGTCTATTGCTTATATGCTGGACATCCTGCCTTGAATAATCAGGATTGTTCACATTGGCAATATTATGCCCTGTTACATTCAATCCATACTGCTGGGCTGCTATTGCGGTCTTGGCAATACTTAAGGTTGAGGTAATTCCGCTCATTTATCACACCTTTGCATGTATCAGACAGTTTGATACCCTGGAATCAGGCATGGTTCCTGTATTCCGGTAACGGGGATTTTCAGCTTCACCGGCAAACACAGACATGATATCATCAATAACCATAAGATATTCCTGCACATATTTTTTATTATCAGCAGCTGCACGGTTCAGTTCGTTTTTTTCCCGATCAAGACCAAGCTTTATCTGTCTTAGCTGCTTTCTGGCATCTGAAGACAGAGCAAGGGAGCGCAAAAGATAGGAAAGCCCGAATTCTCCGGCATCAGGGTCTTTTGCGCACGATTCCTGCCTTACAGATTCAATGATCTTTTCTTTCAGTCCATGAATCTTGAGAACGATTTTTTTCTTTTCGCCTGAAATTTTCCACAATGCATCAATATCAATATTGACGATACAGTCCTTTTCCCTTTGCAATAGGGCATTAAGTTTTTTATACAAAGAAAGTTTTTCATTCAGCATCTGTGCAATATCGCAGGCAATTTTTTCCATATTGAATCCTCCTGTAAGCAAAACAGCCTTTTAACCAGGGAATTATTTTCCCGTTAATGACTTCCAAGCCCTTTGAACACATAAAAGAGCAACAATTATGCCAGCAGAATGCAGGTAAAATTTGCCCGGCATATACAGGAAGATAAAACCTTCGTTATATGAGCAAGAATATGATATATATGCAGACTTTATTTACTTTTGAAATTGTAAAGGAAGGAAAATCAAGCCTGTGACTGCAAAAGATACAATTAGCCCGCCATGGGGTTTCATGTCCCGCCAGATCCCTCTTCTTTTCAGACAATATGCAGTTTTTTTTGATAAAAATGATTCATGTATTGATTATTTTCTTGAAGAGCGCAGCACACACCGGCACAGCTCAGGCCTGCTTACCCTTTCACATGAGATATTTACCGGTAATATTTATGTTTCAAAATTCTATCCTGAAATTTACAGAAAAAGCAATTGCAGATATCTTTCTGCTGCATGTTTCTATCTTATGGTACACCATGCTGTTGCGCAATTTTCACTTGCAGACAGATGCCATGTAAATCTTGAAACAGATCTTCCTGTTTTCAATAATTTTTATTCCAGGCTCAATGATTTTGATTTTAAAATTTTTTACAGACGCCCCTGCAACAGGGTCTATTTGAGAGGTACCTATCATCAATACCCTTTCAGGGCTGCTGAAGGCATAAAAGAATTAATGAAATTCTAGACAGAATCCTTGAGGCTGTCATATAAGAACTGCTTAAGACCGATGGAAGTCCTGGCTTTTGCCAGTTCATCAGAAAGGGATTGATCATACATGGATTTATAGATATTCATACTGTTTGATTCATGAAAAAGAGCATCGCCAGGAAGGGTGCTGCGCATTGACTGTATCATAATATTCGTGAATATGGATTCAAAGCCTGCACAGGCATCCTGCAGATTTTTCTGCTGTTTTTTTGTTTTTTCAAGCTGAGCGCCTGCAAGATTCTGTCTTATAAGATCAATATCCATTGTATTTCCTTTTTTTACATTATGATCAGTTCTGCCTGAAGTGCGCCGGCAGCTTTAATGCTCTGCAGAATACCTATCAGATCCTTTGGCTTGACACCTATTGAATTAAGTCCCCTTACAAGTTCGCCTATGGTTGAGGTACCGGGAAGCTGCATCACACTGCCCTCTTTGCCTTTTTCTTCACCCTGGGTTATGGTTACGGAAAGATTACCATGGGCAACTGCAACACTGGAAATAGTTACACCGCTGCCGATGACAACAGTTCCAGTTCTTTCGTTGATCACCACTTTTGCAACCGCATCCGGCACAACTGACAGGGTTTCAATATCTGCTATGAATTCAGCAACATCTTTTTTCCACATATCAGCAGGAACATTAAGACGCAGTGCACTTGCATCAATTGTCACGGCTGTGCCTTCTCCCAAAGAGGCATTAATTGTTTCCATAACCCTTTTGGCAGTGGTAAAATCAGGACGGAACAATGAAAGAATCAATTGTCTCTTGCCGTTCAGCTTAAATGGGATTTCCTTTTCAACAGAAGCTCCGCCTGAAATACGCCCCACCTGGAGATGGGCATTCTTTGTTCCTGCTCCATCTGGAATGGCAAGGCTCAAAGGGCCCTGTGCAAGGGCATATACTTTACCGTCCACCCCCTTAAGCGGAGTTATCAGCAATGTACCGCCCTTAAGGCTTTTGGCATCCCCTATTGATGATACAATCACATCAATCTTATCACCTATTCTGGCAAAGGGGGGAATATCAGCCGTGACCATGACAGCAGCAACATTTTTGACTTTAAGCTGATTTTTATCCACAAAAATATTCATTTTTTCCAGCATGTTGGCAAGGGCCTGTTTGGTAAAATTCACTCCGTTCTTGTCTCCTGTGCCATTTAAGCCCACAACAAGGCCATAACCTGTAAGCTGATTGGAACGTATACCTCTTATTGCTGCAATATCCTTGATACGTGCGCAGAAGCCAGGCCTGACATAAAGACCAGACATTGCAAAAAAAACAGAACAGACCATTAACAATAAAACAAATATTTTCATGACAGGTTTCATCCATGAATCCTTTAATAAATTTAGATACAGATAATTACCATGGCCAGATATTATCAATAATCCGTGTTCCCCACCCGGGTTTCTGTTTGTCAGCAAGAGCGCCCTTGCCATAATATTCTATTCTTGAATCAGCCAGGTTGCTTGATTTCACCCTGTTGGATGAAGAAATATCCTGGGGACGCACAACTCCTGCCACAGTGATATACTGAACTTCATTATCAACCTTGACAGCCCTTCTGCCGAATATACTCAGATTTCCATTGGGCAGCACCTCGGTAACACGGGCGGCAATTGATGCAGTGACCTGGCCTGATCTGGTATTTTTGCCTTCTCCCTTGAAGGTATTTGAAAAATCAGTTCCCAGAAGTTTTGTCTCACCCGGGCCTGCCCCAAAAATCTTTTTATTCCCCAGAAGGTTGATCGTGGGCAATCCTATATCCATACCTGTTTTTCTGGATGATTCTGTATTCACATTCATGGCAGAAGTAGAATTTTCAATAATATCAACTATAATGGTATCTCCCACATGGGCAGCCCTTGAATCTTCAAACAAAGAAGCATTTTTCCCCATCCACAAAGACCCTTCAGCAGGGCCTGGTGTGGCAAATTCGGGGTTTATGCCAGGCCTGGTTGAAATACCGTCCGGCACAGCAAGGCCTGCACTGTTTTCCCTGACCGCTGATACACAGCCGCAGATACTGATAAAAACAGCACACAGGACAATATACACCACAGTCTTAAATTTGCAGAATCTGTTCATTTTACTAATTTGCCACCTCCACCTTTGAATGCCCTTTAACAATCCCTCTGACAAGCTTTCCTGAACTGAGGTTCTCAACTATGATCACTTTATCAGCATATCCGTCTTCCCTGGATCTGGCTCTTGTGACAATGAGCAGGCCTGGATTTTTCACAATCAGGTCCACAATGTCTCCTTTATGAATTACAGGAGGTTGTGAAAAAAATTCAGGCTTGACACATTGGTCTTTTCTGATTCTTCTGGTTGCAATTTTTCCTTCAACCGGTTTCAGGTCTGTAATGAATTCATCATTGATTTCAAAAATATTTTTTCTTTTAAAATACAGGTCAGAGCCTGAAATTATCCTGCCTTTTTCAATGGAATGCAATGCACAGGCCACATCAGCATAAACAGCAATTCTGCCTGAAATATTCACCCTGTCCTGTTTGTGTCCATTAATAATTATATCCAGAAAAGAAGAGATACGGCCTTTATTGCGGACAATTTTCTCCGATACAGGCTGGATTTCAAGTTTTCCCACAGGATATGGTTCAAGCCCGTTCACATTAAAGGATAAAAATTCAAATTCCCTGCCCCTGAACTCTTCTGCAAGGCAATGTTCAACAAAATCCCTGATCCTGGCCGGTGTAAGTGTCTGGCTCATGCATTTAACATAAATGCGTTCAGGGGATATTATTTCAATATCGGCAGGTACAAATCTTTTTGACCGTATCATGGAAACTATTTTTCTGCGGCCAAAATATTTTATTTTACCCGGGTCAGGGCCTGTACCTATGTCAATTTCTGCAATGGCTTCCTTTAAAACTCCAGGCGCACTGATCATGGCTATGTCTCCTAAAAGAACATGTGTACCCTTTATCAGGCTGGACTGATTCACTCTTATTGTAACAGGCAGGACAGTTCCGCCGTTGTCGGGCTGTGCATCAGGAAGGCCTGCTGCAAATGCATTGCCAGCAGGCAAGGCAAATATTGCCAGAAAAATCATAATTTTAACGGCTGACATCACCCTTTTCATGGCATCATCATATCCTAACGTTTCAGCCCGTTTGCCGTTGACAGCATGCTGTCTGCTGTCTGAATGGATTTTGAATTGGCTTCATAGGTTCTCTGGCCTGAAATCATTGCAACCATCTCTTCAATTACACTCACATTGGAACCTTCAAGGAAATTATTTGTCACAGTACCTGCACCATCTTCACCAGGAGTTCTTTCCGTGGCAGCGCCTGAACCTTCTGTGGGCCTGAAAAGATTATTTCCCGTTGCAAAAAGGCCGGCAGGATTCACAAAAGTTGAAATCAGCACCTGTGCTGTTGCAAGAATTGATTCATCAGCGCCATGGGCTGTGAGGGTTCCATTGTCCTGGAGAGTTACAGTCACGGTTTCCACGGGCAGAGAAATTTCAGGCTGAAGTCTGTCTCCTGCAGGTGTGGTCAGATACCCTTCACTGTCAAGGGTGAAATTGCCGGCACGGGTGTAAAGATCTTCATTTCCATGACGCACCCTGAAAAAGCCATTCCCCTGAATGGCCATGTCCAACTGGTTGTCTGTCTGAATATAATCCCCCTGGGTGAATAATTTCTGGACACTTGTGGGTTTGACTCCCATACCGACCTGAATACCTGTCGGAACCTGGCCTCCTCCCGGAGTGGTCTGACCTGCCACCTGCATGGTACGGTACATCAGATCCTCAAAATTAGCCCTTGATTTTTTGAACCCGGTGGTGCTTGAATTGGCAAGGTTATTTGCGACCACATCGGTCTGCATCTGCTGTGCATACATTCCTGTTGCAGCTGACCATAATGCGCGTATCATAAAAGTTCTCCTTTATCCTACCTTAATTTTCCCACATCGTTAATGGCACGCCCGTCAATCTCATCAAAGGTCATCATGGATTTTGTGAATGTTTCAAACATTCTGTGATCATCAATCATTCGAACCATTTCCTCCACAACACGAATATTTGATTTTTCAAGACTGCCCTGCTGCACAATGGGTTTGTCAACAGGAATCTCATCAGTGGTATTGCCCTCATAGGACAATAAATTTTGACCGTCTCTTTTCATTTTTCCAAGGTCGGAAAATGTCACTATATCAAAAGTATCAATAATAGTACCACCGAGCCTTATCTCGCCGTTCTGATTAACAGACAATTCCTGTTCAAGGTCTGCATTGGCCCCATTTATGGCAATGGGGCCGCCCTGTCCCATTACAGGGTTGCCATTCTGATCCACAACTATGCCATCAGCATCCAGAAAAAAATTGCCGTCACGGGTATATCTGATACCTTCTGCAGTATCCACCTTGAAAAATCCCTTGTCAGAAAGTGCAAAATCAAGGGGATTTCCGGTCTCCTGAAGGGTTCCCTGTGAAAAATCCTTGTTTACCTGAGCCCTGAATTTATTATCGAAACTGACTGAATCCTTCTTAAAACCTGTTGTATCAGCGTTGGCAAGATTATTTGCCACAACCTCAAGTTTTCTTTCCTGGCGCAGTCCTCCCTGAACAGGGCGGGTCATTTCAAGTATCATACTAAGTCTTATCCTCCGTGCAGCATTTTGTTTATAAAACTTAAGGCTTGCAATATAAATGCCACATTGGTGCATACCTGCTTTATACAGCTGGAACGGCCCTATCCGGGCAATTCAGGGAAGATTCAGGCAGGTTATTAAATGGTAATGTCAGAAACCCGACACCATAGGACAGGCATCATTGACACAGCCAGAAAAATTTTCCTAGTGAAAGATGGCACCATGCATAAATGCAAAGCACCTATTTTCTCTTTGAATTCATGGAGTATACAAATGCCAGCAGTTCTGCAACGGCTTTGTATATATCTGGTGGAATTTCCTCATTGATTTCAAGGCATGAAAGCACCTCTATCAGATCAGGATCGTCTTTCACAGGGATATCATGCTTTCTGGCAAGCTCGATAATCTTTTCTGCAATCATGCCCTGCCCCTTGGCAGTAACCTTCGGGGAATTGTCTTTTTCACGGTCATATCTGAGGGCAACAGCTTTTTTGCGATATTTCCCGGTCATATTGACATTATCCTTAAATTACAATATTCAGCATCCTGTTTTCGTTTTCACAGGACTTTAACAATGATTCGGCAAAACGGTCAGGACTGAATTCATTCTCACCGGCCACAATGCAGTCCATATTCTTCAGATGATAGCCTATTTTTGCAACACGTTTTTTTAATTCAGGAATCATTGATTTCACATAATCACGTACAGGCTTATCTGCCAGCATGAATCTGCCTGAAATTTCTTTTTTTAAGATTGAAAAATCAGCCCTTAAAGCTCCAAGGCGTGTCATGTCCAGCAAAAAGGATATACGTATGATTCTGCTGCTGTTTC
This sequence comes from uncultured Desulfobacula sp., assembly GCA_964408295.1. Lineage (GTDB taxonomy): Bacteria > Desulfobacterota > Desulfobacteria > Desulfobacterales > Desulfobacteraceae > Desulfobacula. The sequence continues at coordinate 32,169 of CAYOYY010000017.1, read as the reverse complement.
CTGCCTTTTCAGTGGGTGATTTTCCGGTGTCAATAAAAAGGTGGCCAAAATTAAACCCAGAATTGTTCAAAACCGGAAAAGGCAGAAAAAACCTGCCTGAATCCTGAGTATAATGATTGACAACCTGATAGTTCTCAATGGTTTTCACAAAATCAGCCGCAGCCTTCAGAGATGGAGAATCAGCAGAAGATTCATTTTCCAGCACAGCCTGCATCAGGCTGGCCTTTATATCCTGTTGCAGAATTTCTGCAATCTTGTTTTTCATTGTCATTGTACTGGAATCTGAATCTGAATCAAGCAGAATACCGGCAAGTTTTTTTTCCCACAATATTCCGCTGTTTCTGATCAGGTCAGGCAGAAAATTTTCATCAGCTCTGCCTGATTTCAATGCCACCTTATATATCAGATTCTTAATATCACCACTCTTTAAATCTTCAGGGCCGGGCAGAAAACGGCTGCCTGAAAAAAAACGCACAAGGCCGGCAAGGGAACGGGAGAAAGGCTCTGCCTGTGCTGACGTGCTGACCAGCTTAAGAATCACAGCATCTTTTTCAGACATGATTTTAAGACTGATTTCTTCACCTGGCGTCAGAAGAATATTTGTCTTTGCTACAATTGTCTGTCCATTGATTTCAAGTTCAGCTTTCTGACCTGCAAGGATATTTAAAACCCTGGCACGAACAATTGTATTGGAGGAAAGGCCTGCAAGAGTGCGTGGCAGAGCTCCATCCGTACCCTTCTGTATAATAATTCTGGACGAAGAAAATGTTACATTGGCAATCATCGGCCTTCTGCTTCCATGGCCATGAATTTCTTCTTAAGATCAATAACCAGCCTGACTTCACCCTCAGGAATGGACAATTTATCAGCAATGGACTCAACATCAAGATTCATATTAAACATTTCTATGATCCGGTTCTGCTGATCAAGCATTGTATCAGGAGGGGCAACAGGAAAGGAATCAGGATTCACAGATATCTGACGGTTTGCCATTCTGTGTTCATTTTCAAGTTTTTTCTGCAGTTTCTCAGCCCTGGACAATAAAAGATTTATATTAATAATTCTTGCATCAAGGGCGTCATTAAGTTCTTTTATGATACGTTTCTTTTCCCTTATCTGGGCTTCAAAAGTCTTTGCTGTCTTTGCAGCATCCTGCACAAGGGGTTCAAGCATGTTCATGATATGACCTGCATGTTCTGTCTGTGCACCATTTATCTCCTCTATATCTTCACATCGATCCTGAGCAGACGAAGAACTGACAAGATTTATTTTTTTTACAATCAGAAACAGAAAAACAACCAGAATAAAATTTATACCAAAAAGAACTGCTATCCAGAATTCAGTTGAAAATAATTGTATCATATTTTTGTATCCAGCAGCCTTCCAGGTGCATCATAATCAGGCTCTCTTTGCTGTCCTGACTTTTTCCTAACCTTTTTAAGCCGAAGTCTACGCCTTGCAGCCTGTTTTTCCTTTTTAGCCTTAAGTTTCCCGGATTCATCAAACTCCTGGACAGTTGTGCCTGCTGCCACCTCATTTATCTGCTGCTGGGCAGCTGCCTGTTCAGGAGACGGTTTAGGACTCTGGGAATGATGGCTTAATTCCTGGGCAACACCGGACTGCTGCAGTACAATATTATGTCCAGGTATGGCAGGCATGTTTACCTCCTTTAACTTGCCTTAAAGGATTTAAAACTTACCCGGTCAATATAGGGGCCGGGCAGGGCTTTTTTCAACTTGTTTTCAATTATGAACAAAAGATCAGACTGGACAATTTCATCCTGATTCTTCAACGCAAGAGTCTTGCGCAGGGCATCGTAAATAATACCCCTGTAAAATGAAAGATTGCCCTCAATCTCATTCACAGCCCTCCCGTCTGAATAATCAATTGAAATATCAGCAGTTATATAAGTCATGTCATTGCCTGTATCAGGAGTCAGTACAATGAAATTTTTCAATACAAGTATTCCTGATTTCTTCATGAAGGCAGGCTGGGACTGCATATCAATGCTTACAGTATGAACATCCATGCTTTCTCCTGAATCCTGGACAGGCAGAGCAAGTGAAGCGTCCTGAACGGACTGTGTCTGTTCAGGACTTGCTGAAAAAAACAAAAAATAAGCAGTTGGGATTGCGATTCCAAGCACAACAATGGCTGATATTCCTGCAATCACAAGCTTTGACTTATACCATCCAGATTTTATGCCTGATTTCTTCTGCTTGGTATCTTCCGGCAGGTCATCATCTTCAAGCACTACCTTGTCTGCCCCGTCTTCAATATCATCCTCTGTTTCAGGGACATCAAGGTTTTCATTTTCATCTTCCAGAAGACCGTCAATATCATCGTCCATCAAGTCGCCCAGTACATCTTCATCTTCCTGGTCAGCAGCCATCAGAAGAGTATCAATATCATCCTGGGAAATGAGCAGGTCTTCATCTTCTTCCTCTTCACCTTCTTCCAGATCATCATCAGATTCCAGAAGAAGAGAATCAATATCGTCCTGGGTTACTTCATCATCACTCTCAAAATCAAGCATGGTAACCCCTGAAGAATCAGAAGATTCCGGTTCCTCATTCACAGCAGGCTCTGCATCTTCAGGTTCATCAATTTCATCCAGCACAACCGGTTCGGGTTCGGGCTCAGACTCAGATCCGGGTTCGGGCTCATCTGTATTATCAAAATTTTTGACCAGTTCATCCAATGCTTCCTGGGTTACAAGACATTCCTGAACATCAACGGCCTTAGATTCATCAATGACATAATCATCCTCAGATTCCTCCTCTGTAACAGGACTGTCTGCAGGTGGCTCTTCCATGTCAGAACCTTCTGCCTGATCTGATACAAGAGCACTCAGATCGTCCTGAAGAATCATTGCTGCATCTTCATCCAGTTCATCGTCCAGTACCCTATCATCTCCGGTTTCAGCCCCATCATCAGAACTTTCTGCATTATCAGGTTCCCCTGAATTCATCAGCTGGTCTATGTCATCCTGGGAAATAAGTTCCAGATCATCATCCTGGTCATCTGAAGAATCGTCACCGGAGTCGGCAGGCACCTCTGCATCAGGCATGCCTGAATTCAAAAGGTTGTCAATATCATCCTGGGACAGCTCTCCCAGTTCTTCTGCCCCCTCATCCTGCGCATCAGATGTATCATCGTCAATGTTTGATGCTTCAAGCAATTTATCAATATCATCCTGGGAAACAAGATCATCTTCCTGTGTGACATCCTGTTCTGTAATATTTGAATCAGCCATGTGACAACCTCTTTAATTAAAATAGTCCTGAAGCCTGGACTTCAGTTTAACAAGGACTGCCGTATGAATCTGACAGATCCTGGACTCAGTCAATGTCAGCACCTCGCCTATTTCCTTTAAGGTCAGCTCATCATAATAATAAAGGGAAACCACCATCTGTTCCTTTGGAGTAAGGGTTCTTATGGTATCGGCAATTACAGATTTAAGTTCCTCCCTGTCAAAAAAATCGGCAGGAGTCTCCAGGGTCTTGAGGCTGGACTGAAATCTTGTCTGTGAATAAGAATCATTTTTCTTGGTTTTTATGAATTCATCCAGACTTAAGACAGATGCTCCGTGAATATTTGTGAGCATATCATAATAAGCTTCAAGCGAAATACCAAGTTCTTTGCTGATTTCCTCATCCGTTGCCGGCGAGCCTTTCTGGTCTTCAATGTTTTTTACGGCTTTTGAAATGTCCTGAATCTTTTTTCGCATGGATCTTGAATACGGATCCATATTGCGCAACTCATCAAGTATTGCCCCCTTTATACGGTACTGGGCATAGGTTTTCAGACTGACGTGTCTGGAAGGATCAAATTTATCAACTGCATCAATAAGACCAAGTGAGCCTGCAGAAACAAGTTCGTCATAGAACACGCTGGAAGGAAGGCGCATGGCAAACCTTGCTGCGATATGCTTTACAAGGTATGCATATTTGATAATACTCTTCTCACGCCATGAGTCCTGATCTGCTTTATTGTCAGGGTATTGTTTTTTCATAACCCCCAACACCGTTCCTCCTTCAGGTTGCTGCCTGAAATGCCTTTGCCATGAAAAACGTAAGTTTTCCCGTTGCTCCCGGTTTCCGGGGACTTTTTTCAAGCCTGAATGCAATCTGTTCAATGGATCCTGCAGACACTGAGCCTGGAAAATTATCCATAACAAGCCCTCTTTTCTGCACAGACTCCTGCAATTGCCTGTCAAACGGGATATGGCCCGCATATTCAAGCACAACATCCTTTAAAAATCTGTCCAGGGCAGAGCTTAAGGATGCATACACTTTTTTGGCCTGATTCTCCGAATCAACCATATTGACAATCAGTTTGAAATATTTTGTTCCATACTCACGGGACATGACCTTCATCATGGCATATGCATCCGTTATGGAGGTGGGTTCCCTTGTCGCAACCACAACACACTGGTCGCATGCTGAATTGAAATACAATACATTGGAGGAAATACCGGCTCCGGTATCGACAAAAATAATATCAGTATTATCAGACAGGGTCTCAAACTCGCTTAAAAGATTAAGCTTTTCCCCCTCACTTAATTGTGTCAGATCGGCAAATCCCGAGCCTCCCGGAAGAATCCTGATTCCATGATCTGACCTGACCATTACCTGATCCAGTGTTTTTTCCCCGCTGATCACATGCCTGATATTATATTCAGGCCGAAGATTGAATATGATATCCATATTGGCAAGGCCCACATCTGCATCAATAATGACCACTTTTCTGCCTGCCCTGCTGAGACAGACCGCCATGTTGCCTACAATATTGGTTTTCCCTACTCCGCCTTTGCCGCTTGTAACCGCAATGACCCTGGGAAGTGGTTTCAGGCTGGCTGCCATATCTGAATTTCTCCCTGAACCTGCCCTTGTTCTGACAATCTGTCTGAGTCCTGCTGCCTGGTCTGAGTTCAATTCCACGATTTTTTTCCCTTTCCCAGAATAATTTTCAGCAATTGCTTTTTATCCGGCACAATCAGGTCTTCAGGCACCCTTTGCCCGTCAGTCACAAGAGAAACAGGCAGTTTCATATCATTTATCTGATCCAGTATCTTGCCGCATCTTTTTGTCTCATCTATTTTTGTAAAAACCACCGAATCCGGACGGAATACAGAAAAAGCAGATGCAGCTTCTTTCATAATAATAGATTCAGCAGTAACACTCAAGACCAAATGAGCAGAAATCCTGAAATCAGTTTTCATGACCTTGAGTATTGCATCAATTTTAGGTTTGTCAAAATGGCTGTGACCTGCCGTATCAATCAGCACAATGTCCATTGATTTCATCCTGTCAAGTGCGCATGACAGGTCCTGGGCATTGAAAGCCGGCACACACGGTATTCCCATTATTGATGCATAGGCTTTCAATTGTTCAAATGCCCCTACCCTGTAATTATCAATGGAAATAAGACCTACCCTCATTTTTCTGTGAAAGCTCAAATGAGCTGCAAGTTTTGCAATACTGGTTGTTTTGCCCACTCCTGTGGGACCGACAAAGGCGGCTGCATGCGGCATCCCTGACAGGCTCTCCCTTGTGAAAAAATCCCTGACCGCAATGAGGTTCATGCATTCATTCATGACCCGATTTTTAAGGGATTTCATTCTGATTTCACGGTCTGCCGGATTTTTGTCCTCATCCATTGCCATGCCTGCCCTGCCTATGATCAGACTGGCAAGCTGTTCGCTTACTCCGGCGCGCAGAAGAGAAGCCAGAATTCCTATGGATTCAAAATTGCCGGTCACCATATTATGCATTCCAGTGCCAAGGCCTGCAACACAGATGATATCTTTTATATCGGCAATATCATCTTTAATGTCTTTCACCCATTGTTCCCTGGTTACAGGCCCATGCCGGAAATTTTTGTCAGGAACAGCAGCTTCCACCTCAAACATGGGCCCGGAATACGGGTCAAGGGCTGACGGAGCAATCTTTCTTGTGTTCAGAATCATGGCATCAGGGCCGAGTTTTTCCTTGATGTCTGCAATGGCCTGCTGGATATTGGCAGCTTTGAAAACTTTTCTATTCATTCTTCAGACTTACCTTTCCACTTGCCTGTAAATTAATATCATCAACTATTTCCGCATGGGACACAACAAATACAGTCGGCAAAGAAGGCTCTATCAGTTTTCTGAAATGCCTTCTGATACCGGGTGAAGTCATTACAACAGGCTGGGTATTGAGACTTACCTGCTGTTCCACCTGTTCAGCCACAGCCTTGATCACTTCTTCAGCAAGCCTGGGATCAAGGGCAAGATACGAGCCGTGTTCAGTATGTTTTATATTTTTCGACAAAATTTCCTCCAGGTTCCTGTCAAGCATTATGACCTGCAATACCTTACCCTCCTGCAGGTACGGGGCAAGCATGGCCTTGGCAATCCTCTGGCGTACATATTCAGTGAGCAGATCAGGATCCTTGCCCATGGGAGCAAAATCTGCCAGTGTTTCAACAATGGTGAGAAGATCCCTGATGGAAATCCTTTCCCGCAAAAGGTTCTGAAGCACTTTCTGTACAATACCAAGGCTCAGCAGGTTGGGCACAAGCTCCTCCACAGCCTTTGGATTTGTCTTGGCCAGGTTGTCAAGCAGATGCTGGACATCCTGTCTGCCAAGCAGGTCGTGGGCATTGCTTCTCACAATTTCAGTAAGGTGGGTGGCAATAACAGTTGAATTATCCACAACAGTATAGCCGGCAAACTTGGCTTCTTCCTCCATATCCTGGGGTATCCATTTGGCAGGAAGGTTGAACGCAGGTTCTGTCGTGTCTATACCTTCAATTTCCTGGGCAGTGCCCCCGGGATCCATTGCAAGGAAATGATTCACCATAAGCTCTGCCCCTGCAACCTCCACTCCCTTGATGAGCAGGCGATACTGGGCAGGGTTCAGGTTAAGATTGTCCCGTATATGAATGGGAGGTATGATGATTCCCATTTCAGTTGCAAACTGCCGCCTTATGGCCCTGATCCGTCCAAGCAGGGTTCCGTCCTGCTGTTTGTCAACAAGCGGAATCAGGCCATAACCTACTTCAAGCTCAATCGTATCAAGATTCAACAGGTGATCAACATCCTCTGGAGAACCTGAAGCTTCCTGTTCTGCCTGTGCCTCGGCTTCTGCTGTTTCTGCCTTACGGCTAGTTTCCTCTTTTCTTAAAAAATACCAGGCAAATGTTCCAAGCGCCACACCAAGGGTCATGAAAGGAATGGAAGGCAGTCCTGGAATCAGGCCCATGCAGAACACAATAACAGCTCCGATGAACACAGGGGTTGAGCTTGCAAGCAGATGGCTTGCAAACTCCTTGCCCATTTTCATTTCAGATCCTGCTCTTGATACAAGCAGGCCTGCTGCCGCAGAAATAAGAAGGGCCGGAATCTGGGACACAAGCCCGTCTCCCACTGTCAGAAGAGTATAATTTGCAAGAGCCTCCTTAATGCCCATTCCCTGCTGCAGAACCCCGATTACAAACCCGCCTATTATATTGATTAAGGTTATGACAATGCCTGCAATGGCATCTCCGCGGACAAATTTTGAGGCACCATCCATGGCTCCGTGGAACTCGGATTCCCTTGCAATGGCCTTGCGCCTTTCACCTGCCTCTATTTCATCTATCATGCCTGCATTAAGATCAGCATCAATGGCCATCTGCTTTCCAGGCATTGCATCAAGGGTAAACCTTGCTGCAACCTCGGCAATTCTTCCTGCACCCTTGGTGATTACAAGAAAATTGATAAGAACAAGGATAATAAACACCACAAGGCCGACAACATAATTTCCGCCCACGACAAAACTGCCGAATGACTTTATGATGGCGCCTGCTGCAAGAGGGCCTTCACTGCCGTGCAAAAGTATAAGACGGGTGGAAGCAACATTCAGGGAAAGCCTGAACAATGTCAGCACAAGCAGAAGGGACGGAAAGATTGCAAATTCAAGAGGTGCTGTAGTATACATGGTTGTTATCAGCACCACAACTGCAAACGAAATATTCAAAGCCAGAAAAAAATCAAGCACCATGGGATGCAGAGGAAGAATCATGGCCATGAGAATCCCTATAAAGGCAATGACCATGAGAATATCTGAAGATTCTCTTCTGATCCCTGCAATTATTGATGTTCTGTCTGCTGCCATTTAAACTCCTGAATGATTTCTATCCTGTATTTGACACATACGCCAAATTATTGGCGCACCAGCAATCATGTCCTGCCTTTTAATTTGTATACATATGCCAGCAATTCCGCCACAGCCTGGTATAATTGAGCAGGAACCTGCTGGCCTATATCCACACTGCTATACAAATTCCGGGCCAGCTCTTTGTCTTCCACCAGGGGAACACCATTTTCCCCTGCAATTTTTCTGATATTGGCTGCAATGGGGCCAGCTCCCTTTGCCAGTACAACAGGGGCATCCATTGTTTCTCCGTCATACTGCAAAGCCACGGCAAGGCGTGTGGGGTTGGTTACAACGACATCGGCCTTTGGCACATCAGCCATCATGCGTTTCCTTGCAGCCTCGTGCTGAAGCTGTCTGATTCTGGATTTTACCTGGGGATCACCTTCTGTCTGTTTGGTCTCGTCCTTAACTTCCTTCTGGGTCATTTTCTGATCTTCCAGAAATTTCCATTTCTGATATGCATAATCAAGTATTGCCACAATGATCATGATCAGGCATGACTTGATGAAAATCCAGAAAGATACCTTGAGCACAAATAAAAGTATATAACCCGTGCTGTGGTCATGAAGATGGGAAATATTAACAAGTTCCCCTTTTATGGCATAATAGGCCACAATGGATACCACCGCCACCTTGACAAGGGTTTTTGTAAATTCCACCACAGCCCTTGATGAAAATTTCTGTTTAAACCCGTTTATGGGATCAAGCCTGGACAGTTTGGGCTCAAGGGATTCCCAGGAAACAGTGAAACCCACCTGTGCAAAATTTGTCACAAGGGCAATAAGACATATGGCGCCCATGACAGGGATCAGGGCAAGAAGTACCTGCTGAGTATGAAAGGCAAGCATTCTGACAACTTCTGTTTTTGTAAAAAAAGGAACATGGGTGAAAACAAAGTTAAAATGGAATACACCAAGCAGAATATTGTAAATATACCAGGCAGATGCGTAAAGGGTTACAGCTCCTGCAAGAAGCACAAACACAGCAGGAATCTCAATGCTTTTGGCAACCTGGCCTTCTTCCCTTGCCTTGGAAAGCTTACGCGACGTCGGATCTTCGGTTTTCTCTCCGCCACTTTCCGGATCTTCAGCCATGGCTCAATCCTTTATCCTCTGCCTGCAAAATAAAGAAAATATGTTAAAAGTTCCTTGAACCCTGTGACATATTCTCTTGTTATGATTACAATAATCTGAAGAGTAAGCCCGAAAAGGATCAGGCCTGCAACAATCTTCAGTGGAAAAGCCACAATCATGACATTCATCTGTGGAGAAAATTTGGCTATAAGCCCGAATCCCACACTGACGAATAAAAGAGACGCAATAACAGGCGCTCCTATCTTGACAGCCAGCAGAAACATCTGGCCGCCCAGCTCAACAATTTTTGCCATCATGACCTTCTGCATTGCAAAAAAACCGACAGGCACAAGTCTGAAACTGTCTATTACGGCCAGAAACATTATATGATGCCCGTTGAGAAGCAGGAACACAAGCACACATACCCAGTAACCAAGCTGATCCATAATGGAAACATTTGCTCCGGTCTGGGGATCGATCACATTGATCATGGCAAAGCCCATCTGAAAACCTATGACCTGTCCTGCAAGCTGAACCGAGGCAAAAAACATGCGCAGGCACAGGCCCAGGGTAAGACCTGTCATGGCTTCACCTGCAATCAAAAGCCCTGTGGCCCCTACACTCATGGGGAACCTTGAAACATCCACATGAACCACTGGATAAAAAAGAAGGGCAACCACAAGGGCAAGGCCGGTCTTGAGCCTGTTGGGAAAAACATTTGAAGAAAACACAGGCATCATGAACAAAATAACACTCACCCTGATCAGCACAAGAAGATAAACCCTTATCTGCACAGGATCAATGAGATTGAGAACTTCCACAACAGCCCCTTTCAGCGGATATACATGGGAATATTTTTCAGAACATGGGCAGTGAACGTTGTAAGCTGATCCAACATCCAGGGAGCTGCAAACAAAAGTCCCAGAAATACGGCAATTATCTTGGGAACAAAGGTCAAAGTCATTTCCTGAACCTGGGTCACAGCCTGAAATACACTGACAACAAGGCCTGCAACAAGGCCAAGGCCCAGCATTGGCATGGAAAGATAGATTGTGAGCATTATGGCCTGTTTTGCAAATGCAACTATAAATTCAGGTGTCATGGCTATACTCCAAAACTTTTTAACAAAGAGCCTGAAAGCAGATGCCATCCGTCAACAAGGACAAAAAGCATGAGTTTGAAAGGCAAAGAAATCATTACAGGAGGAAGCATCATCATACCCATTGCAAGAAGCACGGAAGCCACCACCATATCTATGACAAGAAAGGGGATGTAAAGAACAAACCCGATTATAAAGGCAGTTTTAAGTTCACTTATGACATAGGCCGGAATCAGTACCAGCAAAGACACATCATTTCTGGTTCTGGGTTTTTTCATGTCAGCGCCTTTTACAAAAAGCGCAAGATCACTTTCCCTGGTATTTGCCAGTAAAAATTTACGTATTGGCACCTGGGCTTTTTCAAATGCCCTGTCATAGGGCAGCTCATGTTCGAGATAAGGATTAAGAGCCTGGTCATAAACCTCCTGCGCCACAGGCCGTATGATGAAAAATGTCATGAACAGGGCAAGACCTATGATAACCTGTGTTGGCGGGCTGGACTGGGTGCCAAGTGCCTGGCGCAGAAAATGGAAAACAACCACCAGCCGCGTAAACGGGGTCATTAAAATCAATATGGCAGGAGCCAGTGTAAGAACAGTCAGAAGAGCGATTATCTCAAGGACAACTGCTACCTGATCAGGGGTTTTTGCATCTGTAACATTCAGCTGAAGGGAAGGAATTGGAAATGTGACAGCATGTGCAGCTGAACCTGCAGCACAGATCATGACAAGGGCAAGGATACATGCTGTTTTAATCTTCATTGTTTTTCTCCTCAGAGACTGACATATTTTCTGTGCCGTATGAAGAAGGCTTCCCAAGTTTTTCAGCCAGAAAACTCTTAAATCCTGATTCTTTTTTCAGAACCTGCTCGCTTAAATCCATATCTTTGTCAATTGAGGATATTTTTGAAATACTGGAAGGAGTAACCCCGATCAGAATTTTATCACCAAGAACATCCACCAGCACAAGTTTTTCCTTGGGAGACAGATGATGAACACATAATACCCTTATAAAATTTTTTCCCGCCTTTGCACCGTGAATACCTGAAAATCTTTTTATCAGGTAAAAGCCAAGAACCAGAACTGCAAGAACCAGGGCAAGCATGGCAGAGGTTCTTGCAAAGGCAGCCCAGATGTCGGCAGAAGTGTTCATTCTTCTGAAGCCAGTGATTTGACCCTGTCAATGGGGGTAATGACATCTGTCAGCCTGACACCGAATTTTTCATTGACAACAACCACTTCTCCCCTGGCAATGAGTTTTCTGTTTATATATACTTCCAGAGGCTCTCCGGCAAGCTTGTTCAGCTCGATGATGGATCCCTGGCCAAGCTGGAGAAGGTCATTGACAAGCATCTTGGTCTTGCCAAGTTCCACGGAAAGCTCAAGGGGGATATCAAGAATAAAATCAAGTTCCCGCTCACCGCGTTCTTCAATGTCTTCTGCACCGGCATCTTCCTGAATGTTTTCGTTTTCTTCAGCCATGATTTCATTCCCTGCAATCTGTTGTTATTTTATCTTTAACCTGAAACGCCTGAAATCCCCTCTGTACCCCTATATATCCGGTGAGTTTTTTCAGGCCGTCCACATAACATGCAATTGGGTCTCCTGCATCATTATCAAGCTGGATCACATCTCCCTTCTGCATATAGATCAGTCTTTCCCCGGTAATTTCAGTCTTGCCGAGCTGGATTTTCACTGTCACTTCAGAGTCAAGGATCACTTCTCTTATCCGTCTGCGCCAGTTTGTATCTATTTCTTCAGCTTCGGTCTGAACGCCTGAGGACAGCTTGTTTCTCATGGGCTCAATCATTGAATAGGGATAGCACACCACAAGATTTCCTGCTGACTGCTCAAGCTCAATTTCAAACCGTGTGACAATTACAAGATCAGTGGGCAGAACAATTGCTGTAAACTGAGGATTCATCTCAGAGCGGATCAAAAATGTTTTCACAGGCTCAATGGGAGCCCAGGAGGCTTCTATGTTCTTGAGAACTGCAACCACAGCCTTTTTGATCATCACCTCTTCAATGGTGGTGAATTCACGTCCTTCAACCCTGGCCTTTCCAAGGGCTTCCCCGCCGAAAAACGTATCAATCAGATTGTATACAAGCTGGCTTTCAAGCACGACAAGCCCATGTCCCCTGAGGGGTTCCATCCTGAAAACATGCAGGCTGGTGGGCACGGGAAGGCTGCGCACAAACTCGGAAAACTTCAACGTATCAAAAGGATTGGCGCTTACATCCACATTGGTCTGAAGAAGGGAAGACAAAGTTGCCCGAAATTCCCTTGAAAGCCTTTCATTAATGACATCAAAGGTGGGCATCCTCGCCCTGACAACCTTGTCCTGGCTGGTAAAATCATAGGCAACAATGCCCTCCACCGGTTCGTCCGGCGGCAGAGCCTCTGTTTCAGTTTCCACCTCACCTGAATCAAGCCCGTCAAGCAGACTGTCAACTTCGTCCTGTGATAATATTTCACTCATAATCTGTTCACTGCATTATAAAAGATGTAAAATAAACATTTCTTACCACTGGTTTCGGAAAAAGAGCATTAATCTGTCCTATCAGGTCATATTTAAAAAGCAGTTTACCCTCAGGACTTCTCAATTCAAGCCAGGTCATTTGTTTTGCCTGGGTTTCAACTATGTTTCTGATTTTATCTTCCATGGAAACAATCTGTTTTCTGTATCTTTCATCTGTAAGTTCCAAAGACAGATTCATGGTAAGATGCAGCATCAAAGAGCCTGATTTAAGGCTGATGCGCTCAAAAGGCGCAAGATCCACAATATCCTTGAAAACAGGTTTCAGATTTTCAGGTTTTGCTGTTTTATCCTGGTCCTGCACTGTATTTTTCTGATCAGCAGCCGCCTGTTCCGTTTTTGTATCCTTTGCTTTTGAAAAAAACATAAATGCTGCAACTGCCATGCAGATTATCAGGACAAATACAGCACAGGCAATAATAACAGCCTTTTTGGAACCAAGAATTTTTTTGATGAACCCTTTTTTATGTGTCTGTGAATCTTCAGGGGAAGATTCAGTGCCGGATTCATCTTCTGAACTCTCCGGATCTTTTACTGTTTTGTCTTCAGTGTTTTCCTTTTCTTCCAGAATATCTTCGCCCAAACCAACTCCTGAGATTAAAAAAGGTTATTAATATCATCCATGCCTAAGTAAAAAGCAATCATTATGCCAGAGAGCCAATGTTTTTTTGATATAATACGGCAAGCAGGAATGCACCTACTGAAATAAGTATAAAGACAGCACATAAAATTTGCAAAGTTTTTTCATATAAAATAACAACGCTAAAACAACAGCAACAAAAAAAATACCAGGCAAAGGAAAAATGACAAAAAATACGGCAGGACGTCATAAAAATGACAGCAGAAAACCCATGACCGGGTTTTCTGCTGCAGGAAAAAATAGTATGAAAAACAATTTATCGTTTCATCTGAATTACTGTCTGCATCATATCATCAATGGTTGTCACTGTTTTGGAATTTGCCTGAAACCCGCGCTGATTGGTGATCAGGGAGACAAACTCCTCAGAAATATCCACATTTGACATTTCAAGTGAATTGGGAGCCAGGGTTCCAAGCCCGTTTTCACCGGGTTTGTTTGTAATTGCTCCGCCGCTTGCACGGGTTTCCCTGAAAAGGTTGCCTCCTTCATTGGAAAGACCGTAATTATTTAAAAATTTTGCAAGCCCCACCCTGAACAGAGGGATCAGTTGTCCATTGGAATAAACACCTGTCAATATACCGTCTGACGCGACATCCACGCCCTGAAGGTCTCCGGCAGCATATCCGTCAGCATCCTGAAAAACAGTGGAAGATGATTTGGAATACTGGGTTGTGGACAAGGAATCATTCACAAAATTAGTGCCGTCATATTTTGTACCGAAATTAAGTTTGATGTCAGTTTCCGTGGTCCCGAATTCACCACCGAGAAAATCCGTTGTAAACTCATAATATCCGGTCTTTTTGATATCATCCTTTGAAATCTCAGTCCATGCAGTTGAGCCTTTGATATCAAAGGATATGGCACTGCGGTCATTATACGGATGTGTGCTTGAGCCATATTTCAGTGGATTGGTAAAGGAAAATACAATATCTTCCTTGTCAGTTTCATTGCCTGAACCGTCAAGATCAATGACAGCCCTTGTCTGATCACCTTTTAAGGTGGCATCTGCATATTCTTTGGGAACCTTGTTGGGATCTGCGGTAAACCTGAGGCTGTTGGTATGTGCAAGTGTACCGCCGCCCGCAGTTACATTGAATTCAAGATCATTGACATTGTCATGATCAAAATCAATGGTAATTCCGGTTGTATATGATCCGTTTGTTGCAATAACTGCATTGGGGTATTCAAGGGGCGGAGACGGATCAATCTGGAAAGCAATGGTCTGTCCGCCCACCGTGGTAAGTGTTGATCCGAATGAATATCGTATTACACTTGAATTTGCAGTGTTTGTTGTTTCCCATATCTGCAGCTGCACCTGGGTATTGGAACTTGCAGAGGTTACTATTGCAAGACCTGTGCTTCCGCCTCCTGCACTGGCGCCCCAGGAAGCCCCGTCCCAGTTGAGGGTTATTGTGGTTGCAACCCCTGCTGTGGTGGCAGTTGCCATTGCTCCCTGGCCTTCGCCTGTGGGAGCTGAAATAATGCTCAGCACAGGATCATTGGTGGGTGAAAACGTAAATGCTTCATTGACAAAATCAGCGTCCTTGAGAGGCATGTTCCAGTCCCATGCACCAAGCCTTGTATCATAGATGAAGCTGATATCAGAAGAAACCATGGTCATGTCCTCGACATTTGCATAATTTATGCTTGTGGCGCTTGTATCAACGCTGCCTGTGCTGTTTGTGGAGACCCCTGTAACCAGAGTGCCTGCCGAATACGCAGAAGCAGGATTACTCCAATACCATTTCTCAGCTTTTGGGTTCCATATGATCCCAAGATCTGATGCATCCTGATCCATGACTCCTGGAGCATTGATCTCAAGGGTTGTGTTGTCGTTGGCAGTATCTCCTGAATATGTAAGCCCTTCAATTCCCTGGGTGTGAAGATCGTTTTTGTTGTTGATATCAAAGCCTATGGAATCAGTTGCCACTGCCGGCTGGGCAAGTTTGATCTTAAGGTCAGGGTCAACATCTGAAGCATCATCAGGGCTTAAGGTAAGATAAATGTTCTGGTTATCAGAATAAACTATTTTTGCCGTGCCGTAATTGTCAGGCAGATCTGCAGAAGTAATAAGCCCGTCCTTATTTACATCTGTAAATGACCATGATGACCCGTCAAACTCAAGCTTGAACCCGTATCCGTCCAGAGGCATGGCATCATAATCCACAATTTCATAATTGACATCATCAACAGTGTTTACACCGTTTGCCTTGAAATTACCGATACGGCCTGTGAACTTGCTCATTGTAAGATCAAGAATATCACCTGAGCTCTGGGAAAACTTGATTGTTCCCCTTGCAAGCAGTCCCTTTGAATCTGTATTCTGCACAAGGTTCCTGTTGTCTTCTTCAGGGTTCATTGTCACTATATATTCCCATTCAGTCCCTGATTTCTTGTCATAGAAAATGGAAATATCATGGGTACTGCCAAGAGCATCATATGCCTTGATAACGGTCTGATATTCATAGCTTCCTGGACCTATATGGGTTGTTTCTCCTGAATCCCATACATTGGAAAGTACAACTGCCTTGGATGTTGCATCTGCATTGAGATTGGTCACTGCTGTGATCTTTTCGCTCTTTTTGGGCGGGCTTGTAAATTCAGCAAGCACAAGATCTGTTATGGAACCCACATCCTCTCCTGTCTCATCGTCAAGATTCCATCCCTGAACAATATATCCTTCAGGATTTACAAGCCGGCCTGACTTGTCAAAATAAAAATTGCCCGCACGTGTATAAAAAGTATTCTCCGAGTTATTCTGGCGCATTATAAAAAAACCGTCACCGCCTATGGAGAGATCAGTTGTATTACCTGTTGATTCAAAAGAGCCCTGATCAAAATTCTGGGCCACATCGCCAACTGCCATGCCACGCCCCATCTGTGCAGTGCCGGCCCTGGTTGCAACATTTTCATACAGGGTATCTGCAAATGTTGTCCTTCCGCGTTTAAAACCCACGGTATTTAAATTGGCAATATTGTTTCCCACAACCTGCAGAGCATTTCCCATATTTTTCAGCCCGCTGGTCCCGGTAAAAAGTGAACTTGATAATGACATAAGCCCTCTCCTATATATTAAAACTCAACAGGGGATAATTCATATGCAGAACAAATCCCCATGGATCAATTAATCTGCGTAACTGATGATAATGGCACAAGCCTGCCATTGGTTTTCATCACAAGATACTGGTTGCCGTTTATATTTTTAATGCCTGATACAATTCCCTGTACCGGGGTCTGGGCAAAACCGGTACTGGTTTTCACTGTATAGAAATACAGCCCGTCAGGCACTGAATAACCTGAATCTGATACACCATCCCAGTGGATATCATTATCTCCGCCCTTTGTATTTTCTGCTGCAATCTGAATTGTTTTCACAGGTTTGTCTGAACTGTCATATATTGTCAGTGTGACATCTTCCTGTTTGTCAAGATGGAATTGAAGATCAGAGCCTGAGACAGCTCCGTTCTCCACAAGAACCACAGGTGCATTGGAAGAAACAGTCCTGCCAAGGTAGGTCAGTGCGGACTCAGTTGACTGCGGCCCTGAGGGATTCTGAGTATTCATGACAGCTCTGAGTGAATCAGGATCAAGCAGGGCGCCATTAACAACCAGGTAGGCTTTATCGTTATGATAGCTTACTCCATCGACCTTTCCCGTTACAACAGACGGGACCTCTACAAATCCATGCCCTGTATTAGCCATTACAGTATATTTATATGAGCCATTACCAACTTTTTTGCCGTCCTTGTCCTTTCCGTCCCAGGAAATGGTGTGGGAACCTTTACCCTGCTGTCCCTCATAAAGGGTCCTGATATTTTTCCCGTTTGAATCCGTTATGGTGATCATGATATCAGCAGGACTGTCAAGATTATAGAATCCGCCTGAAATTTTGCCGTCTTCCACATTCATTGTATTCACCACGCCTGAAACCTGTTTGCCGATATAGTCAAGCACATCCCCGCCTGACTTATCCTTGAAACTTTTGGTAAAGCCGGTCATGGAATCATTTAGATTGATGAGCTGCTCAAGCTGAGAAAACTGGGCAAGCTGTGCTGAAAAATCAGATCCGTCCATTGGGTTTAAAGGATCCTGATATTTAAGCTCTGCAACCAGCATGGTCAGAAATGCATCCCTGCCAAGGGCATCTTCCTTGTCAGCCTTTTCCTTTTCATTTGACTGATAGGACCCTGCGATTTTATCAAGTGATGCATTTCCTGTGGATATTACACTCATGATTTTCTCCTGATTCATGCCACAAAATGCAGCGAGCCGTCCTTGTTCAGCAGTTCAGCCAGACGGGCAGGTTCAATACCTTCTGCATTATCAACAGAGTTCACTTTTCCCCTGAATGAACGCTGGTTTGAAAAATTCTTTCCCTGGCTCCCGGTATCTGCTGTAAACTGCCTGAAACTACTGTTCATATCAACATCAAATCGCTCAAGGTTCACACCTGAATTTGAAAGCAGGGTTTTGATCTCATGAATACCGGAAGACAGAATTTCCTTTGCTGCATGGTTATCCGTTATTATATTGACCTTAAGGTTGCCATTGCTGTGATCAAGAGTCATGACAAGCCGTCCCAGTTCAGGTGGTTTAAGCTGGATTTTCAAGACATTCTCGCCCTGGTTTACGGCCCTGACAATACTTTTGCCTACCTGACGGGTTATATGGGCAGGAAGATTTTTAAACCCTGCCCCGGATTTTACAATATTCAGGGAATGGTTTTTCGCCCCTCCTGTTCTCATACCGGAATCTGCCGCCACTTCCCGGAAAGATTCTGGTCTATCCTTTCCTGCCCTGTTATGTGCAAATTCTCTGATCTCCCTGGTATCTTTTTTGGAATCAAGATTTCTTATCCTGGATTCAGGCAGAAGCTCATTCATCTTGTCCAGGCCTTTGCCGGGCTGTTTCCCTGACACCCGGTTCATTCCTTTTTTCAGATCAGGAACTTTGGCTTTTCTGCCATCCTTGTCTGCACCAGAAGGCATAAAGCCTGGCTGAAACTCATTTTTACCTTTTACAGCAGAAAATCTGAATGTTTCCGGTTCAGACGAATTCTTTTCCATTTTAAGGCTGGAAAACAGATCGTTAAGTATTTTTTCACAATCATGTCCATGAGACATTGACATGTTTTCAGACAAGCCATCATGGGATCCGCGCTCCTGTACTGACAATTTTGAACGCAGCTTTTCAAGATCAGTTATAAGCTCAGTCAAAGTAAGCGCAGAAGATCTGTCTTTTGTCCGCTCAAGGCCCATCTGCTCCATGACCATGTTAAAATTGGTATCACTTTTTTTTGTACGATATTGATTCCCGGACAAAAAGCAGGTTTTCTGCAGATCATTTAATTCATCAATAAGATCATCAAGGCTGATGCCTTTTGCATCACGTGAAGCCCCTGCCATGATGTCATTGATCCTGTCATCCTGAATACCAAGGGAGATGAAAATGGAGTGCAGAAAAGCCATGGAAGAAGAATCAAGCAGATTCTCATGTTTTAACTTCAATTTTGACTCAGGTTCAAACTCGAGCTGTTCTGCTCTGTCAAAAAACTTATCCAGGGTGAGGCTGTTATTGTCCAGATCATCGGAAAGAAGCTCCATAAGCCCGTCAATGTCATCCTGATCAAAACCTGCTTTTGCAAGAATTTTCCTCAGTGCATCAAGACCTTCAGCATCCATGGAAATATCTTTCAGGCTACCGCCTGAAAGATTTAAAAAAAATTTCTTAAGTGAGGACAAAAGGGCCTGGCCCTTTTGTATATCCATCTTTCCGGTCATGGACTCCATTGAATCATCAGACAGGTCGGCAACCTGTTCAAAGCCGGCAGAATGTTTTCCTTCCAGGTGTGATTTTTCAAGTGTCCTGTCAAGTGTGCCGGCAAAACCAGACGGGTCTGAAGAACTGGTATATGATACTACCTGATCCGGTATACCCTGCTGTACAATGTTTAAAAAAGCATTATTTGCATCTGCAAGCATAAAATTCATAAAACACCTGTTAATATTCCAAGTTGAAATATTGAACAGCAATGATCATGCCATGACAGAAACCACTACAACATTCCTTATTAAATCAATATATTATATTAATAATACAGAAAAAAACAGACTCAGGAATTTATGTTTTTCTGGAAGATATTTCCCTGCCGGGACAGAGGCAATGGGAAAATATTACCGGACAGGATCACCGGCGCTTGAATGCAAGGCGTTCACTGATTCTGGCAGCCTTTTCACTGTCAACATATGAAAGGATCTGAGATGCTGATGCTTCACGCATTTTTGAAAATATTTCCTGGGCAACATTTATATCCATCTTGTCAACTATTCTGGCGGCATTTTTGGGCTTCATGCCGGCATACATTTTGACCAGGCGGTTAATTTTAGCATTATATGCAGCCTGTTTTTCCTGCTCTTTTCTGGATTTGGCCTTATTCAGAAGGGCCAGGTCAGATTCAATCTGTTTTTTTAATGCCTTGAGACTTGCAAGTTTTTCATCAAGCTGTTCTTCATAGGTTTCAAGGTCTTTTCTCTGCTGATCAAGCTCCTTGCTTTTCTTTTCAATCATATTTCTTTTTTCTTCAAGCCCCCTTAATACGACCTTGGCAGGATCAGGGCATTCAGGACATGGCGGACATGGTTTTTCTTTTTCTGTCTTGTCTTTTTTCTTCTGATCACCGGTATCAGTTCCTTTTTTTTCATCAGCAGCAAAAGCTTTTACAGGATCAAGGGATAAGATACATGTTTTATTATAGATCAGGCCTGATACTGCTGTAAAAATACCCAGAATAAGCAGAACACATATGATTTTCCTATAATTTTTCATTTGACAATGCCCTTGCTGTTTTTAAAGATGAGATTTCATCAAGTTCCTTCTGCTCGGCTTTTATAATTTCCTGAACATATCTGTCCCTTTGTTTTTCACGGTACAGATCAATAACTTTTTTATCCACACTTTTCTGTTTTAAATGCACTATTTTTTCATCAAGTACCCGTGCTAATTCTATTTTTTCTGATTCTGCCTCTTCCAGACCTGATTCCACTGCCCCGAGATACTGATAAAACGTCCTGAATCCTGAAGCTGATACCCCGTTCAGCACAGCCCTTTCCATTTCAGCTCCCTGGCTTTCATATTCGGTTTTCAGATTCATGATCCTGTTCTCACAATTTTTAAGATTCATATTCGCCCTTGCAGTATCCTGCTGCGCCACCCGCTCCAGATATCTGCGGTATTTCAGAACAGGTTCAAGTCTGAACTCAAATTTCTTCATGTCTGGCCTTTATTTTTCTTCACGGGCACTCAAGGCCTGCTTCAATTTTTCCAGGCTTGAGCCAAGGTCCACCTTTACATCCATATCCTGACGCAGAAACCGGGTAATACCGGGCATCAAACGCTTTGCCTCATCCACGGCAGGATCTGACCCGTCTATATATGCACCGATTGTAATCATATCTTCAGCATTTCGATAGGCTGACATAATATTTACGGCACGGTTTCTCAAAGCTATATGCTCTTTTGTGCTCACATCACGCATCACCCTTGAAACACTTGCAAGAACGTCAATGGCAGGGTAATGTCCCTGGTTTGCAAGATCTCTTGACAGAACAATATGACCGTCAACAATGGATCTTACAGTATCACCCACAGGATCGTTCAGATCATCGCCTTCAACCAGAACCGTATATATACCGGTGATAGACCCTGCATTTTCCACATTGCCTGCACGCTCAAGCAGAACAGGAATCTGAACAAAAAAGGATGGGGTATATCCCCTGGAGGTGGGCGGTTCACCTGCTGCAAGACCCACATCCCTTGAAGACATGGCAAAACGGGTAATCGAATCCATCATGAGAAGGACATCTTTTCCCTGATCCCTGAAATATTCAGCAATGGTTGTGGCAAGATAGGCTCCCCTTATCCTTACAAGTGGCGGAGAATCAGAGGTTGCAGCAACCACGACAGCTCTTTCAAGGCCCTGGTCTCCAAGTATATTTTCAATGAAATCCTTTACTTCCCTGCCCCTTTCCCCTATAAGTCCTATGACAACAACATCTGCACGGGTATGTTTTGTCATCATACCCATCAGGACACTTTTTCCCACTCCTGAGCCTGCCATTATGGCCATTCTCTGGCCTTTTCCAAGTGTAATCATGCTGTTGATGGCTGCCACACCAACATCAAGAGGCTCTTTTATGGGCTGTCTTAACATCGGGCCTATCGGTTTTCCATACAGGTTATATGATAAGCCTGATTCAAGCGGGCCTTTTCCGTCTATGGGGATCCCCATCCCATCAATCACCCTGCCCAGCAGAGAATCGGATACATCAATCATCTGGGCAGACGCAACCGGGACAATTTTTGAACCGGGACTGATTCCGCGAATGTCTCCATAGGGCATGAACAGGGCTTCCTGTTTTTTAAACCCCACAACTTCAGCCATGATTGCTTCACCCCGGTCATTGAAAATGCTGCACAGGCTGCCTATGCCAAGTCCCAGGCTGTCTCCCTGCGCAATAAGGCCCACAACCTGACTGATTCTTCCGACAGGCCTTATAAGGGTACAATTTCCCACCGCCCGGTCGTATTTAAGGAAATCAATTTTTTTAATTTCATCCACCTTCATCTGGTACCTGCGGTTTTTATGGCTTTGAAAATAGCTTCAAGCCGTTCCTTCGGGTCTGCAGAAATAGATGCACAGGCTGTTTCAATTCTGCATGCCCCGCGTTTGACAGAAGAATCAGACCTGATGGACACATTGGTCAATGAATTTATTTTTTCAAAAAACTCATCTTTCACCATTTCAATATAATCATAATCCTCAACAGAAACGCTTAAAACGATTTCCTCCGGTTCAACAAGGTGGTGCAAGGCTTCCAGGATCATATTCTTTACAATTTCATCATCAATTTCAAGTTTTGCCAGCACAGCTTTTTCAGCAATCTGCATTATAAGGCTGATTATCCTGTCTTCATAATTATCAACAAGAAAATCCAGAGTCTGATCAGCAGTATTCAGGGTTTCTTCAAGAGAAGAAATGATTTCCCCGGCTTTTTGTGCTGCCTGCTTTTCTCCCTGTTCAAGCCCCTTTGCAAAGCCTTCTTCATGACCATCTTCAGATGCCTGTTCAAACCCTTTTTCATACCCTTCTTTTCTGCCCTGCTCAAACCCTTTTTCATAGCCTTCATGCCGGCCCTGTTCAAGACCCTGTGCAAAGCCCTGTTCATAGCCTTTTTCAAATCCTTCTTTTTCCTGAGCTTCCACAGGCCCCGATATTGCGTCAGATTCTGGATTCTCACTGCCTTTTCCGGCAGGAGTCTCATTTTCTCTGGTGCCTGCACCGGGTGAAGAGGAGCGTGGTTTGATCAGGGGCTTGAAAACAATCTTCTCCTCCTTTTTGATAACATCATAGACAGCCTTGAACTCATAATCCTCCTGTCCTTCAAACTCCTGCTTTTCAAACAAAAGCTTGAACCTGTCAAAATCAGGATCATGATCCTCACTGCGCACGGAAATTTCATCTTCAAATTTTTCCAGCGAATTGACAGAAAGCTGCCTGAATTCCTGGATATCACCATCAGACAAGGACATCATCTTTTCCTTTACCAAGGGTTATGGTACCATCGGCTTCAAGTTCCTTGGCAGCACGCACAACTGCCTGCTGAGCCTCCTCAACCTCTGCCAGACGCACAGGACCCATGGCTTCAAGATCATCTTTAAGCATTTCACCTGCCCTCTGGGACAGATTGGAAAAGATCTTTTCTTTCATTTCATCTGTAGCGGTCTTGAGAGCATAGGTCAGCTGCTGACCTTCAACCTTCTTTAAAATTTCTCTCATTGCCATGTCGTCAATATTTGTAAGATCCTCAAAAACAAACATCAGATTACGGATATCATTGGCCATTTCAGGATTATCCTCTTCAACAAATTCCATAACCAGATCTTCTGTTGTCTTGTCAACTCCATTAATAATATCAACAAGAACCTGAAGGCCGCCTGCCTTGCCGCCAGGCCCTACTGCTCCTGACAATTCCATTTTAAGGGCTTTGTCAACTTCTCTTACAACATCTTCTGAAATCTGGCCAAGCTTGGCAATCCTCATGGCAACATCACCCTTCAGATCATCCGGAAGGCTCATCAATATATCGGCAGAAATTTCAGAAGGCATGTGAGCAAGAATCATTGCAATTGTCTGGGGATGTTCTCCCACAACATAGCCTGCAAGGGTGCTTACATTGACATTCCTGCTCCAGATAAAGGGTTTGTCCTGCTTCTTCTTCTCAAGGTCCTCAAGAATTGCCGAAGCCTGTTTATCATCCAGAGTCTTTTTAACAACATTCTTGATAAAGGAATCGCTTTCCACTATCATTTTAGATTCGCCTTCAAATTTTTCCACAAAATCCCGGGAAACTTCTTTAAGCATTTCAGGCGTAATATGCTCAATCAAAGACATTTCAAATGCAATTTCGCTTATCTCCTGCTCATTCATTTTTTCAAATGCCCTTGTAGTATAATCCTCACCCATGGCCATCAGAAACACAGCAGCCTTTTGAGGGCCGGGCATGGGTTTATTTTTTTCACTGCCTTTTTCAGCCATTACTCCTCCTCCTCCTTTGCCTCACTTACCCAGCCCTTGAGGATATTGACGGTTTTACCAAGGTCTTTGTTAGCATAATATTTTGCTTTTTCACTTACAGGCAGATTTTCTATATATGCAGCTCTTTCCGCAGCAGACATTTTTTTAAGAAAATCCTGTTTCTGGTCTTCTGTCATAAGATCCAGATATTCTCTTTGCTGTTCAGCATCCATTTCAATGAATTTCGGTGCTTTTTCCTCTTCCTCAAGCAGACCCATCTCATCATCAGGTGCTGGCAGAGCTTCCTGTTCAACCGTTGTCTTGATATCCTTCACTGTCTTGATAACAGGCCTTATAACAAAAAGAAAAAGCAGCAGCACCAGAATCAGGTTGGCAATTGTCCGTCCATATTCCTTCTGCACAGCTTTCCATCCTGTAACAGAAGGCTGGGACTTGATTTCAGCAATGGAAGCAAAGGGAAAACATTCCATGGAAACCTGATCGTTTCTGGATTCGTTATAACCCATTGCCTTGATTACAATATCCTGAAACTGTTTCATTTCCTCGGAGGATCTGGGCACATAAACCCGTTTTTTATTCCCGTTTTCATCTGTTTTATATTCATATTTACCATCAACAACCGCGGCCACAGAAAGTCTTGTCAGCACTGCCATGGGTTTGTGAACTTCACGCACCCTCTTGCTGATCTCATAATTATATGTATCATCTGTTTTATCAACCTGTCTGGTATTATTGTTTGTGGTGGCATTGTTTTTACCCACAATGGGATTGACCGTGGAAGGAATCGGTGTCTGTTGCGCAGCATTTGTGATTTTTTCAGAACGGTTCTTGCGGCTTCTTATGAACTGGCCTCCCCTCTCAAAGGGGTCATAGATTTCCTCATTCATATCATCCTTGGAAAAATCCATCTCAGATGTCACACGCACAATGGCCTTATCCTTGCCCACAATTCTTTCCAGCATTGTCTGTATGCGCTTTGCAATATTTTCCTCAAACCTCACCTTGTACTGATACTGTGCGTCTGCAAGATTTCTTGCATTAATTCTGGCCTGTTCCGCTTCTGATTTACCTTCAAAAAGTATACGGCCTGCCGTATCAACAATAGTAATGGATTTAGGGGAAAGATCCTGGATCGAGCTTGCAACAAGATGGGCAATTGCTGTTACCTTTTCCCTGTCCAGTTCAGCTGTAAGCTCAAGCAATATGGAAGCAGACGGTTTTTTTACCTCTTCAACAAAAACAGAATCCTTGGGCATTACAATCATCACCCTTGCACTCTTGACTTCGTCAAACGCTGAAATGGTTCTGGCAAGTTCACCCTGAATTGCCCGTTTCTTATTGATTTTCTGCACAAATTCCGTGGTACCGAATTCAGTCTTGTCAAATATTTCAAATCCCACATGCCCCCCTCTAGGGATACCGTCCTTTGCCATTGAAAGCCTGACATCATAGACAACTGCCTCGGGAACAAGAATGGTGGTACCGTCTCCTGCAAGCCTGTAAGGAGTATTGGATTCCTTGAGTTTTTCAACAACCAGGGCTGCATCATCTCTGGAGAGCCCGGAATAGGCGACCTTGAACGTTGTCCTGTTGGCCCATATGAACATTGTGGTAAATCCTGCCACAAGAACCATGGCAAACATTGCAAGGGCAATCTTGCGTGACAATGGAAGTTCTTTTAATGTGGTAATAATTTTTTCAATAACGGGATTCATGATGTTTTCCTGGCCTGATTATAAATTACACCTGCATGCGCATAATTTCATTATATGCATTCATTACCTTGTTTCTGACCTGAGCCAGAAGTTTCAGAGAAACTTCAGCCTTTTCAATTGCTATCATTCCTTCATGAATACCCATCTTGCCCTGAATAACCTGTTCAATGGAATCATCTGCTGTATTCTGTTTTGAATTCACATCATTCACAGCATCCCTGATTCTTTCTGCAAATCCCGGGCCGCGGTGCTCAAGAATGTCCTGCACAGGCCTGGTATTCAGATTTATCCTGTGGCTGTTATTGACAGAATTTATCATAACAATTTCTCCTGCTATTTACCGATTTCAAGGGCTTTTAAAATCATGTCCTTTGTTGTGGAAAGAGCTGTCACACTTGCTTCATAACTTCTTTTTGCCACAAGCATGTCAGCAATCTCAGTCAGATGGTCAACATTGGGCATTTTCACATATCCTGTTGCTGGATCGGCATCAGGATGCGCAGGGTTATACACCAGCCTGAAATTTTCCTGGGATTCAATGATCTGATCTACCCTGACTCCATTGCCATCATACGGTTTTTCATCTGTATCAAATTCAATGGGGCTGATTTCTATTCCATTGGTTTCCCTGTCCAGACGTTTTCTCTCAATGACGCTTTTGAACGAATCAATATCATCTGCTTTTAAAACCACCATTTTACGCTTATAGGGCCCACCCTGTGCTGTACGGGTTGTATCTACATTGGCAAGGTTTTCAGCAATCACATTAAGTTTGGTGCGGTGGGCGGAAAGTGCAGTGCCACTTATTTTCAAAGCATTAAAAAGATCCATTATTTACCTCCCTCATCAATGGCATAATTGAGTATTCTCATCTTTCTGAGCAGCATTTCAGTTGTTTCCCTGTATTTCACATTATTTTCCATCAGGTTCATCATCTCAGTATCAATATTCACTGAATCAAGATGGTAAACATCAACATCCCGGCTGTCTTCCCCATTCATTGCAAAGGATTGTTCATCATTCCCCGCAAGATGCCTGGAATCTGTCTTGTCCAGATAATCAGGATCCTTTTTCCCCAGGGCCCTTTTAAGCGCTGTGTTGAAATCAAGATCAGAGGGTCTGTAGCCTATGGTATCCATATTGGCTATATTGCCTGTGATAAGATTATGGCGCCTTGCTGACACATCAAGGGCCTTTTCAATCATCTTTTCCGTATGGCCGAAAATTCTCGATTCTGTCATTTTCCCCTCTTTCTGCCTGCATTCGCAAAGCAAATATTTTCTGACTGACTCATGCCAGAAAAAGATGCAAATTATATGCCGGGGAACAATTACCTGGATTCTTTATATTCGTTGAGCTTATTGCGAAGGGTACGTACACTGATGCCGAGGATCTTTGCAGCATGCGTACGGTTACCATCGGTTCTGTCAAGGGTCCTGAAAATCATCTTCTGTTCCATTTCCTTGAGTGAGCCTGAATCGGTTTCAATAACATCATGATCATGTGAGTGTTCCTGCATGCAGGATTCTGTTTCCAAATTTTCAAGCATCAGGTCTTCAGGCCTGATCATATCTTCATCAGCAAGAAGAACTGCCCTGTGAATAATATTTTCAAGTTCCCTGACATTGCCAGGGAAATTATGGCGTTTCAGCATATCTGCAGCCTGATTTGTCAAGCCTTTGACATTACGGTCGTCAATTTTACAGTATTTGCGGATAAAAAAATCACACAGAACCTCAATATCTCCTTTTCTGTCCCTTAAAGGCGGAATAACCAGAGGAATTGTATTAAGCCTGTAAAAAAGGTCTTCTCTGAACTCACCTTTTTCCACAGCTTCTTTTGTATCACGGTTGGTCGTGGCTATCACACGCACGTTCACATCAACCGGCACAGTGCCTCCCACACGGTCAATAACCCGTTCCTGAAGCGCTCTCAACAACTTAGCCTGCAGATGGAACTGCATTTCTGTAATCTCATCCAGGAATAATGTGCCGTTATGTGCCAGTTCAAATTTTCCTGTTTTCCTTGCAATTGCTCCGGTAAAAGCCCCTTTCTCATGACCGAACAGCTCACTTTCAAGCAGATTTTCAGGCAGAGAAGCGCAATTGACAGGAATGAAAGGCATCTGTTTCCTGTTGCTTTTCTCATGAATAAACCTGGCAAATAATTCCTTGCCTGTTCCACTTTCTCCCTGAATCAGAACAGAAGCACTTGAATCCGCAACACGGGAGGCAAGATCAAGCAGACGCATAACCCCCCTGTCCCGGGTGATTATTTTCACTTTTTTTCTGCTGTGGGATATAGAACCAGGCTCTGGCATGGCCCTGTTTTTCAAAAACGCAAGCCCCCGTTTGACACATAGCTCAACCTGGGTAAGGGTGACAGGTTTTATAAGATAATCAAGGGCCCCCAGCCGCATAAGATGCACAGCATGTTCAACCACAGGGTCTGAGGCCAGAAGTATTGTCTGGCAGGAAAGTCCTGCTGCATCGGCTTTTTCCAGGAATCCTGAAGCTGAAAATCCAGGGGTTGATAAATCAGCAATAACAATATCCGGTTTTTTATCAGACACAAGCGGCATGATGCCAGAGCCATCCGGAACTGCATCCACCAGAAATCCTGAGTTTTCAAAAAACCGGACATATTCCATTCTCTCCTTGAAAGCTTCAATTATAATGAAAATTCTATGCCCTGACATAATTTATAGGTATTCCTGAAGCCTCCTTTAAGATTTTTTCATGGCCTGTGCCAGCCCAAGTGTAGTCAGCCTCTGCTGTGCGAGCCTTGCCCAGATTGAATCATATGATTCAGCCACCTGTTTGAAAGCTTTTTTTGCCTGCACAATTATATTACCCTTCTGAAAAGCATCTCCAAGAAGAAAACCGAGATTTGCCTTTTTCTGATCTGATCCGGCAAAGTTCAATGCCTTTGAAAATGCATCTGCCGCCTTTATGTATTCTTTCAGCAATGCATAGGAACGCCCCAGTTTTTCATAGGCTTCTGACAGAATTTCATAATTTTCACCTGATGCCAGGGCTAGTTGCCTCACAGCTCTTTCCAGCAGAACAGAGGCTGTTTTGATATCCTTTCTGCTTTTATATACATTTGCCCTTAAAATAAGTAGCCTGCCCTTTTCAATATGGTTCTTTGCTATATCACATGCCAGTTTAAGCCTGGCAGAGGCCTTATCAAACTTATGCTTTTCAAGATAAATCCTGCCTGCCCTTGATAAGGCTTCAACACGCATACTGACGCCTGATTTAACCCGTCTGGCAAATACATTGAACAATCTTAAGGCATCATCATCTCTGCCAGATTCATCCATGGCAATTCCAAGGCCTAAAAGCAGACGCGCAGATCTTTGAGATCTTTTATACTCTTTATATGCACTAATTAAATGATTAAATGCCTGTTCATACAATTTTGCCTTAAGATATGAAAGCCCTACAATCAGTTCAATTTCTCTGCTGCCCATCCGGTCTATTCTTGTGTGTTCCGACTCATACCGGTTAAGCACCTTTGTAAATTCATTGTTCTGCAATTGTTTTTTAAAAAGAGCTTCATAGGCTTTTTGCATCAGTTTCACAGCCTCATAACGAAGTCCCCTGGGATGGGTGGCTAACAAATCTTCAATTTCCTTGATACACTCATTATATTTGCCATCAGCCTGGTAAATTTCAGCAAGACGCATCATGGCGATTCTTGCATATTTATTATCAGGAAATTTCTTTTTTACCATCTCATATATTTTAATTTTTTCCTTATTATCCTTCATATACCGTGCAATTCCTATGGAGCTTGCTATAAAGCCCTCGGAATCAGGATATTTTGTCCTGACAAGCTCATAGAGCTTAACAGCCCTGGTGCGGTTGTTTTCCATACCATAGGTATCTGCTATCCTGCTTAAAATCACATCAGGATTTTCAAGTTTTGGAAACAGATTAAGCACACGGGTAAGAGCCTTTCTTGCCTCTTTTGCAAGGCCCACCTCAAAATTTGCATTACCTATGGCAAGCAGCAGTTCCGGAGAAGAATAAACTTTTCTTGGGCTTGATTTGACAACATAGTTTAATACGGCAAGTGAATTGAAATACTGCATTTTCCTGAAAAGTGCCCTGCCATATCCTATTCCTGCATCTGCAATATATTTGTTCTGGATTTCATCCTCAAAAACCTGTTTATAATACCTCATGGCCTTGTCAAAATGACCCTGCTGATCATACAGACGTGCCAGATGATATATGATCTCCGGCATCCCATGATATTCAGGATAGCCTTGTTTTACTATGTTGAAATAGCCTTCTGCTGCAGCCCCGTTATTCAGGTATTCCTGAATCATTCCAATGGCAGCATAACCAAAAGGCACAAGAGAAGAGCCAGGATTAAACACAAGGGCATCCTGAAAAAGCTGCTCTGCCTTCATAAGCCTTGCAAAATCAGTTTTTTCTATACTTTCATAATATGCATAAGCCCTTAGAAAATATGCCTGTTCAAGGCAGGTGAAATTTGATTTTGCAACATATTTATCCAATACATCAAAGGCCTGGCGCGTCAGCCCCTTTTTAATCAGTACAGCTGAATTCACGACCTGCCTTGAATCGCATGATGATTCATCAACAGCGCGCAGAAGATCACTTATATCACCTTTATATTTTGTATGCTTTCTTTTAGGAGGCACATAGACATAAGCTTTGGTGACAGCAGGCTTGTGAATACCGGGTTCCGGTTTTGAAGGTCTGGCCGGTTTAACCGGTTCTGCATGTTTCACAGGCTTTACAGACTCTGCAGGCTTTACTGATTCTGCAGGTTCTGCAGGTTTCTGCGTTTCGACAGCTTTCACAGGCGCAGGCCCGAGCCTGGCGGCAGAAGATTTCACCTGATTTTTTTTCCGTACAGGAGAAGAAGGCAAAGAAGCAGGCGCAGCAGATTCGGGTTTGGATGTGTTTACCTTCTTTTTTACGGGATTTAAGGGCTTGCCAATAGAAACTCCTTGACTGGGAACCTTTTTTTCCCGCTTGTTTTCAAACAAGACAATAAAACCTGCACCAGACTTGTCATAGGAATATGATAT
The DNA here is from genome assembly GCA_964408295.1 of uncultured Desulfobacula sp. GTDB lineage: Bacteria > Desulfobacterota > Desulfobacteria > Desulfobacterales > Desulfobacteraceae > Desulfobacula. Next base: position 1,256 of record CAYOYY010000017.1, on the reverse strand, counting down.
ATGTTCATATGGACGCCTGCTGGTGAAAACAGCTGCAACAACGCTGCCCTGTCTGTTGTCAACTGCAATATCTTTCATGTCAGTTCTGTTGTGTCCACTGATCCTGAAATCACCTGCACGCTTTATATTCTGCATGGCTACCAGAACCTGCTTTTCTGCAAGACGGATAACTTTTACAGGAATTTTGCGGGTTACATAAAATTTCACAGAAAAAGGATCATGAACTATCTGAATTTTCTTCAGAACAGCCTGGGAGGCTGCAGCTCCATCTGGTAAAAAACCATGGCACATACATAATAACAGAAAAATCATCAGGCAGGTGACTGCCATGGATTTGCCGGGAATTAATAATTTGCAGATTGATTTTGTCATAGCCTTTACTTTGTTTTATTTGATAAATTCATACCTTGCTGAAAATCAATACACCAACAGACAAGCAAGTAATATGCCATATCAAATCTGCCTGTATAACCATATCAGGATAGTCCTTAAAATCAAAGAGATAAATATTTACAGGCCGGACAGCAGTTTTTATGAACAAAGAAAAAGAGGGAAGAAAAAAATATGACGTCAAAATATTGGCGCTTCCGGTTCAGGCTCAATATTCATTTTCTTGATTTTTTCCACAAGAGTGGTCCTGTTCATTTTCAAAAGCTCAGCAGCCCTGGCCTTGACCCATCCTGTTTCATTCAGAGCATAGGATATAAGAGATCTCTGATATTGATCCACTGCCTGATTGAACCCTATCCCGTTATCAAATATTGTTTTCATGGAAACAGGAGTCACTGCAGAACCGTTTCCGGTAATATATCCGGGCAGGTCATCAATATCAATAACTGGTTTATCAACCAGAACAGAAATTCTTTCAACCAGGTTTTCAAGCTCACGTATATTGCCTGGCCAGTCATAGTGGAGCAGAGCCTGTCTTGCTTCAGGACTGAAACTTTTTATTTCATAATCATCCATGCGCCTGGCCAGATTCTCCTGGAAATACTCCACAAGAGGCATGATATCATCTTTACGCTCCCTTAAAGGAAGAATATGAATGGGAATCACATTCAGCCGATAATAGAGGTCTTCTCTGAATTTTCCCTTTTCCATGGCCTGCACAAGGTCTTTATTGGTTGCAGATATGACCCTGATATCCACTGTTATGGTGGAAGTTCCGCCCACCCGTTCAAACTGTCGCTCCTGAATCGCTCTTAATAGTTTAACCTGAAGCTCAGGACTCATATCGCCGATCTCGTCTAAAAAAA
>CAYOYY010000016.1:0-57082 GCA_964408295.1 uncultured Desulfobacula sp. | reverse complement strand
TTTAACGGCAAATTCATGGGGCTTTTCAGCCTTGTAAACAGCATAAAGATCCCTGTGAACAGGCATGAGCTGTACAATTTCAGGGTAATCATGATGATGGTCATGATTGTGGTCACTGCAATGATTACACATTAAAAGCGTCCTTTCATCTATTTGTTAAATTTAAAGTCAGACATTATGCCGGCACTTATGCAACCAGCACATATTCAGCTTATTTATAGCCATAATATGGCTGTAATATCATAATGGATACTTATAATAAAACAGCGGGGTTTTGCAAGCAAAACTCTTACTTTTATTCACATGTTACCATGCAAACAGTTAAGAACCGCATATTCACGTGAACAGCAGAGCAAGCTCCTGCTTTGTGAAACAATACACAGAATTACAATTATGGCACCTTATTTCAAGCGGGAACGGGCCGTTTTCCATAATATCCTTTTTATCTTTCCCAGGCAGAGCATTTAAATGCAGTTTCATCCCATCCTTTGAGCAGCGGCAAAAAAATTCCACTCTGGTATCTGACAATATCTGCGGATCCAGTGCAGAAAATGTTTCAGTAATAATTCTGTCAGGGTCATGGCCGGCTGCAAACAATTCCCCCGGCGGCTTCATGTCTGCAAGTATTTTTTCAGCCTCAGCCACCATGTCGGGCTCTGCTCCGGGAAGGGCCTGTATCAGTATTCCTCCTGCCCCTTTTACGATATTGTCTTTATCAAAAAATATATTAAGTCTTATTCCTGTTGGAATCTGCTCTGATTTTAAAAAATAGGATGCAATATCCTCTGCAAGGCTGCCATACTCCAGAACCACCCTGCCGGAATAGGGGGCGGAACTGTCAGCCAGATATTTTGTTATGGTAAGAAAACCTGCGCCGTAAAGTGCAGACAGGGATCTGATCTTTTCCGGACAGGTTTCGGCAATGCGCGTATTCTTAAGGTATCCCCGGATTTCTCCGCATCCGTTCACCTCAACATCCAGGCCTTTGACAGGGCCTGAACATTCCACACTCATGCACAGCCTGTCATCTTTGTCCTTAAGCCCTGACCCCAGAAGAGCGCCTGCAACATATGCCTGTCCAAGCACCAGGGTTTCAAGCGGTCCTGTTTCATGATTGGCCCTCATCTCATTTACCATGCGCGTGGCATGTACAATGGCGCCTCTTATTCTGTTGCCGGCCATGATGAACCTGTACAGCCTGTCCTTTGCAGAGGCCCTGAACATTTTTTTAATATCATTATCAAAAATATCTTTTTTTATCATAAAAACCTTTATCTTTTATTTATTCAGGAAGTGAAGAAGAATTGAACTTCACCAATTTTTCCCAGTCTATCGAACCATCGTCATCACAAAAATTTTGTGCAAATTCCAATGTGAATTTATTGATTCTCTGTGCATAAGCTTTAAGAAACTCATCATTTTTTTGTTTTGCCTCATGCCCTAATGGTTCCACAATTTCTGTATACAATTCGCAATTACCTGAAATAAATCCCCAGAATTTCTGTCCACAATATTTGAAATAATCTCCTTTATCAGGTCTGTTATCCCGTCCATAACAGCAGCCATTTACACAAACAATATTAACTTTTGCATTACTGGTCCTCAAAGTCCGCTTTGCAGTTATAAAATCCGATTTCATCTTAGCTATCTGGCTGCTGTTGCCCCAGTTTGGCCCAGATTTTATATTTACAAGGTACCGTGTATTCTCATTGTCAAATTCCAGATCAATTCCTCTAATCCCTGATTTCCAGCCTCCAAATATTCTATTATTTATAAAAATAGCCAGCCCTTCAAGCCAGTCACCGAAAATTGTCTCCTCATTGGAGGAAATGTGGGCATCCACCAATCCTCTGACGATTTCTTCCGCAGTAAGTACATATTTTGCTTTAAATAAATAAGGATTTTTTCGTTTAAGCACCATGGAGAGCTTTAAGGAATCAAGACTGGAAATTCGTTTTGTATGAAATATTCCTATATTCTCTTCCACATATTTTACGACATCATCTATTTTAAGGGGTTTCATGTTTTGCCTTTTTTTCAAACAAATATAATTTAACAGGTGCAATCTTTGCCTTTACCATTTCATAGTATTGGGGATGTATCTCTATGCCTATGGAATTGCGGCGCATTTTGTCTGCTACAATATTTGTGGTACCAGATCCCATGAATGGATCCAATACAGTATCACCCTGTTTTGTAAATAATTTAATAAACCATTCAGGCAGGCCTTCTGGAAACGCTGCACTATGTTTTTTATTACTGCATTCAGTGGCCAGATGCAGGACATTCGTGGGATATGCCTTATCTCGATTTAACCAGTTTGATATATTTTTACCAAACCCGCTGCCAACCTTTGATTCATCTCTTGTTTTATCTGTCCTGCTTAAATTCTTCAACCGTGTCTTAGCCCAGTCGCCCATTGGCACCATAACTTCATCCTGGTACATATTAAATTTACGTTTTTTATTAAACTGAAGCAATCTTTCCCATGCATCCCTAAATCTATTGGGCCATTTTCCAGGGTAACAATTTTTTTTATGCCATATAAATTCCTCGGTCCATAGCCAACCCTGCTGTCTCATGGCCAAGATCAATTCCATTACATAGACACTGCGCTCTCCTTTGACCACTTTCTCTTTAATATTCAAAACAAAAGTACCGGTTGGTTTTAATATCCTCAGCATCTGCTGAGTTTTCGGCAGAAACCATTCAACATAATTGTCAGGATGAATTCCGCCATAGGTTTTTTTACGCTGATCAGCATAGGGCGGGGAAGTAAATATCAGATCAATTGAATTGTCAGGAAGATCTTTCAATATCTCTTCACAGTCCCCAAGATATAAATCATGTTTTATATGCATAAAATTTTTCTTTTATTCATTCCACAATATTTAACTATACCAATTTCACAATACTGTCATATTTGCCAAGTTTATCATATTGTACGGGAAAAATCCCTGTCAAAACTTCTCAGGCTTATTGCCTCTGCAATATGAGGACGCAAGATTGCGGGTTCTTCCTCAAGATCAGCAATTGTCCTTGCAACCCTGATGACAGAATGGCAGGCCCTTGGTGACAGTCCCAGCACATCCACAGCTCTTTCAATTATTTTTTCACATTCATCATCAAGGGGGCAGAACTGCTTAAGATGGCGTGTATTCATTCTGGCATTGGAAAACACAGAAGTTTTCATGAATCTTCTCACCTGAATACTGCGGGCCTTTTCAACTCTCTGCCTTATCACGGCAGATGATTCCGGCCTTTTTTTACTCCTGAGTTCCCTGTATGAAATCCTGGGCACCTCAATCTGAATATCAATCCTGTCCAGAAGCGGGCCTGAAACTTTTGAACGGTATTTTTTAATCTGCCCGGGAGTGCAGTTACATTCCTTATCAGGATCAGACAAATATCCGCAGGGGCATGGATTCATGGCAGCAACAAGCATGAATCGGGCAGGATAGGCAGCATTGGCTCCAGCCCTTGCAATACAGATTTTTCCGTCCTCAACCGGCTGGCGAAGCACTTCCAGAACATTTCTTTTAAATTCAGGAAGTTCATCCAGAAAAAGCACTCCGTTATGAGCCAGGCTTATCTCTCCGGGCCCTGGCCTGGACCCGCCTCCCACAAGGCCTGCATCTGAAATTGTATGATGCGGAGACCTGAACGGGCGGGACAGCATGCAATTGCCCCTGTCCTTTACAAGGCCAAGCACAGAATAAATTTTTGTAACTTCCATGGATTCTTCAAACGTGAGCTCAGGCAGTATGGTAACAAGGCGTTTTGCCATCATGCTTTTGCCTGATCCAGGAGGCCCTGTCATGATGATATTATGGGAACCTGCAGCAGCAATTTCCAGTGCGCGCCTGGCCTGAAACTGACCCTGGACTTCGGAAAAATCAATTCCATATAAATGCTCATCTGAATCATACCTGTCTGATATATTCATATGCAGAGCAGGAATATCAGCAAACCCTGAAAAATAATCAACCATCTGGGAAAGATTTTTCACCGGCAGAATATCTATTCCCTTGACCATGGCTGCCTCAGGCCCGTTCTCCCAGGGTACAATCACGGCCCTGTACCCTCTCTGCCTTGCAGTCTGCACACAGGAAAGCACAGCCCTTACAGGTTTTATCCTTCCGTCAAGTGACAGTTCACCAATGATCATATGATTTTCAGTGGCTTTCTGGGGAATTATTTCACAGGCAATGAGAATACCTGCTGCAACCGGGAGATCAAGGCCTGTTCCCTCTTTTTTCATATCAGCAGGAGCCAGATTTACCACAAGGCGGTCCATTGGAAATGTATATCCTGAGTTCCTGATTGCAGTTTTTACCCTGTCCCTGCTTTCACGCACTGAAATCTCGGGCAGACCCACAATGCTGAATGCAGGCAGGCCACGGGAGATATCCACTTCCACATGGATTATATATCCATCTATACCGGTAACTGTGCACGAATCCACACTTGCAAGCAATTTTCAGGGTTTCCTTTCAAAAATTATTCCGGAATGTTTCTGATTTTCTGACATATCATGATCAGAACCAGTTTAAAATATCTATCAAAAAAACCTGTAATGAACCAAAGTTTTTTTTCATTTGTTTTGCTTTGGGTATTAAAATCAGCTATATAACAGGTGAATTTTTAAACTTAATGATTTAAAACAATAACCCATTGACATGAGTAAATATTTTTTACAGAAAACACTTGCATGCCCTGTCACTGTCAGGGGCACAGGAGTGCATTCAGGAAAGACAACCACACTGACCCTGAAACCTGCTCCTGAAAACCACGGCATCAGATTCAGGCGAACTGACCTGCCAGGCACCCAGGACATACAGGGAATTTTCAGTCAGGTGGTTGACACAAGCCTTGCCACGGTACTTGGTACCAACGGTGCTATTGTATCAACGGTCGAGCATCTGATGGCAAGTTTTGCAGGCCTTGGAATTGATAACGCACTTGTGGAGATAGATGATTATGAAATACCCATCATGGACGGCAGTGCAAAGGTTTTTACAGAACTCATCAAAAAGGCAGGCATCATTGAACTTGCCGCTCCAAAACATTTTTTCATTGTAAAAAAAAAAATACAGGTGACTCTTGATGACAAATCTGTAATTGTTCACCCCTGCCAGTGTTTTAAAGTCACATGCACAATTGAATTTGATCACCCCCTCATTGGCACCCAGCAGGCGAGCTTTGACAGCATGAATGATGATTTTGAAACTTCCATAAGCCACGCCAGAACATTCGGATTTATCAAGGACCTTGAGCTTTTGAAAAAATTCAGCCTGGGAAAGGGGGGGGGCCTTGACAATGCCATCATTATTGATCAAGATAGAATTTTAAATGAAGAAGGGCTCAGATACCCTGATGAATTTGTCCGGCATAAACTTCTTGACAGCCTTGGGGATTTTTCCCTGCTTGGCATGGCAGTGCAGGGGCATATATTTACCCATAAATCAGGACACACCCTGAACCATTTATTCATTAAAAAATTTTTGGAAAACAAGGATGCCTGGGAAACAGGACCGGCAAAAATTTAAACAGCACAGGATACAGATGATAAAAGCCTTTTTTCAGAGCCGCACACTTGCACTGCTGATATCAGCAGGCATTATATTATCTTCTGTGCTGCCGTCACCTGTTCTGGCTGCCGCTGCCGAACCGACAATTGAAAATATCAAGCTTGCAAACACAAGGGACGACCTTTTAACCTATTTCAGTGTAAGGCATGCATTTACAGACAAAATATGCCAGGCCGCGCTCAATGGTATCCCCACCACATTTTCATTTTATATTACATTATACAAGACAGATGACTCCTGGTTTGATAAAAAAATATCTGATATCCAGATAAAATCCACATTAAAATACAATTCCCTGAAAAAGGAATTTTCAGTCATGCGGCCCTGGAAAAGTGACAAGCCGCTTATAACAACCTCCTTTGAACAGGCAAAAGCATGGATGACAAGGGTGGACAACCTGAAAATAATAGAATTGAACCGCCTTTCAAAGGGAGATAAATACCAGTTGCGCATCAAGGCAAAGCTCAACAGATTCACCCTGCCCCTGTCGCTGCATTATATTTTCTTTTTTGTTTCATTCTGGGATTTTGAAACCAACTGGTATCTGATCAATTTTACCTATTAGCCTGGTTTGCAGCACCATAACGCTGTGCCGGCATAAAGCATATGGCAGACTCCAGACATTCCATAAACGAATCAGCCAGAAAAAAAAAAGAAGGCATTCTAATCATTGTCATTCTCTGTGCCGTAGCAGTCCTTACCTTCATTGAAACCAGGATTACCAATTTCGGAGGCAGTTTTCCTTTATCAAGCACTGTTCTGATGTTTATTCTCATCAACACAAACCTGCTTTTACTGCTTGCGCTTCTTCTGCTTGTTTTCAGAAACCTTGCAAAACTTTATTATGAAAAAAAACGCAATATTCTGGGTTCAAAGCTCAAAACCCGCCTGATTGCAGCATTTATAGTGCTTGCCCTTCTGCCCACAACAGTTCTGTTCTTTTTTTCCATACATTTTATTTCCACAAGCACGGCATTCTGGTTCAATGCTCCTGTTGAACAGACATTTGACAGTTCCCTTGCAGTGGGCCGCAAATTATACGAATATATAGAAGAAAAAAATAAATTTTTTGCCAAACGCGCTGCATTTCAGATAATTTCAAGAAAACTTCTGGACAGAAAAAATTTAAAAAAACTGTCACGCTATACCCAGGTTGTGCAAAGAGCATTCAACCGTCATGCAGTTGAAGTTTATACTCCGGATGCAAGAAGGGTGAGCCTGTCTCTGGCAAATGAACTTTCAAATCTGCATTTCGGGCTTTTAACAAGCAATGATCTTACAAGCATACCAGAGGGGAAAACAACCAATACCATTTCACAGACCATAAAAGAAGGAGAATTCTTAAGAACAATAGCCTGCATACCTTTTGGGGTGAGCCCTGAAAAAGCCAAAGCATTCATTGTCATCACCACACTTGTTCCTCCTGATCTGTCGGAAAATCTCAAAGCCATTCTCAAGGGCATGGAAGAATACCAGCAGCTTAAACTGTCAAAAAAACCGGCCCAGATAACCTATTATATCGCTCTTTCCATTGTGGCCCTGCTTGTTGTCTTCTGCGCAATATGGTTCGGGTTTCAGCTTGCAAAATCAATCACCATTCCCATCATGCAGTTTGCAGAAGGAACCAAAAGGGTGACTGAAGGAGATCTGAACTACCAGATTGATTTTGAAACAGATGACGAGATAGGAACCCTTGTCAGGTCATTTAACTCAATGACAAGGCAGCTTGCCGCAGGAAGGGAACAGATAGCACTTTCAGGCGAAATGTTGAGGCAGCAGAATGCCGAGCTTGAAAAAAGCCGTCAATACATTGAAATAGTTCTGAAAAATATTTCAGCAGGAGTTGTATCTGTTGACAACAAAGGAATAATCACGACCATAAACAAGGCTGCAGAATCCATGCTGGGTATTGACAGCAGTGATATTTTAAACAAGAACTTCAGAGCAGTGCTGAAAAATGAGTATCTCAAACTTGCCAACCATATTTATGATCAGGTGGGCCATGGCCAGGAAACCCTTGAGATGCCGCTTTCCGCGACCATTGCAGGTGTACCCAAACATTTTTCACTGAATTTCAATATCCTGAAGGATGACCTGAACCAGAATGTGGGGGCAGTCCTTGTGTTTGATGATGTGACAGAACTTGAAAAAGCCCAGAGAATTGCTGCATGGCGGGAAGTTGCAAGAAGAATTGCACATGAGGTCAAAAACCCCCTGACTCCCATAAAACTGTCTGCCCAGAGGTTAAAACGCAAATACGGAAAAACAATTAATGATGATATTTTTACAAGCTGCGCAGATACAATTGTGGAGCATGTTGACCTGATCCGCAATCTTGTGAACCAGTTTGCGGCATTTGCAAAATTTCCAGACGCCAATATTGCAGGGTGCAGAATTGAAAACATCATTCTCGAAACCATTGCATTGTACAGGGAAGGCCTTGAAAACGTGCATTTCAAATACAGGTTTGCCAAGGATATACCTGTGTTGAAACTGGATCACCAGCATATGAAGCAGGCATTCATCAATCTTATTGACAATGCTGTTGCAGCCATGAACAAGGATGGCACAATAGTGATAGATGTTTCCCATGATGAAATTTTAAAAATTGTAAGGATAGAGATTGCAGACAACGGCAAAGGCATTTCAGACAAGGAAAAAACAAGGTTGTTTGAGCCTTATTTCTCCACCAAAAAATCAGGTATGGGCCTTGGTCTTGCCATTGTCAACTCTATTATTTCTGATCATAATGGTGTAATAAGGGTTCAGGACAACAAGCCTGCGGGAGCAAAATTCATAATTGAACTGCCGGCAGCCTGACAGGAATTTTAATGCAAACAGGAGTAAAATAAAAAAATGTACCCTGCTGTTTTGATTGTTGATGATGAAACCACCATCATAGATTCCCTGGAAGGAATCCTTTCAGACGACGGATTTGAAGTAATACATGCCTTTAACGGATATGAAGCCTTAAAAAAAATAGAGACCCACTCCCCTGACATAGTCCTGCTTGATATATGGATGCCTGGAATGGACGGAATTGAAACTTTAAAGGAAATAAAAAAAACCGCTCCAAACCTGCCCGTGGTGATGATAACAGGGCACGGAACCATTGAATCTGCTGTGGATGCCACAAAATCAGGAGCATATGACTTCCTTGAAAAGCCCCTGTCCATTGACAAGGTAATGGTGACAATCAACAATGCACTGAATTTCAGAAAGCTTGAAGAAGAAAACAAATACCTGCGTAAAAAAACAATTGAAAAAAACTCCATCACAGGAACAAGCCCTGCTGTGCAGAAGCTTTATGGCGAGATAATGAATGCAGCACCTTCTGATGCATCCATACTGATAACAGGAGAAAACGGCACAGGCAAGGAAATGGTCGCGCGAACCATACATCAGTTCAGCTCAAGGCCTGAACAGCCATTCATAATAATAAACTGTGCGGCTGTTCCGGAAAAAAGCCTTGACCATGAGCTTTTCGGGTATGAAAAGGGAGCATTTGAAAACGCTGCTGCAAAAAGCAAGGGCAAGTTTGAGCTTGCATCAGGAGGTACCCTTTTTCTTGATGAAATAGGGGATATGAATATAAACACCCAGGCAAAAATTTTAAGGGCTCTTGAATCAAAAACATTTCAGCGCATTGGAGGGGGAAGAACCCTGCATGTTGATGTCAGAATCATTGCATCATCCAACAAGGATCTCAAAGAGGAGATCAAGTCAGGCCGGTTCCGGGAAGATCTTTATTTCAGGCTCAATGTCATACCAATACATGTTCCTCCTCTGCGGGACAGAAAAGAAGATATTCCGCTTCTTGTGGAAACTTTTCTTAAAAAATTATCCACCAGTGCGCCAGGCGGGAAAAAAAGCATTTCAGACAAGGCAGTTCAGCTGCTTGCAGACTATGACTGGCCCGGGAATGTAAGGGAACTGAAAAACCTTGTGGAAAGACTGTATATAATGGTTGAAAAAAATCACATTGATATTGAGGATATTCCTGGACCATACAATCCTGAGTGCCGGTCAGCCGACCCCTGTATTTCAGAATTTTCAGGTTATGCAGACAATCTTTCCAAAGCAAGAAAGCAGTTTGAAAAAGATTTCATAAAACAGGCTGTTGACCGGGAAAATGGAGATCTTGCCATTGCAGCACAAAAACTTGGCACAAGTGTAAAATACATAAAAAAAATACTTTCATAGAGCTTTCATGAGAATCATAGCCGGCAGATACAGGGGCAGAAAACTCACAGGTGTCAACGGACATATGATAAGGCCCACTTCAGACCGTGTCAGGGAAGCTGTATTCAATATTCTGGGTACAAAAGTAAGGCATGCATGTGTGCTTGATCTTTTTGCAGGCACAGGGGCGCTGGGCCTTGAGGCATTGAGCAGGGGAGCACGCAGGGCTGTATTTGCAGACCGAGACTGCACCACTTTAAAGGCAAACACAGAACTGTGCCGTCTTAAGGAAAAATCTGAAATCATATGCTGTGATATCATGGCAGACAATATTCTGGAACAACGCCTTAAAAATACTGAATTTGATCTTATTTTCATGGATCCGCCTTATCACAAAGGCTTTCTTGAGCATATGCTGAAACAGGATTTCCTGCCTGATATAATGCATAAGAACACAATTATAATAGCTGAGCATCACTTCAGTGAAAATATCAGGATAGATCCTTCAAGGCTTGACATTTACCGCCAAAAAAAATACTCAAAAACAATTATTTCTTTTATCAATAAAAAATAAAAAGGATGGGTAATAAATGGCTGGCAGAAAAAGAACCGCAATCTATCCCGGATCGTTTGATCCCCTGACAAACGGTCATATTGATATTATTGAAAGGGCACTTGACATATTTGACCGGGTAATTGTGGCAGTTTTGCACAATCCGTCAAAAAAAGCCCTGTTCACCATGGAAGAAAGAGTGACCATGATAAACCAAAGCTTTAACGGCCATGAAAATATAGAGGTGGATTCCTTTGGCGGCCTTCTTGTGGATTATGCAGGGATGAAAAATGCCACTGCCATTATACGCGGCATGAGAGCAATATCTGATTTTGAAAGTGAATTTCAGATGGCGCTCATGAACAGAAAACTAAATAAGAACATACAGTCTGTCTTTTTAATGACAGGATTCAGATGGATATTTACAAGCTCGTCCATAATCAAGGAAGCAGCACAATTTGGAGGAGATATCAGCGACATGGTTCCCCCTGCTGTTCATAAAAAAATGCTTGAGAAATTTCCCCCTGGAAAATCAGCACACAACCATGGAATCTGAATATGGATTTATGGCAATTATATATATTTGTATCTGTAGTGGATCATAAAAGCTTTTCAAAAGCTTCACAGGCAATCAATCTTTCACAGCCGACTGTGAGCAGCCATATCAAAGATCTTGAGGACTATTTTCAATGCCGGCTTCTGGACAGGCTCGGCAAAGTCACAGAACCCACAGGAGCAGGCAGGATTCTTTACCAGTATGCTGTAAAACTTCTGGCCCTGAGGGAAAGTGCAGAATCAGCCCTCCATGATTTTCTGGGCAGGGACAGGGGCAGGCTCATGATAGGCGGCAGCACAATTCCTTCAGGGTATATACTTCCCTGCCTCATAGGCAGGTTTTCCAGGCAATTTCCTGATGTATCAATAGAACTGGCAGCAGGCGATACACATCAGATTGTACAGAAAATCAAAAATGGAAAACTTGAAGCAGGCATTGTCGGTGCAAAGGTGGACGACACCATGATTCATCAGGAACGGCTCATAGAAGATGAAATGATGGTGGTGGTGCCTGAGGGCCACAAATGGGCAGGTTTAAACCATGTGAATTGCAGTGAACTGTTTGAGCAAAGATTCATAGGCAGGGAAAAAGGTTCCGGCACATGGCAGTCAATTCTTTTAAGCCTGAAAAATGCAGGATTCAGTCAGGATGATTTAAAACCATGTATTACAATGGGCAATACAGTGTCGGTCATTCAGGCAATTTTAAATCATGTGGGCATATCCATACTTTCAACAATGGCCGTACAGGACGAGATCAACAGCGGAAGGCTTACGGCGCTGCCGGTCAAAGACCTTGACCTCAAACGTTTTTTCTACCTTACCATACCGGCCAGGCGCACCATTTCTCCCATATGCCAGAAATTCATTGAATTTGCCAAAAATTTATATCAGATACACTGATCAATCCCTTCTTGACTATTCACAAGAAGAGATATTATAGCTTTAAACTGGTGTTAAAAAACATTGCTGATATCAAGAAAAGGAGCATCATGTTAAAAAGATTTTTCCCTGAAACAGTAAGAAACAGAATCATGCTGACCATGACCATAATCATGCTTGTTCTGGTGTTTGGCCCTGCTGTCATGTTTTACCAGTCTTATATGGACAATATATTAAAAATAAAATACCAGGAAAGCAAAGCTGCCTACAGCCAGGTGATTCACACACTTGAAGCCCGCGGCAGGGCCCTGGGGATGCTGGCTGTTGCAGTATCATACAATCAAATGGTACAAAAATTATTTTACAACAGGGACAGGGACGCATTAAAAAAGCTTATGATGCCCCTGTTTAAAACCCTTAAAACAGCCTATGACATAAATGTATTCCATTTTCATGAAAACCCGGCCATCTCTTTTCTGAGGCTGCAAAAGCCTGAAAAATTCGGGGACGATCTTTCAGGCTTCCGTTTTACAGTTCTTACGGCAAACAAAGAAAAGAAAATGGTAATTGCCATTGAAAAAGGCATTGCAGGCATTTCCAACAGAGCTGTTGCTCCAGTATTTTATAAGGGCAAACATGTTGGAAGTGTTGAATTTGGACTGGCCATTAATAATAAGGTGCTTTTAAAAATCAAAGAACAGATGGGAAAAAATATTTCCGTTGTTGTCTCCAGGAACGGAAAATTTAAATATCAGGCAAAAACCCATTCCCTTACAATACCTGAGAAAATGTACCCGTTTTTAAGCAGAATAATGAAATCAGATAAAATCATCACACGCAGAGTCAATAAAAACGGCAGAAATCTTATCACATGCTATGGGCCGCTAAGGGATTTTTCAGGAAATACAATTGCTGTTGTTGCTGTGCCTGTGGATATAACCGCCACAATAGCCAGGGCACAAAAGGATGTAATAAAAATTATCATCATCGGTATAGCTGTGCTGGCATTTACCCTTGCACTGCTGTTCTTTTTTTTCCAGGGCATGGTCAACCGTCCCCTGGAGGTTCTCAAGGACAAACTTGAGAAAGCTGGCAGCGGAGACCTGACCCAGCAGATTGAAACAGATGAAAATAAAAAGACTGACACCAGCAGAAATGAATTTGTACGCCTGGGCAGTCATTTCAACAGCCTGCTTAAAAACATCAGAAATATTGTTCATGAAATTGATAAAAACTCAGGTGAACTCAACAATTCTGCTGCCAGCCTTACTGCAGTTGCCACTGAATTATCCCGGGGAGCAGACCAGACAGCAGACCGTTCGGAAAATGCAGTAAAAGCCACAAAAGAAATGACACAGAATATGGATTCTGTTACTGCCACCATTATGGAAGCCTCTGACAATGTACAGGACATGATATCAAGAACAGAAGAAATCAGCCGTACAATTAATGAAATCAGGGGTGCAACAGGTGATGCAAACAAGATTACAGGGCAGGCAGTTGATGAGGCTGTGGAAATATCCAGCGGTATGGATGCGCTCAGCACATCAGCCGAAAACATAGACAAGGTTACTGACACCATATCTGATATATCTGATCAGATTAACCTGCTGGCTCTTAATGCCACCATTGAAGCAGCACGCGCCGGAGAAGCAGGCAAGGGGTTTGCTGTTGTGGCAAATGAAATCAAGGATCTGGCCCAGCAGACTGCCAATGCAATAGGAGAAATATCAACAAGAATCGAAGGAATTCAAAACTCCGTGGGATCAGGTGTTGAAGGAATAAAGCGGATTACTGACATAATAAAAGAAATCGACAAGATTGTTTCAAATATCAGAAATGCCCTTGACGAGCAGGGAAACACCCTTGCCGGGCTTACGGAAAATATTCAGGAAACAGGCGCAGGTATCAGCGAAGTGGCATCCAATGTGGCCCACAGTTCTGAAGTTTCCCACGAGATTGCGTCTGATGTGCAAAAAGTTAATATTGAGGCGGCAGAGTTATCAAAAGGCAGTTCAGCCGTTAAACAAAGTGCAGGAGAGCTTGAGATGCTTTCAGAGGTTTTAAGGAATATAATTTCCAGATTCAAGCTGAAATAACATGCATAAACAAATTTATTTTCCTGAAAATATTTCACGATTCAGACATGCAGGGCACAGGCATGATGAAAATGCCTGTGCCCTGGCATCTGTATTAACGGCAGTAAGAAATGGCTTGTGGTTTATGCTGCTCTTATTTCAATCATCTTGGGCTTGGCAGCTTCAGATTTCGGAAGATGAAGCTTTAAAACCCCGTCTTTCAGCTCTGCCCTGACCTTGTCCGTATCAATGGCCTGTGGCACTGAAAAACGCCTCACATATTCAATATCTGAAAATTCCTCCCAGTTATAAACACCTTTTCTTTCAAAGTGTCTGACTCCTGACAGAAAAAGAGTTCCATTATCAATATTCACTGAGATATCCTCTTTTAACACGCCCGGCATGTCAACGCACAAAAGGAATTCATCGTCATTTTCATAGATATCCACCACAGGGACAGCAGAGCGGAGTTCCCTTGTTTTTTCAACATGTTTTTCTTCACTTCTGACAATATCTTTGCTTTCACTCATGGCATCCTCCTTTTTTCTGACTTTATCTTCAGGTTTGAAACGAATCATCAATTAATGGCTATCTGCTTTGGTTTTGCAGATTCTGATTTTGGCAGTGTCAGGTAAAGGATTCCATCCTTGAGGCTTGCCTCAACCTTGTCAGCATCAACATCTGCCGGAAGGGTAAAGCTCCTGGAAAAACTGGTGGATCCTCTTTCGTTTCTGTGAACCTTGTATCCTTCAGGAGTTGCAAGGACACGTTTACCGCTTATTTCAAGGTAATTGCCCTGAATCTTAATCTCAAGATCATCCTTGTTTACTCCGGGAACCTCGGCTCTGACTTCAAAGCTGTCTGCATTGTCAATCAGGTTGGTTCTTGGACTGCCTGCATCCAGGCTCAACCCGGGTGCATAAGCAAAAGATCTGTCAAATTCGCTGAAAATTCTATCCATTCTGTTACGAAGCAAACCCATGGCCTCAAACATTCTGTCAAAATCATTCATTCTGGTAAACATAGCTTTGCCTCCTTTTTTTGTATTTTTTTTAAACTTTACACGGCAGCTTTTTAAGGCTCCGCAGTGATTGCAGTGCTGCCTGTTTTCTTATTTCGGCATCAATATAATTACGTGAAAAAATATGTCAATACCTTTTTATTACTTTTTTTAATTTTTTTCCAAAGTAATACATAATCCCGAACCACTTGACATCAAAAAAAAATTGTTTATATTCTTTTATAATATAAAATCTGTGAAATCAGCTTTGTCATGATTTCAAAAAAAAAATAAAAACAATCTGCAAACACCTGGAAAATCGTAAAAGGAGGAAAAACTATGTCTCAAGATTTCTGTAAAGACTGCGGCGTATTATTATCCCCCAACACAAGTATCTGCCCTGTCTGCGGTTTTGACAACAATTATGAACAGGACAGATATGTTCCGGCTGACGAAGGATGGTGGGCGACAGAATATTATGAAGAGTCAGTCCCTGATCATTACCCCGGATATTAATCTGCAACCGGCATGCGGGAACGGCAGTTATGAAATCATATCCGGGTTTATATCCTATTCTGCGAACAGGCTCAGGGAGTCAATCAGTTTTACGTCTTCAGCCTCCATAACCTGAATGATATTTTTGTGCATTCTCTTTTTAAGCTCACCAAAGATTGGTCTTTTTTTTCTGAAGGTTGAAGCAAATTCAATGGAATCCTTTAAAAGCTGTTCTTTGTTTTCGCATGCCCTGACAATAACATGACTGTCCTCAAGTTCCTGGGCCGTAACCCTCTTGCCAGACAGGATCATTTCATTGAACTTGTACTCAGGAATGGCCTTTCTTACAAAAGATATCATACCGGGCAGAAAGGGAATGCTTATGTCCACTTCAGGAAAGCAGAAAAAGCCCCTGTCCTTTTTCATGAATCTGAAATCACAGGTGCAGGCAAGCATGGCTCCATTGCCGAAAGCATGGCCGTTAATGGCAGCGATCACAGGGACAGGCATCAACAATATACGCTTGAACACCATATTCATTTTATGCATGAACAACTTGATTGTATCAAATTCCTGATCATTCATTTTTTTTCCAAGCCATTCAACATCAATGCCCTGGGAAAAATTTTTTTCATCTGTTGATGTCAGGACAATGGAAAAAACATCTTCATTGTCAAGGATCTCATCAAAACATGTATTCATCTGTTCTGCAAATTCAAGATTCTGCTTGTTTGCGCCATTGCACATTTTAATTATTGCAACTGATTCTTTTTTTTCCCATTCAATAATTGTCATCACAACTCCTGTGAATAATCTGTATTATCCCAAAAAGTAAACACTGTTATCATAAATAGAATATAAATCTAAAGAATTCAAGCTTAAACCGCCAGGATTAACCCATGTAAACAATCCAGATTTCATATATCTGAAACCATGCCCCTGATACCCCATCACAATAGTGAATCAGGGGCACCTGGCAAAGGACAGACCATGATATGAAACAGCACCAGGCCTGCCCGCTCTGCCTGCTGCCTTTTCAAGAGTTATTGTTTTTCTGGAATCTTACTGCCTGCAAGCTTTTTAACATATGATTCCAGCTTAAGCCCGTGGTAAGCCCCCTTTACAAGGCCTGATATTCTGCCGGGAGAATAAAGGGCACGGGTAAGATCGGAAAAAATCCTGTATTTTTTCTTTGTATAGGGAAACCAGTTGGCCTCCATCTTTGCGCTGTCCCTGTCCTCAAGCACAGATTTTATATTTGCAAAGGCATAGAACCCGAATTCCCCCTTGTATCTTCCAAACCCGCTTTTTTTTGTGCCGCCGAAGGGAAGCGCATGGTTTCCCTCTGTGAGCATCACATTGTTTATTGAAACATTGCCTGTGCTGATGGCACGCGCAACCCTGCGGGCGCGTTTCAAATCCTTTGACCACACACTTGCTGAAAGCCCGTATTCAGGATCATTTGCAAGTTCAATCGCCTGGGCTTCTGTTGAAAATTTATATATGGGCAGCACAGGGCCGAAATTTTCCTGCCTGTCAATGAGCATTTCAGGTGTTACACCCTCAATTACCATTGGCGGTATAAACGGTGATTTTCCGTCCCAGTTTTCCCCTGTAAGGAATTTTGCGCCTTTTCTGCGGGCATCTTCCACCTGGGCTGCAATTATCTTCACCTGGTCACCAGTGCACATTGGGCCTATATCGGTTTCAGGGTCAGCATTGTTTTTCTGGGACAATTGCAATGTCTGCCTTACAAGGATCTCTTTGAATTTTTCATAAATGCTTTCATGTATGAAAAGACGTTCAACCGAGGTGCATGACTGGCCTGTGGTTGTAAAGGCTCCCCATACAGCCCCTGCTGCTGCCCTGTCCAGATTCACGTCCTCAAACACCACCATGGGATCCTTGCCGCCAAGTTCCAGCTCAACAGGAATCAGATGCCGGGCAGCCCTTTCCATGATATGCCTGCCAACTGCCTGGCTTCCGATGAGAAATATCTTGTCAGGGCCTGCATCCACAAGTGCATCGCCTATCTGTGAGCCGCTGCCGTATACCACCTGCACCCAGCCGGGCCTGAAATCAGCCTGTTCAAGCAGGTCTTCAACAAGCCCTGCAAGAGGAGTTGCGCTTGAGGGTTTGAACACGACTGCATTGCCTGCAATAAAAGCCTGCATGATCGGCACTATGGCCTGATAAAAAGGATAATTCCAGGGTGAAATCATGAGAACCACTCCAAGGGGCTCAAACCATACCTTTGATGATTTGCCCATCAAGGCAAATGGTGTCGCAACCTTGCGGTCAGACAGAAACTTGACTGCATTTTTTTCAAGATAATCGAGAAAATCAAGTACCCCGAAAATTTCCGCAGTAATGGCATCAAACCGTGATTTTCCTGTATCAGCCTGAATCCTGTCCAGTATTTTCTCCTGATTATCAAGAATAACTGCCTTGAGTGCGGCAATAAATTCAAGGCGTTTCTTTACCGGCCACTGCCTTATCTGACCTGCTGCCCTGCCTGCCCTTTCATAAATGGCCTCAATATCTTTCTTATCCGGGTTCTCGTAATTTATTTTCACCTTGTTTTCAGGCAGTTCATCCGGCCTTAAGACCAGCCTGGTATGCCATCCAATGGCATCATGCACTTTTTTCCCTTTATATCCCGGATGAGACAGCCCTGCATAATAAGGTGAAAACACAGCTCCCTTTATCCCTGTTTCAAGCATGCGCAGGCCTGCACCGATGAAAGAGGGGAAATGCTCGTTTTTACTGCACAGCCTGAATATAAGCGCTATTTTCCATGAAGGCAGCCACCTGAACACGGACAGAACCATTCTAAGCCCTGAAAGATCATCTTCAGACAGAAAAGCCGCCATCCTGTCAATGTGTGCAATGCATCCTGTTTCAGAAAAACACGGAGAATTTTCAGTACCCGGCACAAGCACATCCCCTGCCTTTACAAGGCCCTTTAACTGAGACCTGGAAAAATATCTTGAAATTATCATGGCTACAGACTCCTTAAAATATCTGCCCCGGCTTTTGCAGACAGGGCCATAATGGTTAAAGAAGGATTTATTCCGGGCGCATTGGGAAAAATGCTTGAATCAGCAGCAAAAATATTCTTATGCCCGTGCAGCCTGAATTCAGGATCAACAACACTGGTGCCGGGATCAGTTCCCATGGGACAGCATCCCATAAGATGAAGGCCTATTCCCATTTTTCCGTGTATGATCTTTTTTGCTCCTGTTGATCTGAATATCTGTTCAATCACATTTCTGCCCTTTTCATAACGTCTGATATCCTCTTTATTCCGCTCTTTTCGGATCAGGACCTTTCCCTTTCTTGAGATACAGACCCTGCCCGGATTGGTATCCCTGGTACAGACCTCAATACATGCAAAATGGGGCAGCTTTTCCATATACTGCTGATGTTTTTTCCCAAAACCCGGAAGAAGAAGAGCAATTCCCTCAGGCCCTGCATAAACATTTTCCAGCTTGAATCCGTCTTTTCTGAATCCTTTATCATCTGACTTGAATGCCTGAAAAGCTCCAAGATGGGAATTTATCACCTCATCATAAAGCCCGAAACTCATGAACTGCGGATGGCAGTAAAATCCTGTGCCGACTGCAGGCAGTTTTTTGTCAAAGCCTGACCTTAAAAGCATGGCAGCATTGCCTATTGCCCCGCCTGCAAGTACCAGGCTGCCTGCCCTGAACAGGGCGGAACCTGCCCTGGAATCCCGTGCTTCAACTTCAATCACCCCTTTTTTATCACTAATCTTCATGACCTGCATTTCAGGCACAAGCTCAAGCCCGTTTTCAAGTGCGCTTTTCAGCACAGTTTCAGGCATGGACTGTTTGCTGCCGAGCCTGCATCCATTAAGGCATTCAATGCAGCAGTTGCCCTCTTCAAGGCGGCAGTTGCTCTGGGCTCTTCTCAGAGGAGCATGGGTAAAACCAAGGTTTTCAAAACCCTGGCCAAATATCATGGCATTTTTGTTCCTGAAGTCTGCTGGAATCTCCTGAATCTCAATCCTGGATTCAGCAGCATCATACAAAGGCGCCATATCGCCCTCATTGAAAAAGCTCACCTTGGAAACAGACCGCCATGAATCAAGTGCATCAGCATCAAACCGGTCAACAAGGGCCTGGTTCACCACCGAGCCTCCTCCCACCACTTTTGGCCTTAAAAATGCAATTTTACAGTCATGACCGAATTCAAGCCCGCCAGACCAGTAAAGCCGGGAATTACCGTCCATTCCATTGGTCGGATATTCATGCCTGGCAAACTGCATGCCAGCCTCAAGCATAAGGCACCTGCATCCGGCGCGGCAAAGTTCGTCCGCGATAAACGACCCTGAAATACCTGCACCTGCAATAATAAAATCAAACATGACGATCTCCTTAATATTATAGAAAAGCTTTTCCAAGCCCACGATAGGTCCTTGACTTTCCGGCAATTTTCCCCTGCTCAACAAGATACAGGCAATTAAATCTTTCGCATAGTTCACCTGCCTTTGCATGCTGGAAAAAAACTGGGTCACCAATGGCCGGGGACCTGCATTTTTTTGCAAGTTTCAATGGAGTCTGCACCTCCCCTGCTCCCTCCATCGGCAGATAAGACATGCCCTCCGGCATGACAGGCCATGGCAGGCGGTTCACATTTACCTCGCCTGAAGCTGTATATCCCCCGCCCTGACATGTAATGATGCCTGGAGCAGGGATTCTTGCGGTCTGAAGGGCGAAAAAGGCAGAAGGCAGGAAGGAAACCTCGTGAAAATACCTGAACAGACCTGGTGCATAAAATGCAGAGCCTGCCGTAACTTCCGTAACAGCAGTATCCGCACCTGTGGACACAAGGCTTCCGCTCCCGCCTCCGTTGAAAAATTCAATACTGATTCCGGCCTGTGTCAATGCATCTGCAATTGCAATGCGCCGCCCGGCAAGTTCCCGGGCTGAAATCTTCTTGAATGCGCGGATCAGCATGTTTTTTATCCCGGCACATGGAAGATCATCATTGACAGAAGCTATCTGGGCTTCATATCCCATTATACCGGCAAGTTGTATGCCCGGCATATCCTTTGCTGCAAGGGCAAGGGCCAGAGCCTGGTCAACTCCATGTACAGGGCTTCTTCTCACTCCCATATGAAAAAATTTTCCAAAGGGGCGAAATGACATGTCAATGTCAAGACAGACCTTTATAATGGTTCCTGTGTCACGGGCTGCTGAGGAAATTGCAGCAAGATGTTCACGGCAGTCGGCCATAAGACAGATATTGCAGCCCTGTGCGGTTTTTTCTGCGGCCAGAGCAAGGTCTGTTTTCTGGATTGAAGGATAGGCCACAACAATATCGTCAAATCCGTTATCAGCGAGAAAACAGGCTTCTTCCACTGTAAAACTTAAAATGCCCCTGAATGCATTTCCTCCCATGTCAAAAACACGGCGTATCAGATCAGGGCTTCTGATGGACTTTGATGCAATCCTTATGGTCTTGCCCGTTTTTTCCTGGGTTTTGGCAACAAAGGCCACATTTTTATCAAAATTATCCAGATCCACAAAGGCAAGGGGCAGCCTGCACCCTGAAAATATCTGCCTGTATTTTTCGTAACAGGCTGTAAAACCGGGATTCATCTTATCCTCCTCAGTCTGTGTTTTTAATGGATATACGATCCTGGATAAAAAAACGTATCAGGCTCAATGTTGATTCAAGTGCCTTGTCCAGGCTGACTGAGCTGCTGTCTGCAAACCATTGAAGTTCAATTCCCTCATGAAGCCCCACAATCATGGCAGCCAGCATCTGCCTGTCCTTAATCGCAAGTTTCTCAAACCCTTCCACCTGCTCAAAATGGGATATGATGGCCTGCCTGAACCGTCTGAAAAGCAGGGCAATGGTCTGTTTTATCCTGTTATTGTTTCGTGCTGCCACACAGCATTCCAGAAAAAAACCCGTATATTCCTGATTTATCATCCCCTTTGAAAAGATAAATTCGATTCCACTGGACAATTTGTCTTCTTTATCGCTGATTTCCGCCATCCTGGCATTGAAATCATTAAAAATCATGTCAGTGAAATAGATAACAGCTTCTTCAATTATCTCATCCCTGCTTTTAAAATAATGATGCAGAGTGCTTGGCAGAAGCCCTGCTTTACCTGCGATTTTTCGGATGGTTGCACCGCTTAAGCCATGTTCTATCGTACATCTGTAAAAGGCTTCCATTATCTGGGTTCTGCGTTCTTTTGCGATACTTTTCCTGCCCATGCATTCCTCCGGAGAAAATAAATTGATCGGACGTATGTTCAATTTATTAGCTGATATGATTCAGCCTGTCAAGCCCGGAAAAAAAATAATCTATTTAATAAAACATCATGGTAAGAATAAAGCTTGCACCAACAAGCAAAGAGAAACCTGCAATCACCTTTGCCTTGAGCTCACGCGAGCCAAGACTTACAGCATAAACCATTTTAATAAGGTTGTTGCTTGCAGTGGCAATCATGGTTGCCTTTACTATCGTCATTACAGTCACCATGGCTGCGCCGCCCTGAAAAAGGTTCAGAATATAAGGATCAATATCAGTTACACCAACAATGAATGACAGCAGGCTGACTCCTGAATTTCCATAATGTTTGACCACAAAATCCGTGACAATACTGAAAAATGCGAACAAAATGCCAAATACGATTGCTGTTTTAAGCTCAAGAGGGTTCTTGTGTTTCTGTGTGCATTCATCCTGACTGCCAAGGCCTGAAACTGCTTTGTACCACAGATACCAGCACACAGGAATGGTAAGCGCAACAAGCACAATAAAGCCAGGCATAAGTTTCAGCGCAATTTTCATATTGAACAGAAAAGCAAGAATCAACAGCCTTATATACATCATGCCTGTGGCAGCCATTATGCCCGCTGCAATCTGCCCTGAAGGCCTTGTGCTTTTTCGGCTTTCTCTTGCCAGGATAATGGTTGTGGCAGTGCTGCTGTACATACCGCCAAGAAGGGCTGTCAACAGTACTCCTGAATCCGGAAAGGCAAATTTCTTTATAAGATAACTCAGATAGGAAATGCCGGATACAGCAACAATACTCAGCCATAATTGATAGGGCGAAATATTGATCTGCTGTGAAACAGGGGTATGGGGCAGTAAGGGGAGTACAATGCCTGCAAGAATCAGAAATTTTGCCAGGGTGAGAAATTCATAACGCCCGAATTTCTGGGAAAACTGAAACAGGTCTTTCTTGACCTCCGTTAAAATCAGAACGCTTACACAGATAAGCAGGGTCATCCACAGGGGCTGAAGATAGATCAGGGGAGCAAGGCAGTAAGTGATCAGGGCAATGATAATGGTTGTTATTCCAAGATTCTGTTTTATTCTGATCTTATTGTGATAATATATGGCAAAAAATATGGTTATGCTCACCCCTCCTGCAAGAAATGCAACAAGATTTTCAGGAGAAATAACATATAGTATAAAGCCCAGGATACCAAGCAGGGTAAAAGTCCTGTCAGTCCCGAAAAGAGTGTGCTCTGATTCACTTGTATGGTGTTTGCGCTGCTCAAGACCTATCAGCAGCGAGAAGATGGCAACAAACAAAAACCGGGCAAGATCCACAGGTATATGGTTAATCCAGTTCATATCAGCCTCCTGTCTGTCTGATTGTCATGATATACTTTTCAGGTTCCGGAAAGTACAAGTTCACCCTTTAAAAGCATAAGATTTGCTTCAGCACCGGCAGCTTCAAGTCTTGCAGCTGATTCACGATATGGTCCGTCAATCTCAAGAACAGCCTTTTTTATAAGGGTATCCAGCTTTGCAATGGATTCTTTTATTGCGTAATTCTTCTTTATTTTTTCAACACGGGCCAGGCGGTTCTGAGCCTGAATAAGCTTGACTCTGGCATCGTCAGTCCGGTGCATGGAAACCAGCCTGTCTGCATCATAAATCAGCTGCCTTGCCTCTGTTATGGGAAGATAATAATATTCAAGCTGCATAAGAAGCGACATTGTATGATTGAGGGTTTGATCAGGTACAGAGCTGTTCTTTTTTTGTATCTCATCTCTGATTTTACGAATTTCTTTTATGACATTTTCAACTGAGTAATCAAGATAATTAAAATCTGTTTTCTCAAGAACAGGCTTCCATTTTTCCGGCTGATCCTTTATCCACAGAGAATGCATTAAAACCCCCATCAAAATTCCAAGCCCGAGCCATATAAGATTATTTTTCATTTTAGTCCCTTGACAATCATTAATTAAGCCCTGATTATTCCAGTTCTAAACTATTAAAGCCTGTCCAAAATGTCCACAGGTTTTTGAACATGACAAAAAAGATCATGCAAAAAACATTTGATAGCATATTGTAAATATGATCTAATAATTTAAATAAACGGAGGAACCATCCCATATTCAGACCACGCAAAAAACACAGGCACTTTCCAGGATATAAGGCAAACCGCCATCGTACCATTTTCATACCTGAACATGATGAGGTTGTTGAATCTGTCCCTGGTTTTTCCACAGACAGGCTTAATCCTGAATCCATAAAAATTTTAACCTGGAATGTATACAAGGAAAAAAGAAAAGCCTGGGCTGAGGATTTTAAAAAACTGTCAGCAGGAAAACACATAATACTGATTCAGGAAGCCCGGTTACAACATGGCAGATCTCACCCTTTCAACATAAAGGGCATGGGCCTGCAGTTTGCCAGAAGCTTTTCATACAAAGCCCCAGCAAGAACCGATACCGGAGTCATTATAATGTCTGTTTCAAAGCCATGCCATGTTTCATATATACGGACAGAAACAGGCGAACCCCTGACCCATACTCCCAAAATCTCGCTTGCTGCCGTGTACAGACTTGAGAATACAGATGAAAACCTGATGGTTGTAAACACCCATGCCATCAATTTTGTAAAGACAAGAGTGTTTTTATCCCAGATGTCAGATCTTGAAAAAATGATTGCCACTCATACAGGCCCTGTAATTTTTGCAGGAGACTTCAATACATGGAATAAAAAAAGAAATATCATAGTTGCAGGAACAATCATAAGACTTGGAATGGAAAAAACATATTTTAATCCGGATACAAGAACAAAACGGTTCAGATATCCGCTGGACCATATTTTTTACAAAGGCCTTGAGCTGAAAAACTCATCTGTGGCAGGGTCCCTGTTTTCATCTGATCACAAAGCCCTGGAAGCAGAATTCTGTCTGCCTGATCATTAAATCAGATAACAGGGGAAAACAGATGGGACAGCCGTACGCCAAGCTTAAAAATCCAGTTTTTGTTCTCATAATCCTTTATTCCGGATTCCCTGCATTTTAAAAAATCTGCTTCCAGCATCGACTTCACCCGGGCTGCAAATCCTGCATCCTGGACAATAATCCCGATCTCAAAATTAAGATATAATGACCTGTTATCCACATTAGCCGATCCCACAAGTGCAAGATCATCATCAACCAGGGTAACCTTCTGATGCATGAAACCTTTTTCATACCTGAAAAAACGGATTCCTGAAAGCGACATCTGATATACATATGACCATGAGGCAAGATATACGAGAAGATGGTCAGGCTTCATGGGCAGCATTATACGCACGTCAACACCTTTGATTGCAGCAAGCTGCAATGCCGTTGCAACAGCTTCATTGGGAACAAAATAGGGACTTGCGATCCACAGACGTTTTTCAGCGCAGTTAATCAGCTGCACAAACATTAAAGAACACACCTCAAGCCTGGAAGCAGGGCCGGAAGGCATTACAATGGCATCCATGCTGCCGGGAGCATCGGGCCGGGACTTCAGCTCTATATCCGGCCTGTCCTGGGCAGACCAGTACCAGTCTTCTGTGAAAGTAACCTGAACAGACTGTACGGCAGGCCCTGCAATCTTTACATGGGTATCCCTCCAGTGGCCGAACTCAGGGTTCTTGCCCATGTATTCATCTCCAACATTATGCCCGCCTATGAATGCTGTTTTTCCATCAACCACAACAATCTTTCTGTGATTTCTGAAATTGATCTGAAACCGGTTGCGCAATCCCTGGGTTGTCCAGAACGGAAGCATTCTGATACCGGCTTTTCGCATCTGAAGGATATAATCAGAACCAAGATTTTTTGATCCCACCTCATCATACAGAAAAAAAATCTTAACTCCTGCCCTTGCCCTTGCAATCAGATGATCCTTTAAAAGGCATCCGGTCTCATCGTTCCTTACGATGAAAAACTCAATCAGAATATAATTTTTTGCCCCATCAATTGCATCAAATATTGCCCTGAATGTATCTTCACCGTTGATAAGCAGGTGTACATCATTTCTACATGAGGCGTAAAGATAGCTTATTCTGTCAAAATACGAAAGTTTTGTCTCAGGCCTGCATATTCTGTGCTGCTTTATCGGACCAAGCAGTTTTACAAGGGAATTTTCATTTTCAGCATTTATCTTTCTCAGGGTTTCAATATACCCATGAAACTTATTCCTCCCAAATGCGAGATACAAGGGCAGGGCAACAGGAGGGAATGCAATAAGGGAAATGGTCCATGCCACAGCTCCCTGTGAGGTTCTGACTGTCAGGCCGGCATGCACAGCAGCAATAATGGAGATAAGATGAAAAACAGTATAAAGTTCAATTAAAAATCCGGTCATTGGATACAGTCTTCTTTAAAGGCAGTTTTGTCAAACCTGACAACTCTATCTTAAAGGCCTGACCAAGTCAATCGTCATAAAAAAGACTTCAGGCAATTTCCGGTCATACAAAAAGGCTGATAATTGATGACAATCCTGATTTATAGGCGGAAGGCCGGCCTGACCCTGATTCATCATAGGAAATAATACTGTTGAAAGAAGTAATATAATTGTTTTCGCTTCTGCCGTGAATCGAGGTTATTGCCCTGGAAATTGCAGAAAAAAAACCATTTTCCCCGCCAAGGGCATCATAGACCTGTCTTGTGCTGCCAGCCACATATGACATGAAATCATCACTGACAGCAATGGTTCCGTCATGGTTCAGGGTAAGACCTATGTCGGAGAAGGCCTTGTCAATGCCTGCATCCACTGAAGCTGTAACAGCAGATGCAGGATTGTCCAGAGGATTTGCAAGATTTCCGCCAGAAGCTGAAGACGAGGATGAAGATGTTCTCAATGCCCTGTCCTGAATGGCAATACCTGCGACATCCCTGAACAGTTCCGACTTCAGTCCAGGGCTTATGACATAGTCATTTTCATCAATCCATTTTATAAGATCGTTATAATCATTGATAATCCCGACAAGTTCAGACCCAAGGGATTCAGTATCCTGTTTTATAGTCAGTTTCAGGTTTTCTCCTGATTCTGTTACACCGGACAGCCATGCATCCACTCTTCCTGAATCTGTAACAATATGATTTGAATCAGATCCGCCATTTTCTCCGTTTATCTGATAAAGATTCTGCCTCCCAAAGGATGTTATCCTGTCAAGTCCCAGGCCTGCAATGAGATCTCCTGTTTTATCCTTCAGGGAGAACTGAATATCGTCGCCTGTTTTTTCTGCTGAAACCACAAGCCAGGAAATATTTTTATACATATTTTCCCTGAACGGGCTGTAATCCTGGTGGTTCATATCTCTGAGCTCGGCTGTAACATCAAGGCCCAGCCTGTTTATGGACCTTTCAACGGCCAGCAGAACAGAGCGGTTGGTTGCAGGGTCTCCAGGTTTATTCTGAATATTAATATCAATTGAATATGTATCAGAACCAATGGTGAGCGAAAAACTGTATGTTCCTGTCCTGAAATCAGAGGCATCGTCACTGTCAAGTTTATCACTCTCAGCAGTTCTGAAATTTGCAAGCCGGTCAATGGTGATTGAATAATCTTTTTCAGAAGCTGAAGGCAGGGCCTTTGCAATAAGTCTTTCAGAGTCAGAGCTTTCAGCAGTTTTCACCTGCCATGAAAAGGAATCTGACAGAAATGAACTTGCAGCGATTCTTGTCTGGAATTTTCCAAGTTTTAAGCGCAGCAAGGCGGCAAAATCGGAAATCCTGCCCTGATTATCATATGATTTGACTTTATAATCCCGGGCTGTACTGATGTCAGGAGGGGGTGTATTCAGAAAACTGCGTACTGACTCCAGAGGAAATTGATCTGTAATTTTACCTGTATCCATGGAATCAACTCTTTTTTCCTGAAAAACATGAAATCACAAACAATGTTAAAGTCTAACACGGTCTTTAATTTATGACAACACGAAAAAATCACCGGGCCTGGGCCAGTGCCACAATTTTCTGGGTAATGCTGAGCGGATCAAGGCTTTCATCTGACAGACCTGCCTGATCGACACTTCTCGGCATACCATACACGACACAGGTTTCAGGATTCTGGGAAATACATATGCATCCTTTTTTTTTCATTGCAGCAACTCCGCGTTTTCCATCTTCTCCCATGCCGGTCAGTACAATTGCAAGTATATTGCCCTGATACGAATCTGCAACAGATTCAAACAGAATATCTGCAGAAGGCCTAACACTGTTCACAGGGGGATTATGGTTCAGCATGATTCTTCTTATGCCTCTGTCATCCGGCCTGGAAACGATCATGTGCTGGCCGCCCGGAGCCACATAGACCCTGCCGGGCAGGATCTCATCTCCATGACCTGCCTGAAATACATCCAGTTCAGATTTTTCATTCAGGCTTTTTGCAAAATACCCAGTCATTACAGCGGGAATATGCTGAACAAGCAGGACAGGAACCTTAAGATCAGCCGGCAGAAGAGAAAAAATCCTGCTTAAAATTTCAGGGCCGCCCGTTGAAGATGCAATAACCACAATTTTAATCGTGCCTGCATACCGGCCTGTTTTAAGCCCTCTGGTCTTCAGAGAGTCACTGGATTTGACAGGCATAAAAAATTTATTGCGGTAGCCTGCAGATGATGATTCAGGGCGGGTTTTCCCGCCAAAACGTTTCCTTGCCGTCAAAAGCCCTGTTATTGTCAAAAGATTAAGGCGAAACTCGCTGAACCGCCTTGAAACCATTGATTCGGGTTTTTCCATGCATTCCATGGCCCCCATTTCAAGTGCACTGACCAGGATATCGGAACTATGGGTGCCCGGCCGGCAGACAATAATTATATTCAGGTCAGGGTCTGTTCTTTTCAGGGCATCAAGGATCTGGACTCCTCCAAGCCCGGACGTGATATCCATAAGAATAAGATCAGGCCTGCTGTTTCTGACCTTGGCCATGAGCATTCCTTCTGAACGTGCAATACCCATAAGATGAATATCAGAAATTGACTCACATGCTGCTTTTGCAATGTTTATGAATTTTTCGTCCTCATCAGCAATTATCAGATTCAGATATCCACCCATAATTCAAAATGCTTTCTATAGGATTCCGGCCTGTTTCAGTTTAAGTTCAACAGAAGAAGCGTCAAAGGGTTTGATAATATAGGCCTGAACACCAAGACGCATGGTTTCCATTATGATCTGCCTTGCCGAGACAGTTGTGGCCATGATAAAAGGCAGGGTGTTCAGATCCGGAGTGTTTCTTATGGTTCTGAGCAGTTCAAGTCCTGACATACCGGGCATTTCCATGTCTGAAATGACAAGGTCAAATCCTGATCCGTTTTCCTTTTCTTCCGCATGATTTATCATCTGCCATGCCTGTTCTCCATCAGCAGCTTCAGCAATATCAGAGAATCCGAAACCTGCAAGTATGTGTTTCATTGCTCCCCGTATGGAGGCTTTATCATCAACTATCAGTATTTTCATTTATTATCTTCTGTTCAATCATGGCAGTAAGTTCAGGACCATCCAGAACCTGGACCATCATATTGTCAATAAACAGCTTGCCCTGTATCAGTTCACTACAGGATGCATCCTTTGTCAGAGGTTTTTCAGTAGTAATTGTATCAATTATATCTGCTGCAATAATACCGACCTTTGATGAGACATGCTTGGGAAAAATAATAAAACCTTCCCCTTTATCCAGTTTATCCCTGCCTGCACTGATAAACTCGTCCATTGAAAAAACCACAACAGGCAGGCCTGTATATTCCATATATCTCAAAGATGCAGTATGGTGAATATCCGATGCTTTAAAAGGCTCAAGCCTTGCCACGGATTTGAGTTCCAGGGCAAAATATTCCCGGCATCCGTTGGTGAAAACAACAAGCTGTTTTTTTTCACCCTTTTGTCTGCCTGAGTGTTTTTTCTGTTGCCATTGCAGCTCATGTTCCTTTACAGCATCAAATTTCAGACGGGAAACAGAAGCAATGCCCTGAATATCCAGAATCATGATCACATCGCCATTGCCAAGAAGAGTTGCGCCTGAAAAAAATTTAATATGCTTTATATAGTCTGATAAAGGAGCAATCACAGCCTCCTCCATCTCATAAAGTTCATCCACGCAGAGCCCGAAAGCATTTGCCCCGAATTTCACTATCACAACATAGGTGCTGTCCCATTCATTACGGCGCCTGTCCTTTGATCTGTGCCTTTTTTCAGATACTTTGTTTTCTGTTATTCTGCTGCGCCTGTCTGCTATCAGCTTCCTTTTTTCTTCCTGCTTTTCCATGGTTTCAGGATTACGGATATAGGTTTTGATGCCAAGCACATTGCGCAGTCTCAGAACAGAATACAGCCTGCCCCTAAGCCTCAGCACTTCGGAACCGGCCATGTTTTCGACATGATCACGGATCTGGCCGGCCTCAAGATAAATAATTTCTTTTATGTTTATCTGGGGAATGGCAAATTTTTCATCTCCTGCACCAACAATGAGAGAAGGAACAATGGCAAGGGTCAAAGGAATGACAAGATGAATCTGCGTGCCTTTACCCATGACAGATTCAATCCGTATATGACCTCTTAATCTTTCGATATTGGTCTTGACAACATCCATGCCCACCCCGCGTCCTGATATATCGGTAATCTCCTCAGAGGTGGAAAATCCAGGCAGAAAAATAAGATCAATTTTCTGTCTGTCTGTCAGTTTATCCAGCTGATCTTCTGAAACAAGCCCCTTTTCAAATGCTTTGGACAGAACAAGCTGAGGGTCAATTCCAGCCCCGTCATCGGAAATTACAAGATGAATATGCCCTCCCTGATGAAAAGCCTTGACACGGATTGTGCCTGTTTCAGGTTTGTTGCATCTTAGTCTTTCTTCAGGCGGTTCAATACCATGATCAATGCAGTTGCGGATCAGATGGGTTACAGGGTTGGCAAGTTTTTCCAGCACAGTTCTGTCAACTTCCACCTCTGCTCCCTCAAGGATAAAATCGACTTTTTTGGACATTTTCCTTGCAATATCCCTGACAAGCCTTTTGTATTTTCCCATGAGATCAACAACCGGCTGCATTCTCATCTGCATTATGGCTTCCTGCATGTCCATTGTTACAAGATCAAGATTCTGCATCATTTTGGAAGCAAGGCTGTTGGTTTTCACATGCTGCTCAATCAGCGGACGCAGCTGTTTTCTTGCGACCACCATCTCACCGGCCCTGTTCATCAGTCTTGAAATCAGATCCACATTAATGCGGATTGTCTGGGGATTTAAAGGCATGGCAGGTTCAGGTGTGCCTGACTGTTCAGCAGCAGGCTCAGGTCTTGATTCTGCAGAAGGCTGAACAGCAGAGTCTGTCCGGGGTTCATCCTGTCCAGCCAGGGGTTCCAGATCACGGGTTCTATGCTTTTCCGGCACAATGGCAGGCCTGCTGCCCTTTAATATGGTTTCACAATCGATGAACTGACGATCCACAAGAACCATCTGTGTGCGGCTTATTTCAAGTACCTGGGACAGAAGCGGCAGATCAAGTATTGTACTTATCACGCAATAGAACCCATCCTTATGCTCCGAATCCTCAAGCCCTGAAAACAGAATTTCACCAATACTTTTTATGTCTTCAATGATTTCTGCGGGATCTTTGTTTTTTGCTGCAAGATCGTTTTCAAACCTTATATGCACGGCATAAATAAATTTCTGGCTGTCAATGGCATTTTCAAGCCTGTGCCTGTCAACGCAAAATACCATATCGCGGAACAGGGGATTGTTCCCAAAGGGTCTGACTGTCTGAAGATCCTGATTCTCAGTGGCAGAAGTGTTGTCCTCAGGCACTACAGGAATATCACATGATTCAGTATCTCCTGATAATACTTCAGAACCATCTGAATGCGTATCTATAAGTTTCTGAAGCAGAGTTTCCTGGGCTTTGCAGTCATAATCCGTATCATTGTTTGTTCCATAGGTATCTGCCATAAGCTTCATTTTATCAAAGCCTGCAAGCAGAGCATCCACTACCTCGGATGTAATAACAAGTTTTTTTTCCCGGACATGCATCAGCACATTTTCCATGGCATGACTCAGGCTGGAAAGCTGGCTGAAATCTATAAATCCGGCCCCTCCCTTGATGCTGTGTATGGAACGGAATGCATGATTGATCAGATCATCATCCACAGCTGAGCCTTTTTCTTCCATTGCAAGAAGATCCGGCTCAAGACTGGCGAGATCATCCCTGATCTCAGCAATAAATTCAGCTGCCAGAGCCTGAAGAGAATCTTGACCATTATCATTCATCTTCAGCCTCCTGACATCCCGGCATCAAGGATACAGGCAGCCAGTAATTTTTCTGCATCCAGTATCATCAAAACCCCTTTCTCAAGCTCTGTTATCCCTGACAGATAATCACGGATCCCGTAATCCATACTGGCTGGCACGGATTCAATGGAATCAGGCCTGGTTTCTATCACATCTCCTATTGCATCAACGGCAAAGCCTGCATCCTTGTATTTAAAAACAATAATATGACTGGCGGGATTAATTTTTGTTTCTGCAAGGCCAAGAAGAACAGCAATATCAAGAATGGTCAGTATCTGTCCCCTCAGATTTATGAGCCCCATGACAAATTCAGGGCTGCCCGGAACCTTTGTAATCTTTGCGGCAGGAACAATTTCCCTGATATCCAGTATATTGACACCCATCAAGGTTTCGGAAAGGCTGAATGATATTGATCTGAAATTATGGATATGAGGTTCCATTTTCATAGCTATATTTTAAATGCAGTGGTTAACTGCCTGAGTTGTACAGCAATCTGTGCCAGTTTATCTGTTTTCTTTTTCTGGGACATGGAACTTTCCAGTATCTCATTGACCACTTCTGACAACCTTTGAGAATTTTCAGACACCATCCTGGCACGCTGGGAAGACAGGGTAACATCACGTGCAATGGCCTCAACCGCAACGGCAGTCTGTTTCAGATTTTCCTCTCCACTTATCTTAAGTTCCATGACCTGCTTCATTCTTTCAGACACATCTTCTGCCTTTTCCGCGGCAAGATTGATGTTTTTCGCAACAGATTCAGCAGACTCAGCTGATTCAGAAATATTTCTTGTAACTTCATTGGTGGTGGCTGTCTGTTCCTCAACTGATGAGGCAATTGCACCCATAATGGAATCAACTTCAGTAATGACATTGGTAATGGCCTTAATCGCCTCAATTGCCTCCGATGTGTTCTCCTGCATCCCTTCTATTTTGTTTCTTATCTCGCGCGTTGCATCAGCCGTCTGTTTTGCAAGTTCTTTTACCTCGTTGGCCACCACGGCAAATCCTTTTCCTGCCTCTCCTGCTCCGGCAGCCTCAATTGCAGCATTGAGCGCCAGCAGATTTGTCTTGCCTGCAATACCGTTGATGAGTTCAATAATATCACCTATCTGGGATGCAGCCTCACCCAGTTTATTCATCACTTCAAAGGTCCTGGATGTATCCTTTGATGCCCCGCTGGTAATGGCTGCACACCTTGAGGAGCTTTTTGTAATCTCACTCTGGCTTGCATACATCTGTTCCATGGCAGTGGCAACCGTATTGACAGAAAACGACATCTGCTCTGCTGCTGCCGCCACAGAGCCGATATTGGCGGAAGCCTCTGATATGCTCAGATTGGAAGACTGAATCTCCTCTGACACCAGGGCGGAATTCCGGGTCACTTCATTTATCTGTGCACTTACCTGTTCAGCTGCCGAGGCAATACTTGTGATATGTTCGAAAATCTGGGTTGCAGCTTTTGAAGCTTTAGCAGCCATTTCATTGCCATGGCCTGCACTTATATCTATTTTTTGGGAAATTTCTTTGACATCCTTTGAGAAATCAGCCACAGAATCACTGGTCTGCCTGATCTCATCCATGGTAAAATTAAGTTTGGCAGCCATTTTTGAAAAAATCAGCCAGATAAGAAAAACAACGGCAACCATGCCAAGGCCGCCCGCAAGAATACTTAAATTACGTGCTCTTGTCATGGATGCAAGTGCCTGTGAATTGTCCACCATGACTGCCATGCCTCCCAGTACAGGTTTTGAACTGCCATGGCAATGGTAGCATCTTTTTTCATTCATGCTTGGCATAAGAGAGCCAAAATACAATTTACCATCTGCTTTTTTTCTTATCATTCCGGTTATTTCACCGGTATTCAGCATATGTGTATTCAAAGTGATATTGGCAGGGTTTCCAAGATAATCGTTAATGGATCGCCCAATGGACCGTGAATCAGTTGCAAAGCTGATCCTTGAATCACACCCGTATACAAAGACATTGATCTCGGGCAGCATTTCATGCAGACGTCTGAACTGTCCCCGTACAACATCATTGTCCCCTGTTGAAAGGGCATCATTCATGGCTCCGACAATGGAAGCTGAAACTTCCCGGCATCGGTTCTCCATGGTTTCGTCATGCATTTTTTTCTGATAAAAATATTCAATACATATAACAGCAACAAGAATAACCAGAACCACCACGGAAACTGCCAGGGCAGATCTGATCCAGCCATGCTGTTTATAGTAATTGGCCAGTTCCATCTATCCCCCTAAAAGATTGTAAAATAAATATATTTAAGATAATATTCCAGGGATGATGACAAAATATTTATATGAAATTCAGGTCAACACCCTGTCTCCAAAACCGGGAATAATCATATGGTATGCAAAGATACCTGAGATTATCCGCTCAATTTTCCGTAAAGGAACCTATCATAATTCCAGGCAAATGGTAAATGAAATATTTCAAAAACATGATTTTATCTTTCCTGTTTTCAGTTCCAGGGAAATACAGCAGATAAATGGTTTCAAGACATTGAAAAAACAGATGGAATGGATAAGCGGCAGATTCCTGATCAAAAACCTGATCCAGGATGCGTTTTTCAATGATATGACTCTTGATCAGATCAGCTTTTCTTACCTTGATAAAGGGGCTCCTGTATCTGCCAATGATCCCGATATTCCTGTATCCCTGTCCCACAGTCATGATTATGCAGCAGTTGCTGTATGTATGGACAAAAACCAATCAATCGGAATTGATGTGGAACATATCGGCCCTAAACCTGACACATGGTTTATGAAAACTGCATTCACACAGGCAGAAACAGCAGCAATGCCTGACAATGCCAGGGATATTTTCCGTCACTGGACAATAAAAGAGGCTTTTCTTAAATATATCAGGCAGGGATTCAATGAAAGCCTGCACAGAGTTGAAGTGATCAATGGCCAGATATGGCATTGCAGTGAAAGAATCAATATGGATATATCGTCATATGATATTGACGACAGCTATATCATCTCCATTGTAAGCCGCGCCATATAAAATTGCTGCTGTCTAATCAGGATTAAATACATAGCCCACAGCTCTTCTGCTGACAAAATACACTGGTTTCTTGGGATTTTTTTCAAAATATTTCCTGAATCTGACAATGAAATTATCCACAGTCCTGGTTGAAGTCCCCCTGGAATATCCCCATCCTGCATTAAGAAGCACCTCTCTTGACAATGGCCTGCCCTTATTGGCAATGAAAATTTTAAGCAGAACAATTTCCTGGTCTGTTAAAAATATTGTGCCTGCCCTGCACTGTGCCTTGAAAGTTATAAAATCAATATGATTTCCTCCAAAATCATACTTGTCTCCTTTATATAGGGGACAGGATAAATTTTTCTCATCATCTGAAGTATTATACCATGATTTATGCCTGATAAGCCTGTCGACTCTTAAAAGGAATTCTTCAAGATCAAAGGGTTTGGGCAGATAATCATCAACCCCGTAACGCAGGCCCCTGACCCTGTCCTTTGTATCTGCCCTTGCTGACAGGATAAGAACAGGTATTTTCTCGTCTTCCCTTCGTATCGTTTTCAGAATGGAAAACCCGTCTACCATGGGCAGCATTATATCAAGGACAATCAGATCTGGTTTGTCTGACCGCCACAGATCAAGCCCTTCTATCCCGTCCTGTGCAATGACCACTTCATATCCCTGTAAAGAAAGGTTCAGGCGCAGGCCTTCTGCTATATGAGATTCATCTTCTATGACCAGGATACGTTTCTTTTCAGCATCTTCCATATATTTTTCTTTCCTGGGCGTTCTTTTGCTCCTGTACTTGGAATTATGAGTATAAAAGTTGAGCCTTTTCCCCTTCCACGGCTTTTCACCGACACTTTCCAGCCATGTATGGCAGCTATGTTGGAAACAAGATAAAGCCCAAGCCCTGACCCTGAAACATCGTTTTTATGATCCCGACCTGACTGATAGAATTTTCTGAAAATTTTTCTGGTATCCTTTTTCTCCACTCCGATTCCGTTGTCTGAAAATTCAATCATTGCTTTCTGCACAGAGGTTTTAAAGCTTATTAAAAGCGTT
Source organism: uncultured Desulfobacula sp. (assembly GCA_964408295.1). Classification (GTDB taxonomy): domain Bacteria; phylum Desulfobacterota; class Desulfobacteria; order Desulfobacterales; family Desulfobacteraceae; genus Desulfobacula. The sequence continues at coordinate 21,128 of CAYOYY010000016.1, read as the reverse complement.
GGGTTTTCAGAGTCATTATATCTTATTGCATTGGAGATAATATTCATCAAAAGCATTTCAAACAAAAACAGATTAACAGGATAAACCATTTCATGCCCTGAAGGATTATCAATTTCAATGGAAAGTTCCCTGAAAAGTGAAGCATTTTTTTTACAGAAATTTTCCACAAGTTTTACAAGGCTTTCGGTCTTTATTTCAGAATCAAAATTCTGGCTTTCTATTCTGGCAAGGTTAAGTATGCTGTTGATATTTTCAGACAGGCGGTTGACATCTTCAAGCATATTCTCACTGTATTTTTTTATATCCTCAGGATCAAGCCTGTGTCTGATGAATGTTTCAAGATAGATCCTGAGAGATGTAACAGGAGTCTTCAGTTCATGGGTAAAATTATATATAAAATTATGCTGAAGCCTGAAAAGGTTGACTGTTTTCTGATAATAGATAAAAGCAAGAAGAATACCTGCCAGAACCACGGCAATCAATGCTGTTAAAATCAGCAGTGTCATGCCGGTCTTGGAAGGAAAAATCATTCCAGGATCAATATGGAATTTTAAAATCACAACTTCAAGGGCAGAAGTTATTTCCATATACCAGTTGACAGTAATTATAAGAAAAGTGGTAAGGGCAAAGATTGAGCATGCAAAAATAAAAACAGGGTGGAGATACCATCTGGTCGGATTTAAAATCTGCATGATCAGAAATCTTCGGTCGTTCTGGCGGGAAATGTCATTGTAAAGCAGACACCTTCACCTTCAGCGCTCTGGCACTCTATATGCCCTTTCAATGTCTGAGTGACGAGGTTAAAGACAATTGACATGCCAAGGCCTGTACCGCCCTTTCCGCGCATGGTGGTATAAAACGGATCAAACAGCTTTTTTTTCTGTTCCCTGTTCATGCCTGCTCCATTGTCTTTGTAAACAAACACAATATTATCATTTTCACGGGTAATATGCATGGAAATTATTCCATTGTCCATATTCCTGAACCCATGAACCAATGAATTCATTATAAGGTTGTTCAGAATCTGGGAAAAAGCGCCAGGAAAGGAATTAAGCTCGATAGTTTCGTCACATTCAACCTCGAGCACATGACCTGTGTTCTTGTAACGGGGCCTTAAACTCAGCAGGATTTCATGTATGTATTCCTTAAGATTGAACACACGCCTCTTCTCGCTTGACTGGTCAGCTGCCACCTGTTTGAAGCTGGAAATAAGTTCTGCCGCCCTTTCCATATTAATAAGAATTGAATTGGCTATTTCCTTTACAGTATGAAGATAGTTCTCCAGTTCACTTCGCTTGAGTTCGCTTGATTCATAGTGGTTCATAAATTCCCGTGTTCTGACATCAAGATATGAGGCCGCTGTAACACCCACACCTATTGGAGTATTGATTTCATGGGCAACACCTGCAACCAGTTCTCCAAGGGCTGCCATTTTAGCTGACTGAATCAGTCGCTTCTGAGTATTTTCAATGGTTTCAATGGAAGCCTTCAGTTCAAGATTGGCTTTTTCAAGATCTTCCTGATATCTGCGCTTTTCATTGATAAGATCAAGCCGTTCAAATGCTTTTTCCACTGCATGACACAAAACATTCATATCCTGAATGGGCTTTGTAATATAATCCCATGCCCCAAGCCTCAAAGCTTCAATGGTATCGGAAATATTGCCGGCACCTGATACTATTATAACAGGAGTTTCAGGCTTTTGTACCACCACTGTCTCAAGAATCTCCAGGCCATCCATTCCTGGCATGCGAAGATCACATAATATCAGATCAGGGTCATATTTTTCAAAATACTCAAGCCCTGTAATACCATCTCCTGCCTCCAGAATCTCAAAACCGAAATCTGTGAGAAATTCGACAATACTGTCACGGATACAGGGTTCATCATCAATCACAAGAATTTTTTTTGAAAAGGCCTGTGTCATGACATATTATTTTTTACCAGCTGCCATATGGGTATTCAAAGTTTCACGCAATACTTTAAGATCACTTGCAGGTTTGATAAGCACCCTGTCCGATGTAACTCCCAGGGCCCTGACCTCAGGGGGAGGGACATAATCTGCTGACCCTGTATGCACTACAAATTCTATATCAGGAAGAATCTTTCTGGCTTCAACCATAAAAACATTGCCGTCCATGCCTGGAAGGCGTATATCAACAACAGCCTCATCCACTGCATTGGTCCGGATTATTTCAAGAGCCTGTTCCGCACTGGATGCCTGAAAAACAACATACCCTGAATCTTCCATATAGGCAGCAATACTCTGGCGTATGCTTTCTTCATCGTCAAGTATTAAAAATTTCTTTGGGTGGCCAGTCATTTTATCCTCCCGTGCCGATGATAACGGCCTTTAGATTTTCATGACAGAAGCTTTTGTATTTTTCTTGAAAGATCCAGCACTGTGACAGGTTTCATTACAAAGCTCCTGATTCCAAGCTCCTTTATCCTAACCTGATCTATTTCACCGGCATAGCCGGAACACAGAATAATAGGTATATCCTGCTTTATGGACAGCATTGCCCTTGCAAGATCGAACCCGGTTTTTTCAGGCATGGTCTGATCAGTTATGACAAGATCTATATCACGATAATTTTTTCTGAAAAACGCAAGAGCCTCATTGCTTGAAAAAAAGGAGTCAACTTCATAGCCCAGCGTTTCAAAGCCTTCCTTGCACATCGTGGCGATATCCTCGTCATCATCCACCACAAGAAGTCTCTGACCTGATCCTACCCTGAAGGCAGCAGAGTATGTATCCTTGGTCTCAAGTTTAATCTGGGTTTCAACAACAGGCAAAAGAACGGTAAAAACAGTTCCCTTGCCCGGTGAGCTTCTTACAGTAATATCTCCGTTGCATGCCTTTACAATACTGTATACGGTTGCCAGCCCAAGGCCTGTTCCCTTGCCGTCCTCCTTGGTTGTAAAATAAGGATCAAAAATACGCTCCATAACATCATCTGTCATTCCACATCCAGTGTCTGCCACTTCAAGAGCAAGATATGGCCCTTTTTTCCCTGCAAGATGAGGGTATTCAACCATATCATCTGTATCCAGATATATCTGCCGCAGACTTACGGTCAGAGTGCCTCCCCTGTCCTCCATGGCATGATAGGCATTGGTGCAAAGATTCATGATCACCTGGTGTATCTGTGTGGGATCAGCTTCCACTGCCCCGCAGTTTCTGTCAATCTTATCCACTATGCGTATGGTGGAGGGTATTGATCCTTTAAGGAGCTTGATCACTTCCTTTGAAACCGGATGAATTTTTATTCTCCGCCTTGCAGTTTCTTCCATACGATTAAATGACAAAACCTGACTGACAAGGTCAGCAGCCCTTAACGCTGCTTTCTGAATCTTTTCACTGTGACTGAACACATCAGACCCCGGGTCGGAAGACCTCATGATCATGTCCGAATATCCCAGAACAGGACCAAGGATATTATTAAGATCATGGGCAATTCCACCGGCAAGCGTGCCTATTGCCTCCATTTTCTGTGATTTACGCAATTGTTTTTCAAGATTCTGCCATCTTTGTTCTGCTTTTTTCTTTTCAGTTACATCAAGCAGGGAAACAACTGATCTGTCAGTACCTGGAATTCTCCCCAGACTCGCATAAACATATTTGAAATCTGCATTGTTGTCAATAAATCTGATTTCATATTGTAACGGGCAGTTTGTACATTCATTCAGGGTATTTCGCGATGCAAAACGATTTCTTATGGTTTCAATATCTTTTTGATCCACAAAATCACACCATTTTTTATGGCCTGTAATATCCATCTGATCCATGGCGGCAAGTTCGGCAAATTTGGAGTTTGCCATTGAAATCGTATCATCAGCCTCAATTATAATGGCTGCTGTTCCGGTATATTCAAATACTGCCTTGTAGCGTTCCTCACTTTGCTGAAGTTCAAGGGTTCTTTCCCTGACAAGTTCCTCAAGCCGCTCCTGATAACGGATATTTTCCCTTTTAAGTTCCAGTTCCTTCAGGCATTTTTCCACTGCATGATAAAGAACATTCAAATCTTCAATGGGTTTCAGTATATAATCACGTGCTCCAAGGTGCAAGGCTTCAACAACCGCATGTATATTCCCTGTGCCTGACGCAACAATGAAAGGGATATCGCAGGTCTGGTCACTTAAGGCAGTAAGCACCTGTAACCCGTCCATTTCAGGCATTCTAAGATCTAAAAGCACAAGATCAGGGCATTCTGAGTTAAACACATCTATGCCTTCACGGCCGTTTGCAGCCTCAACCACCTCAAAGCCGTAATCCTCAAGATAGCTTTTTATACTGTGTCTGATATAATCTTCGTCATCAATGGTCAAAATTTTATATTTACTGCTGTTATCCAATTTCATTTCCCGTTATTTTTTTATAATGATGAAACATTATTCTCCAAGGGGTTTGCATGTCAAGCAGTAATAAGAAAATTATATAAAAAAAGTAATAAAAAATAGTTTTTTACAGTCAGCAGCGATTTGAAGATTCAATTTTCACCATTGGTGATAGGTTTATTATCCTTATCCCGGGAAACAAGTCAATGTAAAAAATATTGACGTGAAATTACCGGGTTGATATACAACATTTATATAATAAATACGGTTTATTCTGTATCTGGTTTCATCTGCAGCTGGATTTCGCTGATTTGGGAAAACATGGGTTCTGACCTGCTTTTTTAACTATTTCACACAGGAGATTTATCATGAGACTTACCATGGGAAAGAAACTTGTCACAAGTTTTTTGATCCTTGCTCTGCTTGTCCTTTTATCCGGTGTTGTGGGCATCATGGTGCTGAACAAAGTATCAGGCTCTGCCGATATGGTGGTAAAAGAAAAAGTTCCTGTTCAATATGCAGTCATGGAAGCCAATCTGAAACTCAAAAACATTGAAAAACTCATCTGCGAATACAGCTCAGCTTCTTCAGGCCTTGAATCCAGAGCAGAAATGCTGAACCGGCAGATGGATGAATTTACAATGTGGATATACATGCTCAGATATGGAAGTACATCAGAAAAATTCAAAGCTTCTGATTCATATGCAGTTTACAAAAAACTTACCTCAGATATTGTTGTGCCCAGGGCATCTGAGAGACTTCAGCAATCCCTTGATAAAATTTTTAAAGACAATGCAGTTTTCCGTAAGAACTGCATGGATCTTGTCAGGGCACAGAACATGTATCTTGGTTATTCTGTAACGCTTAGCGGCAAAAATTATTCCCTGCCCCATTACCTTCTTTTAATGCATCAGGATTTTATCAACTGGTATAAAGCGCTTGAGGATGCCGTAAATATTGTCATTCCGTTCAACGGTAATACAGATCCCGGCAAAGGCATGATCGGAACATGGATCCGCACCTTTAAGACAGATGACAAGGGTTTGAAAAAGCTAATAAAAAAAATGGAAAAATACAATAAAAAAATCATGGGTTATGCTGAAAAAATCAACAATGCCGGTGATTCAAAGGGTAAACTCAGACAATTCAACAGAAGCAAGGGGCCAAAGGCTCGTATAGACCAGTATTTTAAAAAGATGCAGGATTATATAGCCCCGATCTACAGACAGCTTGACAAGACCAAGACAAAACAGATAACAGCAGTAACAGAATCGGCTATTAAAATAAACAACGAACTTGAGGGGCTTGTTAAAATCGCGGAAAAAGAAATGTCAGATGCCATGAGAGCTTCCCAGGCAAGCAAGAAAAGCGCGAGCCTTATCCTTATAGTGCTTACTTTTACAGCTGTTGGTGCAGCCATAATTCTGGGAATCATAATAAGCCGTGGTATCACCAGGAATATTAATAATATTGTTGAAGTAACCAGAAAAATCGCAGAAGGCCAGCTTGATGTCCGCGCGGATATTTCCTCAAATGACGAGTTAGGTGACCTTGGCCGTGACACCAATGCCATGGCACAACATTTAAGACAGATCATCAGCACGATTACTGAATATTCAGAACATCTGACTGAATCTTCATCCGATCTCACCCTGGTTGCATCATCCCTTTCAAATGAGGCAAAGGATATGACTGCAAAATCAGAATCAGTTGCTGCTGCTGCAGAAGAAATGAGCGCAAATATGAATTCGGTTGCTGCAACTTCTGAAGAAGCAACTGCCAATATCAACACAGTGAGCATTGCAACCGATGAAATCAACTCATCCATAAAAGAGATTGCAAAAAATTCAGAAAAAGGCAGTTCCATCACAAAACAGGCGGTTATAAAGACAGAAGGGGCAACAGCCAAAGTAAATGAGCTGGGAGAAGCTGCAAAGGCCATCAGCAAGGTAACAGAAGTTATTTCAGAAATTTCCGAGCAGACCAATCTTCTGGCTTTGAATGCCACCATCGAGGCTGCAAGGGCAGGAGAAGCAGGCAAGGGGTTTGCTGTTGTGGCATCTGAAATCAAACAGCTTGCACTTCAGACTGCTGAAGCCACACAGGATATTCGTACTCGCATAGAAGGCATACAGAATTCCACTGCCGACACAGTGACGGAAATAGAGGCTGTGGCCGGAATCATTGAAAATGTCAATGATATTGTTTCATCCATTGCAGCAGCAGTGGATGAACAGTCAGCCACCACAAAAGAAATTGCTGACAACATGGGGCAGGCGTCCGGCGGGCTTAAGGAAGTAAGTGAAAATGTTGCACAGAGTTCAGACGTTGCAAAGGAAATTGCCATGGACATAGGAGATGTCAATGCCAGTACAATCGAAGTGGCACAAACCAGTGAAAAGCTGAACTCCAGCAGCAGGAATTTAAAACAGCTTGCAGATGATCTGCAGGCAATTGTAAATCAGTTCAGGCTTTAACAGGAGGTAATTCTGCCCCTGATAACAAACAATAATATATGACAAGGAGAAGACCATGTTGAAAAAATCCCTGGTATGGTTCATTGCATTAATAATCACTGTTTTCTTTACAGGAACAGGTTCTGCAGAAGAACTGACTCCCCAGCTTTGCAAAAAAAAAGTGTTTGCAGCAGCAAAACTGCTTGAGGCAGAAGGTGATGCTGCCCTTGCCAAGATAAAGGATCCCAACGGGGAATTTCGTTTTGGCAATGGCAAGGGATATATATGGGTTCACAATCTTGATGGCATAATGCTGATGCATCCCACCAAACCTTCTCTTGATGGGAAAGCCCTGCTTGACATGAGAGATGTCAACGGAGTTTACCTTTTTGCAGCCATGAACGAAATCGTGGAAGACCATGGAAGCGGATGGGTCGCCTATTTCTGGCCAAAACCGGGCGAGGAAAAAAGTTCACCCAAGGTATCATTCTGCAAACTTGTAAAACACGGGGATGAAGATTATGTGGTTGGTGCAGGCATGTATGATATAACAGCAGAAGATATTAAAAAACTTTTTCCCAATGATGCAATATATGAAGGAGACTGATCATACCTTGTCAAAACGGGAAAATTTCATTGTAAACGTGCCTCTCCCCTGACTTGCTGAACGCAGAGCTGTGGAATACCCGAACATTTTTGCCAGGGGCACCACAGCTCTTATCACCTGGATACCCGATTTCGGATTGATGGATTCCACCTTGCCTCCCCTTGCATTCAGATCTGCAATGGCATCTCCCATATAGGCATCCGGTATGAAAATTTCCACCTCCATAATTGGTTCAAGAAGGCTTATTGAGGCCTTTTCCAGAGCATCCCTGCACGCCATGGAAGCGCATACGGAAAAGGCAAGTTCAGAACTGCGTTCGTCAAATTTGCCGTCTTCAAGAAAAATTGCAACATCCACAATGGGATAGCCCTTAAGAAATCCGCCTTCAAGGCTCTCTTTTATTCCCTTTTCAATGGCAGGAATATATTGCGGCGCAACCTGTTCATCTCCAACCCTGGATTCAAAACTCACACCGTCTCCCCTGTTTCTCGGCTCAAGGCTGATCTCAAGCATTGCATAATGGGTTTTACCGGAAATTTCTCTCTCAAACACAGCTTTGCCGCGTACGGGAGAATCAAGTATCTCCCTGTAAACAACCTGGGGATTGCCCACATTTACATTGGTTTTGAATTCCTTGAGCATCCTTGAAATAATAATTTCAAGATGAAGCTCACCCATGCCGGACAGGATGGTCTGACCTGTTTCCTCATCACGCCTGACCTTAAGGGTGGGATCTTCAATTATGAATTTTTCAAGAACATCATCCAGTTTTTCCTGATCAGCATGGGTTTTCGGCTCAATTGCAATGGAAATAACAGGATCATCATATACCATTTTTTCAAGCAGAACAGGATGGTCAGATGAACATAAGGTATCTCCTGTGCCTGAATGCTTAAGCCCTACTATACCTATGATGTCTCCTGCAAAAGCCTGTTTGAGACGCTCCCTTTTATTTGCATGCATCCTCAATATTCTGGACAGTTTTTCTTTTTTTCCTGAGCCAGGATTAAACACATCACTGCCGGCTTCTATTTTTCCTGAATATATTCTGGCAAAGGAAAGTTTGCGGCCTTCGATCATTGAAACCTTGAAAATCAGGGCAGCCAGGGGCCCTTTTCTTTCAGGAAAAAATTCCAGCTCTTCTTCGGTATCAGGATGAATGCCTTTAACAGGCGGGATATCAAGCGGGCTTGGCAGAAATAATTCTATGGCATCAAGCAGGGGCTGTATTCCCTTGTTTTTCAGGGCACTGCCACACAGCACAGGAACCATCTGTCTTGCAATGGTGGCAGAACGTATGGCCTTTACAAGCTCATCAGGTGAAATCTGCTCTTCAGACAGATATTTTTCCATTATATCATCATCAATCTCTGCAACTGCCTCCAGCATTTTATCCCGGTACTCTTCTGCCTGATCCTTAAATTCATCCGGAATATCATCAATAAAATACTCAAGCCCCTTTGATTCCTCATCCCATGTTATTTTCTTCATCTGCAGAAGATCAATCACACCGGCAAAGGCATCTTCAGAACCCATTGGCAGCTGCATGATCACAGGATTGGCTTCCAGTTTTTCCTTCATGGAATTTACAGCACCGAAAAAATCAGCACCCACCCTGTCCATTTTATTGATAAATGCAAGCCTTGGAACGCAATAGCGGTCAGCCTGCCTCCATACTGTCTCGGACTGCGGCTCGACCCCGCCCACGGCGCAGAAAACACCTATGGCACCGTCCAGGACTCTCAAGGCTCTTTCAACTTCAACCGTGAAATCCACATGACCTGGAGTGTCTATTATCTGAATTGTTGAATTATGCCACTCACAGGTAGTCACGGCAGAAGTGATGGTAATCCCGCGCTCCTGCTCATCCTGCATCCAGTCCATCACAGCCTCTCCGTCATGGACTTCACCTATTTTATAGGACTTGCCGGTATAATACAGAATCCGTTCTGTAACAGTGGTCTTACCGGCATCAATATGCGCCATTATTCCGATATTTCTAAGCTGGCTTATGTTCTTCTTTTTACTCATTTTATAATCAATATATTTTTATAATCATTTAATTTAAAATGATATTTGATACAGTATTGCCCCTGGAGTGTCAAGAAAATATCCCTTGCAAATCTGATGCGGGTTTAATAAAATCAGGTTTTTAAAGTATAGCTGTATCAACAATAATCATAAATTTTCAGGAGTATATACTGTTTTATGATTCCAGGATTTGAGGATCTGGTTGAACAGAGGATAAGGCAGGCTCAGAAAAATGGTGAATTTGACAATCTTGAAGGGGCTAACAAGCCTTTGAAATTTGAAGACCAAAATATTCCGGAAGAATTCAGGCTTGCCCACAAGATACTGAAAAACTCAGGGTTTCTCCCACCGGAAGTGGAGCTTAAAAAGAAAATCACAAGCACTGAGCAACTGCTCGAAGCCACAGAGCCTGAATCTTTGGAACGCAGCAGGATACAGAAAAAACTCAATTATCTTTTAGCAAAACTGAATACAATAAGGGGAGACAGGCCATGCTCCCCCATGCTGGACAATTACAGGAACAATATTATTAAAAAAATATCATGAATTTTATCAAAAAAGACAAAACCGGACTTTTCAAAAGTATTTTCACAGCCTATTTCATTTTGCTGCTGCATGTTTTTCTGCTTGCAGGAGTCGGTGTTTCCGTGGTTCTTTTCCGTGGATTTTACCATTACCTGCCGTGGATTATGGGCGGTATTGCCGTACTTGTATTATCACTTGCCTTTATCTTTTACCGCAGAATGAAAACAAGCTCTTCCGGTTTAAAAGAGCTTCTGTCCTCGCCTGGATTCCAGGACAGGGAAGTCGAAGTCAGGGTTTTCGGAGGCCTTGCAAGTTTCAGGCTATCAGCTGGCAAACCTTCTGCAAATATGATCACACACACATCTTCACCTGATCCTGATCATCTTATGATAGGCACAGGTCTGAACCATATTGAGCACAGACTTCTCACTCTGACCACACTGTATGAAAAAGATCTCATCACCAAAGAAGAGTTTGAAAAAGCCAGACAAAATATAATTCAGGGATAATACAGGAGGACAGCATGGAAAAAATCAGGCTGGCACTTTTATCCGGAGGTGTATCCTCGGAACGGCAGGTTTCCCTCGACAGCGGCAGACAGGTGTTTGAAGCCCTTGACAAGAACAGATACAGGGTCACCATGTATGACCCTGCAACTGATATCCCAAAGCTTGTCAATGATGCCGGCAAAATTGATGCAGCCCTGATAATCCTGCACGGGCCGTTTGGAGAAGACGGCACAATCCAGGGCCTTCTTGATCTGCTTGATATCCCGTATCAGGGAGCGGGAGTTCTTGGAAGCGCCATGGCCATGAACAAGCTTGCAGCAAAAAGGATTTATGAAAAAGCCGGCATACCAACTCCTGAATACATAAGCATTGGTTCAGGAGAAACAATTGATTATTCAGATGCAGCAAAAACCCTTGGGCTCCCCATGATGATAAAGCCTGCATGTGCAGGCTCAAGCGTTGGCATGACCATTGCCAGAAATGTTCAGGATATCGGCCCTGCTGTCCGTAAAGCATTTGACCATGATGAATATGTTATCATGGAAAAATATATAAGCGGCAGGGAATTTACCTGCGGAGTGCTGGGAAACGATGAAGTACAGCCCCTGCCTGTCATTGAAATCATTCCCGGTGAAAACCATGAATTCTTTGATTACAATGCAAAATACGTCCATGGAGAAACAAATGAGATCTGCCCGGCCCAGATTGATGAAGCCCTTGCGCATAAAATTCAGCATCTTGCCGTAAAAGCACATAAAAGCCTTTTTATTAAAGGATATTCAAGAACCGACATGATATTGTCCAATGGAGAGCTTTCTGTACTTGAGACCAATACAATCCCGGGGATGACCTCAACAAGCCTGTATCCTCAGTCAGCGCAGGCAGCTGGATATTCATTTACTGCCCTGCTTGACCGGCTCATAGACCTGGCCATTGAAAATCATGAAAAATGCAAATTAAGGAGATCAATATGAGAATTTTAGTTGTTGGCAGCGGAGGCCGCGAACATGCACTTGTCTGGAAAATTGCCAGAAGCCCTCTGGTGGAAAAAATATTCTGCGCCCCTGGAAATGCAGGCACCGCACAACTTGCCGAATCTGTTCCCATCAAGGCAGAAGATATAGACGCCCTGGCTGCCTTTGCAAGGGACAATGACATTGATCTGACTGTTGTGGGCCCGGAAGGCCCTCTTGTCAATGGAATAGCCGATGTTTTCTCAGACATGGGCCTGAAGGTGTTCGGGCCTGACAGGGCAGGTGCACGCCTTGAAGGCAGCAAGGTGTTTTCCAAACAGCATATGCAGAAATACAAAATCCCCTGTGCACAAGGCAAGGCTTTTACAGATGCTGACAGGGCAAAGGCATATGCAAGGGCCATTGGCGCCCCGTGTGTTGTCAAGGCAGACGGACTTGCTGCCGGCAAGGGAGTCATCATATGCAAAAGCCTTGAAGAAGCTGATAAAGCCATTGATTCCATGATAAATGAAAACGCATTCGGCCAGGCAGGCTCTGTGGTTCTGGTGGAAGAATGCCTCAGGGGAGAGGAAGCTTCCTTCATAGTTCTGACAGACGGCAAAACCGTTCTGCCACTTCCTGAATCACAGGATCATAAAAGAATATTTGACAATGATCAGGGACCCAATACCGGAGGCATGGGAGCGTATTCCCCTGCCCCTGTTCTTGATTATCTGCTCAGAAAAAAAGCAATGGATGAAGTCATGATTCCTGCCATTGAAGGCATGGCAAAAGAAGGCACTCCATTCAAGGGGGTTCTTTACGCAGGACTTATGGTTGACAAGAACCAGATCAAGGTGCTGGAATTCAATACAAGGCTTGGAGATCCTGAAACCCAGCCCATACTCATGCGCCTTGAAAGTGATCTTGTTCCCCTGATGGAGGCCTGCTGTGACGGTACATTGCACAATTATACCACAAAAATAGACCCAAGGGCTGCCATGTGCGTGGTTATTTCCTCAGAAGGCTATCCAGGCTCCTATGAAACAGGTATGGAAATTTCAGGGCTTGATGAAGCAGGACAACTTGAAGACACTGTTGTTTTTCACGCAGGCACAGCCATGCAGGACAATAAAATTGTTACATCAGGCGGCAGAGTGCTTGGAGTGACATCCCTTGGCGACACTGTTGAACAGGCCATTGACAAGGCATACAAGGCATGTTCGAAAATCTCGTTTAAAGGCCATTTCTTCAGAAAGGACATAGGAGCAAAAGCTCTGCACAGGCTTTCACGCGCCCCTAAGGTTGGGGTAATAATGGGAAGCGATTCTGATTTCAATGTTGTCAAAAACACCCTTGAAATACTCAAGGAATTTGATATCCCGCATTATGTTACTGTGGCCTCTGCCCACAGAACCCCTGAAAAGGCGGCTGAGCTTGCAAGAAATGCAAGGCAGAAAGGAGTAAATGTTCTGATCTGTGCAGCAGGTCATGCAGCCCATCTGGCAGGAGTGATTGCAGCCCATACAACGCTTCCGGTCCTGGGCATTCCCATTGATTCATCAGCGCTTCAGGGAATGGATTCCCTGCTTGCCACCGTGCAGATGCCTCCTGGAATTCCTGTATCAACCATGGCAATAGGAAAATCAGGTGCATACAATGCCGGTATTGCCGCAGCCCAGATACTTGGGCTTTCAGACCCTGAAATTGCTGAAAAACTCACTGCTTTCAAGCAGAAGATGGCAGACAAGGTGGACAAAAAGGCCAAAGCATTTGCATGAGACTAGCAAAATCGTCAGGGTCGATCCGCTTGACCCTGACCCTGAAATTATAATCGCAGCCGGAGAAATCATACGTCGTGGCGGGCTGGTCGTTTTCCCGGCTTCATGCATTTATGGAATAGCAGCCAGCGCATTGAGCTCAAAGGCCGTTGAAAAGGTTTTCCAGATAAAACAGCGGCCACAGACCAACCCCATCCTTGTGCTGATTCCTGATCGTTCCATGGTAAATGATCTTGCTGACTGCATATCTGAACACGCATCAATACTGATGGATACTTTCTGGCCCGGCAATCTCACCCTTGTTTTCAGGGCAAAAAAACAGGTTCTTTCTGTTTTAACTGCTGAAACAGGCAAAATAGGCATAAGGCTTCCAGGCCATCCCGTTGCAAAGGCACTTGCAGAAAGCCTGGGATTTCCTGTCACAGGAACCAGCGCAAATATTTCCGGTATGCCGGGCTGTACCAGAGTACAGGATCTTGATCCATCCATAACAGATATGGCAGACCTTGTACTTGATGCAGGCCCTTTAAAGGGCGGCACAGGATCCTCCATCGTCGATGTAACAGGCAGAAAGCCCGTGATTTTAAGACAGGGAGCAGTCATGGAAGCTGCAATAATAAAGGCCCTTAACAGGTGAAAAATCCCCATAAATTAATTGACAAATCACAGGTTTTCCCTTAAAAGAAAACATTCATGCCGGAGTGGTGGAATTGGTAGACGCAGAGGACTCAAAATCCTCCGGGTGCAAACCCTTGCGAGTTCAAGTCTCGCCTCCGGTACCAGAAAACACCAGGGGTTTTTAAAAAATTTTACAAAAACCCCTTTTTTTATAAACAAAAATCCTGACAATATGCATATATCAATATAACAAAAACAGATAAGCTGTGACTAAAACATGTACTTGTGCTAAAGTAGATATCAATCAATTATCATACAAAATTCATCTTTAAATGCATCATGGGGAGAACATGAAAAAAACAATCAATGCATTTACAGGTTTTCTTGCCATCTTATTTATAATCACAACAGGGGCAAATGCCGGAACCGCCAGGCCTTCAGGCATGCAGCATAATATACTGACCCTTGCAGATGCCATAAAAAACGCAATGGCATACAGTCCTGAGCTCAAAGCTGCCGTGTTCGGAGAAAAAACTGCTGAGCACGACCTTGGCAGGGCAAAGGCAGGTTTCATGCCCCAGATAAATTTCACTGAAACATTCAGCAGGACAGATGCGCCCATGTGGGCATTTGCAACGCTGCTGAACCAGGGCAGGATACAGTCAAAAGATTTCAATCCTTCGTCACTGAACGATCCTGACGGCATCAACAATTTCAATTCACTGATATCCATTTCAATGCCTGTGTATGCAGGAGGACGTATATCAGGTTCCATTCGCCAGGCAGATATAAACACGAAAATCGCAGCACTTGCCCACGAAAAAACCAGGCAGGCAGTGATTGCAAGAACTGCCCTTGCCTATACCGGGCTTCTGCTTGCAGAAAAAAACCTGCAGGTTGTCATGCATGCACTTGAATCTGCAAAGGCAAACCTGAATATGGTTAAAGCAGGATATAAAAACGGATTTTCCGTAAAAAGCGATCTTTTAAGGGCCAAAGTCAGAATTGCCTGCCTTGAACAGCAGAGGCTTGACGCTGAAAACAAAATCCAGATTGCAAAGGGATATCTGAATTCAGCCATGGGGGTTCAGCCGGAAACCCATGTGGATGTGATTGAATACTTTGATAAAAATTCACGGCAGATCAATATATCCGGCAGGGATCTGATTTCAAGGGCAATAAAAAAAAGGCCGGAGCTTCAGATACTGGCATTGCAGAAACAGATTGCAGAACAGGGGATAAAGATTGCAGAAGCTGACAATCTTCCAAGTGTCAACCTGTTTGGCACATATGAGAACAATTGCGAAGATTTCGGAGACAGCCACAACAATTATTCAATAGGTGCTGCCATGCAGATCAACCTGTTCAGCGGATTTGCCTCAAAACACAGGATTAAGTCTGCAAGATACACCCTGGACAGAATAAGGCAGCTTGAAAAAAACATGAGGCTTGCTGTAAAGGTTCAGGTGCGTGAGACCTGGCTGAATCTTACAACCTCATGGAAACGCATACAGGTTGCCCGGTCAGCCCTGGACCAGGCACAGGAAAACCTGCGAATTGTAAAAAACAGGTATAAAAACGGGCTTCTCACAATTGTGAGCCTGCTTGATGCAGAGCTTTCCGACCAGAAAGCAAGGGCAGACCATTTCAGGGCTGTTTATGACTATGAATCAGCAAGGATCAGACTTGCTCTGGTCTCAGGTGTGATAAACTCTGACTTCAAATAAAAATCCGGAGGAACAATGCTGAAAAAAACATTTATTTTCTGTTTATCCTTGGTAATGATGATGGCTGTTTCCGGGTGCAAGGAAAAAATCAGGCCCGGAAACACAAAGCAGGAAAACAGTAAAAAAATCACGGCAGAACTTGGAACTGCACATGAAACCAGCCATCCCTTCATGTATGAGGCAGTAGGGACAATCACGGCCGAAACTTCAAGCATTATATCAGGAAAAGTTTTTGGCAATATAAAAAAAATTCATGTGCATGAAGGCAGTGTGGTGAAAAAAGGCGACCTTCTTGCTGAGATTGACGACAGCCAGGCTTCTGCCAGGCTTGAAAAAGCAAAAGCCGGCCTTGCAGAAGCCCAAAAAGCGCTTGCCGCAGCAAGATCATCACGGGATGCGGCAAAAACCATGGCAGATTTCGCCTTCACAACTTTCAAGCGCTATCAGAAGCTTTTAAAGGAAAATTCAGTAAGCCCCCAGGAATTTGACAATATAAAATCAAAATACCATCAGGCAAAAGCCGCCCTTTCAGGGGCAAGAGCAATGATTGAGGCTGCCAGATCCAGAATCGGCCAGGCAAAAGCCGATGTTGCAGCCGCGGAAATATACAGAAAAGACACCCTTGTCAAAGCCCCGTACTCAGGAAGAATCAAGGAAAAATTCATGGATCAGGG
The DNA here is from genome assembly GCA_964408295.1 of uncultured Desulfobacula sp. Classification (GTDB taxonomy): domain Bacteria; phylum Desulfobacterota; class Desulfobacteria; order Desulfobacterales; family Desulfobacteraceae; genus Desulfobacula. Next base: position 4,909 of record CAYOYY010000016.1, on the reverse strand, counting down.
AAATCTTTCATCTCCTGGAGCCCCTTTGTTTTCCATGGAAACCAGCAGAAAATTCAAGGTTGAATTTTCAGTTCCTGAAGACCATGTGGACAAAATATATTTAAACCAGAGCCTTATGGTAAAAATACCATCCATGCAGAACCTGTCTGTTACCGGTATTGTGGACAGGATTGATCCCGCAGCAGATCCTGTTACAAGAACATTCAACATAAAACTTACCCTGCCTGACACAATGCTGTTCAGGTCAGGCGTCTTTGCCAGGATAATGATTCCGGCAGGCACACTCAAGATGATTCTTGTTCCTGAAACATCTCTGGTTCATCACGGCCAACTCACAGGTTTTTTTCTTGTGGACAATAAAAACACTGCGCACTTCAGGCTGGTCAGAACCGGCAGAAAAATCAACGGCCTTGTTGAAGTGATCTCAGGCATTCATCCGGGTGATCATTATATAATTCATCCAGGCCCGGATGTTCATGATAATGTTCTTGTGGAGGCTGAATCATGAATTCGGGAAAAAAGGGGCTTGGGCCTGCCGGAAAGATTGCGCAATTTTTTACTGATTCCAAACTGACACCCCTTATCATCATTACTTCCATACTTCTTGGCATTGCTTCCACCATTGCCCTTCCAAGGGAGGAAGAACCCCAGATAATAGTCCCCATGGTGGATGTGTTTGTGAGAATGCCGGGAGCCGATGCACAGGAAGTGGAACACAGAGTGACGTCGCCCATGGAAAAACTGCTATGGGAAATTCCAGGAGTTGAATATGTGTATTCCACTTCAAAGCCGGGCATGTCCATGGTTATTGTACGCTTCAAGGTCGGCGAAAACGAGGAAAAAGCCATAATAAGGCTGCAGTCCAAACTTCTTGCAAATTTTGACAAGATTCCAATGGGTGCAAGCCGTCCCCTGATCAAACCCCGCTATATTGATGATGTTCCTGTAATGGCCCTGACCTTCTGGTCAAAGGAGCTTGATCACTATACCCTTCGCAGGGTTGCCGCTGAAATCGAGAACATGGTCAAAAGGGAAAAAAATGTTTCCCAGACCAGAATAATAGGAGGACAGCAGCGCAGAATCAATGTCTTTATAGACCCTGTCCGCCTTGCCGGGCTTCATCTTGACCTTGCAGGCATTGTCCGCATGATCAAGGCTGCTGATGTGGCAAGCCGTTCAGGAGATTTTCCTTCGGTCGGAGGCCAGGTTATTGTGCACACAGGAGGATTTTTAAGAAACATACAGGATGTGCAGAACCTTGTGGTGGGCGTATTCAGGGGCAGGCCTGTGTATCTCAGAGATGTCGCTGATATAAGTGATGGCCCTGGAGAGCCTTCTGACTATGTTTTTTTCGGTTCAGGCCCTGCTGATTCCCATAAAAGCCTGCACAGTGAAAACATAAAACCTGAAGATACCGGCAACAAGATCTATCCTGGTGTTACACTTACCATTGCAAAAAGAAAAGGAAGCAATGCCGTAGCCATTACAAGAAAAGTTTTAAAAATAATAGATAATGCAAAAGGCTCCATTATTCCGGACAATATACAGGTAAGTGTAACAAGAAATTACGGCAAGACCGCCAATGACAAATCAAACGAGCTTTTATTCCATATGGTGCTTGCCATAATATCTGTAACCATACTCATCTGGTTTGTGCTGGGCCACAGGGAATCAGGCATAGTCGCCCTTGCCATACCTGTCACCCTTGCCCTTGCCCTTACCGTGTTCTACCTTGACGGATACACACTGAACAGGATTACTCTTTTTGCCCTGATCTTTTCCATTGGTATTCTTGTTGACGATGCAATTGTTGTTGTTGAAAATATTGTAAGGCATTTCAGGCTTCCTGAAAACAGGACAAGGCCATTGTCAAAGATCGCTGTGGAAGCAGTTGATGAGGTGGGCAATCCAACCATTCTTGCCACATTGACAGTCATATGCGCCATTCTTCCCATGGCATTTGTCGGAGGCCTCATGGGCCCGTATATGCGTCCCATGCCAGTTGGCGCATCTGCTGCCATGTTTTTCTCCCTTATCATAGCATTTACTGTTACCCCGTGGGCATCTGTAAGGCTGCTCAAAAGGGGAGGCCACACAAAAAACAGCAAGAACGGCAGTGATGAAGGTGAAAAAGAAGATTTTCTTACCCGGCTTTACAGAAAAATCATGGGGCCGCTTATTCATCACAAGGGCTGGCAGTGGCTTTTTCTCATTTCCATTGTGGGCCTGCTTGTGCTTGCATGCTCCATGGTCTGGTTCAAGCTGGTCAGGGTGAAGATGCTGCCATTTGACAACAAAAGTGAATTTCAGGTCATCATAGACATGCCTGAAAGTGCAACCCTTGAGGATACCACAAAAGCTGCAATGCAGATGGGAGAATATCTTAAAACTGTTAATGAGGTAAAGGATTATGAAATTTATTCCGGAACTGCCGGGCCCTTTAATTTCAATGGGCTGATCCGCCATTACTATTTGAGAAAAGGATCCAATGTCGCAGATATCCAGGTGAATCTTGCTGACAAGGAAGAAAGGCAGGAACAGAGCCATGCCATTGCAAAAAGGGTAAGACCTGCCCTTGCTGCCATAGGCAGAAAATTCAATGCAAGCGTTAAGATAGCAGAGGTGCCTCCTGGCCCGCCTGTTGTATCAACCCTTGTTGCTGAAATTTACGGGCCTGACTACAAAGGTCAGATCAAAATCGCAGAAAAAATCAAGAAAGTTTTCAGCACAATTCCAGGAGTTGTTGATGTTGACTGGTATGCAGAATTTCAGAATGCAAGATATAATTTCAAGATAGACAGAGAAAGGGCAGCTCTGCACGGAATCACCACGGCACAGGTAGTGGAAAATTTAAAAATAGCCCTTTCAGGCGAACAGGCAGGCCTTGTTCACAAAAATATCGAAAAAGAGGATGTGCCTATAATCGTGCAGGTTCCCATGGATGCGAGGGCAGGGATAAAAAGGCTTGAAAATATCAGGATAGCCGGCTCTTCAGGAGATCTTATACCTCTTTCAACCCTTGTCACACCTGTAAAAACAAAAAGACAGCGAAGCATATTTCATAAAAATCTGATGCCGGTTGTCTATGTCACAGGAGATGTTGCAGGCAGCAAGGAAAGCCCTGTATATGCCATCTTTGAAATGAAGGATAAAATCAGCCGGATAAAGCCAGGCAAAGGATACACCCTTGTCCAGCACATGACAGGCATGCCGCCTGACAATCGAAAATTTTCCATGAAATGGGACGGGGAATGGCAGATCACCTATGAAGTGTTCAGGGACATGGGCATTGCCTTTGCCGTGGTGCTGGTATTGATATTTATTCTGGTTGTGGGATGGTTCAGGTCCTTTACAACGCCACTTGTCATAATGGCGGCCATTCCATTTTCACTCATAGGAATTTTACCTGCCCATTATGCTGCAAATGCATTTTTCACGGCAACCTCAATGATAGGTTTCATTGCAGGCGCCGGCATTGTGGTAAGGAACTCCATTATTCTTGTTGATTTCATAGAATTGCGCCTGAGCCAGGGCATGCCCCTTGATCTTGCCGTAATAGATGCCGGAGCCGTGCGCTTCAGGCCCATGCTGCTGACTGCGGCCGCTGTTGTTGTCGGAGCTTCAGTGATTCTGTTTGACCCCATATTCCAGGGCCTTGCCATATCGCTGATGGCAGGCGAGGTTGCCTCCCTGCTGTTTTCAAGAATGGCTGTTCCGATCCTGTACTATATGGACAAACATCTTGAGCATGAAATTGCCATGCATCACAGCGCAAAATAGGCAGCAGCCCTGAAAAAAACACCAGAATCTTCCAAGGCTTTTCCTTGACACTGCAGTAAAATGCAAAGTATATAAAAGTCCGGTTGCTGATCTTTATATTTTAATGCAGCGCAATAATCGGAAATACCAATGAATACTGATACCAGACAGAAAAAAAATCTGCCGGAAGAAAAACTTGGCAAAATAATTTTTTATCTTTTAAAGGGTAATTATATTTCCAGGGAAAATATCAACTATGCCCGGCGTATTCAAAAAAAGCTTCAGCCGCCAAAGCCCCTTCTTGAAGTGCTCAAGGAACTGGAATATGTTGATGATGAAAAAATCACCATTGCAATCAGGGCAAACAGGGACAACCTCAAGCTTGGAACCCTTCTTGTGGAGCTTGGGCTTATTGCAAGAAAGGATCTGGAAGAAGCCCTGAGGATCCAGTATGAAGAAAAAAGCAAGCGCAAGATAGGTGATATTCTCATAGACAACAGATCCATTGATGAGAAGACCCTGGTGGAAATTCTGTCGCTTCAGATGGGTTTTCCGTTTCTTGAGCCTGAATTCATGGAACTTGACCATGATCTGTTCAATCAGGTGCCGTACAAGCTTTTCATGCAGAACAAATTCATTCCCATAAAAAAACAGGGAGAAAAAGTTCTTGTCGCATTCTGCGACCCTCTTCACAAGCCAACCATTGATTCTGCAAGGTCAATTTTCAAAAAAGAAATAGAAATAGCCATTGCAAAACGGGATTCCATTGATTTTGCCATCCAGAAAATGATCAGGGAGCAGAACAAGGACAAAAAACCCCTGACCATTGATGACGAATCCATTGTGGGTATTGTCAATACCATTATCATAAACGGAATCAGGGCAAAGGCGAGTGATATTCACATAGAGCCAATGCATGACCGTTTCAGGGTAAGGTTCAGAATAGACGGGATCATGCATCATATCAAGGACTATTCCAAGGATATGATGCCGCTCATTGCAAGCAGAATCAAGATATTGACTGAACTTGACATTGCGGAAAAAAGAAGGCACCAGGGAGGGCGCATTGATTTTCAGTTTGGTGAATACAAGGTCGATCTGAGGGTGTCCACCTATGTCACAGTTCATGGAGAAAAAATTGTTTTCAGGC
>CAYOYY010000015.1:0-60891 GCA_964408295.1 uncultured Desulfobacula sp. | reverse complement strand
AGCCAAAAATGGCTGTTATCAACCCGGCACACATTTAATTTTTTTAAATATTTTTTTTATTCCAGTGTAATTAAAAATCTGTTATGTTTTTCAATCTGAACTGACTATTATGATAAATCTGGCATAAAGGAGCTTGTGTTTTGGAAGACAATAATATTATACGGTTTGCAGCCCGCATGGACCAGCTTCCTCCCTACCTTTTCGGAATGATCAATAAAATGAAGATGGAAAAGAGAAGAAAGGGAGATGATGTTATTGACCTTGGAATGGGGAATCCCATGGATCCCACTCCCACTGCTGTTATTGAAAAGCTTGTTGAAGTTGCAAAAGATCCCAAATCACACAGATATCCTGAAAGCTCAGGCATGCCCCATCTTAAGATTGAAATTGCAAAATATTACAAGCGTCATTATGATATTGATCTTGATTCTGAAAATGAAACCTATTTCACAATAGGATCAAAAGAGGGAATTTCTCACTTGTGCCTTGCCATCATGGGGCCTGGAGATTCTGTTCTTGTGCCTGCACCTGCTTTTCCGGTTCATATCTATGCTGCAGTCATAGCAGGTGCAAATGTAATGAAAATTCCAATTGAGCCTGAAAAAAGCTTTCTTGACCGTATAATAAATATCTGCGAATCATGCTATCCAAAACCAAGGGTTTTAATGCTCAATTATCCTCATAATCCCACAGGAGTTGTAACTGACAGGGAATTTTTTAAAGAAATTGTCAAGCTTGCAAAGCGGTTTAGATTTATGGTTATAAATGATTTTGCCTATTCAAAGATCACATTTGACGGATATGAGGCTCCAAGCTTTCTTGAGGTTGAAGGCGCAAAAGATGTTGGTGTGGAATTCGGCTCGTTTTCAAAATCCTATAACATGGCAGGATGGAGAATAGGATATTGCGTTGGAAACTCACAGATTGTTCAGGCTCTGGGTAAAATCAAGGGATATTTTGACTATGGTATCTTTTCTGCAATACAGGTTGCAGGTATTATTGCATTAAGGGATTGTGATGATACAATCCCTGAGCTTGCAAAAACATATCAGAACAGAAGGGATGTTCTTTGCGAAGGCCTTGCAAGGATTGGCTGGGATATTAAAAAGCCAAAGGCAGGCATGTTTGTCTGGGCAAAAATTCCAGAGCCGTTCAATAAAATAGGTTCTCTTGAGTTTGCTGTTCAGATGATGAACAAAGCCAATGTTGCTGTGGCTCCTGGAACCGGATTCAGCCAGGAAGGAGAAGGATATCTTCGCCTTGCCCTGGTTGAAAATGAGGAACGCCTGAGACAGGCTGTCCGTCAGATGAAAAAAGCCATGGAAAATATGGGTTAAAAATCAAGGGAAGACACCTCAAGAGCATGTTTCTGGATGAAATTTCTCCTGGGCTCAACTTCTTCACCCATTAAAAGTGTGAAAATTTCATCTGCTTTTTCAGCGTCTTCTATATTGACTTTCAGCATATTGCGCTTGTCCGGGTTCATTGTTGTTTCCCAGAGCTGGTCTGCGTTCATTTCACCAAGACCTTTGTAGCGCTGGATATTGATGCCTTTTTTGGCTTCTGACATTATAAAATCAAATAAATCATCAATATTCTCAAATTCATGCTCTTTTTTAGCCTGGCTATCCGAGTTTTTTGCAGATACAAAAAAAGGAGGTTTGTCAAACTGCTTCATCTGTTCATAGCTTTTGAGCATTCTTTTATAGTCGATTGTTGTAAGAAGTTCCCTTCCCACATTCAGGACATATTTATTTTCCTTTTTTTCATAAATATCCATCTCATGGATATTTCTCTGGTCATCATATTTTATTTCACCTGGAATATAACCATGTTTTTCAAGATCTTCACACAAAGGCTGAAAATTGTCCCTGTTTTCAAGGAAAAACTTGTCCCTGACCTTGTTTTTAATGAGGATCAGAAGAAGATCTGTATCCATATCCCGCTTTTTTAAAATATTTACAGCATCATAATATTCTGCCATGCTTGTGAGAAATGATTTAAATTCCTCTTCTGTAAGAGGGTCTTTACTGCTGCCTGTAAATACATTTTTCTGACCTGTTATCCTGTTCACAAGATAATTTGAATATTCCTCTTCATTTTTCAGATAAACCCCTGTTTTGCGCGAACCAACCCTGAAAAGCGGAGGCTGGGCAATATAAAGATATCCGTTTTCCACAAGTTCAGGCATCTGTCTGTAAAAAAAGGTTAACAGCAGGGTTCTTATATGAGATCCATCAACATCAGCATCTGTCATGATAACAATTTTATGATATCTTATTTTGTTTATATCATATTCTTCCTGCCCGACACCCGTTCCAAGAACAGTAATTATATTTTTTATTTCATCGCTTCTTAAAATTTTGTCAAACCTTGCTTTTTCAACATTTAAAATCTTACCCTTCAAGGGAAGTATGGCCTGAAAGCGCCTGTCCCGCCCCTGTTTTGCACTGCCTCCTGCTGAATCACCCTCAACAAGAAACAATTCCCTTTCAGCAGGATCTGCATACTGGCATTCAGCAAGTTTTCCAGGTAAAGATGAATCAAGAAGAGTGCCTTTTTTTCTTGCAAGCTCCCTTGCCCTTTTTGCAGCATCCCTTGCCCTTGCAGCATCAACAGCCTTTGAAATTATTTTCCTTACTACTGACGGATTTTCTTCAAAGAACTGGCCAAGTTTTTCATTTAAAAGAGACTCAACAATGCCTTTTACTTCATTATTACCAAGTTTTGTTTTGGTCTGGCCTTCAAACTGCGGTTCCATAAGCTTTACAGATATAATAACCGCAAGTCCTTCTCTCATATCATCCCCGCCGATTTTTATATTCTGCATGTTCTTGGGAAGATTTTTCGCAGATGATATATAAGAATTTACAGTTCTTGTTAAAGATGCCTTGAACCCTGATACATGGAACCCGCCTTCAATGGTTCTTATGTTATTGGCAAATGAATATAATTTTTCCTTGAAAGTATCATTGTACTGAATTGCAACCTCAACATGCACATCCTTTTTATCTCCTTCTATATGTATGGGATCATGCAGTGCAGTACATGAACGGTTGAGATATTCAACAAATGAAACTATGCCGCCCTCATAATAAAAATCATCCTTTTCAGCAGAACGCTCATCTTCAATAACTATTCTTACACCCCTGTTTAAAAAGGCAAGTTCCCTCATTCTCCTTGAAAGGGTCTCATAAACAAATTCATTTTCATTCATGATTTCAAAATCAGGGCTGAATGTGATTTTGGTTCCTCTTTTTGAGGTGGGTCCCTTAACACTAAGTTCGGTAAGTTTCTTTCCTTTTGAATATGATTGAAAATAAATTTTGCCGTCCTTATATACTTCCATGTCAAGGCGGCTTGAAAGCGCATTTACAACTGAAATTCCAACTCCGTGCAGCCCTCCTGATACCTTATAGGAATCCTTGTCAAACTTGCCTCCTGCATGCAGCTTTGTCATAACAACCTCGCAGGCCGGAATATGCTCTGTTTCATGCATTTCAACCGGAATTCCACGGCCGTTGTCCTCAACGCTGACACGCATGTCAGGATGTATTGTAACAAAAATAGTATCACAATACCCTGCCATGGCTTCATCAATACTGTTATCAACAACTTCATAAACAAGATGATGAAGACCTTCAAGATCAACATTTCCAATATACATGGAAGGCCTTTTACGAACTGCTTCAAGGCCCTCAAGAACTTTTATGCTTCCTGAATTATATTCTTTGCTTATTTTATTTTCGTTCATGATATATGCATCGCCATTATTATGCAGATAAGATTATTTTTATCTGTATTTCTGATTATACATGGACTCTGGCTGCCTTTGACATAAAGGGCAATCGTATCTTCCTCAAAAAGGCTTAAAGCGTCTATGAAATACCTTGGATTAAATGCGCTTTTAATATTTTCTCCTGAATATGCCACCATCATTCTTTCTTTTGATTCTCCAATTTCAGGATTTGTTATGGTGACAATAAGCTCATTATCTTTAAAATTTAAAACCACACTTTTATATTCCTCTGAAGTCAGTATGGAAATGCGTTTCATAAGCGTGTAAAACATGGATCTGTCCATTTCAATGGGAACAATGCCATCACAATTCAATACAGGCTTATAATCCGGATATTCACCTTCAAGCAGTTTGATCATGACAGATTCATTTTCGCGCTGAAAAACAAAATTATTCTGATAAATTCCTATACTTACGGATTCACTGCCCGCATCAAGAAATTTACTGAGTTCAGACAGGCCTTTTTTGGGAATAATAACTCCTGTTTCAGGTATTGAAAGGTCACCTTGAAAATCAGCTTCATAATAATTGAGCCGCCTTGAATCAGTTGATACTATCCTTAATTTTTCTGTGTCACTGCCTGAAATTTTTTCAAGAAGAGCACCAAGGACATATATTCTTTTTTCATCACCGGAACATGTTATTATGGAAGAAGTATCAACCATTTTTTTCAGATCCTTTGAAGCAATCTGAACAAAATTTACATCTTCAACAACAGGGGTTTCAGGAAAATTGGCATAATCAGATGCCATGATATGATAGATACTGTCTTTTTCCCCTATTTCAACCCATCTGTTTTCCACTTCATTGACAAGAATTGTATTTTCAGGATATTCCCTGACTATTTCAAAAAATTTTTTTGAATTAATTGATAAAATACCTTCTTCTTCAACCTGGGCTTCATAGGTGCCTGAAAACACTGTTTCAAGATCATTGGCTATGATTGTGATCTTTGAACCGGCAGCTTTTATCAGAACGTCACATGTGATGGACAGGGTTGTTTTTCTTCCGGTTATTCCCTGTATTTTTGAAAGAACTTCCTGAACCTGTTTTTTATCAAATGAAAACTTCATTTAATATCCTCTTTAAAAATTGCATATCTTTAAATATCTATATCAAATCACTGGATTTATCAATTGATAATGTTCTTATTAAATATATATTTAACAACATAATAATATTAATAAAAGGTGTTTAAATGTTCAAAACTCTGTAAGTTTCTTTAATTACAGCATGATTGTTTTTAATTAAAATGTCAGAAATTATGTTTATTATTCTTTTAAAACCTTTTGATTTTGATCTGCGTGTTTTAAGGTGTTCAAAACTGACAGGTTTTAAACATTATTTTAAAATGAATCTATCCATTTTTTAATTTCCTGTAATCCTTGTGATTTCCATTCATCTGAACTTCTTTGTTTAATATATTTTAAAAACAATGTGTCAATAACTTCAAAAATTTTAAAACATAATCCTGCCTTTTCCAGTACAAGTCCTTCAATTTCATCCTGATTTTTTGACAGATCTGTTTTTGGAGTTTTCAGGCCTGTAACATTAAGACTTTCTCCTTTTATTGTGAATCTGTACTCATCTTCATTTATTCTGCAGATCAGGTTTATCTGGGTTACAAAAGCCCCTTTTTTCAATGCAGTGGTCCCTTCTTCAAGACCAGCCTGATCTCCTTTAATGGAGATTTTTTCCTTTGAATTGTCTTTCAATCTGTTTTCAAGGACAATTGAATTTCCAACTTCAAGGCTTACCTTGTCTTTCATATCCAGAATTGATGATATATCTTTGCTGGTTTCAATTAAAAACCATATCCAGGTCAAAAAATCATTTCCAAGAAATTTGTATTTATTATAAGCTGTTGCAATATCAAGCATAAAAATCACCTCGAATATTTTATAGGAGCAAGTGAAAGAATTCTGTCTTTTTGAGTGTCTGAAAATTTTGATTTTGTTTCCACAATTGTATATGGAAACAGTCTTACAGGTTTTAAGTTAAATGATTTTAAGAAAAATGTCTCAAAAAATTCATTGGCAGCTTTCTGGGTTGTGAAAAAATAGAGATTATGATTCTCATAATCCCATAACACATCATAAATATTAGGGATAAATGGAATTTTATGCATCAGTATATCAATAACCATTTCCTTGATTTCTGCTTTTTCATTTTTTGAAATAAAATCTCTGCCTGTTTTTTCTTTCTTTTTTTCAATTTCAATGGCCATGTATTTCTGGACAAGTTTTGCAGGGATTGATTTTTTATCTATTCTGAGTGAAAACAGAAAATAGGTTCCAAACTGGAATGAAAATCTGTCAAAATCAGGATTATAAGGACTTTCAACCGGAGTCCATCCAGCTGAAATTTCATCATATTCACTTTCTATTTTTGAAATTGCATTTTTTTTAAGGCTGTTTCGAATCTCTTCAATAACAGGGCCTTCAATTTTTCCGTCAATGTGATAACGACTGACAGAATGTGTTGAAGAAATCAAACTCATTTTTTATATTTCCTTTATTGATTATTGTTATCTGTATTTTATATTTCATTTATTTTCCGTGCCAACTCAATGATTTCAACCGGTTTTATCAACAACCCCTTTATACCGATTTCAAATGCTTTTTCTTCAGACATGTTTTCACTGAAACCTGTGCACATCAATATGGGAATATCAGGCCGTATTTTAATCATTTTTTCTGACAATTCAGCTCCTGATATTTTTGGCATGGACATATCCGTTATAATCATGTCAAACTTATGGGGATTATCTTCAAAAACATTCATGGCCTTTACACTGCTGGTAAATGAAATGACTTTGTATCCCAGAATTTCCAGCATCTGTTTTTCCACATTCACAACCGGTTCCTCATCATCTATCAGCATTATTTTTTTTATATTGGGTGTTATGGATATTGCAGGCTTTATTTCATCCTTATCTGATCTGTATTTTTCCACTGGAAAATAAAGTTGAAATTCTGTTCCTGATCCAGGTCCTGTATCCACATGGATAAATCCGTTCATGCTTTCAACAATACCATGAACAACAGAAAGACCCATACCGGTTCCCTTACCCTTTTCCTTGGTTGTAAAGAACGGATCAAATATTTTTCCTGCAATTTCCCTGTCCATTCCTGTTCCTGTATCACTTACACTCAGGCAAGCATATGATCCAGGTTTTATATTTGTATCATGGGCAGGTATATTGGATTTATCCAGGTTGACCTGTTCAAGTTTTATTTTCAATTCACCGCCTTTTTCCTCCATTGCATGGTATGCGTTTGTGGAAAGGTTTATTATGATCTGGTAAATCTGTGTTGGGTCTGCTTTTACATTTTTACATTCATCTGAAATATCATGGCTTATATCTATTGTTGTAGGAATTGTTGACCTTATAAATGCAGCAGCTTCTTTTATAACCGGCTGAAGCCTTATTGATTTTAATTCAAAACTGTCCTGGCGTGAAAAAGTCAGTATCTGTTTCACAAGATCTCTTGCTCTTATGGCTCCGTTGTAAATTTTTTTAAGCCTGTCATGTACAGGGCTGTTTTCAGGTATTTCATGCATTAAAATTTCAGTATGGCCCAGAACAGGAAATAAAATATTGTTGAAATCATGGGCTATACCGCCTGCAAGGGTTCCTATGGCTTCCATTTTCTGTGCCTGCTGCAGCTGTGCTTCAAGTTTTTTTCTTTCTGTGTTGTCTTTCAGATTTACAACAAGCCCGTTATGTATTCCCTGAATATTTTTAATAATTGAGGCACTTAAAAGAACATCAATTATTTTTCCATCCTTTGACATTCTTGTGGTTTCAAAAGAAACAGGGTTTCCAAATTCATATATTTCCTTTAATTTAAGTTTTATTATCTTTATCTGATCTTCAGGGACAAATGGAATTCTTCTGCCTTTTAATTCATCTAAAGTCCATCCGAAAACTTTTGAAAAGGCAGAGTTCATATACAAAGGATATCCATTGACATCATAAACAACAAGAGGATCGGGATTTGCCTGGAAAATTGCTTTAAGTCTTTCTTCGTTTTCCATTAAGGCTTTTTGTACAATCCTGTTTTCCGTAACATCTGTGAGAACACAAATAGTCTTGTTTTCCAGAAAAGTTGACCTGAACTCTATATATTTTATTTCCTTGTTTTTACACTGGATTTTGAATTCTCTGTTTGCTACTGTATGTTTGTCTGTAATTCTATGTTTTTTATCGTTTTTCCATGTAATTGAAATCTGTTTTCTATAATTTTCATCTGGGTAGGCTCTTTTAAACCATTCTTTTTTAGTTGGAATATCCTTTAATGTATAGCCTGTAATATCTGTAAATTCGGGATTTATATATGTGTATCTGTCCTTGCTGTCAATCAGTGCAATTCCGTGCGGGTTGCTTTCAAGAACATTAAATAAAGTTTCCCTTTCTTTTTTCAGATCATTTTCAGCCTGCTTTTTTTCTGTTATATCGCGTATGGCTTCAATTGCTCCTATTATATTTCCATTATGGTCATAAATTGGAGATGCCTTGAGCCACACATATGTACCGCCATTTTCACCAAATTCAGGCAGAAAAATTTCTGTTATAAGGCTGTCTCCTGATCTTCTGACAGGATTATAAAGTTTAAGATTTTCAAGATCAGGATCTATTATGATATCTATTAAAACCGGTCTTGGTTTTCCCCAGAAAGGAACTGAATAAGCATAATTTGATTTCCCGATCATATCTTTTCCGGATAACCCTGTCATTTCCTCAATGGCCCTGTTCCATGCAATAATTGTTTTGTTTTTATCAATAACAAAAGTAGGATCAGGCAGGGACTGGACTATATCTTCAAATAAATGGCGGGCAACCAGTAACTCGTTTTCCATAAGCTTCATTTTCTTTATTTTCTGTTCCAGTTCCCTGTAACTTGGTTTTTCAGCCATAAAAAGGAAAATCTCCGGTTGAATCCATAAAAATATTTATATATTTTGACAATATAACCATTAACCTTGTGTAATACAAATTTAATTTTTTATATCTTAAGTTATCGGGTTTCTTTACTTATTCAAACATTTATTGTATGAGTTAAAGATTATATCGGGATTATATTATATTCTTAAAATCAATATAGACGAGGGAAACTATGAAAAAGAGAATGCAGACCATTGACGGAAATACAGCGGCAACCCATGTGGCATATGCCATGAGTGAGGTTGCGGCTATATACCCGATTACTCCTTCAAGTCCTCTGGGCGAAATTGCAGATACATGGGCTTCCAAGGGCAGAAAAAATATATTCGGACAGGTTTTGAATATAAAACAGATGCAGTCTGAAGCAGGAGCTGCAGGAGCTGTTCACGGCTCTCTTGCCGCAGGCGCCCTTACATCGACCTTTACAGCATCACAGGGTCTTCTGCTTAAAATACCTAATATGTATAAAATTGCAGGCGAACTGCTTCCATGCGTATTTCATGTAACTGCGCGTTCCATTTCAGCCCATGCACTTTCCATTTTTGGTGATCATCAGGACGTCATGGCTGCACGTCAGACAGGTTTTGCAATGCTGTCTTCCAATTCAGTTCAGGAGGCACAGGATCTTGCTCTTGTGGCTCATCTTTCAACCATTGAAGGCAGGGTTCCTTTTATTCATTTCTATGACGGGTTCAGAACTTCCCATGAAATCCAGAAAATAGAAATGATTGAATATGAGGATATGGCAGCTTTATTTAATTATGAAGCCTATTATGAGTTCAAAAAACGTGCTGTTAACCCTGAACACCCTGATACAAGGGGAACAGCCCAGAATCCTGATATATATTTCCAGGGTAAGGAAGCTGCAAACCCGTATTATCTTAAAATTCCCGCAATTGTACAAAAATATATGAAAAAGGTATCTGACCTTACAGGCAGGGAATATAATCTGTTTGACTATGTAGGACATCCTGAGGCAGATCGTGTCATTGTGGCAATGGGTTCAGGATGTGAAGCCATTGAAGAATCCATCAACTGCCTCAATAAATCAGGTGAAAGGCTTGGCCTTGTCAAGGTCCGCCTTTACAGGCCCTTTGATACACAAAGCTTTTTAAGAGCTGTTCCTTCAAGTGTTGAGACAATTACTGTTCTTGACAGAACAAAAGAGCCTGGTTCAATTGGTGAACCCCTTTATACTGATGTCTGTACAGCATTCATGGAATATGGCGAAGCACCCAGAATTGTGGGTGGAAGATATGGTCTGTCTTCAAAGGAATTTAATCCCAATATGATCAAGGCTGTTTATGACAACATGAAGTCAATAAAGCCTAAAAATCATTTCACAGTCGGAATAAAAGATGATGTAACCAATACTTCTCTTGAAGTTAAAACAGGTTTCAACCCAGCTCCGGAAGGCAATATTGCAGCTAAGTTCTGGGGCCTTGGCTCAGATGGAACTGTTGGTGCAAACCAGAGTGCAATAGCCATAATAGGAGATAATACAAATAAATATGCCCAGGGTTATTTTGCATATGATTCAAAGAAATCAGGCGGGCTTACAGTATCTCATTTAAGGTTCGGGGATGTGCCGATCCAGTCAACCTATCTCATTGATCATCCTGATTTTGTTGCATGCCATAAATCCAATTATGTTCAGATTTATGACGTGCTGAAAGGGATCAAGGAAGGCGGAACATTTCTTTTAAATTCTCCATGGTCTGTTAAGGAGATGGAAAAACATATTCCAGGTCATGTCAGAAAAACCATATATGACAAAAAACTTAAATTTTTTAATATAGATGCAGTTAAAATAGCAGGTGATGTAGGGCTTGGAGGCAGGATAAACATGATAATGCAGACCTGTTTTTTCAAGCTTGCCAATGTGCTTCCCGTTGACACGGCAATAACCCTTTTAAAAGAGGATATTAAGACCAAATTCTTTAAAAAGGGTGAAAAAATTATTTCCATGAATATTGAAGCTGTTGATAAAACTCTTGATAATCTTGTTGAAATCAAGGTTCCGGATTCATGGAAAGATGGTGAAAACCAGCCAATACAATATGAAAAAGCAACACCATTTGTTGATAATGTAATGCGCAAAATAAATGCCCAGGGCGGAGATGATCTGCCTGTAAGTGTTTTTGCTCCTGACGGGGTTTTTGAGCACGGTACGGCGCAGTATGAGAAAAGAGGAGTTGCCATTAATGTTCCGGAATGGATACCTGAAAATTGTATTCAGTGTTTCCAATGCTCTTTTGTATGTCCGCATGCAGCCATAATCCCGGTTATTACGACCGATGAGGAGCTTTCAGATGCTCCTGAATCATTCAGGGTGCTTGAAGGAAAAGGCAAGGGAATGGATAAATACAAGGTAAGAATCCAGGTGAACCCCCTTGACTGTCAGGGATGCGGAAACTGCGCAGATATCTGTCCTGCGAAAAAATGCGCCCTTGAAATGAAACCGCTTGCAACCCAGGTTGAAACTGAAGTTGAAAATCATAAATTTTCAACCTCAGTTTCATTCAAGGGCGGTGTGCTGAAAAGGGAAACTGTCAAGGGAAGCCAGCTTTATCAGCCGCTTCTTGAGTTCTCAGGCGCATGTGCAGGCTGTGGTGAAACTCCGTATGCAAAACTGCTTACCCAGCTTTTTGGTGAAAGAATGACAATAGCAAATGCAACAGGATGTTCATCAATCTGGGGAGGTTCTGCTCCTTCGACCCCATATTGCAGCAATGCAGACGGACATGGGCCTGCCTGGGCAAGCTCCCTGTTTGAAGATGCTGCTGAATTCGGATTCGGCATGATGCTGGCAAGTTCTACACGCAGAAAAATACTTGCATCAAAAATGGAAAAAGCCATTGAAACAGATATTTCTGCTGAATTGAAATCTGCAATGCAGGGCTGGCTCAAAGGAAGGGATAATGCAGAAGAATCAGCAAAATACGGATCATTGCTGAAAGAATTGTTAAGGGATGAAAAAGACGAACTACTTGAAGAAATTTATAAAGAAAAAGACATGTTTGTCAAAAAATCCCACTGGGTTTTCGGTGGTGACGGATGGGCATATGACATAGGTTTTGGCGGCCTTGACCATGTTCTTGCCTCTGGTGAGGATATCAATATAATGGTTCTTGATACAGAAGTTTATTCAAACACGGGCGGACAGGCTTCAAAGGCAACTCCCACAGGCGCCATTGCAAAATATGCTGCTTCAGGAAAGAAAATAGGGAAAAAAGACCTTGGCCGCATGATTATGAGCTATGGATATGTATATGTGGCTTCCATTGCCATGGGCGCCAATAAAAACCAGACCATAAAAGCCATGGTGGAAGCTGAAAATTATCCAGGGCCTTCTCTTATTATCTGTTATGCTCCATGTATAAACCAGGGAATAAGAAAGGGCATGGGCAAATCCCAGTACGAAGAAAAACTTGCTGTTGAATCAGGGTACTGGCCCCTTTACAGATATAATCCTGAGCTGATCAAGGAAGGCAAGAATCCTTTTATTTTAGATTCAAAGACACCTGATGGAAGCCTTCAGGAATTTCTTGGAGGAGAAACCAGGTTTGCAGCCCTTGAACAAAGTTTCCCTGAAGAATCAAAAAGGCTCAGGGCAAAAATTGAACAGGAAGTAAAAGATAAATATACAATGTACAAAATGATGGCTGAGGCTGGTAAGGAAGATAAATAATATTTTTATTTAATCAGACAGTGATCACCTTGAAAAAGGGACTGGAATTTCAGAATTTTTCCAGTCCCTTTTATTTTTCTAAAGGGGCTTGACAATGAAAAATTCAATAAGCAGGTGGTTTGATGATTCATTTTCAGAGTCTGCCGGAAAAAAGGCTGTTTCATTTTTCAGGGGCATGCAACTTGAAACGCAGCTTACATATAAAGACTTAAAAGAGGATTATACACGCCTTTCAGCATACTTTTCAGAATTGGGACTTAAAAAGGGCGACAGAATTGTTTTTTTGATTGAAAAATCAGTATTTTTCATTATTGCCTATCTTGCAGCCCTTAAATCAGGATGCATTGCAGTTCCGCTGAATCCGGGATTTAAGACAGATGAGCTTGAATACCTGATATCTGATTCAGACCCTGAACTGATTCTTGTTGATGAGGATAAAAAGCACAGGATTCAGGAAGCAGGGTATAAAAACACAATTATTGCAATAGAAAAAGACCAGCCATATGAAAAAATTGATTTTTTTTTATCATCTGACCTTAAGTTTAAAGGCACTGAAATCATGCAGCATGATCCGGCACTTATAATTTACACTTCAGGAACAACAGGAAACCCCAAGGGAGCTGTTCTGACCCATGCCAATCTTGTGAGTGATGCCATGAATATAATCAGGATATGGCAGATTTCAGAATATGATGTCCTCTGCCATGTTCTGCCGCTTTTTCATATACATGGCCTTTGCTTTGCCCTTAATACATGTCTGCTTGCTTCCTCATCCATTGTAATGCTGGACAGGTTTGACCCGGAAACTTTGACACCAAGGCTGCTGGAAAAAGATTCTTTGCATCAATGCACTATTTTCATGGCTGTTCCTGTAATGTACACAAAATTAATGGATTATATTGGAGACAGAAAACCTGATTTTTCCCATCTTCGCCTTCTGACTTCAGGTTCTGCCCCACTTCCTGAAAAGGAATTCAGAAGAATAACTCATGTTTTTGGAAAAGAGCCTGTTGAAAGGGAAGGTATGTCTGAAACAGGAATGAATTTTTCAAATCCTGTCAATGGCAGAAAAAAGCCTGGAAGCATAGGAATACCCCTGCCCCATGTACAGGTAAGGATAGTGAACCCTGAAACATGTGAGGGTGTCAAACAAGGTGAAACAGGAGAAATTTTTCTTAAAAGCCCTTCCATAACAGGAGAATATCTTAACAAGCCTGATCAGACAAGGGCTGCGTTTCATAAAGGATGGTTCAGAACAGGTGATCTTGGGAAAAAGGATTCAGACGGGTATTATTATCTTACGGACAGATTAAAACACATTATAATAACAGGAGGGGAAAATGTTTCTGCAAAACAGGTGGAAGATGTCATCTGTTCAATAGATGGTGTAAAAGAAGCCTGTGTTGTAGGAATACCGGACAGGATATGGGGAGAAGCCGTGGCAGCGCTGGTGCAGAAAGATCCTGGGTCTGACCTTACAGATTCAGCAATAAAAGAAATCTGCACACAGAAGCTTCATGACTGGAAATGTCCAAAACAGATCTGCTTTACAGATCAGATTCCCAGAAATACCATGGGAAAAGTGTTAAAGGAAAAGGTAAAGCTTTATTTCACTGATATGACATAGTTATTTATGCCTGTTAAAAAGGCAGTTCCATAAAAGAGATGAGAATTTCTGGTCTTTTTTATATGGCCTGCCTTTGAGAAAAAGTTCTTTTGTTTCAAGGCTTAAAAGTTCATTTCTGTCCATTTCAAGCGGATTTTTATTCAGGATAACCATATCGGCATCCTTGCCCTGTTCAAGGCTGCCGGTCTTTTCATCATCAAAACCTGCCCATGCAGTTTCATATGTGAACATTTTTATTGCCTGCATTATGGAAATGCTCTGGCTGTCATTGAAATGATTGCAGGCGCTGTAAATGCCTGAAACAGGATCCGGCATGGTGACAGGAGCGTCAGATCCCCCTGAAACATGAATCCCCATGTCCAGCATTGTTTTAAGGGGCGAAATTTCATATGCGCGCGCACCAAGTATTGAGTTCAGATATGACACAGGTTCCAGATTCAGATGAAGCAATCCTGGCTGGCAGGCAATGCCTATATTGTATTCAGCACAGATTTCAAGGCCCTTTTGGGTGGTAAGGGAAGCATGTATAATACTGTGGCGGTGATCTTTTCTGAAATTGTTCCTTAAAGCAGCTTCAATTGCATTTGCTGCCTGGTCAAAGGCAGCATCGCCAATGGCATGCATCTGTACCTGAAGGCCTTTGTCATGGGCTTTTTGTACAAAATCAAAAACCTGATCATCTGAATAGAACAAGATTCCTTTATTTGAAGGATCTGTTTCATATGGAGAATAAAGAGCTGCATCAAGAGACCCGAAACACCCGTCAAGGGCGGTTGCAAAACATCCTCCAACCCTTGGCAGTTTACGTTTTATCACTTTTTTTATATCCATTGTCTGAAAGAAAATTCGGAATTTAAATGGATTGGCAAGGCCGCCTGAAATAAATCGCACAAGATCCACATCAAGATCAAGGGGGAACCCGACTCCCTCAGCAGGATGGATAAGACCTATGCCTTTGTCTGCCATTTTATCCACTGCCTTCAGCATATATTTTACAAGGGAAACAAGGGATACTTTTGAAGAAATATAGTCTGCTGCAGCAAAAAATGCCTCCTGAAAAAGCTGTCCTGAGTCTTCATTGAATCCCCGCAGTTTTCTGAATTTTGCAGGCAGGAGCTTGAGCATGGCGGAATTGACAACACTTGCATGACCGTCATATTTTATCAGCATGACAGGTTTTGCAGCCTCGATCATATCAAGCTGTTTTCTTGTGATCATCTGCTGTTCTTCAACACTGTGGGCTGATATGCCGAAACCCAGAACAATCTTTGCCCCGGTTTTGTTTGTGTACTGATTTATTATATTTGCAAGATCCTTGAAGTTTTCAGCCTTTCTTACGTCAAGGGTGGATGAAAAAAGAGCAAAGGAAGTAAAATGAATATGTGAGTCAGTAAATGCAGGAATAATGGCTTTTGTGCCAATATCCACAATATCCTGTTTTTGATATGATTCAGGAAGTTCATTTCCCGTGAAAACAATTTTACCTTTGTCTTCAACAAGATATCTGACGATATTATCGTTTTTGTCGCACGTAATGATTGTTCCCTTAAATATTTTCATGACAGATTCCTGAAGATTGGTTTTTTTATCAGGATGTATCATATTTTTATGAAACGGGCAAAAAAATTCAAAAAATAAGCCTTTGTAATGATCTTGATCTCAATGTTTCATCGTGCTAAACTTTTTTTTCATTTTTTAAATACTGGTAAAAAAACAGTTTTCAGGATAATAACAGGTTTAAGGAAATACTGAACAGATGGCGCATCAGATGGAACATAAAGTAAAAGAAGAAGTTGCTGCACTGAATCTTGGAAATAAAATCAGGGCATTGAGAAAGCACAGAGCCCTGACTCTCCAGGAAGTATCAGAACTTACAGGGCTTTCAAAGCCTCTGCTGTCCCAGATAGAGAATAATATTGCAGCTCCTCCAATTGCAACTTTAATAAAGATTTCAACAGCTCTTGGTGTAAAGATAAGCCATTTTTTCCGTGATCATGAAAAAACAGACAGAATCGTTGTTGTCAGAAAAGACGAGCGCTACAGTGTTAAAAAACTGTTTCACCATAAAAATGAATCCAGGGTGGGTTACAGGTGGGAATCCCTTGCATACCCCATGGTTGGAAAACAGATGGAGCCGTTTCTGGTTGAAATAGAACCAAGAGAAGAA
This sequence comes from uncultured Desulfobacula sp., assembly GCA_964408295.1. Classification (GTDB taxonomy): domain Bacteria; phylum Desulfobacterota; class Desulfobacteria; order Desulfobacterales; family Desulfobacteraceae; genus Desulfobacula. The sequence continues at coordinate 44,659 of CAYOYY010000015.1, read as the reverse complement.
AAAGATCTGCTTTACAATGACCACAAGGGAGAAGAATTTCATTTTGTCATGGAAGGAAAGGTTGAATTCAGAACTGCTGACCAGATTCATCTGCTGGAAAAGGGTGACAGCATCTATTTTGATTCCAGCATACCCCATGCATTGCGCGGAATAGACGGAACAGCAAAATCCCTTATTATTATCTATACCTTAAAATAATGGTTCCGGTTTCTGAATGACCTGTTCTTCACAGGCAAGATCAAGGCTGTCAGGCCTGTGTTTTCCAAACTCCACCAGAATCATGCCTGAAAATTTGTTGTCATTGTATACTTCCACCCTGAAAAGACTGCCTTTTCTGTCAATGGAGAATTTTTTCATTATATATTTTTTTCTTATGGTCAGGCCTGCTTCATTGATACATGCTTTTTTTGTAAACCCTATTACATTTACCCTGTGATTTTTGATTTCAGGGACAATAAAATTATCTGAAACCCTGACTATATGCCCGAAGGGCACTTTTTTAAGCTTTCCGTCTATTACCATGTCAATGGAATTGATACTGAAATCATAATCAAAATACTGTGGCATCAGATGTGTAAGTTTTCTGTTTCCGTGGAATACGCTGTAACTGAGTCCGGACGGTATGATTGTCATGAGAGGGTTGTTGGCCTTGAACTGTATGGGTGAGTTTTTTCTCAAAGGAATATAATTTAGGAATTTTCTGACATTTTCAACTTTAAGAAGGATTTTGTGATTATTCAGAGCAACCTGAATATTTTCATCAAAGGCTTTTTTTATATCAGATTCTGTCAAGGAAAAATTTTTCTGAAACCTTATTCCAACCTGCCTGAAAAAGGATTCAATTGCAGTTAAATGATAATATGCTCGTTTCGGCGTAATAAAGGATTTGCTTGCTTCAATGCCAAAAGCAGGTTTTTTGTTTTTAATGGCAAAATAGGTCAGGGTTTTGGCCATTTCGGTATTTCCCTGGGCAGTTTTTGTGTTGTTCAGGTGAAACATGTCTTCAGGGGCAAGAAGACGCTTATTGACATCTGAAACAGCATTCTGAGCCATTTGTGAAAGCATGGAAAACTTTTTTGCCCTGACATGGGTCTGGTCTATTATAATGCACTGACCCCATCTGTTTGAATTGTGAAGCCTGTCCATATAATTTGTCCTGTAAAAGCCTGATCCGTCATGCAGGTTCAGGACAAGGTCAACTTCAGGGCTTCGTATAAGTTTTTTGACCCTTTGTATGGTTGTATACTCAGGATCAGATATGGAAAGTTTGTCAAACTTTCTGTTAAGGTCTCCGTATACTCCCCTTGACCTTTTGATAATACTTAAAAAATTAAGATTGGGCACAACCCATACATTTCCGGACAGAATTCTGTAATGGGTGACAATAAGGCCTGCTGCATTGAATCCGCCCGGCTCATCACCCTGGATTCCTCCGAAAATAAGAATGGTGGGGCCTTTTACTCCTGATTCAAGCTTGTGAACAGAGAACTGCAAAGAGGGCAGGCCTGATGCATCAGCCTTTGAAAGACAGAGGCAGGAAACAACAAGTGCCATAAATACCGGCAGAAAGGCAGAAAAAATATTCAGCCTATATGACTTTAATATGCCAGGGTTCAAATCTTACTCCAAGATTATTGTCCGGTCCGTATCTGAATTTCAGATATCCCAGGTCAGCAAGCCTGCGATATACATTTGTTCCGGTGAATTTTTCCGTAAAATTGTAAATGCCATATCCTTTTTTACCGACATCAAAATCTCCTACACCATGAAAGGAATATCCGGGAGGAGCAAGAGACCGTGAAGCCATGGAAAGGTTTCCGCGGCTTTTTTCAGCCTTGTTTAAAAAGAGCAGAAACTGTTTCATGACGCTTCTGACTCCTGAAGTCAGGATAACCTGAGTGCCAAGCTCTTTTCTTATTGTTCTATAAAGCTCAAATGCCCTGCCGCGGTAAAGATAATTGCCTGTTGACCGGATTTTCTTTACCCTGCTTTTTTTTATTTTTCCTGTAATGTTTTTAATGGGTTTTTCTCCCATGAAACCATAATCTTTAACCTGTGAATAAAAGATCATTTCAAGAAAATCAATTTCCTGCCTGGAAAAAGGCCCGATGGAAGCATAGGATTTCCCGATTTTCAGGGCTTCATCAAAATCAAGCAGGGAAAAATTGGCATAACCCACGGTGCGCTGGATTTTTTTCAGACGCCGCAGAGAGGTTTTAAGCAGGGGAAGTTTGTCCTTTGCAAGAAAAATATCATCATCATACACCACATCAAAAAATTTTTGTTTGACAAGCCTGTCCCTTACACCTGAATCAGATCTGAATGTGGCATAACATGGCTTTGCAAAGGCTTTCGGTGCAGCAGCGGCTGTTATAAGGAATGCAGTATATTTTAAAAATGTTCTTCTTTGCATTCTCTGAATGCTCTTGTGTTTTATAGGCAACAATCAAATCCTGTTTGTATAATAGAACACAATTTAAATAAAAAGCAAGCCTGGGTTAAGTATTGCCGGTAATTCGCGCTGAAATATGATTGTTCCGGTGAAATATCAATGGTGTGATTTAAGGATTATCAGGAAGAACATGAAAAAATATGGTGAAAAGGCTTTTTTTTGCATTGGCATGGAAATTGTAAAATTGTAATCTTTGAAAAAAGAATTGAAAATGAATTCAGGCAGAAACCAGGAGGATAAAACATGCATAAGAACAGACAATTACACAATTATTACAGTGCTGAATTTAAACTGGCCCATCCAAGGATTCTTTATCAGTTCAAGCTCAGAAGAAGTGAGTCAGAGCCCATGTTTGCAGTTGTCAGGGAAGGTTCCAAGGCTCTGGACAATATCAGTGAAGGCGATATAATCAATATGAGATATTATCCTTCAGACAGGTCCATACCTCCTGAAACCCTGGATACAAGGATAAAATATATAACAAGGGATGAATCCACGGGTTTCAGAAATCATTATGTAATAGGGCTTTGTATACACGGTGAAAATGAAAAGATAGTGGCTTGATAAAATATGCCTGCAATATTATGGTGTGATTTTAAGTTTATATATCTTAAATCTTAAAGGGGATAAATGGACCATGATATTGCAGGCAGGGTTTTTCCCGGCCTTGACAAAACTCTGCTGGCTGTCATTGACAACAGGGTAAAAAAATTTGAACAAAGCCTTGAAAAGGCAGAAATTACAATAAAGTCGGATGATGAAATACAGCAGGATCTTGTAAAGGTCATGCTGTTCAGCGAGTATATTGCATCCGGCCTTGCAAAGCATCCTGAAATCTTTAAAGAGCTTGTTGATTCCAGAGATCTTTTCAAATCCTATTCACACACATCCTATTCCACGCGGATACATAGAAAAATCAGCCTGTCTGAGAATACAGGCTCAGTTAAGAAAATCCTTCTGTACATAAAACTATACGAATCAGTCAGAATAGCATGGAGAGATCTGACAGGCAGGGCAATGCTTGAAGAAACTCTCTGTGACCTGTCCAACCTTGCAGATGCTGTAATTGATACAGCACTTCAGTATCTTTATGAAGAACTGGGAAAAAGCTTTGGCTTTCCAGTTGATGCAGATGGTAATTTTCAAAGGCTGATAATACTTGGCATGGGCAAGCTGGGAGCCCATGAGCTTAATTTTTCATCTGATATAGATCTTATATTTGTATACCCGGAACAGGGCTATACAAATGGGGAAAATATCATATCAAACGAGGAATTTTTCATAAAATTATGCCGCAGATTCTTGAAATTTTTCACTCCCGGCATGGATGAAATCAATTTTTACAGAATTGACACAAGGCTTCGTCCCTATGGGGACAGCGGGCCTGTTGTCATGAGCGCCGCAGCTTTTGAAGCCTATTACCAGGCCCAGGGCAGGGAATGGGAAAGATATGCCATGATAAAGGCAAGGCCGGTTGCAGGTGATATTGAGGCGGGAAAAAATCTTCTGAAAATTTTGAATTCCTTTGTATACAGAAGGTATTTTGATTATGGATCCTTTGATTCCTTCAGGGATATGAAGCGCAGGATATCAACCCAGGTAAAAAACAGAAAGCTTATGAACAATATCAAGCTTGGGCCCGGAGGAATAAGGGAAATAGAATTTTTCGGCCAGCTGTTCCAGCTGATAAGAGGAGGTGTGGAACCGGGGCTTCAGCAGCGCAGCATCATGAAGGTTCTGGATCTGCTCTATTCCCACAGATGCATTAACAAAACAGTTTCAGATGATCTCAAGCATGCTTATGTGTTTTTAAGAATGGTTGAGAACAGGCTCCAGGAATATGCTGACCTTCAGACCCATGATATCCCTGAAAATACTGAACGCAGACATATTCTGGCCCTTTCCATGAACTATGGTTCATGGGATGAATTTTATTGTGATCTCAATTACCATCTTGACAGGGTACATTATCATTTTTCCCAGCTTCTGGTATCTGAGGATCAGGATCAGACAGACCGGGAAATCCAGGCTCTCAGAGAATTGTGGATGAATATAAATGATCCTCAGTTTACAGCCGGCCCTGTTGCCGCAGGAAGGTTCAGGGATCCTGCAAGGCTTGTAAATATTTTAAGATCCCTTGAGGAGCACCCGAATACAAAACGCCTCACCCCCAACGGAAGAAAAAAACTTGCACGGCTTGTTCCTCTTCTGATCAGAAAGGCAGGCCAGCTTGATGATCCTGATAAAATTATTTCCCAGCTCGTGGATCTAATTATCACAATAGAAAGGCGCACCTGCTATCTGTCTTTGCTTGTGGAAAACAAGGGAGCCCTTGAAACACTTATTACTCTTGCCAGAAAAAGCCCCTGGATAATTTCTTTTCTTGCCCGGCACCCTGCTCTTCTTGATGAGCTCATGCATCCTGCAACCCTTTATTTTCCACCTGACCGAAATGCTCTGGAAAGGGAAATGGCACAGAGAATGGAAAGGATCGGCAGTGATGATCTTGAAATTCTTCTTGAGGAATTATGCGTGTTCAGGCAGGTTAATATGCTCAGGGTTGCTGCGGCAGATGTCAGTGGAGACTATCCTCTGATGAAGGTGAGCGATCATCTGACCTTTATTGCGGAAACAGTTCTGAAACAGGTGCTTCAGATTGCCTTAAATATTGTTATTGGAAAATACGGGCTTCCAGTGGGAATATCTGAACTGTGCCCGGAAAATGATATTGACTGCTGCGGGTTTGCAATAATTGCCTATGGCAAGGTAGGAGGCCTTGAAATGGGCTATAAATCCGATATTGATATTGTATTCATTCACAGGGAAGATTCAGATGCTGACAGTGTCAGGCTTTATTCAAACCTGGGGCAGAGGATAATAAATGCGCTTACTTTGCATACTGCTGCAGGAACCCTTTACGGAGCTGACATGAGGCTTCGGCCCGGGGGCAGTTCAGGAACAATTGTCTCTTCCATGGACGGCTTTGAGGATTATCTTGAAAACCAGGCCTGGACATGGGAACACCAGGCATTGATAAGGGCAAGGCCTGTGGCAGGCGACAGGGAACTTGGCGTAAGGTTTGAGATGTTGAGAAAAACAATACTGACACAGCCAAGGGATCCTGAAAAACTTAAAACAGAAGTTGCTGACATGCGTGAACGCATGCGTGCCGAACGCCTGAAGAAGGAAGACAAGGACTTTTTTGATCTGAAGCAGTCCAGAGGCGGTATAGTGGATATTGAATTTCTAGTTCAGTTTCTGGTTTTAAAACATGGCCATGACAGTCCCGACCTTGTGTTGTGGACTGATAATATCAGGATTCTGGAGAGCCTTGATGCAGAAGGAATTATCACAGGATGTCAGAGCGAGCAGCTTCAGAATGCCTATATTCTGATGCGAAAGACCATACATCGTCTCAATCTTCAGGAAAAACCCCTTAAGGTCCCTGTCAGGGAGTTTGATGAAATCAGAAATCAGGTCATTGATATCTATGACCAGTTTCTTGGAAATTAGAATGCGGAAATCAGTGCTATTCCGGTTATGGCAAGAAACACACCTGCTCCCTGGATTTTTCTTATTCTTTCCTTTGCTATTATTGTTGACAGAATAACTGTGACAGCAGGATAAAGGCTGCTTATGACTGCAACCTGGCTTAACATTCCCTTTGAGGAGGCAAGCGCAAAACAGAATGCAGCACTGGTGTCCATAAGCCCCATGAATATCAGAAAACCCAGCTGGGTTTTTCCGGTGTTCAGTCCCGGTTTCATGAAAAAGATCACAGGTGCCAGAACTATTATGGTTGACACCCTTGTTATCATGGATGCCCATATGGGATGGAAGGTACATGCCCTGTCCATTGTGATGAAATAAATTCCCACAAGAACGGCTGATCCTGTTGCAAGTCCTATCCCTTTTGTCAGTTTTTTTGTGTTTTTTTCAGGGTCTTTTTCAATGACAGCCATTAAAGACCCTGAAATTGCAATAATAATTCCAAAAAGGCTCAGTCCTGATACGGTATCACCTGAGCACAGCCCCCAGATCACAGGCAGGATAACCCCGCTTGCGCTTATGGGGGCCAGAATGGAAATTGTTCCGACAGCAAGGCTGCGGTACAGCATGGATATGGCTGCAAGCCCTGTGATTCCTGCCGGGATTGCCCAGACAAGCAGAGGATCTGCCGGAAAAGGTTTGTTGACAAACCAGAGTATAAGGGCCAGAAAAACACAGCCCGTTAAAGTTGACACCAGTAAAATTATCAGTGTGGACATGGTTCTGCTTTTGAACCCGCCTATAAAATCTGCAATGCCCCAGCCAAAACAGGCCAGCACGGATAATACAATGGACATATCGGTTGTTTTTCCTGTTCATTTCAAATCATTGAGTTTATAGAACCGCATTCTACCTGTTTTACGGCATAAAGCAATTTTTTTTTGAGCAGGAGCATGAATAACAGAAAGAGCATGCTTTGGTACAGCACTGCCTGATTCAGCCGGGAATTTTTGATACTCCGGGTTCCGGTATTGACAATAACAGACAGGGTGTATTAATAAACCAGCCGGAAGAAATTAAAACCTGTGAATATTTTAATAAAGGAATATCAGGGACTTGAAACGGGAAACCCCTGATGCACGGGCGCCCATTGGAATTTTTGATTCCGGTGTGGGAGGGCTTTGTGTATTAAGCGAAATAAAGCATATGCTTCCTGGAGAGTCTGTCATATATTTTGCTGACAGCGCCAATTGTCCCTATGGAAGCAGAACAGAAGATGAAGCCTTTGACCTGGCAGATAAAAACATATCTTTTCTTGTTGATTCCGGGTGCAAGGCAATTGTAATAGCCTGCAACACAGTAACTGCCGTGGCAATAGGCAGATTGAGATCAGAGTATGATATCCCGTTCATTGGAATGGAGCCTGCCCTGAAGCCTGCGGTAAGGCAGACAAAAACCGGCAGAATAGGTGTGCTTGCAACGGAAAATACCTTCCGTGGAAAACATTTTAAAACAACCTGTGAAAAATATGCAGCCGGAGTTGAGGTTTTTGTCCAGCCGGGATACGGTCTTGTGGAGCTTGTGGAGCAGGGAAAACAGGACAGTGACCAGGCCAGGGCGCTTCTTGCAGATTATCTTGTTCCCATGATGGAAAAGGGCGTTGACACAATTGTGCTTGGCTGTACCCATTATCCGTTTTTAAAAAACATAATTGAACAGGTTACAGATAACAAAGCAGTAATTATTGATCCTGCCAATGCTGTTGCAGCACAGACAGGCAGGATTCTGGATCAGTTTGCCATTAAATCACCACATGGTGCTGATCCTTTTTTCCATTTTTATACAACCGGAAAAACAGATATCCTTGAAAAGCTCTTATCACGTGAAACAGGTGTATATCCCTGTAAAATCGAGCATATCACCCTATAAAATCATATAATATTATTTTGCCTTGACATTCAGTCATGGTGAAGATAAACAGGTTGTGTTTAGACAAAATATCCAGATTAGACAAAGAATATATTATGACTGATCTTGCCTGTTACATTCCAGTGGCAGATGCCATTGCACAACTGCTGGCACCCCATGCTGAAGTGGTGATTCATGATATTGAAACCGATACAGTTTATCATGTTGCAAATTGTTTTTCCAATCGTGCTGTTGGAGACCCTTCCCTTCTCAAACTTAAAAGCAGTGATCTGGACCGGGAAGAGCCGGTCATAGGCCCATATGAAAAAACCGGAGAAAAGGGCCAGGCCATACGTTCGGTAACAGCTGTTCTTTCCGGTGCCATGGGAAAACCTGCCGGGCTTATGTGCATTAACCTGGATTATTCCCGGGCAGCAGCAGCCCTGGATATTCTGGATAAACTGATCCGCCCGCCGCAATTGCAGTCCCATCCTGAGATTCTTTTCCGCAATGAGTGGCAGGACCGCATTAAACAGGAAATTCAGGTTTTTTTGAAAAAACACCACATGGATATAACAGCAGCCACTTCCCCTGAAATCCGCCGCAGGATCATGGCTCATCTGGAATCCAGGGGGCTTTTTTATGCCAGAAAATCCATTGAACAGACAGCAGCCATTCTTGGAGTGTCCAGGGCCACTGCCTATAATGATCTTCAGACAATCCGAAAAAACCAAACCAGCAGGAGGCATTAATGACGCTTATCTATTCCTTGAAACAGATTAAGGCTGTTCTTCCGGAACTGGATCTTTCCAAAAGCATTGAACAGGGGTTTGTTGCCTATTCCCAGGGTAGAACTGTGGTTCCGCCCGTAGGAGAGCTTGTGTTTGAATCTCCTCCCGGAGAAACCCATATTAAATACGGTTATATAAAGGGGTCTGCCTTTTATGTAATCAAGGTGGCTTCAGGATTTTATGAGAATCCAGGACTGGGTATTGCTTCCAACTCAGGCCTTATGCTGATTTTTTCCACCCGGACAGGAGAAATAGAAGCCATTCTTCTTGATCAGGGCTATCTCACAGACGTCAGAACCGCCATTGCCGGGCAGATAGCTGCGCGATACCTTGCTCCTTCCAGTGTCAGTAAAATAGGAGTTCTGGGCACAGGAGTTCAGGCCAGAATGCAGGTGGAATATCTTAAACCTGTCACATCCTGCACTAGTATCTGTGTATGGGGGCGGACCCGTGAAAATCAGGAAGCATACAGAACATACATGGCTGACAGAGGCTATAATGTAATTCTTGCTGATACTCCGGCCATGGCAGCGGAAGATGCCCAGATCATCATCACGGCCACTCCTTCATCCAGCTCCCTGCTTCATGCCGGAGACATTGGCCCTGGCACCCATATCACTGCCATGGGTTCAGATACGCCTGCAAAACAGGAGCTTGACCCTGTCATTCTTGAAAAGGCAGATATTGTTGTGGCGGACAGTCTGTCCCAGACCCGGGAAAGAGGTGAGATTTCCCATGCCCTTAAACAGGGATTGCTGTCACCCGACCGTATCCATGAGCTTGGCCGGGTCATTGAATCTCCGGATCTTGGCAGGACAGTTGAAACCCAGATAACCATAGCAGATCTGACCGGAGTGGCAGTTCAGGACATTCAGATTGCATCAGCCGTATATCAGGCCATGAAAAAGGAGAAATCATGATTGCCTATATCAGCACCCGCGGCAAGGCCCCTCCTGTCGGGTTTGATCAGGCAGTGCTTCAGGGATTTGCCAGCGACATGGGACTGTTTGTTCCAGACACCATGCCCAGGTTTTCCGGCAAAACCCTTTATAAGCTGTCCGGCCTGACCTATCCTCAGCTTGCATTTGAAATCCTTTCCCGGTTTATTGATCCAGCCGTCATTCCCCACAATGATCTGAAAGCCCTGATTGACCGCAGCTTTACTTCCTTTACCCATCCGGATGTTCTGGGACTGTATCCTATGGAACAGATTCCCGGAACATGGATTCTGGAGCTGTTCCACGGCCCTAGCCTTTCCTTTAAAGATATTGCCATGGGTTTTCTTATCAGGGTCATGGATTATCTGCTTGTAAAAAAGGGAAAGCACCTCAACATTATTCTGGCCACCACCGGGGATACCGGCCCTGCCGCTGCCCATGCATCTGCCGGAAGAAAAGCCATTGACTGCTGGCCCCTTTATCCCGGCGGCATGATAACCAGGGAACAGGAGGGACAGATGATCTGCCTTGATGCCTCCAACATTCATCCGGTAAGGGTGAGACATTGTCCTGACGGCGGTGATGACCTGGACCGGATTGTGGCGGAATTGTTTGCTGACCAGAATCTGGTGCAGAAACTTTCCCTTTCCAGTGTCAACTCCATCAACTGGTGCAGGGTATTGTGCCAGACAGTTCATTATTTTTATTCATATTTCAGGGTATGCAGATCTGTGGGAGATTCTGTGGTATTTTCTGTTCCCACGGGTGCATTCGGCAATCTTTTTGCCGGTTACATGGCCAGGGCCATGGGCCTTCCCGTTCATCAGTTCATCTGTTCTGTCAATGCCAATCAGACTTTGACAACGGTTTTTAACACAGGCCTGTTTAAACAATGGAAACTGCGTCAGACTTTTTCCTCTGCCATGGATATTGTGGTGCCTTATAATTTCTGGAGATTTTTATATTTTGCCACGGGCCGGGATCCTGACAGAATACGTAACTGGATGGATCAGTTTCAGGCCATGGGCCAGGTTCAGCTTCCCCATGATGCTCTGTCAGCCATTACCCATGGCTTCAGGGCGGTTTCTGTTTCCGATTCTGACACCCTTGAAACCATTGCCCGGATCCATCAGACGGAAAACAGATATCTGCTGGACCCCCACGGAGCAGTTGCACTTGCAGGAGCCTTGAAGCTGCGGGCTGAAACTTCATCTGACATGCCTGTCATCTGCATGGCCACAGCCCATCCTGCCAAGTTTCCCCATATCATTGAAAAGGCCCTTGGAACCCCTCTTCCTGATTCAGCGTTTCACCCCGGCCTTATTTCTTCCACCCGGGAGCTTCCCCAGGCACAGGAGTGTGACCTTTCAGAACTTAAGACCTTTCTGATCCATGCCATTGAACAAAGGAGGTGCCATGGCTGACTACACCAGACTGACAACAGGTGATATTGATGAAATTTTAGCATATTATGATATTGGCACTCCCGTTACAACCGCTCCCCTTGAAGGCGGGCAGGCCAATTCCAGTTTCAGGATAAAAACAGACCAGGGCGTGTTCACCATTTCTGTGTGTGACGGCAAGACCAGCAGGGAGATCCATGGACTGACACGGTTGATGGCCTGGCTTGAAATCTGTGATTTTCCGACTCCAAGGCTTGTCAGGACAAAATCAGGGCCTGGGTTTATCCAGTATCAGGACAAACCTGTTTATATCAAAACCTTTATTCCAGGCCATGTGATTCATGATCTTTCCGCTTTCCATTGTTTTCAGGTCGGTCAGGCCATGGCAGCGCTCCACAGTCTGGACCTGCCTTCTGACCTGCGCACTCTTCTGCCGGATCAGGCTGCCTCAGGCTTCAGGGCTTTTGACCGCTTTTTGTCCGGCAGCATCTCCCATCCCTTTACTGAGTGGCTTGAAAAAAAGTGTGTCCATCTTGAAGCCAATCTTGACACGGGCATGGCCAGATCCATTATCCACGGTGATATTTTCTGGGATAATCTGGTTTTTTCAAATGAACAGCTTGCAGCAGTTCTTGATTTTGAAGAAGCCTGTTTTGAGTATAGGCTGCTTGACCTTGCCATAGCTGTTTTGGGATGCTGCGCTGAAAAGAAAAGGTTTGTGAATGCACGGATTCAGGGTCTCATTGCCGGATATCAGACAGGATTTTTATTGTCTGACCATGAAAAGAGCCAGCTTAAGCTGTTCATTGAATATGCCGGCGCTGCAACAGCGTTCTGGCGTTTCTGTCAGTACAATATCCTGTATCCTGACCAGGGCAGAAAAGATTATTACCGGGAATTGTCTGACCTTGCCGATCAGGTGCATGAAATGTCACAGGCTGAGTTCATGCGCAGTTTTATTCCATGATACAGACAGGCCAGGCTTAAAGCCGGCAGGTTATATTATTTTTTGTTCTTAAGCCTTGCGGCAAGCTGTTTTTCCATCTGGAGAATAATGGTTTTCATTACAGGGGTTTCCCTGACCGGCCCTGAGTTGTTCCATCCTGTCTGCATGGCCCGTTTCTTTACGGATCGAAACTGTTCAAGCGAATCTGCAACTGATTTCCAGGCAAATAATTTCTGCAGTATATGCCTTTCTTCAGCACTCAGGTCCTTTGCCGTGTCTATTGATCTGCCTCTGCCCAGATTTATTATCATTGCCGGCCCCTTAAAATGTTTCTCATATTAATAAAGGTTGAATTCTTCTGCCCAGGCAGCAAACCGCTGTGCATGATCTTTGCCTATTTTTTCAAGATTTTTTATTATTTCTTCTGTGGTCGGGACATGGCCCTGGTTTTTCGGGCTTTTTGAGTGATATTTATCTGCCGCGCATATGATCTTTTCTTCAAGTGTCACAGGAACCATGTCGCGGTGAGGCAGGGGAAGATTGTTTGATATTATATTGGCTTTTGTGATTCCTGCTCCTGTGTGACGCTCACACACAAGCCCGTATTCAGGAGGAAGGCCGTTTTCATCAAGAAGTTTTCGTCCCAGATATCCGTGACACACATATGGATGTGTGCCGCTGCAGCCTATGGAAGGGGCGCGGGTAAAACAGATGCCTATGTCATGGAGCATTGCAGCTTTGCTTATGAATTCAAGATCAGGGTTCATATGTCCAAGAGTTCCGGCTATTTCAAGGCTTTTGTGCATGACTTTTCTGCTGTGGTTCATCAGAATCTCATAAAGCCCTGTTCCTGGCTCATAGAATTTTTCAATTATTGCAACAGGGTTCATTGTTCAGGATAAAAGCACTCCTTCGATAAAAAGATCAAGATCTCCGTCAAGCACCCTGTCAACATCGCCTGTTTCAAGATCGGTCCTGTGATCTTTTACCAACCTGTAAGGGTGCAGCACATATGAGCGTATCTGGCTTCCCCATGCAATTTCATCCTTTCCGTCATGAAGGGACTGCATCTTTTTATCCTGTTTCTGTTTTTCAAGCTGGTAAAGCCTTGATTTTAAAACCTTGAAAGCAATTTCCTTGTTGCGGTGCTGGGATGATTCCTGCTGGCATTGCACAACAACACCAGTGGGCAGATGGGTTATCCTGACAGCGCTGCTGGTCTTGTTTACATGCTGCCCGCCTGCCCCGCTTGCCCTGTATACATCAATTCTTATGTCTGATTCATCAATGTCTATTTTGATTTCATCCTTGATTTCAGGATAGACAAACACAGATGCAAATGATGTATGGCGCTTTCCGCTGGCATTGTATGGTGAAATCCTGACAAGGCGGTGCACCCCTGATTCCACTTTCATATAGCCATAGCAGTAGTCGCCTGAAACACGGATGGTTGCGCCCTTGATTCCTGCCTCATCTCCCGGCTGATAATCAATTACCTGAAATTTGTAACCTTTTTTATCAATCCACCTTGTGTACATCCGGAACAGCATCTCTGCCCAGTCCTGTGAATCTGTTCCGCCTGCACCTGCATTTATGGATAAAAGAGCATCCCGTGCATCGTCTTCTCCGTCAAGGGTTATCTGAACAGAGAATTTTTTTATTCTTTTTTCAAGGTCTGCAAGGATCTGTGCAACCTCGTTTTCACTGTCCTTGTCTGATTCCTCCCTGGCAAGATCCAGAAGGATTTCAGCATCTTCAATATCCTTATAAAGGTTTTCCCATGTTTCCAGAAGCTCTGAAAGACGGGTTCTTTCCTTTAAAAGCTGTGTTGCCCTGTCAGGATCATTCCAGAAATCCTCACCTGAAACAATATGTTCGAGTTCTCTGAGCCGTTTCTGCTTTACAGGCAGGTCAAAGATACTCCTTCAGCCGGTCGGCTTTTTTATATATTGACTGTATGGTCTGTTTCAATTCCAGGCTCATTGCACATTCTCCTTTGTTTTCCTGTGTATGTATTTTTTGCCCTGTTTTATCATAAAGGCAAGACAGATTGCAACCAGTGCGCCAAGCGCAAAAAGATCTCCATGTCTGGTGTAAAAAGTGATTTCGGTCATGGCCGGGATTGTGCGTTCAAGTGTTTGTGCGCAAAACAATGAAGTTCTGGCAAGGATTCTGCCCGTTGGATCAATAAAACCTGAAATACCTGTATTTGCAGCCCTTGCAATGCTTCTTCTGTTTTCAACTGCCCTGAAAACAGCAATGGAAAAATGCTGGTCAGGTGCTGATGTGGTACCAAACCAGGCATCATTTGTGATGGTTGTTAAAATATCAGCCCCGTTTTTTACAAACCCGGATGAAATATGCGGAAATACAATTTCAAAGCAGATAAGCACCCCTGTTTTATGTTTTTTGAACCTGAGAGGCTCAAAAGAGGCAGGGCCGGATGAAAAATCTCCTGCCTGGGCAGTGAGCTTTCCTAAAAATTTCAGATAACGCCCGAATGGAACATATTCACCAAAGGGTACAAGATGGGTTTTGTCATAAATCCCTGTCACAATGGAAAAACGGTTTATCATGCAGGCCCGGTTGTAATAGCGCATACCGTTTCTGCCTGATTCAAATGCCGGAGTTCCCACCAGAAAATTGGTTTTTGACTTTCTTATGCATTGATCCACACGGTCTGATAATTTTCTGTCAGGCCCGTAATAAAACGGCAGTGCTGTTTCAGGCCATACCACAAGATCGGGGCTTGCAGATTTTAATCCTTCTGCTGTAAGCCTGATATATTTTTCCACGGTTTTTGTTTTAAATTCACGGCTCCACTTAATATCCTGGTTTATATTGCCCTGCACAACCATGACTGAGGCTTTGGAAGCTGTTTTCATCTGTTTTTCAACACGATTGATTTTTAAATGCCCATACACCATGGTGCATATGACCAGAGCAGTTGAAATCATCACGGAAACAAGATTTTTTGTGACACAATTTTTTTTAAATCCTGAAACCAATTGAGCAAAAGCACAGTTTACAGCCACAATTACAAATGAAACCCCGTATACTCCTGCAATATCTGCAATCTGTATGAAACCAAGGTTTCTGTACTGGCTGTAGCCCAGTTCTCCCCATGGAAAACCTGTAAATGCGTGGGCTCTTATATATTCAAGAGATGTCCACAGGCATCCTGCATAAAGAGGCCTGATCCATGGCGGAAGATGAGTTTTTTTCAGCAGAAAGGCAAACATGGCAGGATAAAGGCTGAGATAAAAGCATAAAATGCAGAGTATGGAGACAGATGCGCCAGGATTGAGCCCTCCATAGGTATCAAGGGTTGGAATAATCCAGTACAGCAGGCCTGCAAACCAGATAAATCCTGTAACAAGGCCGGTGTAAAAACATGATTTTTCTGACATGGATTCCATGGACACAAACCATGGAACCATGGCGACAAATGCAAGAGGCCACAGTTCTGCACCGGGAAAAGCAAGGAACAGCAGCAGACCACTGCACACAGATGGAAAATATTTCAGGTTCATTATAATAATTCTTGACTTAAATTTCAGAATAAAATCTGCTATACTTATCAATTGTTTGATATCCAAGTCAAATCTTGATTGACTGTTTTATTCCTGTAAAAGGTGATTTTATGGAAACCAGGCATTATAAAAACACCAAGACTGTCTGTGCGGAACACGCTCCTTTCAGGGCAGGCCAGCAACTGAGTTATGGAGAACTGAAAGATATTATTAATTTTTCACCTGCAGGACTCGGTATTGTGGAGAACCGGATTCTTGGCTGGGCAAATGATATGTTTTATACAATGCTTGGGTATGAAATTGATTCCCTGGCCGGTGAAAACACAAGGGTTCTTTATGAGGATCAGGCCGAATATGACAGGGTGGGATATGAGCTTTATTCCCGTGTGGACAGGTATGGGGTCGGGTTTGTTGAAACCAAGCTGCTGAAAAAGGACGGGACCCTGCTTGACTGCAGAATAAGGGCTTCAAAATTTGCCCAGGGCAAAACCTCTGACCGGATCATTGTGGTGATTACAGATATTTCAGAGCTGAAACTTCTTCAGATTCAGCTTCAGCAGGCACAGAAGATGGAAGCCATAGGAGTTCTTGCAGGCGGCATATCCCATGATTTTAACAATATTCTGATGGGTATTCAGGGGCATCTTTCCCTGATGCAGGTTGACATATCCAATCTTGACAAGGCCATGAATCACATAAAGCATATAGGCAGGCTTGTCAAAACAGCAGCAGAGCTTACAAGCCGTCTGCTTGGATTTGCCAGAGGCGGTAAATACAGGATTTCCATGCTTGACATGAATGAGCTTTTAGGAATGACCCTTAATATATTCAGACCCACCAGAAAGGATATTGAAATCCATGAAGACTATGACAGGAATCTTTACCCTGTGGCAGGAGATCAGTCCCAGCTTGAGCAGGTTTTTTTAAATCTCATGATCAATGCTTCCCAGGCCATGCCTGATCATGGTGAATTGTTTGTTATCACACGAAACGTCTATATTGATGAAGACCACAGCCATCCTTTTGAAATAGCTCCCGGAAACTATATCAAGGTGACTGTAAGGGACACCGGAGTCGGTATGGACAGGGAAACACAGAAAAAAATTTTTGATCCGTTTTTTTCAACAAAGGAAGCTGGTGACAACAAGGGCAGAGGGCTTGGGTTATCAACCGTTTTCGGCATAGTAAAAAATCATGGTGGCTTTATTCTTGTGGACAGTGAAAAGGGCAGAGGAGCAAGCTTTCACATATGCCTGCCTGCATCATGCGAAGATGAACAGTCCAGGGAACAGGATGAAACCCCTTCCTTTGAGCATATGCAGAAAGGTTCTGAAACAGTGCTTCTGGTTGATGATGAGGATGAGATCGTCAATGTGGGGAAAAATTTTCTGGAAAAACTGGGTTACAAAGCTCTTGTGGCCAGAAACGGGCTGGAAGCAGTGGAGGTGTTCAGGTCTTATAAGGATGAGATAGCTCTTGTTGTGCTTGACCTGGTCATGCCCAAGATGAACGGGAAGCAGGCCTGTACGCAGATAAAAAAGATTCGTGAGGATGCAAAAATTTTAATTTCCACAGGTTATTCCGTGGATGACGAGGTTGAGGAATTTTTAAATTCAGAAGGATGCCAGGGCTTTATCCAGAAACCTTTTTCCCTGAATGAATTTGCAGGTGCATTGAGAAAAATTCTGGACAGCCCGTAAACCTATATCATGCCTCCGTTGACACCTATGACCTGGCCATTGATATAACCTGATTTTTCAGAACACAGAAAATCCACTGCATGGGCAACTTCCTCAGGCGTTCCAATGCGTTGGGCCGGAATTGTACTGATTATTTTTTCAGTATCAATACCGTCAAGCATTCTTGTTTCAATGAATCCAGGCGCCACGGCATTGACGGTTATATTGCATTTTGCAACCTCCCTTGCAAGGGCTTTTGTGGCGCCTATAAGCCCTGCCTTTGAAGCTGAATAATTCACCTGTCCAGGATTTCCTGTCTGTCCTGCTGCTGAAGCCATGTTGACTATTCTGCCGAACCTGTTTTTTATCATATGTTTCACAACAGGCTTTGTAACATTATAAAATCCTGTCAGATTGGTATCCATCACATTCTGCCATGCTTCCTGCCCCATCATGGCCATCAGGCTGTCATTCCTTGTTCCTGCGTTGTTCACCAGAATATCAATGCGTTTTTTTTCTTTAATAATGGTTTTAACAGCATGTTTACAGGCATGGCAGTCTGTCACATCAAAGGGCATGGGCTCTGCCTGACCTTTTGCTTTGATTATCTGTTCAAGGGTTTTTTCTGCGCTTTCTGTATCTGAAAGATAATTGATATAAACAAAAACACCTCTGCCTGCAAGGGCAAGGGCAACAGCCCTGCCAATTCCATTTGCCGCACCTGTTATCAGGGCAATCTGCTGCCGGCTGTCATTCACATTTGGCCTCCTGAAATAAAAGAAATTGTCAGCCAGACATTAAAGTGTCTGGTACAGAAAATGCATTTAACATTTAGAAGAATTGATTTCAACCTGTAAAAGCGTTTTTTATTGCGCTTTACAATATAAAGGTCAGATGGTATTCTGATACAATCATCAGATGATCTGATTGAACGGCATCATCAGGAGTTTTATATGAAGCATATAGAAATTCGGTTTGGCGATAATCTGGAAACAGGGCCTTCTGAAGAGAAATCTTTTGAAGAAATGTTTCAGTCCATTAATCCCATGTTCTGTCTTTCAAAACGGATATGGAAACCCCAGATGGACATATTTGAAACAAGACGCGAAATTGTAATTCAGGCTGAAATAGCAGGAGTTAGAAAAGAGGATATTGTTATTGAAATCAGTAACAAGGCTGTAAGGATTTCAGGAAGCAGACAGGCCCGCCACCCTGACAGAACAGCCACATACAGGCTTGCTGAAATTCAGTTCGGACAGTTTGAAAGGGTGCTGTATCTGCCAAGTGACATTGATATTGAAAATGTATCTGCCCAGTTTTCCAATGGATTTCTTGAGCTTGTTCTGGGAAAATTGTTCAGTAAAGACCTGAAACATGGGCATAATATTTCCATGGATTTTATTTAGCCCCAAGATTCCATTCCATAAGGAACCAGACAATATATGGATGATACCAAGAATTCTTCACCCAGGGTCAGCCCTGACCGGATCAGTTCAGATAATATTCCTCAGATTATTCCCATACTTCCCATTGTGGATACAAATCTTTTTCCCAAAATGGTTCTGCCTCTTGTATTGATCCAGAATGAAGCTGTTGAGCTGATTGATGAAGCCATGGCAGGTGACAGAATGCTGGGGCTTCTTCTGTCCAGGCGTTCAGATGTTGATTCCAGGCATACTTCAGATGATCTTTACAGAATCGGTACGGTTGCAACCATATTGAAAATGTCCAAAATGGAGGATGACAAGGCACAGCTTCTTATCCAGGGCCTTAACAGGTTCAGGGTAGAGGAATTTGTTCAGGACAAAAAATACATGCAGGCAAAAATTACTGTAATGGAAAGCTTCAATGCCGGCGCCACCAAGGAAAACAGGGCCTTGATGGCAAATATCATAGAACAATATGAAAAAATTGTTGATCTTTCCCCGGGGCTTCCCACTGAAATAGGTCAGATGGTAAAATCCCTGCAGGATCCCGGTGTTTTAGCTGACATGGTGGCTTCCACCATCAATGCTCCTGTTGCTGAAAAACAGAAGGTCATAGAGCTTCTGGATGTTAAAAAACGCCTTAAAAAAGTGACCAGGCTGGTTAATGATCAGCTTGAAATCCTTGAGATGGGTTCAAAAATTCAGAACCAGGTCAAGGAAGATATGGATAAACGCCAGAGGGAATATTATCTTCGTCAGCAGCTCAAGGCAATAAAGGAAGAGCTTGGGGAAACAGGAGATGAAAGCCTTGAAATCAGGGAATACAGGGCTAAAATCAAGGCCAGGGGCCTTCCTGAGGAAGCTGCAAAGGAAGCTGAAAGGGAATTGCAGCGCCTTGCCCGGATGCATCCTTCTTCATCTGAATATATTGTGGCCTCAACCTATCTTGACTGGCTGACCAGCCTGCCCTGGAACGAGGTTTCTGAAGACAGCCTTGATATAAAAAAAGCGCGTAGGGTACTGGATTCAGATCATTACGGGCTTGAAAAGCCAAAGAAAAGAATTATTGAATATCTGGCTGTACGAAAGCTGAAAAAAGACTCAAAAGGCCCTGTCCTGTGCTTTGTAGGCCCTCCCGGGACAGGAAAGACATCTCTTGGCAGATCCATTGCAAAAGCCCTTGGAAGACAGTTTGTAAGAATTGCCCTTGGCGGAGTGCGCGATGAAGCAGAAATAAGGGGGCACAGAAGAACCTATGTGGGGGCTCTTCCGGGCAGGATTATCCAGAAGCTGAGAAAGGCAGGCACAAAAAATCCGGTGTTCATGCTGGATGAAATAGACAAGGTGAATTCATCATACCAGGGAGATCCTTCTTCCGCGCTTCTGGAAGTCCTTGACCCTGAGCAGAATTTTTCATTTTCAGATCATTATCTTGATGTGTGTTTTGATCTGTCTGATGTAATGTTTCTGACAACAGCCAATGTACTGCATACAATTCCGGCTCCACTGCGGGACAGGATGGAAATTCTGGAGCTTAACGGATATACAGAGGAAGAAAAATTAAAAATTGCCACAAGGTATCTGGTTCCAAGACAGAGAGAGGCCAACGGGCTTAATTCCACCCAGATAAAACTCACCACAGGCGCACTTAAAAAAATTATTTCAGGCTATACCAGAGAATCCGGGCTGAGAAATCTTGAGCGCCACATAGGTTCTGTATGCCGCGGGGTTGCAAGCAGAATAGCCCAGGAAGAGGCCACAAGCCTTGTGGTGGGACAAAGGGATCTTCATGAATATCTTGGCCCTGCTCCCAATATGCCTGATATGGCCCTTAGAATAGAAAATCCAGGAGTGGTTGTGGGCCTTGCATGGACTCCATACGGCGGGGAAATCCTCTTTATAGAGGCAGTTGCCATGAAGGGCGGCAAAGGCCTTACTTTGACAGGACAGCTCGGCGATGTCATGAAGGAGTCTGCAAACACGGCCTTAAGCTTTATACGTGCAAATGCAAAAAAATTAAAAGTTGATGATGATTTTTTCAATCATCATGATCTGCATATTCATGTGCCTGAGGGTTCGATTCCCAAGGACGGGCCTTCTGCCGGTGTGGCCATGCTGACCTGCCTTGTTTCCCTGATGAGGAAAAAGCGCATAAAAAAACGTCTGGCCATGAGCGGTGAAATCACTCTCAGGGGTGAAGTCCTGCCTGTGGGCGGGATCAAGGAAAAGGTCATAGCAGCGCACAGAGCCGGAATACGCACCATTATCCTGCCTTCATGGAATCAGAAGGATATGGAGGATGTGCCTGGTCATATAAAAAATTCAATACAGTTTCATTTTATTGATAAAATGGAGAATGTGCTGGACCTGGCACTGGATTGACAACAATATTATTAAAATTGAAATATTGCGGAGTATTTTTGTGAGATTAGGTTTTTGTATTCAGATTTCTGCGGCGCTGGTGGTTCTGTGCTGTTTTGGATGTTCAACCACCCTTGACAGAACATATAACAAAAGCCATATTCCCCCTCCAAAACCCCGTTATACCCGTTCTGTTCCCCCGGGAACCAGAAAACCTGCCACACAGAAGCCCTATAGAATAAAGGGTGTGCAATATACACCCCTTGCAAGTGCAAAGGGATTTGTGCAGACAGGTATTGCCTCCTGGTACGGCCGGAAATTTCACAACAGGAAAACCGCCAATGGTGAAACCTATAATATGTATGCAATGACAGCAGCCCATAAAACCCTGCCCCTTGGAACCTGGGTCAGGGTGCACAATCTTGAAAACAACCGGCAGATTGTTGTGAGGATAAACGACAGAGGGCCTTTTGTCTATGGAAGGATCATTGATCTGTCCTATGCAGGGGCAAAAAAACTGGGAATTGTGGGAAAAGGCACGGCAAGGGTAAGGATCACGGCACTTGGAAGGGCCACTTCATTTTCAGCAAAAACCAGGGCACCTGTAAGTTTCAGGCCGCTTGACTACTGGAAAGGCAATTTTACAATTCAGGTGGGTGCTTTTCAGGTAAAGAAAAATGCCTTGAACTACCGGAAAAAACTGTCAAAAATATATAAGCATGTCCATGTTGTTTCTTTCAGGGACAGCCGTGGTATCTTTTACAAGGTCAGGATAGGCAGGTTCACCAGTTTAAAGGATGCCATGAGATTCAGGGAAAAGCTCATGGCCAGCGGTTTCGACAATGCCTTTACAATTGCCCGCTGATAAAAATGAAACCTGAGCAGTTTACAATATTTCTTGACCGTGACGGGGTTATAAACAAAGACAGTTCTGAATATATCAAAAAGCCCTCAGAGTTTGAATTCATTGATAAAAGCCCTGAAGCCGTAGCTCTTCTGTGCAGGGCAGGATTTCAGGTGATTATCATCACCAACCAGTCCATGATCGGCAGAAAAATGGCTGATACTGAGACTCTTGAAGCAATTTTCACCAAAATGAAAAAAGGCATACACAGAGCAGGCGGCACCATAACAGATATCTTTTTTTGCCCCCATGTTCCGCAGGATAATTGTTCATGTCGCAAGCCCGCGCCCGGCCTTATTCTTGCCGCAAGTCAGAAATACAGCATCAGTCTTGAACATTCCTGCATGGTGGGTGACAGTGCAAAGGATATTGAATGCGCAAAAAATGCAGGGTGCGCAAAAACCGTGCTTGTGCAGACAGGAAACGGCCATGCTGCTGCTGAAATTCTTGCTGAAAAGCAGATTGAGCCTGATTTTACAGCCCCTGATCTGTACAGGGCTGCTTTGTGGATTATAGAAAATATCAGGTAAGAACTTAAATGATAACCATAAAAGGCATCCTGGAAAGATTTACATATCAGAATCCTCAAAATTTTTACACAATAGCAAAATTATGCATTTCCGAAACAAATGAGCCTGTGACGCTTGTGGGTTTTCTTGCAGGAGTGGCAGAAGGAGAAAGCCTTGAAGTGTCAGGCAGATGGGTCTGCCATCCCAAATATGGAGATCAGTTCAGGGTGGAATCCTGTCAGGTTCTTCTGCCGGCCGGGGTTTCAGGCATCAGAAAATATCTGGGCTCAGGCATGATTCAGGGCATAGGCAGGTCTCTGGCCGATAAAATTGTGGATCATTTCAGGGAACAGACTCTGGAGATTATTGAGAATGAACCTGAAAGGCTGCGCGAGGTTCATGGAATAGGCAAAGCCAAACAGGCTGTGATTGAAAAGGCATGGAACACTCACCACGCTGTCAGGCGGGTGATGCAGTTTTTAAGGGATAATGATGTCAGCGTATTCCATGCTGCTGCCATTCTCAGGGCTTATGGGAACAGCGCCATGGAGATTCTTGAACATGAACCCTATAAAATGACAAGGGATATTCCGGGCATGGGCTTTGACATAGCTGATATGATTGCCATGAAAACAGGGGTTTCAAAAGAGGATACAAACAGGCTAAAGGCCTGTGTAATCCATGTATTGAATCTGCTTGAGCATGAAGGCCATGTATATGGAATAAAACATGAGGTGATTGAATCCTGTTCAAGGATTGCAGGGGTTGAGCCGGATGAATTCGATCCTGTAATTGACGAGCTTGAATTGTCAGGCGAAATAAAAATCCTGAACCATGAAGATGAGCACAGAATTTATTCCGCAGTGCTTTACCAGGCAGAATCCGGTATTGCTTCAAGGATAAAGGCCATGCTGTCATTTCCTGCACGCCCGTGTTCGATCACAAGAGAACTGATTCTTGAAAAAATATTAACAGCCCTGGCCATTAAATTGTCAGAGGAACAGCTTGATGTTGTTTCCCATGTGATGCAGGAAAAAATTGTTGTGATAACAGGAGGCCCCGGTACAGGTAAGACAACGCTTATCAGGGCATTATGCGAGGTTTTCAGGCTTGAAAACCTTAAAATCATGCTTGGCGCCCCCACAGGAAGGGCAGCAAGACGTCTTTCCCAGGTTACCGGAAGAAAGGCCTTTACCCTGCACAGGATTCTGGGCTTTGACCATGAAAACAACAGGTTTGAAAAAAATTTTTCAGACCCACTTGATACTGAGGTGTTTGTTCTTGACGAGGCTTCCATGGTGGACACAGTTCTCATGTACAGGCTGCTTGAGGCTCTGCCTGCAAATGCAGGCCTTATCATCGTGGGAGATACTTTTCAGCTTCCATCGGTCGGCCCTGGAAATGTTCTGGGTGATATCATTGAATCAGGACAGGTAAAGGTGTTCTTTCTTACAAAAATATTCAGGCAGGCACAGAAAAGTCCCATTGTCATGCATGCTCATAAAATACGTAATGGACAGATGCCGGAGCTGAAAAATCCAGCAGCCGGGCCTGGATCTGAATTTTATTTTATTGAAAATTCTTCTGCCCGGAAAATTGCAGAAACCATTGTTGAACTTTGCGCAACCAGGATTCCGAATGCCTTTCCTGATCTGGGCGACATACAGGTATTAACTCCGATGCACAAGGGGCAGGCCGGTACAATAAACCTGAACCGGCAGCTTCAGAAGGCTCTTAATCCTTCAGGCATGGGAATTTCTGCCGGAGGCATGACATTCATGCCCGGAGACAAGGTAATGCACCTTAAAAACAATTATGAAAAAGACGTGTTTAACGGAGATATCGGTGTGGTAAGCGAGGTAAGCAGGTCAGACGGCCTTGTGTTTGTGAATTATGACGACAGAACAGTGGAATATGGATTTTCAGATCTGGAGGAGCTTACACTTGCCTATGCCATATCCGTGCATAAATCCCAGGGAAGCGAATATTCAGGAGTGATACTTGCCCTGACCATGGCGCATTTTCCCCTGCTTCAGCGCAATCTCCTATACACAGCCATGACAAGGGGTAAAAGGCTTGTCATTGTTGTGGGATCTTCAAAGGCATTTAAAACAGCCCTGGACAACAATAAAACTTTTCTGCGGCTTTCAGGGCTCAGGCATATGCTGAAAATCTGATAAATTTATTTCTTGACTATTAAATATAATCCTGATAGGGAAATTTTAGTCAGTCGTCCGGCTGACTAAAGCCGGTATTTGCATCGTTAACCCTTAACAGGATGAAATCATGGAAGAATTCATTGAAATAAGGCCGCGAAAAAGATATTTTCACAGAATTTACACAGGAATTATGCTCTGGTTTCTGGGTCGTGCTGTTCAGGCTGCTGCACGGGTGGATAAGGAGGTTGCTGCTGAGTTTTCAAAGATGCCTGATAATTACACCTTTTCCCTTGGTGCTTTTCCGTGCGGGCCATATATGGTGGTGGGGAAGGACGAAAAAGCAGTGCCACGGTACATGGGTGGCGATATTACAAAACAGCCGGTTCATCTTCAGATATGCCTTAAAAGCATTGGCTGTCTCTTTGCACTGTTAAGTTTTCAGGAAAGCACTCCTGTTGCAAATGCAAGGGCCAGGATCTTTGTTTCAGGCGATGTGCCCCATGCATGTGCCGTGGTAAGAATCCTGGATATCGTGCAGGTATATCTGCTTCCTTCCTTTATAGCGAAACTTGCTGTCAAACGTTATCCTGACTGGAGCCTGAAACGTCATACCATTGACAGGTGCAGGGTTCTGTTCAGAACTATTCTGGGATATTAAACACAGGAGATCCGGGAAAATGAATGATTTTTCTTTTTTATGCCGTACCAGAACAGAATTCGGGGTCATGGCCCTGAATCATCTTCCATTTGACCTTGCTGCCATGGGAGTGAAAAAAGCCCTGGTGATCCATGATTTTTTGGATGACAGCGGGAAAAAACTGCCTTCTGCACTTATAAATGCTTTCAAAGATTCTGAAATAACCCTTGGAGTGTGCAGGCCATTGACTGAAAATGTTGATGAACTTAAAATTGTCAGGACAATATATGATATTTATACTCAAAACGGTTTTGATGCCATTATAGCCTATGGCCGGGCACGCGTTGCAAACACTGCAAAACTTGTCAATGCAGCGGTGACCCTGGAGCCTGCTGTATTAACAGGCTCAGGCCGGATTAATAAGCATCTTAAACCTTTTGTATATATTCCCTCAGGAGTTGACACGGCAGGTGCTGTGAATGATTGTGCCTTTTTTGAAGGCAGGCGCCTTGAATCTTCTTTTCTTGCTCCTGATCTTGCCGTGGCAGACCCTGGTGTTCTGATTTCTGATACAGATGCTGACATGCTTGAATGCGCGTTTTTCTGTTTTGCGGCAGGCTGCGAGGTTTATGCGCTTTCAGAAAATCCTCTGGCACAGGCATATGCATCAGCAGTTATCCAGATATGTGTTCAGGTGTTTGACCTGACTGCAGGACAGAATGAGGCCGGCCTGCCCAAGGAAAAAGACCGTATCCATGCAGGTCTGGTTCAGGCAGGAATCATGACAGGATGTATCATGCCGTCAAATGTTTTTCTTGCATCAGATATGATCGGCAGGGCTGTCTCAGATGCCTGCCGGGCTTCACATGCGCAGGCCATGATGGTATTGCTGCCGTCAGTTCTGGAATATGCGGGCCTGAACAATTGTTCTACCCTGCTTCTGCCCCTTGAGGGCCCGGAAAAATATTCATGTGTGCCAGAGGGGTTAAGAGCAGGAGCTGCAATATATTTCATACGTTCCCTTGTCTGGAGAATGCATTGCAGTTCAAGGGGTAAATTTCCTGTAACCCTTGAAAATACAGGACTTGACAATGAAATGGTGCAGGAAATCGGACAGACACTCATAAATTCATATGATAATTCACAGCTTGACCATGAACTTGTGAAAACCGTTTTAAGCTGCGCTTTTGATGGCAGGCCTTTTCACAGGGTATCAGACTTATAAGGAGGATTTATGTACATTCCTGGTTATTACGAATTCTGCTGCCGTGTCAGAATTGTGGCCGGCAATAATGCACTTGACAGGCTTGCCGGCCTGCTTGGCAGCATGAATGTGTGTTCTCCCATGATACTTACGGATAAGGGAGTTATGGCAGCAGGGCTGATTGATAAAGTGACACAGGCTCTTGGCCCGGATATCTGCGCAGCTTTAATTGAAGATGATGTCCCTCCTGATTCAGATATTGATGTGGTCAGCCGCCTTGCCCGGGCATACCGTGCAGGAAAATGTGATTCAATCATTGCTGTTGGAGGAGGCTCTGTCATGGATACAGCCAAGGGGATCAATATTCTTGTGTCGGAAAATGCATCAGATCTTCTGCAGTTTTCAGGCGCAGGGACTTTAAAGCGTCCGTTAAAACCCCTTATCGCAGTTCCCACAACAGCGGGAACAGGGTCTGAAGTAACTCTTGTGGCTGTTATAGCAGATCATGAAAAAAATCGTAAAATGCTTTTTACTTCGTATTTTCTTCAGCCTGATGCTGCAATAATTGATCCTGAAATGACCCTGACCCTTCCTGCACACATTACTGCGGCAACTGCCATGGATGCCATGGCCCATGCTATTGAGGCCGCAACAATGCTTTCAAAAAATCCTTTGAGCGATACCCATGCTGTAAAGGCAGTTCAGCTCATTGCAGAAAATCTTGTAAAAGTCATTAAAAACCCTTCTGACAGGGAAGGAAGGCTTGCCCTTGCAACAGGAGCAACCCTTGCAGGAATCGCATTTTCCAATTCCATGGTGGGCATGGTGCATGCACTTGGGCATTCTGCAGGTTCTGTCTGTCATGTTCCTCACGGCACCTGCATGTCAATACTTCTGCCCTATGGTCTTGAGTATAATTATCATAAAATAAAGGATCATATGGGAGATCTGCTTTTTTATCTTGCAGGCCCTGAAAAATTCATATCAACTGAAAAATCCCGGCGGCCAGCCTGCGTTATTGAATGGATCAGGCAGTTTAACATGGAGCTTAATACCCTTACGCAGGGACGGCACGCCACCTGTTTCAGGGAAGTTAAGGATCACGAGGGCAACATGCTTGTGCCGCAGACCAGACTTGGAGAAATAGCTGAAACCGCCATGGGTGACGGAGCCATATTCTATAATCCCGAAGACCTGGATTATGAGGATTTTCTCATGGTGGCCCAGGCTGCCTGGGAAGGAATTCCCCTGGACATGGATAAAATCAGAAAAGGATAAGGAGGGCTGTGATGTTGCCAAAAGCAGTTATGGGAAAAATCATGATGGTGGATCTTTCTTCAGGGAAGATAGAAATTGAAGATATTCCTGAGCGTGTATATGAATCTTTTCTGTCCGGCATGGGCCTTGCTGCACATGTCCTGTATCACAGGATTCCTGCAAATGCAGATCCTCTTGGCCCTGACAATATTCTGGGTTTTGTGCCGGGACTTTTGACCGGCACAGGATCCCTGTTTTCAGGGCGGTGGATGGCTGTTGCAAAATCGCCTCTTACAGGTGGATGGGGGGAAGCCAACTGCGGGGGAAGTTTTTCACCGGCCATAAAGCGCTGTGGCGTGGACGGGATTTTTTTCAGAGGCATAAGCGCAAAACCTGTGTATCTTTATGTTGATGACACAACAGCAGAGCTGAGGGATGCTTCCGGGCTTGCGGGCATGGATACGGTTGAAACCCAGGATTTTCTTACTGAAAAAATAAATAACAGAAAACTTAAAGTTGCCTGCATAGGCCAGGCAGGGGAAAATCTGTCCCTTATATCAGGGATTGCAACTGACAGGGGGCGCATGGCAGCCCGCTCAGGGCTTGGAGCGGTTATGGGTGCAAAAAACCTCAAGGCACTGGCTCTGGCAGGCACAAGACGGATTTGTGTGCATGACAGGCAAAAGATGAAATACTTAAGCCGGATATGCAATAAATGGATACAGTTTCAGCCGCCCTTTGTGCCTGGATGGCTTACCGCTCCCATAGGGGCCTTGATGCGCATACTGCCCTTTGCCCTTACCCAGGACGGTCTTTTGTACAAGGTTCTGCTGCGGAAATGGGGCACGGTTTCCATGAATCAGGTTTCAGCTGAAATGGGAGATTCCCCGATCAGAAACTGGAAAGGCACAAGCGCGGACTGGGGTTTTTTCAAATCGCTTTCTTCAAACCCAGGTGCAGTTGCAGGCTCGGAAACACAGAAATTTCATTGCTATTCATGTCCCCTTGGGTGTGGGGGCATATGCAGTATGAGCGGCAAGTTTTCCTCAACCCATAAACCTGAATATGAAACTGTATTGTCGTTTGGCGGATTTGTAATGAACAGGAACATGGACACCATATTTTATGTAAACGAGCTGTTGAACAGGGCAGGAATGGACACCATTTCAGCAGGCCATGCAGTTGCCTTTGCCATGGAATGTTTTGAAAAGGGCATTTTAACAACAAAGGATACCAGCGGCAGGGAATTGAAATGGGCAGACCCTGATACCATTGAGTTTCTTGTGGAAAAAATGGTGACAAGACAGGGAATAGGCAATATCCTGGCAGATGGAGTGAAACGTGCAGCCATGCATCTTGGTGAACAGGCGCAGAAAATAGCCATGCATTGCGGGGGTCAGGAACCTGCCATGCATGATCCAAGAAATGATCCGGGATTTGCTCTGCATTACAGGGTGGAGCCTGCACCGGGGCGTCATACCAATGGCGCATTTCTGTACTATGAGATGTATCAGCTCTGGAAGGTGATAAAGGGCCTGCCAAACCCCGGGCCTGGATATATGAAATCCTCAAAATACAGGCATGACATCAACCATGCGCGCATGGGAAAAGCAAATTCTGAATACATGAATGTGCTGAATGCAGCAGGCATCTGTCTGTTCGGCGCATTTACAGGCGCACGCAGAATCCGTGTTTTTGACTGGCTCAATGCAGCTTCAGGCTGGAATTTCACACCTGAACAATATATGAAAAAAGGAGCAGACATTCAGGTGCTCAAACAGGCTTTTAATTTCAAACAGGGAGTAAAGCCTGAAGATAATGCAGTCCCGGACAGACTGCTTGGCAGACCGCCCCAGACAAGGGGCGCCAATAAGGGCAGAAGTGTTGATATTGAGGCCATGGTAAAGGATTATTGGAAATTGTCAGGCTGGGATGAAGAAACAGGCATGCCTTCCGAACAGATCATGGATCGTGTGACCGGCATTGTCTGAACATATACAGAGGGGAAACTTATGGCATATACAATTTGCGAATCATGTATCGGGTGTGGGGCCTGTAAGAAAATATGCCCGGCACATGCTGTTGAAGGGCAGAAAAAGTCCCTGCACCGTATAAAAGAACATATCTGCATTGAATGCGGGGCATGCGGCAGAGTCTGTCCTGCAGGCGCTGTAAAGGACAGTTTTGGTATTGTAATTGAGCGTGTTCCTTCAAAGGAATGGGTGCGCCCGTATTTTGACCTGGACAGATGCATGTCCTGCAATATCTGCCTGGACACCTGCCCTGTGGGTGCAATATCGTCATGTATGCAGAAAGTTGGATCAAAGCATCTTTTTCCCACGCTTGAACATGCATCTGAGTGCATTGGATGCGGGTTCTGCGCTCTTGACTGTCCTGTGGATGCCATAAGGCTTGAACCTTCCTTCACCAGCATGGAAAAATCCTAAATGGCCAGAACAGCAAAGGGCTCAGGCCGGGACAACCGCAGAAAGATTCTGGAAGCAGCCATGGACATGATAGGGCAAAAAGGCGTGGATAAAATCACTCTGGCTGGAATTTCAAAGGCTTCAGGCATCAGCAAGGGTACTTTGTATTATTATTATGCCACAAAAAATGATCTTATTTTTGATATTGCTGACCTGCACATGGAGAAAATTACCCAGGCCCTGTTCACCATGATTGATGAAAACAGCAGGCTTACATGGGAGCGGCTTCTTACTGCATTTTTCACCACCCTTCTTTCTTCAGATGCAAGAAGCAGACTTCATATTTATCTTGTAAAGGAAGCTATATCCGGCAATGATTCATTGAAAAAGCGCTTTCAGGCCACATACAGGCAATGGTTTGCAATGGTGAACGAAGCATCTGCAAAAATGCCCGGTAATATAAGATATTCAGATGCGCATGCAAAGCTGCTTGTGGCAGCAGTGGATGGATTTATTCTTCAGACTCTTCTTGATACAGATAAAATAAAGATAAGTGATATTGTTTCTCTTATGCTCAGGCTCATTGAAAGCTGAGAAACAATTCTGATTTACAGCAGTTTTCTTATGGCCTTATCCAGCTTTGTGATGGAAAAGGGTTTTTCAAGCATTGCTGAGAACCCGTAATCCTTGTAGTTTTCTGCCTGGCAATCCTGTGAATGACCTGTAATCAGAATACCCTTTATATTCTTGTCTGTCTTTTTTAACTGCTTCATGGAAGGAAACCCTCCCATGCCTGAATGAACATCAAGATCCAGAAGAGCAATATCGATTCTGTTGCCCGCTTGTGTCTCGGTTCTGCAAAGCTCTATGGCCTGTTCTCCGTCTGAGGCTGATAATGTATTATAGCCAAGGCGTTCCAGAAGCTGCACAATGACATCAAGAATAAGCTCATCATCGTCCATGACAAGCACTCTGGTGTTTGTTCCTGTTCTGGCAGGGGCAGGCTCTGTATCGCATGTGTCTGTTTCAGGAATTTCATCGGTTTGGACATTTTTATTGAAAACAGGCAGAACAATACTGACATCGGTACCCTTGTTCAGGATTGAATCTACTTTGATTGTGCCCCCGTGCCTTGTTATGACTGACCATGCGATACTCAGACCGAATCCCTTGCTTCTGCGGTTGTCCATTGCTTTGGTTGTAAAATAGGGATTGAATATCATATCCAGATGTTCCCTGTATATCCCGCATCCTGAATCTGAAATGGATATAAGAATCTTGGCTCTTCCCGCAGGAGAGTTCAGATATTTAACTTCTGCCTTTATTATGCCTCTGCCATTCATGGCTTCCACGGAATTTTTAATGATATTGCCAAATGCAAGCCCGAGCTGACCCGAATCTGCATAAAAATCGCCTGGAATGGTATCTGCTTTAAATTCAAGCTGAATATTTTTATCAGCAATTTTTGAGTCAAGCTTTTTTCTGAGCAGCGACACAATGTCTGTCTTGACTTTTACAGGTTTACCGCCCCTGGCAAAGGAAATAAGATTGGATGAAATGGCTTTGGCCTGCATTATTGCTTTTTCAGCAATGGAAAGATATCTGAGGGGCTCGTCTTCCCTGCATGAAAGCTGGGCCAGGTTGATATTGCCCATTATGATGGACAATGTATTGTTGAAATCATGGGCTACTCCCCCTGCCATTGTGCCTATGCTTTCCAGTTTTCTGGAAGTTTCTATGGCCTTTTCAAATTCGTGGAACAGGTTTTCCTTTTCTTTTTTTTCCGTAATATCATAGGCAGTTCCAAGGTGGACAATTCTTTTGTCATACCATTGAACAGCCTTGTCAACTATATGATACCAGCGATTGTTGAATATATTGTGAAATTCCCATTCATATGGTTCGGCAGGTGTTCCATCGGGACGTACAATCCTTGAGTTGGTGCATAAGGGGCATGGTCCTGTCTGATCCATGTTTACAGCTTCCCAGCATTTGAGACTTTTAATGGGACGGGCTTCATCATGTCCGAAAACCTGCTTGAATTTCAGGTTTGCATAAATCAGTTCATGGGTTTTTATGTCGGATACATAGACAATGGCTTCCATTGAATCAAATATGCCCCTGAAAATGGAAAAAGCTTTTTTAGCTTCCTTTTTTCTGGTGATCTGATATTTTTCACGGTCATATTTTTCTTCTGCCCGTTTGATAATTGCATGCAGTTCATCCATGTCCCTGACAGGCTTTTGAAGATAGTCAAAGGCGTTTTTCTGTTTGAATGCCTTTGAGGCATTGTCAATGCTGGCACATCCGGTTAGAAAGATGACCTGAACAAATGGGTCTATCTGCTTTAGTTCTTTCAGCAGGGCTATCCCATCCATTTCTTCCATATAGACATCTGAAAGAACCACCTTGAAGGGATGCTGTCTGAATATTCTGAGGGCATCAAATCCATTATCTGAAGTTGCAACTTCGATTCCTCGGCGTTCAAATATGGCTTTGAACGACCTGGTCAGCCTTGGTTCGTCATCAACGATGAGCAGTCTTTCCGGCATTATACCTCCTGAAACATTGTACCTGGTGCACTTAGGCCCGGTATTGTCACAAATTTTCCCCGGTTTTTTCAGGCCTCAGATACTGCGGTAAAAGCTCATACACCTCACATGGATTTTTAATGCTTCTTCTGCTGTCTATCTTTAATGCCTCGTCCAGGTCTGAATCACTTAAATCAATGGGTTCTGACATGCCTGACAGCCCATTGCCTTTTGTATCGGTAAAAGGAATTATAAAAGGCCCTTTACTGTCAAGAACATAACCCATCTGCCCGTTACGCAGAAATACAATACTGCCGGGCGGATAAATTCCTATTCCTTTAATGAATGCCTGAAGAATATATTGAAGTATCATATCTTTTTTGGCATATGACCTTACAATATCAGTAACAGCATTGATCTGATTGAAAGCTTCCTTGTAGCAGCGCTTTGAAGTCATTGCATCATAAATATCCGCAAGTTTGCAGATTCTGGCATATACAGGTATCTGGTCCGACAATATGTCTAAAGGATAACACCGTTCTTCGTCCTTGTACAGGGGGCCGTGATGATATTGCACTATGTTTTTTATAAAAGGGTTGTCGATTTTATTTTTTTCCAGAATGGAAAGTCCGAATTCAAAGGAATGTTTTTTTATGATATTAAATTCATTATCTGTTAATCTGCAGGATTTGTTCATAATTTCATCCGGCACCATCAGTTTTCCAATATCATGCAGAAAAAAACCAAGGGATATATTCTGGATTTCATCCTTTTGAAAGAGAAGATACGAAGTTTTAATATCCTGCGTATTGCCCGAAAAAATATCCATGAACTCAGATCCGGATGAATTGAGATGCCTGTTTATCATATTGCTGAAAACAGAATTGAATTTATTCAGGATTATGGTGCCTATGGCACATACATTAATGGAATGGTTGTAAAGATAATCATCATGGGAGAATATTTCCCTGCTCATGCAGGAAAAGGGATTATCCATGCCAGTTAAGATTTCAGTCATCTGAACAACCCCGGAGCTGACTTCCTGAAAATCAAACTGGCCGCTGTTCTGCCTGATTTCGTCAAATGCTTTTTTTATACATTTCCGGGCAGATTCAAAACTCTCGCAGGCAAGTTTTCTGTTTTCCTCTATTTTTCGCAGATGCTTTTCAATCCCGGTCAGACTTTTTTCACCTGAGGAAGAAAAACCATTCACAGAGGTATCATTTTCTGCATGGGCATCTTTTATCATATTGCCGTCTGCATCCCAGATTCCGCTTTTGCCGTCAGTACTCAGGGGAACCTTTTTGATACCGTTTTCCTTTATTTTTTTCAGAAGTTTTGTGCTTGTTACCAGAATATCCCTGTTAAGCAGCAGGATCCCTTTTTCATTGTATATGTCAATTCCAGTGGTAATCTTGCCTCCTCTGGATACAATTTCTATCAGGGTGTCAATATCAATCATGGTTGTCATATGGCATTATTCCCTTTAATCTGCTAAACATAACAATAAATAGTCAGATATTCAGTGCATTTATACGGTAACAAGACTTGCACAGGAGAAAAGAAATTTCAATAGGTAAAACTCCCTAGTGTCAGTTCAGGCTTTTGCCTGTCTTTTCTCTCTGAACCGGCCAGAGCCTGAA
Source organism: uncultured Desulfobacula sp. (assembly GCA_964408295.1). Classification (GTDB taxonomy): domain Bacteria; phylum Desulfobacterota; class Desulfobacteria; order Desulfobacterales; family Desulfobacteraceae; genus Desulfobacula. Next base: position 10,462 of record CAYOYY010000015.1, on the reverse strand, counting down.
CTGACACAGGGTTAACAGAATTTCTGTCTGATTTGATTTGAATCTGATAAAAATATATTTTATTGCACGTCAGTAATTCCGACTTCCTCAAAAGTCTTGATATCAGCAAGAATTCTTGTGGCAAGATCCACAAGCTCCATGCATACGGCAGCACCTGTTCCTTCTCCCAGCCTGAACTGAAGATCAATCAGAGGAGAAAGGCCAAGTCTTTCATGCATGAATATGTGGCCTGCCTCAACAGACCTGTGGCTTGCAAAAAGATAATTTTTTGCTGCAGGCTCAAGTTCACAGGCAATAAGGGCTCCTGCCGTGGATATGAAACCGTCACATATTACAGGGATACCCTTTGCAGCTCCGCCAAGAACAAGGCCTGCAAGAGCTCCTATCTCAAGCCCCCCCACCTTTGAAAGCACATCAATGGGATCTTTTGGATTCGGGTTGTGCAGCGCAAGCCCTTTTTTGATGACATCTATCTTGTTCTGCAATGCCCTGTCGTCAATTCCTGTGCCTCTGCCGGTCAGTCTTTCAGGGTCAATCCCGGAAAAAGCCGCTATGATGGCTGAAGATGGCGTGGTGTTTCCAATTCCCATATCGCCGGTACCCAGAATATCCACATTGTCCTGTTCTGTCAGCTCGTTTACTATTTCAATGCCGGCCTCAATGGATGCCACAGCCTCATTGCGGGTCATTGCAGGCTGTTTTGTGAAATTGGCTGTGCCGTATCTTACCTTTTTGTGGAAAATGGGCAGATCCGGCTCAAAATCATGGTTCACGCCGATATCAGCAGCTTTTACCACAGCTCCTGCATGTTTTGCTATCACGTTTACAGATGCGCCTCCTCCTGCAAAATTATATACCATCTGGGGAGTGACATCAGAGGGAAAAAGGCTGATTCCTTCTTCGGTCACTCCGTGATCGCCCGCGCATGTGATAATGACCTTGCGCTCAAGCCTTACATCAATGCATCCTTTGATCGCAGCAAGCCTTGCTGCTATATCTTCCATCACCCCCAGGCTTCCTGCCGGCCTTGCCTGGTTTGCAAGACGTTCTCTGGCTTTTTGCAATGCATCTTCATCAAGAGTTTTATTTATTGATTTAATGGTATCATTGAGTAACTGCATGGATTCACCTCTTTTCTGCTATATCGTTTTCAAATATTTCCATACCCTTTTTCATGGCACAGAAATCCCCGCACATGGTGCATGTCTGTTTCTGGTCAGCAATTCTGGAATGACGTATTCCGGCTGCTGTTTCAGGAAAAAGAAGATATGATTCAAGATCTTCCCATCTCATGTCCCGTCTTGCCATTGCCGCCTGTTTCTCATTTTCCCTGCGTTCGGGATATTTGCATATGTCTCCTATACGGGCAGCAAGCCTTGTTGCCCTGACTCCCTGTCTTACATCCTCAACATCCGGAAGGGCCAGATGCTCGGCAGGAGTGATGTAGCAGATCAGATCTGCTCCGAAACGGGCTGAATTTGCTGCGCCCACAGCTGCCGTAATATGGTCGTATCCTGCGCCCGTATCACAGGGAATGGGCCCCAGCACATAATAGGGAGCATTTCCTGACATTCTTTTTTCCAGTATTATGTTTGCCTGAATCTCATCAAGGGGCACATGGCCGGGGCCTTCAACCATTGTCTGGCATCCAAGCCTGCGCCCTGCTTCGGCAAGTTCGCAGTTTATGACCATTTCAGCCATCTGGGCTCTGTCATGACTGTCGTGAATGGCTCCTGCCCTGATGCCATTGCCAAGAGACAGAACAGCATCATACTTCTTCATCAGGGAACATACCCTGTCAAATTGTTCATACAGGGGATTTTCCTTTTTGTTTATATCCATCCATGCGACCATGAAGGTTCCGCCCTTGGATGCAAGGCCTCCATACCTGAATCCCTGTTTTCGCAGGCGCTCGATTGTATACTGGTTTATGCCGCAGTGAATGGCCATGAAGCTGAGCCCGTCGTCAAGCTGACGTTCAATGAGGTCAAACAGGTATTCAGGATCAAGCCTTGCAGGGTTCTTGTATTTCTGTACGGTTTCCTTGAAAGCCTGGTATAATGGAACATTTCCAACTGCAAGATCTGTTTTTTCAAGAATGTTCTGCCTGATTTCGTCAAGATCACCTGCCGCAGATAATTCCATGAGAGTGTCAGCCCCTTCCTGCTGTGCTGCTTCTGCCTTTTTAATTTCAAGATCTATGTCACATATATCAGATGATGTCCCGATTGAGGCGTTGACCTTGGTGCGCAGGCCTTTTCCGATTCCCGTAACCTTTTGATGCTTTCGCCCTCTATTGCATGGAATCACAATTTCGCCTGATGCAACATGTTCTCTGATAAAGTTTTCACAAAGATTTTCTGATTCTGCAATGATACGCATTTCGCGTGTGACTGTGCCCTGCCGGGCATGTTCAAGCTGTGTCGTCATAGTTTCCCCGCTATTTATCCACTTTTGCAGAACCTGAAAAAGGGCTCTGCAAAAAATTTTGCAAAACCCTTTACCATCAGGTTTGACTGCCAAAGCTGCCAGGTACGTCTTCTGACTTCCGGCCTTGAATCTGCTGCCTGCCTTCCCGTTTTCACAGTGGCTGAAAGGAGCAGATATTTCCGGTTACAGCGGCGGGACCGTCACGGAATTTCACCGTGTTCCGTTTACCTTGGGCAACCTGTATATATTGTGATAAGCATTTACATGATAATTATTTTTCTGTCAATTCCTTTTGGCCCGGATATTTTCAGGATAAAAAAATATTGACATTAAAATCAGTCCCGGTTATCAAAGGGATGATTTAAGTTCACTGGGGGTGCCGTTGAAAACGGCTGAGAGAAGCTGACAGCTTCAACCCTTGGAACCTGATACGGTTAGTACCGGCGTAGGGAAAGTGCATGAAGCTCATCTTTTTTTGTCAGTCTTTGCAAGTTTTTTCCCATATCTGCCAGTAAAATTTCAAGGTTCCATAAACACAGTGACAATATTTTGGAGGTGTTATGGAAATAATCCTGAACGGGAAAAAGGCAGAATTGAAAAACAGTCTTTCTTTGACGGCTCTTGTAAGATCTCAGGGCATGGATCCTGCCGCTGTTGTTGCTGAAGTCAATCTCAAGGTTATTCCAGAACAGGAATGGGAAAATTATATGATTAAAAATCAGGACAGAATTGAATTGTTAAGTTTTGTCGGAGGCGGATAAATGTGCAGTTTTAAAGATGACGCTCTTGTTCTGGGCAATATTGAGTTTACAAGCAGGCTTTTGACCGGGACAGGCAAATTTGCATCCAGAAATCTTATTGCCCCGATGCTTGAGGCAAGCGGATCTCAGATAATCACCATAGCCCTGAGAAGGGTTGATCCAGATGCAGGCAATGAGAATATTCTTTCGTATATACCGGAATCTGTGACTCTTCTGCCCAATACTTCAGGAGCAAGAACTGCTGATGAGGCTGTGCGTATCGCAAGAATCGCAAGGCAGGCCGGATGCGGCAGTTTCATCAAGATAGAAATCATCACGGATATGCGATATCTTTTTCCTGACAATCATGAAACTGTGGTTGCAACACAGATTCTGGCAAAGGAAGGCTTTGTCGTGCTTCCCTATATCATGCCTGATCTTACAACGGTACGGCAGCTTCATGATGCAGGAGCGGCTGCTGTCATGCCCCTTGGCTCTCCCATCGGAACCAATCTCGGCCTTGAAATGCAGCCCATGATAAGGCGCATAATTGAAATATCCAGGCTGCCTGTGATTGTGGATGCAGGCATTGGAAAACCTTCTCAGGCAGCCTGTGCCATGGAAATGGGCGCAGATGCCGTGCTTGTGAATACAGCCATTGCAACCAGCAGTGATCCTGTTCTTGCGGGCAGGGCCTTTGCCATGGCTGTGGAAGCGGGAAGAATGGCTTTTCTTTCAAAGCTTGGGGATCAAAGCGGTACTGCAAGGGCATCTTCGCCTCTGACAGGGTTTTTATGGGAGAAATAGGATGAATTTCCTGGAATTTGCCGACCGGTTTGAATCATTTGATTTTGACGGATATTTCAATGCAGTGACAGAGGCTGATGTCCAAAGATCCCTTGACAGGGACATACCTGATATTTACGATTTTCTCAATCTTCTTTCAGATGCGGCAGTACCTTTTTTAGAGCCCATGGCAGTCAGGGCAGGGCAGATAACCCGTCAGTATTTCGGCAGGACAGTCGGAATCTATGCACCCATGTATATTTCAGATTATTGTTCAAATTACTGCACTTACTGCGGATTTAACTGCAGAACAAAATTTGAACGGACAAAATTGTCCCTTGATCAGATAGAAGAAGAAGCAAAAGTCGTGGCACAGACAGGTATCCGTCATATTCTTGTCCTGACAGGCGAAGCTCCGGACAAAACCCCCATGTCATATCTTGAAGATGCTGTCAGGGTGCTTGCCCGGCATTTTTCTTCTGTCAGCCTTGAGATTTTTCCCATGGATGAGGATGAATACAGGGTGCTTAAAAATGCAGGCGCAGATTCCCTTACCATATATCAGGAAGTATATGACAGAAAAATTTACAGCCAGGTTCATCTGAAAGGCAGAAAATCAGACTATGCCTATAGAATCTTGACACCTGAAAGAGGTGCAAGGGCAGGATTCAGAGCTGTTAACATAGGCCCGCTTTTCGGGCTTGGCCCTGTGAAAAGAGAGGCTTTCATGGCAGGGATTCATGCAAAATTTCTTGAGCAGAAATTTGGTGATGTGGAAATTTCCCTGTCCCTTCCCAGGATGACAAAGGCAAAGGGAGGCATTGCTCCGGGATATGAACTGACTGATCTGTATTTTGTTCAGATCATGCTGGCATGGAGACTTTTCATGCCCAGGCTTGGTATCACGATATCAACGCGGGAATCTGCTGATTTCAGGGACAGGCTGATTCATCTGGGAGCAACACGATATTCTGCCGGCTCAAGAACTGAAGTGGGAGGATATACCCGTGCAGCAGAAGATTCCACACCTCAGTTTGAAATAACAGATACAAGAGATGTTGCCCAGATTGCTGAAATGATACACAGAAGCGGTTTTCAGCCGGTTTTCAAGGACTGGGAGATTTTATGATGAAAATCGGGATCGCAGGAATAGGGGGAATAGGATCAAATGTGGCAAGACTGCTTGCACAGGCAAGGGTAAAAAAGCTTAGAATTGTTGATTTTGATTATGTTGAAGAATCAAATCTTGACAGGCAGTTTTATAAAGTCTCTCAGATCGGGTGCAGAAAAACCATCTGTCTTGAAAAAAATCTAAAGGAAATTTTTCCTGAAATAAAGATTGACAAGCTTGACATGAAAATTATGCCGGGACAGGCAGAAACGGTTTTTTCAGACTGCGGAATTGTTGTGGAAGGGTTTGACAGCAGTTTTTTAAAAAAAATGATTATAGAAGACCTGTGCAGGACAGATAAAATCATAGTTTCTGCTTCAGGCATTGCAGGCAGTGATATTGATGGTGTTTCTGTAAAAAGGATTGGAAACTGCAATATTGTGGGGGATTTTGTTTCTGATCAGTCTGACAGCATTTTATTTCCTCCCAAGGTTGCTGTGGTGTCTGCCATGATGGCAGCTTTAGTGTTGAAAAACATGAAAAGGTGAATTTTATGAATGAATCAAGGCTTGTGGATGCAAATGTAAACCGGGCTGCTGAAGGCATGAGGGTGCTTGAAGATGTTGCAAGGTTCAGGTTTGACAACAGACGACTGTCTTCTCAGTTCAGGAATATGCGCCACGAAATCAGGGATTTTTTCAGGGAAAGACACAGAACCCTTCTGGCTTCAAGGGATTCTGTCAATGATGTGGGAAAGCTGACTTCCATGTTTCAGATATCAGATACCAGAGAAGATATCAAAGATACTGTTATATCCTGTTTTAAAAGGGTTCAGGAATCGTTCAGAGCCCTGGAGGAGATTTTAAAGGCAGAAGGCCTGTATGATGCAGGGAAAAAAATCGAGCAGATGCGGTTTGATGTGTATTCTCTGGAACCTGAAATGGTTTCTCTGTTTTCACGCAGGCTTGGGCATGGAATTTATGCAATTCTTGGAGAAAAGTTCAGCTGCGGCAGAACAAATGTTCAGGTGGCGCAGAAGCTTGCCAAAGCAGGTGTTGACATTATCCAGTACAGGGAAAAGCTTACAGATAAAACTTTAAGGCAGATACTCAGGGAATGCCGCGAGATAAGAAAGATAACAGCAGATGCCGGCATTACCTTTATTGTCAATGATCATGTGCATATAGCCCTTATGGTGGAGGCTGACGGCATTCATCAGGGCCAGGATGACCTTCCGGTAAAGGAAGTCCGTAAGATTGCGCCGGACATGATGATAGGATGTTCCACCCATTCACCTGAACAGGCGGAAAAAGCTGTCAGAGACGGAGCAGATTACATAGGAGTGGGCCCTATATTTCCCACACGCACCAAGGAAGATGTATGTGATGCCGTAGGGCTTGAATATCTTGATCATGTTGTTTCAAACCATGCTGTGCCATTTGTGGCCATAGGCGGGATCAAGCGCCATAATTTAAGGCAGGTGCTTGCACACGGAGCAAGAACAGTGTGCCTTGTAACTGAAATAATCGGTGCGCCTGATATTGAAAAGACAGTGCAGGAAATTAAAAATATAACAGGAGAATATGAATGAAACAATCCTATACAACCCAGATGGATGCCGCAAAAAAGGCAATCTTGACCCCTGAGATGGAACAGGTACTTGAAAATGAGACAATTTCGCAGTCAGAACTCATGGCAGGGCTTGCAAAGGGGCAGATTGCAATACCTGCGAACCGCAACCATCTGAACCTGAAAGCCGCAGGAGTGGGAAAGGGGCTTAAAACCAAAATAAATGTCAACCTCGGAGTGTCAAAGGATGTATGTTCATTTGATGCTGAGCTTGCAAAGGCCAGAATGGCTGTTAAATACAAGGCTGATGCTGTAATGGACCTGAGCGTGTCAGGAGATACTGAAGGTTTCAGAAAAAAGCTGGTTGAAAATATTCCTGTCATGATCGGCACGGTTCCCATTTATGACACCCTGACAAGAACAGGCAAAAAAGTTGAAGACATAAGTATTGAAGACTGGTTTGAAACAGTTGAAATTCATGCGGCAAACGGTATTGATTTTATCACCATACACGCAGGGCTTACCCTTAAATGTGCAGCAAGCCTTGAAACAAATCCAAGATTGTGCGGGATCGTCAGCAGGGGCGGGTCAATCCTTTTTGAATGGATGAAAAAAAATAACAGGGAAAATCCTTTTTATGAACATTTTGACCGTCTGCTTGATATCTGTGAAGCACATGATGTCTGCATCAGCCTGGGGGACGGGTTAAGGCCGGGCGCCATAAAGGATTCCACAGATGCACCCCAGATTGAGGAATTGATTACTTTAGGAGAGCTTGCAAAAAAAGCATGGCAGCATAATGTCCAGGTCATGATTGAAGGCCCCGGCCATGTACCGCTCAATGAAATAGAAATGAACATGAAAATACAGAAAAAACTCTGCCATAATGCTCCTTTTTATGTTCTTGGCCCTCTTGTGACAGATATTGCTCCGGGATATGATCATATTACCTCTGCCATAGGCGGAGCAGTTGCAGCCATGCACGGAGCGGACTTTTTATGTTATGTCACTCCGGCTGAACACCTTCGCCTGCCAGATTCTGACGATGTGAAAGAAGGCATTATGGCTGCAAGAATCGCAGCCCATGCAGGAGATATTGCAAAGGGTATAAAGGAAGTTCAGGTGCAGGATAACACCATGGGCAGAGCAAGGGGCGAGCTTGACTGGGAAACCCAGTTTGACAGCGCAATTGACCCTGAAAAGGCAATGGCTTTCAGGGAATCATCAAAGCCTTCTGAAAAAGAAGTCTGTACCATGTGCGGTGATTTCTGTGCAGTAAAAAGAACCAGGGATCTTTTATAGGTTCAGATTTTCTGCTCCACATTCTGAAAGCAGGGAATACAAAGATTTTTACCTTCAAAAAGCCTGATGCGCGATTCCATTGTCATTTCTTTGCAATTGTCGCATTGTATGCTTTTTAAAATTCTGGCTGGCCTTGCCGGTGCTGAACTGATCTGGGTTACAGAAAACAGTTCACCAAGGTCTGCTGCCAGCAGGAGTTGTATTCTGCGTTCTCTGTCCTGTTCGTTTCCTGCAAAATCGGAATTGAAAACAGCTCTGAACCCTTTTTGTGCATCCCTGTCGTAAAAGGTGAATGCTGATTTGCCGTAATCTTTATGTATAAGATTTCCCTTGCCAAAAGAACATCCTGTCAGAAACTGAATTGCATCCACTGCACACATGTCTGTTTCAGTAACACATACGGCAGACGGTGATTTGTGAATATTGAGTTTTTCCATTGCAAGTTCTGATACACGGATTCCTATGGTGAGACCGGGACAGTTATGGCCGTGAAAATCTATTGTTCTGTCAACAAGGTCTTTTGCAATGGAGCATTTCATTTTGTTCCTGCCTCATATGTGCATGCTGCAAAATCAATTTCAGCACCGCATTTGTCACATTTATGGGGTTTGTCAAATTCATCAGAAAAAATTTCCTTTGATGCACCGCAGTCAGGGCATTTGCAGGTAAATGATTTCAGATTTTTAAACTGTTCAAAACCAGGGCAATGTTGAGGGGTTGTCATGGCAGCCTCCTTATGGATTCTATTGTTATGGGATGAAAGGAAAAATACCTGTTACAATTAAAGGTTAATTCCTGTTTGTTGTCAAGGTAAAAAACCTTTTGCAGCTTGACCTGTAAGATCAGAAAAAATATACAGGTATGATGAATTGTTCAACGGATAAAATATTTCTTTTTGACTGGGGTGACACTCTTATGGTGGATTTTCCTGATCAGCACGGGAAGATGTGTGACTGGGAAAGGGTGGAGCTTGTAACAGGCGCTGAAAAAATCCTTGAAATCCTGTCCAGGCATGCAGCAGTTTATATTGCCACAGGAGCTGTTGATTCTTCGGAGGCTGATATACAGAAGGCCTTTGTAAGAGCAGGTATAAGCCAGCATATAACCGGTTATTTCTGTTATGAAAATCTTGGTATCGGCAAAGGCACCCCGGCATTTTTTCATGCAATTCTTGACAGGCTTGGTACAGATGCCCCATGTGTTGCCATGGTTGGAGACAGCCTTGAAAAAGACATTATTCCGGCTTCAAAGGCAGGTATGTTTTCATACTGGCTTACATCTGAACTGCCGGCAGCACCTCCTGATCTTCCTGAAAATACAATTGTAATCTCCTCCCTTTATGAATTGTGCAGACCAGGCCTGTTCTGACTGGTTTTCAGGCAGGCAGAGCCCCTCTGCCTTGAACAAAAGCTTTGGCTCAAGGTCAATGAGAAGCAAGGCGAGACAATTAAAAAAAATTTACCAGACTCAGGATACGTATGAAAATTAGGAGCCCTGTCCTTAACCCTGACTGTTCATTCAGAATCAACAGTCACCAAAAACCGCCGACTCATTTTGGTTTATTTTAAAATCGCCTCGGCTTTTGGTGTCTGCTATATTCTATTGTTGAACCATAGGATTTGATCCTTTATTTATTATGGTTTTAGCTATAATTTCCAATTGCTTGAAAAATATACATCCTTAACACTTTTAGCTTTGTTTTTTGCCCATGCTTCCAGTCCCATCTTTTTGATTAGGCATAGATTAAAAACTTTAGTATTATGCGGTAAGTTGGCTGCCTGATCTGCATACGGATGAAGGAGATCGCATGGAAAGTCAGAACAGTCCGAACAAAATTTAATGCCTTTTTTTTCTACACATGGATAAACATTACATGGCATAGGTATAACAGGGCACTTTCCTTTTACGTTTCGACACCCTTTGCAACCAACTTTTTCTACAGGAATACCGGTTTCTTTTGAAACATGAGCGCGCATTTCCTCATTATCATTTGCTAAATATACAATACAATTAAAACAATCGAGTCCACAGGGTGCTGTCATTTGTTCATAATCCATTATATTTCCTTTCTTTGCAATATCCCATTTACGGTCTCTATCGGAATTCCACTTTTTTCAGCAATTTGCTTCACGGAAAGACCTTTTTTGTTCATGTTATTCACAAATATTTCCAAAGGTTCACCTATCTCAACTAAATGCCTGTCATGGTCAAAGAAACGCATTGTTCTTTGTCCCCATGGTTCTTCATGAATTTCATGTAAAAATTCAACCTGTTCATTACTTAGTCTATTATATGCTTCATCAATCAGTTCTGTTTCGAAATATAATTCAAATCTATTAGAATTATTCTTAATTTTTAATTGCTTATTTATTATATGATCTGGTTGGATTTCCCAAATGGTTAATCCATCTTTCAAAATCACATTTTTTCCAAAATCATGTTCAATTTCCTGATTAAGCAGTCGAACATAGAAGTCTTTTGATTTTTTAATATCATTCACAAATATTACCGAAGAATGAAATTT